>JAZROD010000023.1:0-8426 GCA_045648505.1 Clostridia bacterium | reverse complement strand
CATTGAAGTTCCGCAAGAAGCTTTTATGAGTGTATTAAAGCTTGATTAATTTATACAGACTAAAAAGTTTAATGCTTTTTAGTCTGTTTTTGCAACAGAATTTTACATAAAAATGTGAAATTTTTATTATTTTTATGTTTATTATTTAGGTTTTAAAACATTTCGCAACTTATGGTTGCGAAAATGTCAATGATAAGTTGGTTGATAATGTTTGGTTAAAATGGTAATATTGTGATATAATATATAATACATTTAATTGTTGAAGGGTGGATTTGAAATGAATATAGGCGAAAAAATTGCTCAGCTTAGAATTTCTGCAAATATTTCTCAAGAGCTCTTGGCTGAAAAGATTTCAGTTTCGAGGCAATCTGTATCTAAATGGGAAATGAATCAGGCGCTACCTCAAATTGATAAGGTTCTGCAAATATGCGAATTGTTTGATATAACAACGGATGAACTTCTTCACGATAAAATTTCAATCAAATCAGACATAATTGGAAACACTCCAAATAAATATTTTGGGACTGATGGCTTCAGGGGAGAAGCAAACAAAGATTTGACATCAATGCATGCATATAAAGTCGCAAGATTTTTAGGTTGGTACTATTCATCTGAATTGTCTGGTTGCAATAAAGCAGGATACAGACCTAAAATTGTTATTGGTAAGGATACACGTCGATCAAGCTATATGCTTGAATATTCACTTGTTGCAGGAATAACTGCATCAGGTGCAGATGCCTATATGCTTCATGTTACAACAACACCAAGCGTATCTTATGTAACAAGACAGGAAGAATTCGACTGCGGTATTATGATTACTGCATCACATAATCCTTTTTATGATAATGGTATAAAAGTTATAAATAAATATGGCGAAAAGCTTGATGACAAAACCACAGCTTTAATAGAAGCATATATTGATGGTGATTTGAAAACACTTGGTGTAAGTGGTGATGATTTACCACTGGCAACAAAGGATAAAATTGGTTGCATAATAGATTACTCATCAGGAAGAAACAGATATCTCGGCTATCTTATTTCTCTTGCTTCTCATTCCTATAAAAATTTAAAGATTGGTCTTGATTGTGCAAACGGAGCTTCATGGATGATAGCAAAATCAGTATTTGCGGCACTTGGTGCACAAACTGTGGTAATAGGTGCAGAGCCTGACGGACTTAATGTTAACGAAAACTGTGGTTCAACACATATTGAGAATTTGTGCAAACTTGTTAAAGAGCAACATCTTGATGTTGGCTTTGCTTTTGACGGCGATGCAGACAGATGTATAGCAGTTGACGGAAACGGTGAAATTGTAGACGGAGATAAAATGCTTTATATTTTAGGTAAGCGTCTTAAATCAAGGGGAATGCTTAATCACGATACGGTAGTTGCAACAATTATGTCTAACAGTGGTCTTGTTTCAAGCCTTGCCGAAATCGGTATTAAGTGTGAGCAGACAAATGTGGGCGACAGATTTGTATATGAATGTATGCAGGATAAAGGATATGCTCTTGGCGGTGAGCAGTCAGGACATATAATTATTAAAAAGTATGCAACTACGGGAGACGGTATTTTAACTG
The DNA here is from genome assembly GCA_045648505.1 of Clostridia bacterium. Taxonomy (GTDB): domain Bacteria; phylum Bacillota; class Clostridia; order RGIG6154; family RGIG6154; genus RGIG8700. The sequence continues at coordinate 6,846 of JAZROD010000023.1, read as the reverse complement.
CCATTATGATTGCAGAAGAAATATGTGATTCAAAGCTTTCTCTTGAAGAACTTGCAAGTCCTGTGGTTCTTTATCCCCAGTACACAAAAAATATAAGAGTCAAAGATAAGGAAATGGCTTTAACTGACAAAGAAGTTTTAAAGAGCCTTGAAGAAGTTGAAAAACTCATAGACGGTAAGGGAAGAGCCCTTTTAAGAAAAAGCGGAACAGAACCTGTTGTCCGCATAATGATAGAAAGTGAAACCGAAGAAAAATGCCATAGTTATGCAGATATGATTGCACAGGCGATTATTAACGGAGGTCATAAGGTTGATTAAAAAAGTTAAGACAAAAGAATTGTTTGAATGTGATGTGCCTTATCTTGAAGAATTGTTTGATAAGTGTGAGTATCCCTGGGAAATGCTTCCTTTGATAAAAGAGTATATAAATAAAATCACAGACGGATTTAATGAAATTCAACCGGGTGTTTTTGTGGGAGAAAATGTAAAAATCTATCCTACTGTAACAATAGAAGCACCTGCCATAATAGGAAGCGGAACAGAAATAAGACCGGGAGCGTTTTTGAGAGGGAATGTAATAACGGGTGAAAACTGCGTTATCGGTAATTCATCAGAGCTTAAAAACTGTGTTCTGCTTAATAAGGTTCAGGTTCCACACTACAATTATGTGGGAGATTCAATTCTTGGCAATAAAGCACATATGGGCGCAGGCTCAATTTGCTCTAACCTGAAAACAGATGGTAAAGCAGTTGTTATTCACGGAGAGGAAGAATATGAAACAGGACTTCGCAAAATAGGAGCAATACTTGCAGACGGCGCAGATATAGGTTGTGGGTGTGTGTTAAATCCCGGAACTGTAATCGGTAAAAATACATCGGTTTATCCACTTAATGCATTAAGAGGGGTATACCCTGAAGGGTGTATTATAAAATCACAGAATAATATTGTAGAAAGAAGGAAATAAAATGAAGTATAATGAAGTGGAAAATTATGAAGAATTGAGCAGAAAGGCTGCTGAAATAATAGCAAATCAGATTAAAGAAAAGCCTGAAAGCATCTTAGGCCTTGCAACAGGTTCAAGTCCTCTTGGATTATATAAGTGTCTTGCAGAAAATAAAGAGCTTGATTTTTCAAAGGCTACATCTGTAAATCTTGATGAATATGTTGGCCTTTCAGGTGAAAACGATCAAAGCTATCGCTTTTTTATGAATGAAAACCTATTCTCTAAAATCAATATCAGAAAAGAATATACATTTGTTCCAAACGGTTGTGCAGAAGACGTTGAAAAAGAATGCAAAGAATATGATGCTAGAATAGAAAAATTAGGTGGAATTGATATTCAGCTTCTTGGTATAGGTCTTGACGGCCATATAGGTTTTAATGAACCCGATGAAGTGTTTATTAAAGAAACTCATCTTGTTGATCTTGATGCATCAACAATAGAGGCAAATGCAAGATTTTTTAATTCAATAGATGAAGTTCCAAAGAAGGCTGTAACTATGGGCATGGGAGGAATAATGGGAGCGAAAAAGGTTCTTCTTATTGCTAACGGAAAGAATAAAGAAGAAATAGTTAAAAAGGCATTTTTCGGCCCTATAACACCAAAGGTTCCTGCGTCAATTCTCCAGCTTCACCCTGATGTGACAGTGATTTATTCAAAAAATTAAAATTTACATATTGATAATAACACAGATAATTCATTACAGATTATCTGTGTTTTGTTCTGTACGTTTTATGGTACATCTTAATTGCTATAATTCCATTACAGGAGGGATAGCAATGAAAAGAAGCTTGAATTTTTTTCAGAAGATAAAAGGTGCGGTAGCTAATGGCGGAGATATAAATGCAATTATGTGCGGAAATTCGCTGATTGGTAATTTAATGGAGCTTTATTATCTTGATAAATATGACGGCGGAGAAAAATACAGTTCTGTTTTAAGGACTGAATTGAAAGAGCGAAAAGACAGTATTTTTGAAATGCTTGAATGGCTGTATTGTAATGGAGCAGACTTGAACATAGGGGAGAACCCTCCACTTGTTTTTGCAGTTGAAGAGTTTGATGTGCCAATGACGAAATATCTTATTTCACACGGTGCAGATGCATCAGGGAAAATAAATAAGTACACGGGTAACAGTTGGTATATTGAATATGCAGAGTCAGCTCTTATAAATTCGGACAAAGAGTCAAAAGATGATATATATGAGGTTGTGAAAATGTTGAAGTATCAGGTTTGATGATGCATCGCCGATGGCGACATGATGTTATACTTCGCATAATGATGATGCTCCTTTTGGTCGCAATGATGCGATGTTTGCTTTTTAATGTGCTGTAAGGCACACATCATTCGCAAAGCGAACATCATTGGCAACGCCAACATCATTTGCCGAAGGCAAACAGCATTAAAAAAAGACATCCGAAGATGTCTTTTTTTGGCAGAGCCGAATGGTTTAGATGCCACTTATTTTTTCATGGAAACCGAAAGCCCTATAATCGCTCCTATAATTGCTCCAACAGGACCAGCTATAAAAAGTCCAATTAAAGCAAATCCTATTATACCCCACATAAAAATCTTCCTTTACTACTAAAACTTATGTCCACAACTATTGCATACATATTTACTCATAACTTTATTTGCTGCAAATGCGCCCCATAAAGCAACTGAAACAGCTTTACTTGCGCCACTTATGACCTTTGTGTTTTTACTTCCACATTTGGGACATTTTACACTTGTATCTATTGGCTCTCCGCAATTAGGGCAAGCTGCAGCATTTGCGGATACATCTTTTCCACACCCAGGACATTTGATTAATGCCATCTCTATTTCTCCTTTGTAAAATTATTTTGCTACTAACCATAAATTATTATACTCAATTTATTGAGTATTGTCAATACTTTAAGTATGATAAAATTAATTTGGTGGTTAAAATGATAAGTTACAAGCCTTTTTACGAAACACTTTATAAAAAAGGATTAACGGAATATTATCTAATTTTTAAGCAAGGGTTCTCTGCTAACACTCTACATCGCATTAAAAAAGGTGAAGCAATAAGCACAAAAACTCTTGATGCACTTTGTTATGTTCTTGATTGTGAAGTAAGCGATATAATAAAATTCGAAAAAGAATAGCTCCTGATTGTTTAAATAAATCAGGCGCTATTCTTTTGTCTGCAGTTCAAGTCTGGTTCAAATCTGTTTGGCATCTGCCCTTTTGTTTCAAAATTAATTTTTGCAAAAAACTCTCAAACCATTGAAAAAAGCGAATGGTTTAGATTGCATAAAAATAAGCTTTGCATTGGCAAAACTTCCTTAACCTCTTCCCTTTTCACTATTACTTATTACTTTCCAAAAATCCGTACACCAATGAATCTTAGGGAATAGTGAAGAGTGAATAGGTAATAAGTAAAAATCCGCACACTTTCGTGTGCGGATTTTTGGAGGTGCCACCCAGATTTGAACTGGGGAATAACAGTTTTGCAGACTGTGGCCTTACCACTTGGCAATGGCACCGGATATTTAATTTATCAAAAGACGCTAATTAAAGCGTCTTTCGTAAATTTATGGAGCGGAAGACGAGATTCGAACTCGCGACGTTCACCTTGGCAAGGTGACGCTCTACCACTGAGCCACTCCCGCATATTATATGGTGCCTCCGGGTGGAATCGAACCGCCGACACAGGGATTTTCAGTCCCTTGCTCTACCGACTGAGCTACAGAGGCAAACGCTGATGATTAGTGGCGACCCGGAAGAGACTCGAACTCTCGACCTCCTGCGTGACAGGCAGGCGTTCTAACCGACTGAACTACCGGGCCGTGTGGTGGGAACAATAGGGCTCGAACCTATGACCCTCTGCTTGTAAGGCAGATGCTCTCCCAGCTGAGCTATGCTCCCGTTAATCATCAGCGACTTGTATATTATAGCAAAGGACTTTTGATTTGTCAATACTTTTTTTTATTTTTTTTAAAATTTTTTTATTATCAGAAATTCAGCGTCTTTATAAGGCTTTTAAGTTTATCTGCACTTAAGCGAAGCCCCTCTAGTTCTTCCTGACTGAAAGGCACTTCCAGAATTTTTTCAATTCCGCCTCCGCCAACTTTGGTGGGAACGGAAAGAGCCACATCTTTTATTCCGTACTGTCCGTCAAATACACTTGAGACAGTTAAGATTGAATTTTCATCGCCTGCGATACATTCAACAATTCTGTCCACCGCAACGGCAATTCCGTAGTAGGTTGAGCCTTTTCGTTCTATTATTTCATAAGCGGCATTTTTTGCTTTGTTATACATATTGTCAAGGTCATTTAAATTACATCTGCCTGTGAAGTTGCAAAACTCTTTCATGGACATACCGCCAATGTTTGTAACACTCCAGGCGGCAACCTCGCTGTCACCGTGTTCTCCTATAATATAGGTATGGCAATTTCTAGCATCTATTCCTGTTTTTTTACTTATAAGATATTTGAGCCTTGAGGTGTCAAGCACTGTTCCCGAACCAAGCACCTGATTTTGGGGAAGACCTGAAACTTTATATGTTACATAGGTTAAAATATCAACAGGGTTTGTGACTGTTAACAATATAACATCGCTTGGTGCATATTTCATAACATTTTCGGTAATGCTTTTTGTGATAGTTGCATTTCTTTTTAATAAATCTGTTCTTGTTTCACCGGGAGATTGACTTGCACCTGCGGTTATAACCACAATGTCACAGTCTTTGCAGTCACTGTAATCACCTGCATAGACAGAAACGGGTTTTGTGTGTGCCACACCGTGTGAAATATCAAGGGCGTCACCTTCGGCTTTTGCATTATTCTGGTCAATTATAACAATTTCCGAAAAAAGACCGCCAAGCATAATGGTATATGCCGTTGTTGAACCAACTGCACCTGAACCTACTATAACAATTTTACCTCTGAACATAAAAAAACAACCTTTCCTGTAAATAATAAGATTATTATTTGCAAGAAAGGTTAAAATTATTTAAACATTAAATCTGAAAAGAATAATATCGCCGTCTTTAACAACATATTCTTTACCTTCTGAACGAACAAGACCTTTTTCTTTAGCTGCAAGCATTGTGCCGTTAGCCATTAAATCGTCATAGGCAATAACTTCTGCTCTGATGAAGCCTCTTTCAAAGTCGGTATGGATTTTACCTGCCGCCTGAGGAGCTTTTGTACCTTTTTTAATTGTCCATGCTCTTGTTTCATCAGGACCTGAAGTTAAGTAGCTTATTAAACCTAAAAGCTCATAGCTTTTTGAAATAAGTCTGTCAAGACCTGACTGTGTAAGATTAAGCTCTTCAAGGAACATCTGTTTTTCTTCACCTTCAAGTGTTGAAATATCTTCTTCTATTTTTGCAGAGATAGGAAGAACTTCGCTTCCTTCTTTATCTGCAATAGTTTTAAGAGCTGCAACCAACTGATTGTTTTCGATTCCGTTAACAAAATCTTCTTCAGAAACATTTGCCGCATAAATTACAGGCTTGCTTGTAAGAAGACAGAATTCTTTAACCATAGCAGCTTCATCTTCGTCAAATTCCATTGTGCGAACACAGTTGAAAGTTTCAAGGCTTGATTTGATTCTTTCTAAAAGTGCAATTTCTGCAAGATATTTTTTCTCGCCTGATTTAGACATTTTCTTTGCTTTTTCAAGTCTTTTGTCAATAACTTCAATATCTGCCATCATAAGCTCAAGGTTGATTGTTTCAACATCACGCATAGCATCAACACTGCCTTCAACGTGAATGATGTTGCCGTCTTCAAAACAACGGACAACATGGATGATTGCATCAACTTCTCTGATGTGTGATAAGAACTTGTTGCCAAGACCTTCACCTTTGCTTGCGCCTTTTACAAGACCTGCAATGTCAACAAATTCAATTGCTGCAGGAGTAACTTTTGCACTGTTATACATTTCTGCAAGAACATCAAGTCGTTTGTCAGGAACATCAACAACACCAACATTTGGTTCAATTGTGCAGAAAGGATAGTTAGCAGATTGTGCACCTGCCTTTGTTATTGCATTAAATAATGTACTTTTACCAACATTAGGTAAACCTACTATACCAAGTTTCATATATCATCATTCTCCTTTAAAAAATCCTTATATATCAAGGTTTTTCGGTGTTTTCCATTATTGGTCTGACACCAATTTGACACCATTTTGATCTTGATTATTTTTCTCAAATTGCTGCACACCTTTTCTCAATGAATCATCAGTAACGTGTACGTATCTATCCATTGTTGTTTGAAGTGAGTTATGTCCAAGAAGTTTTTGCAACACTTTAGGTTGCATTCCTTTTTCGATAGCTCGCGTAGCATATGTATGTCTCAAGGCATGCATACAAAAACGTTTAATTGTAGCTTCATCACAAAGCTTATACAAATGGGTGTCATAAGAACTATTTTTAGCAGGTTCGCCGGTTCGCCAATTTATAAACACAAGGTCTTTCATTATAAGAGAAGCCTTTTCTCCTGTACGCCTATCCATAAACTCCAGAACTTGATTCAATGCGGGCGATTGCTTGCGGGTATCCTTTGTAGCATATACACTTTGTAGAATCTCGTAAGCACGATTGGTAAGAGGTATCGTTCTATAACTTGATGGTGTTTTTGGTGGACCAGCTCTCCAATAACCTTGTTTATGCCTATATTCCAAAGTCTTATTAATAGTTATTGTACGCTTCTCAAAATTCACCGAGTCCCATGTCAAGCCTATTAGTTCCCCGGTTCTTAGCCCGGTTTCTAAAATTAAGGCGTATTGGTTATAGTTGTGTGACCTTCTTGCAGTTTCTAAAAAAGTTTCCTGTTCTTCAACTGTAAGGAATTTAATATCATTAACCGCACG
>JAZROD010000022.1:0-5294 GCA_045648505.1 Clostridia bacterium | reverse complement strand
TCCTAATTTTTCCTCTTTACTATGACTCACATTTGTTCCACCTTTTGGTCGTCCCATATATTTCATCTCCTTTTCCTTAGTATAGCATAAAAAATGATGGCAGACACTTTTTTTGTGTCTACCATCATTATATCACTTCAGTTTAAAAACAGTTCCTTTTTTATATTAAATCAGTCTTTAATGAATTCTTTAAGTGAAGTTGCAAGTCCTGCAAGACCCTGAAGTTCTGATGGAATAATAATCTTTGTTGCCTGACCGTCTGCCATTTCTTTTAAAGCTTCAAGGCTCTTGATTGCAATAACCTGACTTGTTGGGTTTGCTTCGTTTAACATTCTTAAACCTTCTGCAGTAGCATTCTGGATTTTAAGGATAGCTTCTGCTTCACCTTCTGCTTTTTTGATTGCAGACTGCTTGTGAGCTTCTGCCGCAAGAATCATAGATTCTTTTTCACCTTCTGCAATTAAGATTGCAGATTTCTTTTCACCCTCTGCTTTAAGGATAGATTCTCTTCTTTCACGCTCTGCCTTCATCTGCTTTTCCATGGCATCTCTTATCTCTTTTGGTGGGAGAATGTTTTTAAGTTCAACACGGTTGATTTTAATTCCCCAAGGATCAGTTGCTTCGTCAAGAATTGAACGCATTTTTGTGTTTACAAGTTCTCTTGATGTAAGAGTCTGGTCAAGCTCAAGGTCACCGATAATATTTCTTAAAGTTGTTGCAGTTAAGTTTTCGATGGCAGACATTGGATGTTCAACACCGTATGTGAACATTTTTGGGTCTGTTATCTGATAGTAAACAACAGTATCAATCTGCATTGTAACATTATCTTTTGTAATAACAGGCTGAGGTGGGAAGTCAACAACCTGTTCTTTTAATGAAACTCTTTTTGCAATTCTTTCGATGAAAGGAATTTTAATGTGAAGACCCACATCCCATGATGCGTGGTATGCACCAAGTCTTTCAATAACATAAGAATTTGCCTGTGGAACAATTTTGATGTTTGCGATTATCAAAATCATTACAATAACTATGAAAAATAAAATACCTTCTAACATTTAGTTTTCCTCCTTTTTAACTACCACGTGAACACCTTTGATGTTTTCTATTATAACCGTTTCGTCCTTTTGTATGATTTCATCTGCTTTTGCGGACCATACACTACCTGAAATTTTAATCTGTCCTATTCCTTTAAGCTCGTTTATTTCTTCGATAACCAATGCTTTCTGACCTATTATTTTATCTGCATTTGTCTTTTCTTTTTCTTTAACAAGTGTTTTTGAAATTAAAGGTCTTGTGAATATAAGAAGAAGCACAGATACAATGAAAAATACGGCAATCTGAATATAGGTGTTCACATTAAAAATTGCAAGAATAAAGCTTGCCGCTCCGCCTATTGCAAACCAGATGGTTGTTAGTCCTGCAGTGCAGCCTTCAGTAATAAGGGCAAGCACTGTTATTATCAACCATATTGATGCTGCTGTGTTCATAACACATACCTCCTTTAGTTAATAATAGCATATTTTAGTCTATATTGCAATAAGAATTGATTTACAGACGGGAAATGACGGGATATATAATTCTTTGGCATATAAAAAGCTGATAAATATGGTGAATATGACAAAATTTTCAAAACAGAAAATGTATAATTTTACCGAAAGGAAGTAGGTGAAATGTATAAGATAGCGAAAGAAAAAATTAAAGATATCAGAGAAACAATAACAGGATATATCAGAATAAATGATATTATTACAATGACTGTAGGAGTGCTGTCGGGACGGGCATTTCTCTTTTATAATATGTCGCCATTTGGTATGGCATGTATAGTTGCATACATACTTAAAAATTATTCGCCTATGGCGTGCTTGTTGCCAATGCTTGGGGTTTCATTATCAGGCAAAGAAATGTGGGGACTTAAATATCTTTTAATGTACTTTTTTATGGGAATAATCAGCTTTTTTGCAGAAAAATTCAGAGACCACAAAAAGAAAAATCTGGCAATATTTACAAGTGCTTTCCTGGGGTGCATTATTTATTTTGCTTTTGCAGGGACAAGTATTTATGATTTTATTGTACTTTCTCTTGAATTTATATGTGCATATTTTCTTGCAGAGTATTACATAGCTTTCTTTTCTTATTTTGAAACCGAAAAAATAAGAAGAACCATGACGAAAAAAGAACTTATTGCTCTCTCTTGTGTAACTCTTGTTACCCTTGCTTCCGTGTCGGATATTAAGCTTGTGTATGATATAACCCTTGCGGGAATTATTGCGGATATAATAATTATTTTTACGGCGCTTGAGTTTAACACAGGTATTTGTGCAACTGCGGGTATTTTGCTGGGAAGTGTTATGGGGATTGCAAATCCTGAAATGCTCTATTGCATAGGTTCATATTCGGTGGCATCTGTTTTTGCTTCCTTTGGTGCAAAATATGGAAAAACAGGGGCGGTTGCTTCTTTTATTCTGGCAAATGCTTTTTTTACTTTTTATGCCAATAATTCTTCCTTTATTCTTGTTAACATTTTTGAAGTTATGATAGGTGCGATTGCGATTTTTCTCACCCCTGCAGCAAAACTGAAGAAAATAAAAAGAAATATACTGATGCTTCTTCCTTCTGCGAAGATAAAAGAAGCCAGAAGAGTGGAAATGGTGAAAAAGGAGGCGGGTGAAAGAATGAAAAGACTCTCTTGCGTTTTTGAGAAAATGGCGGGTGTTATTACCAAAAACAATAAAAGAACTGAAATGAGTCAGGAAAAAGAAGAAAAAATGCTTATAGAAAATGTGGCTCAACGAGTGTGCAGAAATTGCAGAAACAGTAAAAAGTGCTGGGTTGATGACTATAAAGATACATATAAAGTGGTTTCAGATTTGTTAAGAGCAACAAAAATAAGGGGTTGGAGTGAGCAATATGATGTTCCGCCGGCGTTTAAAAATGTATGCTACAATCCATCTGCTCTTGTACTTGAAACCAATAAGGTTTATGAACTTTATCGTGTAAATACGGTATGGGAAAATAAAATTCTTGAAAGCAAAAAGCTTATAAATCAACAACTTTGCGATGTTTCCAGAGTGGTTGAAGGTATTGCAGAAGAAATAGAAAACGGATATAGCTTTGAACTTGAAGCAGAAGAGAGAATGGTTGAGTTTTTAGATAATCTTGGAGTGAGAGTGGCGGATATCACAGTCGTTAAGGAAAAAGAAGAAAGGTATCAGATAAATATAACAGTTGCAGATTGTAAAAAGGACAGTACCTGTCATTTTGTTATTGCACCTGCAGCGGAGAAAATTCTTAAAAGAAGATTTTATGCTGAAAACAGAAATTGCACATCAGGAAAGTGTAGTATAGTGCTAAAAGAAAGAGAATGGTTTGAAGCAGAGGTGGGAGTTTCAAGGACAAGACAAAAAGGTGAAAAAGAATGGGGTGACAGCTATGCCATAATAAGACCGGGTGACGGAAAAGTAATAGTAGCACTCAGTGACGGAATGGGAAGCGGAAACGAAGCCGCAAAAGAAAGTAATGAAACAGTAAAGCTTCTTGAAGGTATGCTTGTTGCAGGAATTGACAAGGAAACTGCAGTGAAGCTTATAAACTCTGTTTTGATATTAAAATCCTATGATGAGAATTTTGCAACCATAGATATGCTTATATTTGACCTTTACACAGGCTACGGAGAGTTCGTAAAAACGGGGAGTGTGGGTTCGTATATCAAAAAAGGTAAGAAGGTTGTGTGTTTAAGGTCATCAAGTCTGCCCACGGGGATTGTGGGAGTTTCGGAGCCTGCAAAAAGCAAAATGAGGTTCTCAAAAGGCGATGTGATTGTAATTGCATCAGATGGTGTTACGGAAGTTATAAGAGATGACAGTTGGATAAGGGAAGTGCTTAAAAATATAAATGAAGAATCTGCAAAGGAAATTTCAGATATTCTGTTGAATAAAGCTATGAAATTGCAAAGTACACACACAGATGATATGACGGTGCTTGCCGTAAAAATAACTGAAAAATAGTAGTTGCAAAAAGTGTCGGCTTATGGTAGAATAATACCAAATGAAAAAAACACAGGAGGTAATTACCATGGGCAGAAAATTATTCACATCTGAATCAGTTACAGAAGGACATCCTGATAAAATCTGTGACCTTATTTCAGATTCTGTTCTTGATGCAATATATTCAAAGGACCCTAAAGCAAGAGTAGCTTGCGAAACATTTGTTACAACAGGAACAATTGTTGTTATGGGTGAAATTACAACAGATTGTTATGTGGACATCCCTAAAATTGCAAGAGATACTGTTAACGAAATCGGTTATAACAGAGCAAAGTTTGGCTTTGATGCTTCAACTTGCGGTGTTTTAACTCAGATTGACGAACAGTCTGCAGATATTGCACTTGGCGTTGATAAAGCCAAGGAAGCAAAAGACGGCGAAAAGGAAGATAAGTTTGAAACAGGTGCAGGTGACCAGGGTATGATGTTTGGTTATGCTTGTGACGAAACAGAAGAACTTATGCCACTTCCTATTATGCTTGCACATAAAATGGCTAAAAAACTTACAGAAGTAAGAAAAACAGGCGTTGTTGATTATTTAAGACCTGACGGAAAAACTCAGGTTACCGTTGAGTATGATGGTGATACACCTGTAAGAGTTGAAGCTGTTGTTGTTTCAACACAGCACGGTGAAGAAGCAGACCTTGAAACAATCAGAAAAGATATGATTGAATATGTTATCAAGCCAATCGTTCCTGCAAATCTTATGGATGAAAATACAAAAATCTATGTTAACCCAACAGGCAGATTCGTTATCGGCGGACCTATGGGCGACACAGGTTTAACAGGAAGAAAAATCATTGTTGACACATACGGCGGTTATGCAAGACACGGTGGCGGTGCTTTTTCAGGAAAAGACCCTACTAAAGTAGACAGAAGTGCGGCTTACTATGCAAGATATGTTGCTAAAAATGTCGTTTATAACAAATTAAGCGACATTTGCGAAATAGGTGTATCTTATACTATTGGCAAAAACAATCCAATATCTATAAATATAGAAACATCACAACAACATATTTCTCTAATTATGAATCGGATAAATATATCGTAATCGCAGTAAATAGAATACATCGTGACTTATGCAGTAAAGAAAGCACAACTGACTCTCCAGAAGTATATATATATGATAAAATTAATAAAAAAATCATATCAGAAAAAGAATTCAAAGAAAATGAAAATATAACTGATGATTTAATTAATAATGCAATTAATTATTATAATGAAGAATATAAACTTAATTGCACAATAAATGAA
>JAZROD010000021.1:0-13146 GCA_045648505.1 Clostridia bacterium | reverse complement strand
TTTTGATGTAAATGGCGGTAAAGAGCTTACACTTACACCTGAACTTGAAGCTTTGGGATATTATCTCGATAAGGGAAAAGTTACTGTTGATGTAACATACGACAAAGCTTATCCAACACTTCCAACACCTGAATATGTTGACGAATCAATGTATTTTGCAGGTTGGTTACTTGACGGAAGCAAGGTTGGAAGCACAGTTAAACTTACTGAAGATGCAAAACTTGTTGCAGACTGGACAGATGAGTATGTTCACACTGTAGTATTTAATAGCTACTATGAAGACGGAACAGCATATACAGCAACTGTAATCAACAAGACAGCAATCGAAGAGCCTCAAAAACCAACTAAGAAAGGTTACACATTTGCTTACTGGAGTCTTGATGAAGAAAACGGCAAAGCTTATGACTTTGCAACAATTATCCAGGCAACATCAGTTCAGACAATTAACCTTTATCCATACTTTGTTGCAAATAAATATACTGTTAAGTATGACGGCAACGGTGCAACAGAAGGCGGTATGAGTGATTCAACTCACACATACGATATTTCAGAAAAACTCGATGCAAACACATATAAAAAGACAGGTTACACCTTCATGGGTTGGGATACAGACCCTGCAGGCGAAACTGTTGTATATGAAGATGCAGAAGCTGTATTAAATCTTACAGATAAAGCAGACGGTGTTGTAACACTTTATGCAGTATGGGCAGAAAAAGCATATAAAGTTATCTATGACGGTAACGGCGCAACAGATGGAGAAATGAGCCATTCAATGCACTACTATGACATTGAAAAAACTCTTAATATCAATGCTTTTGAAAAAGAAGGCTTTGATTTCCTTGGTTGGGCAACTGATAAGAATATGGCAGAAGCAGAATTTGCAGATGGCGAAATTGTTAAAAACCTCACAACAGAAGAGGAAATCACACTTTATGCAATCTGGAAAGAAAAAACCTTCAAGCTTACCTTTGATGTAAACGGCGGTGAAGAGCTTGACATAAGCGAGCTTGGTGCAGACTACTATGTGGATGCAGAAACAGGCGAAATTACTGTTAATGTAACATATAACGGTCAGTATCCTGTTCTTCCTGTTGCAAAATATCCAGAAAATGCAATGGCATTCGGCGGATGGGCACTTAACGGCAATATTATTGCAGATGGTGATACAGTTACAATCACGGAAGATGCAAAACTTGTTGCAGTGTGGACAGATAAGCATATTGTTGTGTTCCACGGCTACTATAATGACAATACAGATTCAATGAATGTATATGTTGAAGACGGTGAAGCGGTTGCAAGACCAACAGATCCTGTTCACAGCTCGTTTACATTCGGCGGATGGTACACAGATGAAGCTTGTACAGATGGCAATGAATACGATTTTGCTACAATTATCAACAAAGTAAATGATGAATATCAGACAATTCACATTTACCCAAGATGGTATATAAATGTAAGATTCTATTATGGTCCTGAAGCTCTCGAAAGCGAAAAGAAAGCTGAAATCGCAGTACAGTACAACACACCGGTTGCAGAAAGTGATATTCCTGCAGACAGAGTTGCATACGGTTACTGGAAAGATGCTTCAGTTTCAGATGCTTACATCGGCGAAGAATATGAACATAATATCGAATTCAAGTGGCATAAAGCAAAAGAGGATGGCTTTGTAGTATTTGACTTCACACAGCCAATAACAGAAAGCCTTGATTTGTTCAATGTTGCAAAAACTGTTGATATTTACATTTCTTCATCAGCATTCAATGCTATTGACGGTGCTGCAATTGGTGCAGTTTACACAGACGATGAACCACTTTACGAAAACATCCTTGATGTAATCTTCGCAAACCAGAATCTTGCAGGCAGCGTATATGACAATATTGACCAGAAAGAAAAAGTGTTCAATAAGCTTATAAGTCTTGGCGTCATTGATGAGAATATGAACATTCTCAATCAGGCGAAGTTCCTGAAGTTCTCACTTATAGGTGAAGAAAGACTTGAAACATTTATTTATGAAAATGTTGAAAAAGAACTTTCTGTTGATGCAAAAGAAAGCATTTCATCATATCTTAACCACCTTATTGAAAAGAACGATGGTTCTGCTGAAAGCTTTATCAGAGATCTTATCGATACTCTTCTTACAGGTGATGGTAAAGAAGAAATGAAGAGTGTTCTTAAAGATATGCTTACAGAAATGGTTGACCTTGAAAAAGAAGAATTCGTTAAACATATCAACGATTACATTAACAAATCTCTTGAGAAAGGTGATACCGCATCTGTTGAAGAGCTTATCGCTCCACAGATTGAAAAGCTTCTTACAGAGCAGATTGCAAAAGATTTTGTAAGAGAAATGACAAAAGACCAGCTTGAAAGCTTTATGGGCATTTATGTTGATTCTCTCACAGATGAACAGATTAAAGAAGAAGTTAAAGAATATATCAACGGACTTTCAGAAGAAGAAATTGAAGCTGAAGTATTTGAGTATGTAAACGGTCTTTCTGATGCTGAAATCAAAGCTGAAATCACAGATTATATTGAAGGCCTGACAGAAGCAGAACTTAAAGAAGAATTACTTTCATATGTTGGCGAAATGGATTCAGATGAATTGAGCGATGCGATTATTGATTACATTAACAATATTTCCGAAGCAGAGCTTAAAGTTGAAATCAAGAACTATATTAAAGGTCTTGAAATCGGCGAACAGAAAGATAAAATCAAAGAGTATTTTGAAGAACTTTCAGCTGATGAAGTTAAGGAAGAAATCAAAAAATACATCGACGAGCTCGATAAAGACGGTAAAAAAGAAGAAATCAAGGACTACATCAGCGATATGGCAGACGATGAAAAGAAAGAAGAAATTAAAGATTATATCTTGAATCTTGAACCTGCAGAACTTGAGGTGGAAGTTTCATCTTATGTAGGCGATATGACAGATGCTGAATTCAAGACAGAAATCACAAGCTATATTACTGACCTTGACGATGTTGAATTTAAAGAAGAACTTATTAAGTATCTTGAAGAAAATGATGATGAGTATGAAAAACTCATCAGAGAATACCTTGTAGTTCCTGATGATTATATTATCACAGAGCAAGATAAGGTTGACCATCTTGCAGATGTTATCAATTATGTTGTAGACACACCTGGTAAGAAGGCAGAAACAATTGACAAAGCTGCTGAACACATCACAATTTCAAAGAAAGAAGAATATCAGGCAGAAATTGTTGATAAAGTATTAACAAACTTTGCAAGTTATGTTGATGATGTAACAGAAAAGGCGATAAATTCCGACCTTGACAGTTATATCGATAAGGCAACAGATAAAATTCTTGTAGGACAGAACCTTGAAAACTATATAAATAATGTTGTTGAAAAGATTACTTCAGATCCAAATGAAACAGGCGGTTACATTGACAGAGCAATTGAAAAAATTGCATCAGATGAAACAAAGCTTGATTCATACATCGGAAGAGCAATTGATGTTATCGTAGCAGACGAAACAAAGAAAATACAGTATATTGCTGATGTGGCAGTTTCTGTTGCAAAAGGAAAAGACAGAAATGTATATGTTGAAAAAGCAGTTAACACAATTCTTGGTGATGAAGAGCTTAAAGCAGAGTACACTGCTGAAGCAATTGAGAAAATTGCAACAGGCGAAGATGCTGAAGAATATATTTCAAAAGCAGTTGAGAAAATTCTTTCAGGCACAAAGAGAGATGAATACCTCAACAAAACTATCGACAAAATCTTTGTAGACGGCAATGAACATACATATATCGATAAAGCAATATCAAAAATTGTTGACAAAACACCTGCAGACTATTCTGAAATTGACGGATATATTGAAGAAATGTTCGCCGAAGAAGAAAAGAAAGCGAAAATCGTAGATTACATCAACGAACAGTTCATTGAAAATGCAGAGTTCAGAGAAGCTATTCTTCCTGATGCAATTGATATGATATTTGAAGATGAAACTGCAAAAGCAGAGGTTGTTGAAACAATTGTTGATTATGTTATGAACGACGAGAGCGCCTTTGAAGAAATGGTTGACATTGCAATTGAGGACCTTGTTGAAGATGCAGAATTCAGAGAACATACAATTGACCGTATTGCACATTATCTTGACGACCATCCTGAAATTATGGAAGAGGTTGTAGAATATGCAAAAGAAACAGAACTGGGTGCGTTTGTTGATAAGTTCGTTGACGAGCTTATGACAAAGAACCAGTTCGAGGTTAACAGCGATAATCTCTTTGTTGCAGAAGCTATTGAAAGAGCACTTGCTAAATATGATTACGACACCTTTATGAATGAGAACATTCCGGGCAGATTTGCAGGTCTTGTTCCTGACAGTGTATTAAAGCCAATTTATGAAAATGCATTAAATGGCTTTAAAGCGCAGCTTGTCAGTGCTATTGCTATTGCAAAAGAAGGTGGAGTTGCTTATGTTGACTCAGGTGTAACAGTTAAAATCAATCCTGTTGCTGACTTTATAGTTCCTGTATTTAACAAATACCTTGATTTCAAAGGTAAAGCAGAAGACAAAATGGATGAAATCGACGGTATTTTAGGCGGAATTTATGACAATGTTTACGGAGAAAACAAATATCTGAAAGAACTTATCAATATTCTTTCAATTGAAAACTTCTTAAATGGTGATAAGTCATTGGCAACTGAAACACTTTCAGGCTACTCAATCAGAGAATTCACAGACTACTACGAAATCTTCAGAAATGCAAAAGTACTTAGAATTGATACTGTTAAGTGGTATTTAGATAAGCTTCCTGATGAAAAAATCAAGAAAGTAGAAGCAAAACTTGCAGAGAAAATTACAGAATATTTCAACAGCGTTTTAGCACTTGTAAACGATTACGGTGAATCAGGCGTGCTTCCTTCATATAAAGATGTTCTTGAAATCTTTGAAGGAGATATTCCGGATAGATTCTTCGATAAGTACGAAAGTGCATTGAGCAAGGTTGAAGCTAAAATCGATATAGACGATAAGGCTGAAACAGTTTATAACAAGCTTGCTCAGAAGGGTATTGTTTCTAAATTCGACACAGTTATCGACAAATTTGTTGCAAGTAAGTTCAACAGAGAGATTACTGAAGAACAAATTCCATTGCTTTATTCAATGATAAGAAAGAGCTATGGTTATGACGATTTCTATACAGTTGACACAGTATTTAATGTTATGTCCAAAATACTTGGCAGATTTAAAGTAACTGAAGACTTATATGAAATCGGCAACAGCAAATTGAAGATAACAATTGAAAGAAGCTACAGATAATAATAGAAAGCCCCTGCCGAAAGGCAGGGGATGGCAAAAAAAGAGGTATAATATGAAAAAGATTACAGCTATTATTCTTGCGGTTTTAATGCTTATGTCATTAACTGCAAGTGCAGAAAATGTTAAATTCACAGATGTTAAAGAAACAGACAAAGGCTTTGAGGCTATTTATAAGCTTGTTAATGCAGGCGTTCTTGTTGGTGACGGAGACGGAACCTTCAGACCAAACGATGGTCTTACAAGAGCTGAATTCTGTAAAATTATCAATCTTATTTTCGGCTACAAAGAAGAAGCTGAAACAAATTTCAGCGATGTTAAAGAAACAGACTGGTATTATAAAGATGTAAAGATTGCAAAAAAAGCAGGCTATATTGCAGGTTACGGAGATGACACCTTCAGAGGTGAAAATATGTTAACAAGAGAAGAAACCTGTGTTATCATCTCAAGAGTTGCAAACCTTTACAAGCTTCCATATTCAAAGGTTATTAAAGACCATGTTTCAAGCTGGGCAAAAGAATATGTTGAAAAAGTGCTTTCAAACAGACTTATGTCTTTAGAGGCAGGCGACACCTTCAGAGCAACAGAAAAAATAACAAGAGCAGAAATGGCTATGGTTTCTGCAGGCTTTGTTGTTGAAGAAGAACCTGAAGAAAAACCTGAAGAGGAAAAGAAACCAACAAGTTCTGGTGGCGGTAGCACGGGTTCAGGTGGTGGCTCAAGACCAAGCTCTAGCGGTGGCTCAGGATCAGGTGGCGGTTCAGGCGTGGACTACGAATCTGAAAATGGAGAAATGGTATCAAGCCTTAACAGTGTTATAAACTCTATGGGTAAAATTGAGTTTACAGAAAATGAACAGCCTATTGTTGATATCGTTGTACTTTGTGCAAAGGATGCTCTTACAAAAGCAAGCAGCACATTACTTACAAACACTTATTTAACAACAACATATAAAGAGAAAAAGAACGAAGCACAGGCACTTTTAGATGCTTTGCCAGAAGAAGAACAAAACGATTTCATAACAAAAGTAATCAGAAAAGTTGACGATGCTACTTATGAATTTTTGATGAACTTCTTTTTCCCTGAAGGTTAAAAATTGGGAATGTTAAAATACTCCAGAACACAAAAAGGCAGTAAATAAACATATTTAATAACTGCAATCAATAAAAAATAGCAAAACGAAGAAAACTCTCACATTGTGAGAGTTTTCTTTGATTTAAAGCCTTTTTGTTATGAACCAAACTCACCTCTCGGCGTATACACATACGCCTTCGGGTAACCACTTCGTGTTCGTTTGGCTCATTCTGAAGCATTTTTCCTATTCCCTGGCAAACGGACCAAATATACAGGTTGAAAAGTTTTATTCTAACTGATATAATACAAGTAGTGGCATTGAAATTTATTAAGGAGGCTTATTATGAGCAAATATTCTATGGGAATAGATTTTGGCACATTATCAGGCAGAGCAGTTATAGTTGACATAGAAACAAAACAGGAGGTGGCAACCTCTGTTTGCGAATATGAACACAAGGTTATATCTGACAAATTCATAAACGGTGAACCATTGCCTGCAGATTATGCTCTTCAGCATCCTAAGGACTATCTTGATGTTTTATATACGATTATAAAAGACAGTATTGAAAAATCAGGGGTTGACCCACAGGATATAATAGGTGTAGGTGTAGATTTTACGGCGTCAACAATTCTTCCGGTAACAGAAAATGGAACACCACTTTGTTTTCTGGAAGAATTTAAAAACAGACCCCATTCTTATGTAAAACTATGGAAACACCACGGTGCACAAAAAGAGGCTGACGAAATAAATGCCCTTGCAAAAGAAACAAATGCAAAGTGGCTTGAAAAATATGGCGGAACAATTTCCTGTGAGTGGATGTTCCCCAAAATTCTGCAGATTTTAAGAGAAGACTGTGATGTTTACAACAAAACATTCAGATTTGTTGAAGCAGGGGACTGGATAGTGTGGCAGTTAACAGGAAAGGAAACACACAGTGTATGTACCACAGGTTTTAAAGGAATGTGGGATGAAAAGGATGGGTATCCTGATAAAGAATTTTTCAAAAAACTTGATGCAAGAATGGAAAATATAATAGGTGACAAGGTTTCTGAAAATGTTATAAAGCTTTCTGAAACCGCAGGCTTTATAACAAAGGAAGCGGAAAAATTAACAGGTCTAAAAGAAGGAACACCTGTTATGCCTGCATTTATAGATGCCCATGCGGCACTTCCTGCACTTGGAGTGACATATACGGGCGATTTGTTAATGATAATAGGCACATCAACCTGTCACATTCTTTTAGGTGATAAAGCAATAAATGTTCCCGGAATTTCAGGATATGTAAAAGACGGAATTGCAGACGGATTGTATGCTTATGAAGCAGGTCAGGCGTGCGTAGGCGACAGTTTTGACTGGTTTGTTAATAATTGTGTGCCAAAGGCATACTTTGATGAGGCAGAAGATCTGGGAATAAGCATTCACAAGCTATTGAGAGAAAAGGCTAAAAAACTGAATGCGGGAGCAAACGGTTTAATTGCACTTGACTGGTGGAACGGAAACAGAACGCCTTATGTAGACGGAACTCTTAAAGGAATGATAGCAGGACTTACCATTTATACCAAGCCTGAAGAAATTTACAGAGCGCTAATTGAGGCTACTGCCTTCGGCACAAGAAGAATTATTGAAATATATGAAAATAACGGTATTAAAATCAACAACCTTTATGCCGCAGGGGGCATAGCAGAAAAGGACGAACTGCTTATGCAGATTTACGCAGATGTTATAGGCAGAGAGATATATCTTTCAGGCACAAGTCAGGCGTGTGCATACGGCAGTGCAGTTTTAGGTGCGGTAAATCATAAAGGATATAAAACCCTTCAGGAAGCATCTTCAAAAATGAAAAAGCTTTCAGATGTTTCATATAAGCCAGACAAAGAAAACACCGAAAAATACCACAAGATATATAAGAAATATAAAGAGCTTTCTGAATTCTTTGCATATAAAAAAGATTGAATTTTAAATTCAATCTTTTTTGTATATCTGTATAATATCTTCGCTGTTGTTTTCCAGCATAGACCACACATCAGTTTTAAATTTCTTTGATGCAAGGTCCTTTGCCTTGCTTATTTCGTATGGGCGAGTGGTGAGATTGTGGACATCAGAACCCATAACAACCGTATTGCCGTTTTCAATAAGCTTTTTCACAAACTTACGTGTTCTTCTGTTTAAAAATGCAGAAGCATTTATCTGGATAGGAATATCCATTTTAATAATATCTTCAATAACCTTCTTGTGTCCGCGACTGTCAACGTATCTGTCAAGATGGGCGATAACAGGTGTAACCCCTTTTTCATACATAATGGTGTAGATGGCTTGAGGAACCCAGTTTGAAAAGGGGTTATATGGAATTTCAAGAAGCAAAAGCTCTGTGCCTTCAATGCAAAGCTTGTCTAAATTGTCGGAAAAAGGAGTATTTTCCGAAAGAGCAACCTCTGCACCCATTAAAAATTCGGGCATAGCTTCGTTGTTTTCCTCGCAGTAATTTTTAAGATTTATAAAAGCTTTTTTACGGGAAATTATAAAATCTTCATAGGACTGACGATAATCGTAAAAATGGGGTGTAAATATAAATTTATTTACACCCTCGTTAAGTCCTGTTTTTATAATTTCCATTGACATTTCGGGGCTTTTTGAACCATCATCTATTCCCGGAAGAATGTGTGAATGAAAATCAATCATTTTTTTCGTCCTCTTTATATTCGTATGCTTTGTAAGCAGCACTGCGATAGTAATATCCGTATTTTGATTTATATTTGCCAACATATTTGCGTTTTTGAGGCTGATCGATTGCATTTGCAACAAAACCGAAGATTTTGGCGTTGATAAATTCAAGCTTTGCAATACCTTCTTCAACATCTGAAGTTAAAATGATTTCAGGGTTGACAACATAAAGTACGCCGTCAGTATATGAAGAAACTGTAAGAGCATCAGAAACCACATTAACAGGAGGGCAGTCAATAAATATGTAATCATATTCATCTTTGAGAGCATCAAAAGTTTCAGTGAACTTATCTGAAGAAAGAAGCTCCGCAGGGTTAGGTGGAATTCTTCCTGCAAAAATGCAGTCAAATCCAAAAGAAGATTTGAAAATGCAATCTTTAGCATTAGAAAAACCGCCTAAAATGTTAGACATACCATCTGTATTTTTAAGCTTCATATATTTATGGAGCTTTGGTTTTCTTAAATCGCAATCCACAAGTAAAACTTTACAGTTTGTTTCAGCAAAAGAAATGGCAATGTTTATTGTTGTTGTTGTTTTGCCTTCACTTGGGGCAGAGCTTACAACAGATAAAGTTTTAGCCTTTCCGTTAGGAGTTCCCATTGAGAACATAAGGTTGGTTCTTAAAGATTTATAGGCTTCTTTAACAGCGAAAGAAGCGTTCTTGTCCAGAACCGCCAGTTCTGTGTTTGCGGAAGTTTTCTTTTTTTGTTTAAGTTTTATAAGCTTTTTAAGGTTTAATTTCATTTTTATTACCTCTGTTACATTATACTTATTTCTCTAAACTACAGTATAACATTGTTTTATAAAATAGTCAACAAAAATAAATCCACCCTAAGCCGAGTGTTCTTAAGGACACTCGGCAACGATATTGATTTCTGACAAAATCAGCGATATATCTGCGATGCGATATTGTGCTTTGCACAACGATATTCCCTTCGGGAGTTAATCAAATACGAGCTTGCGAGTATCAAGGTTCTCCGAAATATAGAAATCTTTGATTTCGTTATATTTCGTGAGGTTCTTATATCATATCGCTACGAAGTAATATCGTTTTTGCATAGCAAAAATATCGTTCGAGTAAATACGAGAATATCACTAAAATATGCTAACCAATCTGGTTAGCATATTTTACTTTATAATAAAGAAAGTGTCCCTAAGGACACTTTTCATAAGGTGGATTTATTTTCAGTTACAGCCACAACCGGAATTGCCTGTGTTATTGACAGGGGGATAGAATTCATCAACAGGGAAATCAAGCGAATCAAAGATTTCACAAGGATTTTCAGATGTTGAAGAAACACATTCTTTTGAAGGAACACAGAAATCATAAACAGGGATAAGAAGCTGAACACTTCTTTCAAGCTTGATAATAGAGAAAAGACCGATAGTAATATAAATGCGTTTTTCTGTGTCCTGTGCAGCGAAAACATCTTCGAAGCAGTTGCAGATAAAGTCAGGTGTTGAAGAGATATCAAAAAGGTCGCAACAATTGTTCTGGCACTTTTCGATGATTTTAGCATTAAGCGGAACAGGGTCCACAACCTCAACAACGGCTTTAGGAAGATTGTTCTTAACTGCAAGCTGCTGATCTGCTGTCTGATACTGATAAAGTGACTGGAAAATTCTTGCTTTACCTTCAGAGCCGAAGAGAACAACTTTCTTGTCGTAAACGGCTAAACCTTCAATTCTCTTTGGTCTTAACATATCGCAGTAAACATCCACAGAAACTTTAAAGAAGAATCTGATGTCTACTGTGTAGTAGCCCTGATTGAAAGAAAGAGGCTCAACATCTGTCTGAACCCAGAGAATTTCAACACCGCTTAACTTAACATTCATTGCACTGTCTATAAGCGACTGATTGCAGATTGGGAAATAAACTCTTAAATCTTCAATGCATTCTTTGTCACGGCAGGAGTCGTAAACTTTGTCGGTATGAATACAAACAGCTTCTCTTATGCAGTTGTTTGGTGCGGAAGTGTTGCCCGCAGTAAATTCTTTACCCATATATATATGACCTTTCTCCCACAGTTTCTGTGGTATGCCCGTGGGGTGAGCCTGAGCCATTTCTGGCTTGTTACCACTAACATAATATGTATTAAAATGAAAATTGTGAATATATATTTACAGATGAAACAAGGGGAGGCTTTGTATGAAATATATTTTTGAAAATACGGTTATAGATTATAAAGAAGGGCACATAAGGAGAAACGGAGAAAATATTTTTGAAACGGCGTATGATGATTTTGATGTTTGTGCAGACGATAAGGGCAATTGCTTTATTGTTTGTCAGAACAACAGTAACGGAATTTATCTGTTGAGCCTTAGCGGAGAAAAGGTTAATGAAAAATGTCTGCTTGAATCCAGAAGGGAAGATGGATATGAAAAAAGCTTTTGTTGTGAATATGTAAACGGATGGATAAATGCAGTCTATGTTATAAAGCACGAAGACAGATATCTTTTAATTCACCATATTATAAACAGTGAAATCAATCCTTTTGTTGTGGATACCTTTGACCTTGATTCAAAGTTGTTTCTTTTTAAGGACTATGATGATAATTTATATGTTATATATAATAAAGAAGAAATCGGTTTTAAAAAGTATGACTGGAAGTCGAAAAAATGGAGCGGTTTTAAAGAAATTTGCAATGGCAGACTTATGTTTGCGGACGGGGATTTTTCTATGGAGGAAAATTTCGTTGTTTCAGCTAAAGAAGATAAAGGAACAACAGTTTATTGCGGTGAGGAAATAATTTCAGACCTTCCTGAAGAAGTTAAGCCTGTTGTTGTGTGTTACAGAAGAGAAACGGCAGTGCTTTTTGAATATCAGGGAAGAATTTTAAAAAGTGTAAAGGAAGAAAGGTTTTCAAGACCTAAATATGCCTATTTCGGAAGCCTTGCAAGATATGAGCTTGTAACAATTATAAGCGATACATATAAAACCAAAACCTATGCAAGTCTTACACCAAGAGGAATATACAGACCTCTTGTTATGAGCGAACCCATAAAAAAAGAAGAAATAAAAGAACCTGAACCAATGAAGGAAGAATTGAGCACAGAGAAAAAGTATGATGAAATAATAAAGCTTCTTGAAAACAAAAGTGAGTTTGAGATTCTTTCATCCATAATGAAAAAACTTGAAGAAATTGAGAGAAAGGTGGAGGCGATAAAGCTTGGTAATACATATCAGTAAGAAAAAGCTTGTTTTGTTTTTACTGTCGGTAAGCTGTTTGTGTGTAATTTGTGTGGCAGGGGGCAGAGCAATAACAAAAGATGTGCTTGCAAGATTCCCGGTTTGCGATAAAACCATAATAATTGATGCAGGGCATGGTGGTATTGATGGCGGTGCAGTATCAAAAGAGGGAATAAGCGAAAAAGAAATCAATCTTAATATAGCAAAATACCTTGAAAGCTATTTAACTCAAAGCGGAGCAAAGGTTATAATGACAAGAAGCACCGACCAATCTCTTCATAAAGAAGAAAAGGCTTCAGTCAATGAAAAAAAGAAAAGCGACCTTACCACAAGAAAAGAAAAAGTAAATAAGTCGGGGGCAGATTTGTTTATAAGCATACATCAGAACTATTTTACAGAAAGTAAATACAAAGGTGCACAGGTTTTTTATGATAAAAAATCCCATTTAAGCAAAACCTGTGCCCTTGTGATACAAAATTCAATAAAAGACAATGCAGATAATGAAAATCTCAGACTTCCAATGGAAATAGATAAATCAAAAATGCTTTTTTCAGACCTGAAAGTACCTGCGGTACTGGTGGAATGCGGATTTTTGTCCAACCCTGAAGAAGCGGCAAAACTTAAGACTAAAGAATATCAACAAAAAATAGCATTTTCCATATATCTTGGAATAATTCAGTATTTTGATAAGGAAGAGCGAACATAAATGTGCAAATATATGCACATTTATTTTTTTGGTGCCTTTAGGCGTGGAAATAAACCCCCAGTTCTACTGGGGGAAGAAAAAAGCTTTAGCATAAGAAAAACCTCTATGATATAATAGTAAATGGTTTGGCGACCGCATTACTAAAAATATATCATGGAGGTTTTTAACA
>JAZROD010000020.1:0-17982 GCA_045648505.1 Clostridia bacterium | reverse complement strand
AGTTTTCATATTTTCAATTCTGATATCCTTATAAGTTCCACCCTGATTTATGCCAAACAACATCTGGTTTTTGTTAATTGTACCATCAAGAGAGTTAAGTCTTTTCATCTCTTTTTGACATCTTTCAAGCCAACGGATTGTACGCTCGCTTGATGCCTGAACATAATCCCTTGGTGCAGGGTTTTCCACACATTCGTCAAAAGCCATAGCAATTGTGGAAGCAAGGTTGCTTTGAATCTGCATACTTTCTTCAGGGCCCATAAAAATTTTAGACCCGTCTATGTGGGATTGAAATTCAACCCCCTCCTCCGTTATGTTACGAAGTTTGGCAAGTGAAAATACCTGAAAACCACCGCTGTCCGTAAGGATAGGTCTGTCCCAGTTCATAAACTTATGCAAACCGCCAAGGTCTTTTATAACCTTGTCACCGGGGCGCAAATGCAGATGATATGTGTTTGAAAGCTCCACCTGACAACCGCTTGCCTTTAAATCTATTGTATTTAGTCCACCCTTAATGGCAGCACAAGTACCAACATTTTGAAAAACAGGTGTTTGTATTGTGCCGTGAACTGTTTTAAATTCTCCTCTACGGGCTGTGCCCTCTGTTTTTAAAAGTTTAAACATAACATTCTCCTCAGTATATAAACATTGCATCACCAAAGCTGAAAAATCTGTAATCATCCTCTATTGCAATTTTATACGCATTAAGTATATTTTCCCTGCCTGCCAATGAACTTACAAGCATCAGTAGTGTAGATTCAGGCAAATGGAAATTTGTTATAAGACCATCAATAACTTTAAATTTATATCCAGGATAAATGAAAATATCGGTATTTTCAGCTTTAGGAACTAAATATCCGTTTTCATCAGCAGCAGATTCAAGTGTTCTTGTGGATGTTGTTCCTACAGAAATTACTCTGCCACCATTTTTCTTTGTTTCATTTATGATATTACAAGCAGTTTCATCAATCACATAAAATTCTGAATGCATTTTATGTTCAGTGATATTCTCTACCTTTACTGGTCTGAATGTTCCAAGACCTACATGCAAAGTTATATAAGCAATTCTTATTCCTTTTTCTTTGATTTTTTCTAATAGTTCTTTTGTAAAATGTAATCCCGCAGTAGGAGCTGCCGCAGAACCCGGATTTTTTGAATAAACAGTCTGATATCTATCCTTGTCTTCAAGCTTTTCGGTTATGTACGGAGGCAAAGGCATCTGACCAAGTTTATCAAGCACCTCTTCAAAAATACCTTCATACACAAATTTAACTTTTTTAAGACCATCGTCTTCATTTTCACCGATTATTGCTTTTAATTCTCCGTTACCGAAAGAAACAACAGTCCCCTCTTTAACCCTTTTGCCGGGTCTTACCATACATTCCCACATATTATCTTCTGTGAGTCTTTTAAGTAAAAAAACTTCTATGTTTGCACCTGTTTCTTCTTTTACACCAAGCAATCTTGCAGGGATAACCTTTGTATCATTTAAAACTAGACAATCTTTTTCATCAAGCAAATCTATAATATCAGAAAAAAACTTGTGTTCAATAGTTTGTGTGTCACGGTTCAATACCATAAGTTTTGATGAACTTCTGTCTTTCAAAGGAGTTTGCGCAATAAAATCTTTAGGTAAATCATAATTAAAATCCGACAGTTTCCACTGTTTCATTTTCTGTTTCCTCCACTGATATGTTTGTCAATTCAATTCCTGTATAATAATGTTTTATAATATTGTCAAAAGTATAACCGCTAAGTGCAAGTGCTTTAGCACCGTTCTGACTCATACCGATACCGTGACCATATCCCGTACCATTGATTTCAATTCCTTCAAATTCTCCATTAGTGTTTTCGTAAAACTCGATTTTATCATTTGAAAGAACATTTACTTTATTTGAAATGTTTTGTGTTCCGCTTGATGTTGCCACACAGAAACCAAGCTTTGTTTTAGTACTGCCGTTTGAAGTTAAAACAGACAGTTCTTTTTCTTGTCCACCACTTGTAAGTTTTGTAATTGTATATGTCTGACTTCTTAATGCGAGAATATCTCTTGTTTTACCTTTTGTGTAGGACTTTCTTCCGTCAGCACCAACAACAGTAAGCTTCATAACTGCACCTTGATTATTGTATTCATCTGCAGTAACATCAAGAACATCGCCAATTTCAAGTCCTTTATTTTTAAATAATTCAGTTAATTCACTTTTTGTAAATTTAACTTTCCATTTTCCATTATCTTTAATAACATTACTTTGCATAGAATCATCAACAGGAACAAGATAAGGGTAATTCGTACCACCCCAGACATCTTTAACATCCAAAGTAGTGCCGTTACTGGTTGCAAAATAATATGTTTCAGCAATTTTCCCGCCGTACGTTGCAATCATACCTTTTGTTTCATCAACCGCCATAGTACAATCAGGCTTTTCAACTCCAATTCCGCCGTAAACCTGAGATAATGTGGTATCAGTAACATCAAAACCATATTGTTCAAATCTGCCGATATCTTTTGCCGCATAAGTTCTTGCACATACTGCCTGCGCTTTTAATGCTTCAATAGGCCAGCCTGTTGACATTTCGAGAGGAAGAACGCCATATAAATATTCTTCAAGTTTAACTACATTGATAACATTTATACCTTTATCTGTTAATAAAAGTCTGATATAACCACGATATTGTTTCCCATCAACAGAAATAATATTGTTTTCAGGTACAAATTCAATAGAATTGGTCTGGTATAAAACATCGTTTACTAAAAGCCCGTTATCACCAATACCGATTGAAAATGTAGCATTTGTTACAGGTTCTGCACCATCACAGTTTACAGTTACATTCTCTCCTGAAATGGTCAAAGCTGTTTTAGCAGTTGTATTATAAAATAAACCAACTCGTATGTATTCAGGAATATTAAGTTGTGCCACTGCTGTAAGATTAAACATAGAGATTAAAACTAAAGCAGTTAAAATAATACAAATATATTTCT
Source organism: Clostridia bacterium (assembly GCA_045648505.1). Taxonomy (GTDB): domain Bacteria; phylum Bacillota; class Clostridia; order RGIG6154; family RGIG6154; genus RGIG8700. Next base: position 15,002 of record JAZROD010000020.1, on the reverse strand, counting down.
TCACAAATTTTCTCCCGTATAAAAATATTATGTAAACATTATAGCATTACATAAGATATCAATCAAATTAAAATATTGGATTAGCTTACTCTTGTTGCCAATTCTTCCACAAGCATACATAAAAACTCGTTGTCTGCACCAAAAACATTTAATGCTTCTTTAGCTTTTTCAGTGCACATTTCAATCATTTCACGGCATTTGGATTCGCCATAAACAGAAAGATAAGTGCTTTTCTGTTTTTCAATGTCGCTTCCCTTTGTCTTACCTGTATTTGCATCAGGATCGTTGTCCAAAATATCATCAACAAGCTGAAAAGCAAGACCAAGAAGATCACCGTATTCTTCAGCGGCAGATATTTTCTCTTCATCAGCACCCGCAATCATAACACCTGCAACAACTGCAGCTTTAAAAAGGGCTCCTGTTTTCAATTTATTTAAAATTACGATAGTTTCTTCATCAGCTGAAATTCCTTCGCATTTAAGGTCAATTTCCTGTCCGCCCATCATTCCTTCTGCGCCGGCACATTTTGCTATGTATTTCATAGCATTTAACTGACCTTTTGTATTCACAGCATCTGCCATAACTTCAAAGGGTCTGACAAGTAAAACATCTCCTGCAAGAATGGCTGTTGCTTCCCCATAAACAATATGATTTGTTGGATTGCCTCTTCTTAAATCATCATCATCCATAGCAGGCAAATCATCGTGAATTAATGAAGAATTATGTATCATCTCAAGCCCTGCTGCAAAGTTTTCCGAATCTTCAACTTTGCCCCCTGCCATTTCACAGGCAGCAAGCAAAATAATTGGTCTTATTCTTTTACCTTTAGCCATAAGACTATAATTTATTGATGAAAACAAGCTCTCTTGTTTACATTTATAGTCAAGCTTTAACTTATCCAATGTTTGTTCAGCAATTGAATGATAATATTCTTTCTTTTTATTATATTCGTTTTTATTCATTGACTTCAAAATCCTTTTCTTCAAGTCCATTCTTTGTTTTTGCGAGAATTTTAATTTTCTGCTCTGCTTCATCAATCATTTTATTGCAAAGCACAGAAAGTTCTGCACCTTGTTTATAAAGCTCAACAGTTTCATCAAGAGAAGCCTTGCCTGTTTCAAGCTTCTCAACTATTTCTTCTATTTTTATCATAGCTTCTTCAAATGTTAATTTATTAGCCATTTATTATCTCCTTAGTTATACCTTTAATTTTACCGCCATCTACATTAAGATAAAATTCTTTATCATTTTCAAATGAAGCAATGTTGTTCAATACATTACCATAGCTGTCAGTTGCTAAGCTATATCCCCTCTTTATTACAGAGAGCGGATTCAATACTTCAAGTTTTGATACTTCTTTAATGAATTTTTCTTTTGCAGATGAAATTATTAAATTTACTGCAGTAAATTCCTTTTGCGAAAGAGAATCAATATACTGTCTTTTATTGGCAAAATCATTTAATATTGCTTTTTCTGAAAATCTTTTTGCAAGTTCATTTATTTTATATTTCTTATTTTCATAGATAGCTGATGCCAATCTGTATATTCTGTTGTTCACCTCTGAAAGATATGAAGAAATCTCATATATATCAGGTGTAGCAAGTTCAGCTGCCGCAGAAGGAGTTGGCGCTCTTAAATCTGCAACAAAATCAGCTATAGTAAAATCTGTTTCATGCCCTACTGCAGAAATTACAGGAATTTGTGATTCAAATATTGCTCTTGCACAAATTTCTTCGTTAAAGCACCATAAATCCTCTATGCTTCCGCCACCTCTGCCTGTAATAATAACATCGCAATCATTTTGATTATTTATATATTTAATGGCTGAAGCAATTTGTTCTGCAGAACCTTCGCCTTGTACCTGAACGGGATAAACAGTTACATCTGCTATCGGATATCTTCTCTTTAAAATATTGAGAATATCTCTTACTGCTGCACCCGTTGGCGAAGTTACCACGCCAATTTTCTTTGGGAATTCAGGGATTGCTTTTTTATATCTGTTATCAAATAAACCTTCTACTTCCAGACGCTTTTTCAATTGTTCATAAGCTATATAAAGAGCGCCAACACCATCAGGTTCCATTTTTTCTATATAAAGTTGATATTGTCCGTCTCTTTCATAAACGCTTACTCTTCCAAGTGCCAGTACTTTCATTCCGTTTTCTGGCATAAATCTCAATGAAAAAGTGTTACCTTTGAACATAACTGCTTTAATAACACCTGTTTCATCTTTTATGGTCATATACATATGTCCCGAAGAATGATTCTTAAAATTTGAGATTTCACCTTTTACCCAAACATTAGAAAGCACTTCATCAAAATCAAATTTGCGCTTGATATAGGCATTAAGTTCAGAAACTGTTAAAACATTTGAATTCAATTATTCTTCTTCACTTTCTTCGTTTTTTCTTATAATTCCTCTTAATATACCATTTACGAAGCCACCGGCTTTAGGACTGTCATACTTTTTAACCAATTCAACCGCTTCAAAGATAGATACTCTTTCAGGAATATCTTCTCTATGGAAAATTTCATAAACGGCAAGTCTTAAAATAGCTTTGTCCACTTTAGAAATTCTGTTAAGTGTCCAGCTTTTTAAACCTTTTATAATGGTTTCATCAATTTCTTTAAGATTGTTGAATGCTCCGGTTGTAACATCATCAATATATATCTTATCTTCATCAGTAACAACATTTTCATTATAAAAAGTTGTTAATATTTCATCAACATTGCATTTTTGAATATCAACCTGATATAAAATTTTAAATGCAGATTCTCTTGCATCTTTTCTACTCATAGCCTTTACCTTCCTTAATCATATTAGTCTATTTTATATTATACTATATATTTACTCAAAAATAAAGAGTTTTTTTAAAAATATTAAGTTGACATAAATCAATAATAAAAGTATAATAAAATAAAAATTCAGGAGGATAATATGGCTATAATAAATTTAACTCATAAGAGTACAAGTCTTGGTAAGCAAACTAATGTTATAATTATGCTTCCAGACAAAATAGAAGGAAACTTGAAAATTTTATATTTGCTTCACGGTCTTTCAGATAATCAGGAAGACTGGCTTTACAAAACAACTGTCTACAGAGATGTTTTAGCAAGCGGTAAGCTTGCAGTTGTCTGCCCCGATGGCGGAAAAAGTTTTTACAGTAATATGAAAAGCAGTTATAACTATTACGACTATATTTCAAAGGAACTTCCCTCTTTTGTTGAAAAGCTGATACCGTTTTCAGGTAAGCGTGAAGACAGATACATTGCAGGACTTTCAATGGGCGGATACGGAGCTTTGAAAATAGCGATGAAAAATCCGGGAAACTATTTCGGTGCTGCTTCTTTTTCAGGTGTTACCGATGTAAAGCACAGATATTCTATCAGTAGTTTTGATATGTCTGCGATTCATGACAACGAAATACCTGATGACGAAGATTTATTCTTTTTATCAAGCAAACTTAATGAAAAGGATATAAAACCTAAAATATATCAATGGTGCGGTTTTGATGACTTTATGTATGAAGATAATACTAAATTCAGAGACCATATGAAAACACTATCTTTTGATTACACATACGAAGAATCAGAAGGTAATCATACATGGGTATATTGGGACAAACAAATTTCATATACAATAAATTTATTTAATCTTTAAAGGAGAAAAACAATGAAAAAATTATTAAGTTTAATCTTATGTGTTGCAATCCTTGTAACAGCTATAACAACTGTTTCTGCCAACACATACACAACACAGTCTATGGCTATCACTGTTGATTATGTAAACATTTATGTTAACGGTCAGCAGGTATGGATGCATAACTTTGTCCACGAAGGAACAACTTACATCGGTTTAAGAGATGCCGCTAATACTTTCGGATATGAAGTTTCCTGGGATGATTCAACAAAGACTGCTTCTTTCAAAGCAGGTACTCAGGCAACTCCTGTTACTGAAATACCTTCCACACAGTATTATTTTGCTACAATAGATGCTTTGGTTGATTATGCAGACATCGTGATTAACAACATTCCTGTTGAAGTAAGAAATTTTATAAATAACGGAACAACTTATGTTTCACTCAGAGATTTGGGAACTCTTTTTAACTACACAGTTGGCTGGGACAGTGAAACAAGAACTGCAACACTTGATAAAGTAGATATTGATTTCTCAAAAGTTACAGGTACTGTTAACAAAATTGAAATTCCAAGTTACTTAATTAAAGTCGAAGGACAAAACGCTTCTTCTTCATCATCAGAAGAAACAATAAGACAAACAGTTGAACAAGGTGCAGTAATTTATGCTTTTGTTGAAACATATAAAAACGCTTATGGAATTTCTGTTACAGACGAAGAAATTGCACAGATAGAAAGTTCTTTTGAAAATATTGTACAGCAAGAATTCGGTGGAAAAGAAATATTTGAAATTATTCTCGCACAGGAAAACATCACTTTTGATGAGTATAAAGCTTACTATATAACTGTTGCAACTTACGACATCGTTTATGCTAAATTATATGATATTATTTCTAACGATCAAAACATTAAAAACGAAAATGTAGAAAGTGCAAGAAAATATTACGAAGAAAATATTGCATCTTTTACACTTCCAACTGTCAGAGTTAAACACATTTTAATTCCTACTGTTGATCTTAACACAGGTGCTCCGTTATCAGATAAAGAAAAAGCAGCTGCAAAAACCAAAGCATCATCAATATACAATAGTGTTAAGAAGAAACCAAATAATTTTGACAGTTATATTGCACAGAACAACAACGACCCTGGAATGCCGAAAGAAGGTTATTATATCTATGAAGGAAGCGGTATGGTTGAAGAATTTGAAAGTGCTGCACTTAAATTAAGCAAAAATCAGATTTCACCTGTAACAGAAACATCATACGGCTACCATATCATAAAAGCCATTGAAACATATAAAGAAATACCATTTGAAGCACTCTATGCTTTTGATGCAGAAACATACATAAATGATTTAATCAATCAATGGTATGCAACTGCAGTAATAGATTTTAACTGGTAATAAAAAAATCCCGTAAGGGATTTTTTTATTTTGATTCTTTTTTAACAACTTTAGCTGCAGGTTTCTTTCCTTTTTTAACATCTTCAACAACTTCTTTTTCCACTTTAGTTGCCGCTTTCTTAACAGTAGCTTTCTTCTTGGTTGTTGTTGATTTTTTTGTTGCAGTCTTTTTTTCAGGTAAAAGAGATGCAAGCATTTTTGCATGTTCGAAATTACCTGTAACTGTCACATTACCTTTTTCAAGTGCTGAAATAACATCAAGTTTTCCCTGAATAAGTTTAACCATATCTGCTGTTTTAATATCTATCATTGCTGTATGGTCACGATAATCATAAGGTTCAATAGAACATACTCCACCAAGACGTGCGATGTAAAAAGCGCCGTTTCCTTCATCGTCAAGAAGGTTAATCTGAATTGCAAAATCTTCAGTTAATGCTTCTTTATTAACCTTGAGAAACGCCTTTCTTACTTTTTCAAAATTTGAGTAAAAATCCATAATATAATCTCCTTTCATATAAATTATATCTTAATCCCTAATTAAAGTCAACAAATTCGCCAAATTAAGATTTTTAAATATATTTTTCTTCAATTTGACTCTTTTTATTCAATATGTTATAATAGCTCTTATGAGAGGTGTACTATGAATAAAAATTTAAAAGGTTCTATTATATTACTTATTACGGCAATAATATGGGGTAGCTCCTTTGTATCACAGAAACTTGGAGTTGAAACCGTTGGTCCTATGACTTTTATCGGTTTAAGAACTTTGCTTGGTGCTTTGGTTCTTTTACCTGTGATTTTAGTAAAGGACAAATTTAAACCTGATTTCAAAAATAAAGATTTAATTATTGGCGGTACATTATGTGGCATAATCCTTTGTATAGCAACATTATTGCAAACATACGGAATGAAATACATAGATGCTGGTAAATCAGGATTCCTTACATCACTATATATGATTTTTGTTCCGATTGTAGGAATGTTCATCGGAAGAAAACTCACATTTAAAACAATAATATCAGTACTGATTGCTATGACAGGAATGTATCTTCTTTGTATGAAAGAAGGCTTTTCCTCAATTGACAAGGGCGATGTTCTTGTACTTATCTGTGCAGTATTTTTTGCTTTTCATATAATTGTTATTGACAAATTTTCTCCCAAAACAGATGGAATTAAATTATCTTTTATTCAATTTTTCATAGCCGGATTTATTTCATCATTGGGAATGATATTTATAGAAAAACCTGACACTACAAATCTTTTAATAAGTTTTGGTCCTATTGCATATTCGGGTATTATGTCATGCGGTATAGCATATACATTGCAAATCATTGGCCAAAAATACGCAGAACCTACAATTGCTTCAATCATTATGAGTTTAGAATCAGTTTTTGCCGCATTATCAGGTTGGCTCTTCTTAAATGAAATATTAACATTCAGAGAACTTCTTGGTTGTATAGTTGTTTTTATAGCAGTTATATACATACAATTGCCATCATTAAACAAAAAAATAAAAATCTGACAAAAAAAAGCACTTCAGCAATGAAGTGCTTTTTTGGTCGAGGTGACAGGATTTGAACCTGCGGCCCCTTCGTCCCGAACGAAGTACTCTACCAAACTGAGCCACACCTCGAAATAAAGTACACAAAATGTGTACTATTTTTTAAAACAAGCCAGGTATGTTCATACCGCCTGTAAGTTTTCCCATTTGTTCTGAAGAAGTTTTTTCTGCTTTAGATAATGCTTCTCTCACTGCAGAAAGGATAAGGTCTTCGAGCATTTCTACATCATCAGGATCAACTGCTTCAGGATTGATTTTAATTGATGTAATCTCTTTTTTTGCAGTAGCAGTAACTGTAACCATACCACCACCTGCAGATGCTTCTACAGTAAGATTGTCTAAATCTTCCTGCATCTTTAACATATCTTGCTGAAGCTTCTGTGCCTGCTTCATCATCTGATTCATATTCATTCCGCCCATTCCACCCATTGGAAATCTGTTTTTAGCCATATTTATAATCCTCTCAATCTTCAATCTTTACTATATCTGGAAACTTTTCGGCAAGCTTTTCTATCTTCTCCTGTGCGCTTACCGTTTTAACAGGAGCTTTCTTAAAATCCGATGCATCTTCCTCTAACTTAAATGCAACTTTAACATTTTTGCCTGTGCATTCATAAATAGCTTTCTCAATTATTGCACAATTTTCAGGTTTATCAACCAATTTCTTGTTTACTTCCATACTTTTCTTAAAAACAATATTTACTTTATTCTCATTTTCATATGGATTTGCATAAGAAATAGCTGAAGAAAGGAGTGCATTCCCTTCCCTTGCTATAAGCCCAACGACATCAGGCCATGATGGAAGAACGCCGGATGTCTGTGTTGAAATTACAGAAACATCTTCAACAGCAGGCTTACTTTCAGTTACTTGTTCAACCTGTGGTGTTGTTGGTTTAACAGGTTCAGGTTTTATATTTACAACCGGTGTAACCTGCGGTCTGTATTCAACCGCCGGCATTGTAGGAATCTGTGCCACTTGCTTATTATAAGAATTTGCAAGTGTTACAAGTCCTACTTCCAAAATCACTTTAGTATTTGGAGCTTCTTTCTGCATTTTATATAAATTACTTAAACTGCGTACTATATTTACAATTTCACCTGGTGTAAAATCTTTACAGAATTCTTTGAACTTATCAGCTCTTTCTCCTGAAATCTGCAAAACATCTTCAGGACTTGAAACATAAGAAGCAATCATAAGGCATCTGAAATGCTCAATTAAATAAACTGTCATAAGAATAGGGTCTCTTCCCTCTCTTATTGCTTGTTCTGATAATTCAATAATTGTAGGTATATCACATTTAGAAATAGCACGAGATAATTCAAACAATGTAGAATCATCAACAATTCCAAGAACTTTTGTTGCTATTTCTCCCGTAACAACATCGTGACCAAAAGAAATACATTTATCAAGTATTGAAAGTCCGTCACGAAGAGAACCGTCTGCAGCATAAGCTACTGTGTTTAATGCTTCATCATCAACTTTCACACCTGATTCATCACAGACATACTTTAATCTGTCTTTAATTTCATTAGATGATATTCTTCTGAAGTCAAATCGTTGACATCTTGACATAATTGTTGCCGGTATTTTGTGATATTCAGTTGTTGCTAGAATAAATATAACGTGTTCCGGTGGTTCTTCCAATGTTTTAAGCAATGCATTAAAAGCATTGGTTGAAAGCATATGTACTTCGTCAATTATATATACTTTGTGGTTAAGCATAACTGGAGGATAAACAACCTCATCAATTACATTACGGATATTTTCAACGCTGTTATTTGAAGCTGCGTCAATTTCAATAACATCGACAGCACTTTGATTTAAAATAGATTTGCATGCCGCACATTCATTACAAGGGTTTGCACCTTTTCTATTTGTGCAGTTAACTGCTCTAGATAAAATTCTGGCGGTAGTAGTTTTTCCTGTTCCTCTTGTTCCACAGAAAAGATAGGCGTGCGCAACTTTACTGTTCTCTATCTGATTGGATAAAGAACGAACTATATGATCCTGACCAACAACATCTGAAAATTCTTCAGGTCTGAATTTTCTGTAAAGTGCCTGATATTCCATCTTTTCCTCCTATTAAATAAGCCACACAGTCTTACTTCGAAAATTAACTATATACGCTTCTTCAAGTTTTGGCTCAAATAAGGCACCCTCAAGTCACATCATGTAATTCGCTTATTGCTGCTTGGTTCCCCACCTGACAAGGTTCACGACACATAATTGCTCAAGACCCAATTCTCAACACCTCTGCTTAAAGGCAGACTATACAGTTAAAGTCCTCAGTAAGACATTCACCTCTGCTATAGCGGATTGCAGATTCAGGGCACCGCTACCTCCCCGGCTAGTGTGACATGGTTATTTAACCGCATTGCGGATAAATACAAACTTACTAAAACATTTTATCAAAAAATCTTGTTTTTGTCAATTATTATTAGCATTTAACAAAAAAAATATTCCCTCGAGTGAGGGAATATTTTTATATCAGATTATACCAATTGATTTAAGGAACACTGCAATAAGTAAAATAGGTGCAATATATTTAATTATAACTACATAAAGACCTTTTTTCTTAAATTTATGTCCCCCCTTCTCCATCTCATCAATTGCCCATTTAGGTTTAACAATCCAACCAATTAAGATACAAGTACAAAGAGAAACGATAGGCATAAGGAAACTGTTGCTTACATAGTCAAGAACATCAAGAAGCTGTCCTGTTGAACCTGTAGGAAGCATCATTTCAAAGTAGAAAATATTATAGCCCATACAAACTACGATAGATGCAACAGCAGATAAAACTGCGATTACAAGGCTAACTTTCTTTCTAGATGCTTTAAACATTTCCATACAAGTTGATACGATTGTTTCCATAATTGAAACACTTGATGTTAAAGCGGCAAAAGCAACCATAACAAAGAACAATACGCCAACTACAGTACCTACTGAACCCATAGCATTAAAAACTTTAGGGAGTACAATAAACATAAGACCTGCGCCTGAACTTTCAAGTCCTTCTGCACCCATAAATGCATATACAGCCGGAATAACCATCATACCTGCAAGTACTGCAACACCTGTATCAAAAATTTCGATACGGGTTATATTTTTGTTTAAATCTACATCATCTTTAACATAAGCTCCGTATGTAATCATAATACCCATAGATACACTTAACGAATAGAATAACTGACTGAGAGCAGAAAGAACAATTCCCATAAATTTACTGAAAGTTATTCCGTCAAATCTAGGTATTAAATAAATACCAAGACCCTGAAGTCCTGTTCTTGTTACACCTTCTGCGTCTGTATGTTTAAGACAAAGTGAAAAAATTGCTATACCAATTACCATTATAATAAGTCCAGGCATAACATATTTTGAAAATTTTTCAATACCCTTTTCAACACCTTTGTAAACAACAAAAGCAGTTATAGCAAGGAAGATAAACATAAATACTATAGGAGATACATTAGATGTGATAAAATCTGTAAAATATCCATCTGTTGCTGCAGCACCGGTCTTACCTGTGCAATAAACAAGAATATACTTAGCAACCCATCCGCCAATTACTGAATAATAAGTCATAATTGTAGCCGGTACAATAAATGTAAGTATACCTAAAAACTTCCATTTTTTACTTATAGAAGCATAAGCGTTTATAGCATTCATCTTTGTTTTTCTGCCTATAATAAGGTCAGTAGCAAGAAGTGCATAACCAAAAGTTAAAATTAATATAAGGTATACAATAAGAAATAATCCACCTCCGCCTTGCGCAGCAAGATAAGGGAATCTCCAAATATTTCCAAGCCCTACCGCACTTCCTGCAGCCGCAAGAACAAAACCTATAGAGCTGGAAAATGAAGCTTTTTTTGTTTTATTTTCCATTGATAACACTCGTCCTTTCAAAAAATATAGCTTATTATATCAAAAAAAGCTAAATATGGCAATACTTTGACAAAATTTTTTCTCATTGACTCCTAATTGATAAAATGTTATACTGCAAAAGGAGGTGCTTTATGGAAATAATACATTTTTATGGCATTACAGACAAAGATGCACTTAGCTACAAAGTAAATGAGATTATAACTTTTACAATCTATCCTGCATCTGGTACAGAAATATTAGCTTGCAAAGAAATAATATATTATAAATGGGAAATTCAGTATGATTTCGGAAGAAGCGAATGTGGCTATACCCCTGTAAATGGTATGCCCGTACCACTTACACTTACCGCAAGACTTGACTCTCCCGGTTTTGTAAGAGTAATAGTTGAAGCATGTGACAAAAACAAATTGCCTTTACAAAATTTCATAAGATTTGAAGGCGGTGCAGGAGTGGATGTAGATAAAATTAAAACTGACACAAAAACTCCTGACAATTTTGATGAGTTCTGGAATAGCATCAAGAAGGTTGTAGAAACAACAGATGTTTCAAATGTTTGTTTAAAGAAAATTGACGACAATGAAAATCAAGACTTTGAAATTTATGAAGTTAAAATAGACATACCTGATAACACCCCTTCGCAAGGTATATTAACATATCCTAAAAAAGATTGTGTCTTCAATGCCGAAATCAGATTTATGGGATATGGAGTAATACCTACACCAATCAATTGCGTTGACAATAAAATTACATTAACAGTTAATGCACACGGAATTGCACCTAATGAAAAACAGGAATACTATGACAGCTTATATCGTGAGCCTGACGGTGAACTTTTCTACTACGGGTTTGATAATATAGAAAATTCAAGACCTGAAACAAGCTACTTTAAAGGTATGATGTTAAGGAATTTAGTTGCATTGAAGTTTTTAAAAAGTCATCCTAAATGGAACCATAAAAATATAACTGCTCAAGGCGGCAGCCAGGGGGCGCTTCAGGCAACCACCATCGCAGCGCAAGATGATGCAATTACTTATCTTGATATTGCCATACCGTGGCTTTGTAATGTCGGTGGATACAAAAGCAACTGGAAGTCCGATATTGGAAGAATAAGAGGTTGGTCACCTGACTACACCTATGGTCTTACATTTTTTGATACAGCAATTCAGGCTAAAAAAGTTAAATGTCCTGTAAAAATTACAGCAAGGCTCGGCGACTATATATGTCCCCCATCAGGTGTTATGGCACTTTATAATAATTTAAATACACAAAAACAAATTGAATTTTATCAAAACGGAACTCACGGATACCAATCACCTGTTGAAATTATTTCTACATTAAAAAACTAATAAATATCCCCCCGTATAACGGGGGGTATTTCATTTTCGGGCATAGCCCTCCCCTTTACTGGCTGCGCACAAGTGCGCTTTTTTATCGGCCTGCCAGCCATGCAATTATTACTTACTACCCACAAATGGGTCCCGTGGGTCAAACATGCTCAACTGATCACTTTCCCGCTCTCTCTTTAATTGTTCTGCTATATACTCTTTTATTGATTTTGTATTTTTACCCACGGTATCTACGTAATATCCCTTACACCAAAATTCGCGATTTCGGTATTCGAACTTCATATTCCCCCACTTTTGAAATATCAGCAATTCACTTTTACCTTTCAAGTATCCCATAAAACCCGAAACGCTCATTTTGGGTGGGATGCTAACTAACATATGTATATGGTCAGGACATACTTCTCCCTCTATAATTTCCACTCCTTTCCATTGACATAATTATCGTAATATTTCTCTTATTTCTAATCGTTTCTCTGCAAAAAATACTTTTCTTCTATATTTCGGCGCAAATACTATATGGTACTTGCAATTCCAACTTGTGTGTGCTAAACTATTATTGTCTATTGTAACTTTTTTCATAGATAAAGCCTCCAAATATGTTTTTTATTGACTGGCAGGTCATCACTATTGTAACATATTTGGAGGCTTTTTATCATCGGTTAACCTCTATTGAACCACGCGACTATCGCGTGGTTTTCATTATACAAAAAAGTACAGCCTGGTAAACAAGCTGTACTTTAATCATGCACCTTATAACATTCTGTAATTGTTATGAGAAAAAGAAGAGATGAAAATTCTCAAAGGCACACCTGTTTCTTCTGCAAAGTACTGAGAGATTTCAACACATCTTTTTCCGTGTTCTACCCAGAATTTTCTTACAGTTTCATCAGGTGATGATAATGTTAAATTATCTTTTACCATATTGTGTGAGAAAAAAGTAGGATTAAAATCAATACCCATCTGAATTTATAGTTAACGACAGCTTTACGCCTTTTAATTGTTCTGCAATTTCGTGGAATTTCATCGTCCGTACAGGACATATATTATTATTTATACCTAGGTAATTGCTTCTAATAAATATCCCAAATTCAAAGGAGACGAATAAGCTTTTACTACGATTAGCTACCTCTATGTTCTCCCTTCTTCAATGTATAAATTTTTGCAGGAAAGAAGAAGAAATGCAAAAACTTTACTTTTTTTGCAATTACTGCCGCTAACACCGAAAATATCAATCCGCAAGCAGTTCCTAAAAGAACGTGAATCCACCACTGGGCTATATTCATACGAAGTAAGATTATTCTTATCCCGGCAGTAAATATAGTGTGTAATAAATAAATCTGAAAGGAATACTTATTTACAAAATCGAGAAAATGAGTAACAGGTTTACAGCATTGGAGCAGAGAAATAAACATAATACTTGAATATATCCCAAACAGTATCATTATTTCCTTTATGAACGGAGCTTCTATTTTGTTTATTAAAACAAACAGGACACCTGTTACTATATGCATTAACACAATTAACCATTTAGCCCAGTCAGAAAGCTTAGTGAGTTTTTTGAAATCAACAAATGTGCCGATTCCAAAGGCAAGCGCTGAATAAAACACCACATCCAAGCTTCCAAAAGGAATGCCAAAAAGTGGAGCTAAATAGCCTATTAAAACAACGATAAGTGTAATTTGCCAATTTTTTATCATTCCTGAAAAAGCCGTCCAAATACAAAATAAAAAGAACAGTGCATACAAAAACCAATATTGAGCAACAGGGGCTTTCCATATATAAAGAATATCTGAAACTGCAAAACCGGTATTCGATTCTCCAACTAAACTGTTTATTAATATATATATAGCTGAAAAAGCTATATATGGAATACCAAGAGTGTAAAGCTTATAGAGAATAAATCCCAATTTTGTTTTCTTGTTTTTCCACTCACCGGTAACTTTATATACAACACCGCTCAAAAACAGAAAAAGTGCAACATGAAAAGACCATATAAACTTTTCCATTCCACCAAAAAACTTAGGAATATCTATGCCTGCAAGTCTTATTCCCATAATAACATGACCAAACAGTACCAAAAAACAGGCATATCCTTTCAGTCTGTCAACAAGCACATTTCTTTCCATACTACACCTCCTTAAAACTGTTTTTAATCTTCCTTGCTCCTACAAGTTGAAGAAACAATATATTTCGGTCTTCCTTTAATTTCATCATAAATACGGGCAACATAATATCCGATAATACCAAGACTTATCATCATAATACTTCCTATAAATATCAGGATAATTATAACAGTTGTCATACCTTCAAGGGCAATGCCGCGAATTTTATCAATCAGTGCCCAAACGCTGAAGATAGCAGTAATAATAAGCATCATAACACCAAGCACCGTAACGATTTGCATCGGTGCTGTTGAGTAGGCTGAAATATTTGAAACAGCATATTTCAAAAGACCTATGGCAGACCATTTTGATTCACCTTCAAGTCTTTCCTTAACCTCAAATTCAACAGTTGTTTTGTGATATCCAACCCAAAAAGAAATCGCTCTGAAGAAGCCTTTTCTTTCAGGAATTCTATTGAGTATATCTACAACTTTTCTGTCAAGCAGTTTGAAATCAGAAGCGTTTGACATATCAAATCCTACTACCGAACTGATAACCCTATAAAACTTTCTTGCAGCAAAGCCATGCATTTTGCTTTCTTTGCCTCTTGTTTTTTTAATACCCTCAACAATTTCATATCCTTCTTGCCATAAACGATACATTTCGACAATTTTCTCGGGAGGATGTTGAAGGTCGCAATCAATTACTACAACCGCATCTCCTTTGGCACTTGCAAGGCCTGCTGAGATGGCTGCCTCTTTTCCAAAATTTCTTGAAAAATGCAGTCCATATATATTTTTTTCTTTATCGGTTAAATTTTTTATTTTTTTATATGTAGTATCAGTAGAGCCATCATCAATAAAAATAATTTCATTGTCAATTTCAGCTTCTCTTAAAATCTTGGATATTGTATAGTAAGCTCTTTCTACTGATAATTCCTCATTGTATGCAGGAATAATTACAGACAGCATTTAAACACCTCCTGAATTTTCATTAAATACTTTTTCAAGCTGCGCTACCGGCATAGGTTTGTAATAGTAGAATCCCTGAAGGAGATCACACCCTGCTT
>JAZROD010000019.1:0-73389 GCA_045648505.1 Clostridia bacterium | reverse complement strand
CGTGATATGCTAAATGATGTTCTCGCATATCCATTATAACAGATATTTTGAATTCTGACGAGTAGTTTTTTTGAGTTGTCCCTTTTTTTGCCATAAAAAACATGCACCTCCAAAAGTGTCTAACTTTTGGGGTGCATATCAATAAGGGTGATTTTTTTGTTATAGGGTCTCTCTGACATAACAGAACCGTCTCCTTGTCTTTACTCCCAACTCCCAACTCCTGATTCCTAACTGTTCATAGGTCAAAGAAAGTCAAAATAATTTTCAAAAAACTGTTGACATTTATTAAAAAAAGTGTTATCTTATGTATAAAGTAATTAGCACTCAAATTGAGTGAGTGCTAATAACGAGGTGAAACTAATGCTTGATGAAAGAAAAAAACAGATACTGCGTGCTATTGTAGACAGTTATATAAGTACGGCAGAACCTGTTGGTTCAAGAACTCTTGAAAAGAAATATAAACTTGGATTAAGCTCTGCAACCATAAGAAACGAAATGTCTGACCTTGAAGAGCTTGGTTATTTAAATCAGCCTCATACCTCAGCAGGAAGAGTTCCTTCGGTTAATGCATACAGACTTTATGTTGATGAGCTTATGACACAGTATAGCTTAACAATGGAAGAGATTGAAGTACTCCGCTCTGTAATGGAGGAGAAGGTTGATTATCTTGATAAGGTTATTGCAAAAGCTTCAACAGTTATGTCAGATTTAACAAACTGTACTTCCTTTTCGGTTGCACCGAGAATTAAAAGAGACGGTATAAAGAGTGTAAGACTTATTTATATAGAAAGTAATATTTTTCTGGCGGTTATAGTAACAGACCAGGGAATTATAAAAGACAAAAAAATCAGAATTCCCGTTAAAGTAACTGCAGATGAGCTTTCAAGACTTGAAGAGTCAATAAATAAACATTTAACAGGTCTTGATTTTTCGATGATAACTGTTGAAACAATTATAAAGCTTGTTAACGATGCAAGTGTATCAAACGAACTTGTGCTTTCTGTATTCAAGTTCATACAGGAATGCATAAATCCAAGCACAGGTGCAGATGTGCATATAGACGGTAAAACAAACATTCTTAATTTCCCGGAATACAGTGATGTAACCAAAGCAAAAAAATTCTTACAGCTTGTGGATAACAATCAGGGAATGCTTGAAGTTGTTAACAGTATGGATATAAACGAAGAGGGTGTAACAGTTAGCATTGGCGCAAAGGGTACACCACTTGAAGATTGCAGTATTATAACTTCAAGATATAAAATTGGTGATAATATGGAAGGTGTTATCGGTATAATCGGTCCAACAAGAATGGATTATCAGAAAGCAGTTTCCGTTATGAAACATATGACAGACATAGTAAACAATAAGATGAAGGAAATTTCATCCGGAGGTGAAGACGATGAGTGAAAATAAAGAAGAAAAAGTAGAAGAAACCACTGAAGAAGTTGTTGAAGAAACAACTGATGCAGTTGAAGAACCTGCAGAGCCTGATTATAAGGACCAGTATTTAAGACTTATGGCAGAGCTTGCAAACTACAAAAAAAGAACTCAGAAAGAAAGTCTTACAACTTATGCAAATGCAGTATGCGATACAGTTGAAAAACTGCTTCCTTTTATAGACAGCTTTGACAGAGCAGTAAGTTCTATAGATAAAGAAGATTCATCACCTGTAGCGCAGGGACTTATGATGATTTACAAACAACTTGAAGAAGTTCTTGAAAAGCTTGAAGTTAAAAAAATTGAGGCTTTAAACTGTCAGTTTGACCCTAATTTCCATAACGCAGTTATGCACATAGATGATGACAGCGTTGGCGAAAATGTTGTGGTTGAAGAATTTATGGCAGGTTATATGTATAAAGATAAAGTAATAAGACACAGTATGGTTAAAGTTGCTAATTAAAGAAAGGATTGAAATATTATGGCAAAAATTATTGGTATTGATTTAGGTACAACAAACTCATGTGTATCCGTTATGGAAGGCGGAGAAGCAGCAGTTATAACTAATGCAGAAGGCGGAAGAACAACTCCATCAGTTGTAGCTTTCACAAAAGACGGGGAAAGACTTGTAGGTCAGGTTGCTAAAAGACAGGCAATCACAAATCCTGACAGAACAATTATCTCAATTAAAAGAGATATGGGTACAGATAAAAAGGTTACAATAGATGATAAATCATACTCACCTCAGGAAATTTCTGCAATGATTCTCCAGAAATTAAAGGCAGATGCAGAAAGCTATCTCGGTGAAACAGTAACTCAGGCAGTTATCACAGTTCCTGCATACTTCTCAGATGCACAGAGACAGGCAACAAAAGATGCAGGTAAAATCGCAGGTCTTGAAGTTTTAAGAATTATCAACGAACCAACTGCAGCTGCACTTTCATACGGTCTTGACAAAGACAGTGGCGAAAAAGTTATGGTTTACGACCTTGGTGGTGGTACATTCGACGTATCTATTCTTGAAATCAGCGACGGCGTATTTGAAGTTTTAGCTACAAACGGTGATACAAAACTTGGTGGAGATGACTTCGACCAGAAGCTTATCGACTATTTAGCAGACGAATTCAAAAAAGAAAACGGCATTGACTTGCGAGCTGATAAAATGGCTGCACAGAGATTAAAGGAAGCTGCAGAAAAAGCTAAAATTGAACTTTCATCTGCTATGACAACAAATGTTAACCTTCCATTTATTTCTGCAGATGCTACAGGTCCAAAACACCTTGATATTACAATCACAAGAGCTAAATTTGACGAACTTACTGCAGACCTTGTTGAAAGAACAATGGAACCAACAAGAAATGCGTTAAGAGATTCAGGTCTTTCAGCTTCTGAAGTAAATAAAGTTATTTTAGTAGGTGGTTCATCAAGAATCCCTGCAGTTCAGGAAGCAGTTAAAAAGTTTATGGGCAAAGAACCACACAAAGGTGTTAACCCTGACGAATGTGTTGCAGTTGGTGCTGCAATTCAGGGCGGTGTTCTTGGCGGCGACGTTAAAGGTCTTCTCCTTTTAGACGTAACACCACTTTCACTGGGTATCGAAACACTCGGTAATGTTTGCACAAAGCTTATCGAAAGAAATACAACTATTCCTACAAAGAAAAGCCAGGTATTCTCAACTGCTGCAGATGGTCAGACATCAGTAGAAATTCACGTTCTTCAGGGCGAAAGAGAAATGGCTGCAGATAACAAAACACTCGGTAGATTTTCACTTACAGGTATCGCTCCTGCTCCAAGAGGCGTACCACAGATTGAAGTAACATTTGATATTGATGCCAATGGTATCGTTAACGTTTCTGCAAAAGACCTTGGTACAGGTGCAGAACAGAAAATCACAATCACTGCTTCAACAAATCTTTCAGATGAAGATATTGACAAGGCTGTAAAAGAAGCAGAAAAATATGCAGAAGAAGATAAGAAAAAGAAAGAAGCTATTGAAGCTAAAAATCAGGCAGACTCACTTGTATATCAGTCTGAAAAAGCATTAGATGAAATGAAAGATAAGATTTCAGAAGAAGAAAAAGCTTCAATTACTGCAGAAATCGAAAAAGTTAAAGCAGCAATCGCTACAGATAACACAGAAGAAATCAAAGCTTCAACAGAAGCTCTCCAGAAAGTATTCTATGAAATCTCAGCTAAAATGTATCAGCAGGCTCAGGGACAGCCTGGTGCAGAACCTGGTGCTAATGAAGCAAATGGCGAAGTAGTAGACGAAGATTGATTCCGGAAAGTAAAAACAGGTAATAGCGCTTTGAAACCAAGTGTAGTCACTTGGTTTCAAGTCGCTTTTTAATAAATTCCCTCACTTATGTATAAAAATACACTGCGGAGTGAATTTATCAAAATATTCCTCTGTTTTTCCATTCCCGGCTATTTAACAGGAAAGGATTTATAATCTCCTATGGCAGATAAAAGAGACTATTATGAGGTCCTCGGTATAAATAAAGGTGCCGATGAAGCAGAAATTAAAAAGGCTTTCAGAGGTATGGCAAAAAAATATCATCCTGATATGAATCCGGGTGATAAGGAAGCCGAGGCTAAATTTAAAGAGGTAAACGAAGCATACGAAGTGCTTTCAAATCCTGAAAAGAAGCAAAGATATGACCAGTTCGGTCACGCAGGTGTTGACCCAAGCTACGGCGCAGGTGGTGCAGGTGGCGGCTTTGGCGGTGGCTTCGGTGGTTTTGAAGGCTTTGGCGATATATTCAGCGACATTTTCGGTGGCTTTGGCGGTAGCTCTGCAACAAGCAATGCCCCAAGGCAGGGAAGCGATATTGAAATCGCCGCAGACCTTACATTTGAAGAAGCAGCTTTTGGTGTTAAGAAGGAAATCAAATTCCAGAGAATTGAAGTCTGCGAGGAATGTAGTGGTAGCGGTGCTAAAAAAGGCACATCTCCTGAAATTTGTCCTGACTGTAAAGGAACAGGTCAGATTAAATCCGTGCAGAGAACTATGCTTGGCAATATGATGACATCAAGACCTTGTCCAAAATGTTCAGGCAAGGGTAAAATCATTAAAGAAGCTTGTCCTAACTGTTCAGGCGGAGGCAGAGTAAGAAAGAATAAAAAGATTATTCTTGATATTCCTGAAGGTATTGATCACGGTCAGTATCTCCAGAAGCGAGGTTTTGGTAATGCAGGAACAAATGGTGGACCATACGGCGATTTACTTATAGGCATAAGAATTAAGCCTCATCTTATTTTCACAAGAAAGAATGCAGATGTTTACTGTGAAGTGCCGATAAGCTTTGCAGAAGCGGCTCTTGGCGGTGAAATTGAAGTTCCTACAATTCACGGAAAAACAGAATTTAAAATTCCTGAAGGAACACAAACCGGCACAAAGTTTACTATCAAAGGTAAGGGTATCAAAAGAATGCTTGGTAAAGGCGACCATATCTTTACTGTTACCATTGATGTTCCAAAAAATCTTTCATCAAAACAGAAAGAAATTTTAAGACAGTTCCAGGAAGTAGATGAAGGAAACAACAGAAACAAAGAAAGCTTTGCCGAAAAAATCAAAAAAATATTCAAATAAGTTTACAAAGCATTTTATTTGTGATAAAATCAACAAATAAGATGCTTTTTTACTATGGAGGTAAAATATGAACTGGACAGAAGTCAGCATAACAACCAACAGTGAGGGTATAGAGGTTATTACAGGTGCTCTTTTAAATGTTGGTATAAGCGGAATGAGAATAGAAAATTCAGATGATTTCAATGAGTTTTTAGAGGGTACACAAACTTATTGGGATTATGTAGATGAAAACCTTATGTACTTAAAAGATTGCGAAACAAAGGTGTTTTTCTATCTTCCTGATAACACACAGGGAATGGATATGTTTGCGGCAATTAAACAGGAAATTGAAATATTGAAAGCAGAAGAAAAGTACGGCACTCTTGAAATGCAGGTTACCAATGTTAAGGAAGAGGACTGGGCAAACAACTGGAAGCAGTTCTTCAAGCCTTTCAATATTGGTGATAAATTCTTAATCAAACCAACCTGGGAAACTGTTGAAAATAAAGATAACAGAAAAATTCTTGAAATTGACCCCGGTATGAGCTTTGGTACAGGCACACACGAAACAACTGCCCTTTGTCTTGAGGTTATGGAAAAGCTTGACCTAAAAGACAAAGAAGTTTTAGACCTTGGTTGCGGTAGCGGTATTTTATCAATCGGCGCACTCTTAATGGAAGCTAAACACTTAAACCTTGTAGATATTGACCAGAATAGCGTTAAAATCGCAGGCGAAAATATTATGGGCAACGATTTTGAAAAGAAAGTTTTTGATGTGCACTGCGGAAATATTATAGATGATGAAGCATTAAGAGAAAAAATCGGCTATAAAAAGTACGATGTTATTTTTGCAAACATAGTTGCAGATGTTTTAAAAGCTATGAGCCCATATTTTAACGAATTTCTTAAAGAAAATTCAATCCTTGTTGTATCAGGCATTATCTCTGAAAGAAAAGACGAGGTTGTTGATACAATCAAAGAAAAAGGCTTTAAAGTAGTTGAAGAGTATGAACGCGGCGCTTGGTCCTGCGTTGTTTTAAAAAATTAAATTAGTGAGCCTGAACTAAATTTTCCCCATACTGCACCTTTGCATTCGCTTATGTACACAAAGTACACTACGCTCAGCAAATGCACAGTCTGAGAAAAATTTCTTCAGGCGTAAGAAAGGAAGAATATTATGGAATTTATTATATCAGACAGAATGAGTAAAATGAAAGGCTCTGCAATAAGAGAAATCTTCAAAGTTGCAGGAGACCCATCATATATATCTTTGGCAGGTGGAAATCCTGCACCGGAGCTTTTCCCAAACAAAGAGCTTGCAGAAATTGCAAATAAGCTTTTAACAGAAAACCCAATACTTTCACTTCAGTACGGAGTAACAGAGGGTTATGCTCCTTTAAAAGAAAAAATAAAAGAAATGCTTGCTGAAAAAGAAAACATCTCTTTTGAAGGCAACGACATTATGATTACATCAGGTGGTCAGCAGGGAATAGAGCTTATTACAAAAGCCCTTGTTAACGAAGGCGATACAGTTATTGTTGAAGAACCAAGCTTTATCGGTGCAACAAATGCATTTCGTTCTTATAATGCAAAGCTTGTTGGCGTACCGGTTGAAAAAGACGGTATTTCTCCTGAAACACTTGAAAAGGTAATTGCAGAGAATGAAAACATTAAAATTCTTTATGTAATTCCAACCTTCCAGAATCCATCAGGGGAAACAATGTCTCTTGAAAAGAGAAAAGCAGTTCTTGAAATTGCAAAGAAAAATAATATTTTAGTTATTGAAGATAACCCATACGGTGAGCTTACATTTGATGGCAACAAAATCCCAACAATCAAATCTATGGATACAGGCTTAAATGTTGCATATTCAGGCTCATTCTCAAAGGTTATTGCTCCCGGACTTCGTGTTGGTTATATCGTAGCACCAACAGAATTAATTGCTAAAATTGCAGTAGGTAAACAGATTTCAGATGTTCACACAAGTATACTTCCACAGCTTATGGTTTATGAATTCTTGACAAAATATAACCTTGATGATTATATTAAAGAAAACAGAAAGCTTTATGCTCACAGATGCTCTGTTATGATTGAAGCAATGAAAGAGCATTTCCCTGAAAAAGTTACTTACACAGTACCAAAGGGCGGACTTTTCATATGGTGTGATATGCACGGTGAATATGACACAAAAGAAGTTGCAAAAGAATGTATGAAAGAAAAAGTGGTATTCGTTCCTGGTGCAACATTTATGGTTGATATGGAAGCAAAATGTTCTGCATTCAGACTTAACTTCTCAACTATGACAGATGAAAGAATTAAAGAGGGTATTAAAATACTCGGTAATGCATTAAAGAAAATAATGGGTGAATAATATGGATATTACAAAAATTGATAAAAATATGCTTGGAGACGGTTTTGAGGGAGACGGACTTAAATTCTTTTCTCCTGAAACCAAACCTGTAAAGGTTCACGGTGGTATGTATGATGCTGAATATAATTCATACGGAAGACTTCCAAGATCAGTTGCATTAACAGTAAACGGCGGAGTTACTGCCATGTACAACCATCCTGCAGGAGTAAGATTTGCATTTAAAACCAATGCAAACAAAATTGCAGTTAAATTCAGAATTCCCTGGGACGGTGTAAAAGTATTTAATCAGGCAAATGCAGGCTTTGACCTTTATGCAAGAGAAAACGGAAAGCAAACTCTTGTGCATACATACAGACCTGGTGATATGGACGAAGACAGAACCTTTAAAATCAGCAGAGAGATCAAAGATGCCAAAGAAAGAGAGTATATTTTCTATGCTCCTTATATGTCAGGAATTGACAATATCTATATTGGTGTTAATGAAGATGCTTATATTAAAGAAGCGGATCCATATACTTATGAAAAACCAATTGTGTTTTACGGCTCTTCAATAGTACACGGTGCACACGGTGCAAGAGCAGGAATGCCATATCCTTCAATTATTTCAAGAATGTATGACATCGATTTTGTAAATCTAGGTTTTTCAGGCAGTGCAAAAGGGGAAGCAACCTTTGCAGAATATATCAAAAATCTTGATATGTGTGCATTTGTGCTTGATTATGACCATAATGCACCAACCCCAGAGCATTTAAGAGAAACACACGAAAATTTCTATAAAATCGTAAGAGAAGCAAACAAAGATTTGCCGATTGTTATGATAACAAGACCTCACTTCCACGAAATTCCTTATGAGGAAGCAATGGAAAGAAGAGAAATCATTTTGAATACATATAACAACGCCAAAGCAAGAGGCGAAAATGTGTATTTCTTAGACGGCGGACATTTCTATGACGATTTCGGCTACGATGACTGTGTTGCAGATGATAGCCATCCAAACTCACTGGGACTTTTCGCAATGGCAACTAAAATTGCAGAAGTTCTCGAAGAAGCACTTGGTTTAAAGAAAATTAAATAAGGAGAACAAAATGAAAACATTCTTATTTCAGGGCGATTCCATAACAGATGCAAGTCGTGACAGAGTGTGGGATACAGACTTCGGCAAAGGCTATGCAGTTATGATGGCAGGAAGTATCACAAGTAAATTCCCTGGAGAATTTTTGGTTTATAACAAAGGAATTTCGGGAGACAGAATAGTAGACCTTTATCAGAGAATTAAGTGTGATATAATCAATTTAAAGCCTGATTATATGAGTCTGCTTATAGGCATTAACGATATATGGCACGAATATTTGAGTCAGAATGGCGTTGATGCAGAAAAGTTTGAAAAAATATACTGTATGCTTATAGAGGAAGTTAAAGAAGCTCTTCCTGATATTAAAATTATTCTTATAGAGCCATTTGTTTTAAAAGGAACAACACCACCTTGGGGCAGTCCGGGAACAGATGTCCATTGGGAAAGGTTTGAAAAGGAAATTATTGTACGCGCAGAAATTGTTAAAAGAATTGCCAAGAAGTATGACTTATCTTTTGTTCCGTTAAAAGAAGAATTTGAAATGCTGGGCAAAAAATACGGAAATGATGTGTGGCTTGTGGACGGAGTACACCCAACCCCTGCAGGACACAAATTAATTGCAGACAGACTTGAAGAAGCATTCCTTAAAATTAAATGAATTATTACTATGGAAAGAAAGGCGAGATAGATGTATAAGTACGAAACCCATTTACATATGTTGCCTATAAGCAAATGCGCTATTTCTGACGCAGAATCTTCACTTAAATTTTATAAGGATTTGGGCTATGACGGTGTTTTTATAACAAACCATTTCGGCTTTAAAAATGTGGGCCAGGATGGTATTACATACGAAAGCAAAACAAATACATATTTTGATGATGTGGAAAAAAGTCAGGAAATAGGAAAAAGAATAGGATTAAAAGTGTTTTCAGGTTTTGAAATGGGGGATCAGGGAGCAGATTTTCTTGTTTACGGAATAGGGAGAGAATTCTTTTTGCAAAACCCCGATTTTATGAATCTTGATATATTGGATAAGCTTTCGCTTATGAAAGAGGCTGGTGGACTTATAATTCACGCACATCCTTTTCGGCAGATGAAGTCAAAAAGAAGCATAAGAATTTTTCCGTATCATGTTGAAGGTGTTGAAGTTTACAATACCAACAGAGAAGGTCAGGGCACAGAACTTGCGGCTATGTATGCCAAACATTATGAACTTTCAGAGTTTGCAGGATCTGACAATCATAGTGCAGAGGAGCATCCTTTGCTCGGTGGTATGCAGTCTGAGACTCCGGTCATAGACGAACAAGATTTCATAGAAAAATACAGGGCAGGAAAGCTTTATACATTTTGTGAAAACAATCCATTAATTAAAAATAATACATAAAATAAAAGAAAAACCTCACATTGTGAACTAAATGGGGTTCACTTCACATTGTGAGGCTTTTCTTTTATTTTATTTCTAAAACTTCGTATTCTATAACATCGCCTGTTTCGGTTTTAACTTCAACAATGTCGCCAACCTTTTTCCCGATCATTGCTTTACCAACAGGAGCTTCGCTTGAAATTTTGAAATTTCTTGGGTCAACTTCCTTTGGTCCAACAATTTTGTATTCAAGCTCTTCTTCAAATTCTCTGTCATAAACTCTAACTGTTGAGCCGAATCTTATTTCTGAACTGTCGTTGCTTGATGTATCAATAATAACTGCATTTTTGATTGAATTTTCAAGCTCTGCAATTTTTGCTTCAACTCTTGCCTGATAATCTTTAGCTTCATCATATTCTGAATTTTCAGAAAGGTCACCGTAAGATCTTGCAAGCTTGAGCTTTTCTGAAACTTCTTTTCTTACAACTGTTTTGTAATGTTCAAGATCAGCAACGAGCTTATCGTATCCCTCTTTGGTTAATTCTACCTGTTTAGCCATATCTTTTATTTAATTCTCCTTTTTCTTTATTATAACTTTATATATTATACTGAATTTAGTCGCTTTTGTCAAGTCAATGGAAATTTATTATGGAAAGACCAGAATTTTCAATAATCTTTTCAGCGTCAGGGCGTTTCAATAAATCTTTTAATATCTCATCTGCAGGAAAATCTTTATCTTTAAAAAGGCGATGAGTTGATAAGGTTACATCTGTGAAAGTTTCACCGTCAATATAAAAAGAGACATTATCGTCTAAAACAACAGTAAATCTCTCATCGTGGTTTTTACCGCTGACAGCACATAAGCCTGTTGCTTCCATAAAAATGTTGTTTATATCCGAAGATGAGTTATATACGCTGATGTATTTTACATTTTTTAAAAGTCCTGACAGAAAATTAATATTAACAAGTTTTCTGCTTTTTATAACAATCCCCACAATTTCTTTTGAAATGTCAAAATTGGCTCTGTCTGTAAGCTTTTTAACAGAAAGGCGGGGGAGATAGTTCAAAAGAGATTCTTCGTTTCCTTTACTGTACTTTCTTAATGTTAAATCATTGGTATAAACAAAATTATAAGAAGATGTGATTTTTTTTACCCTTCGGCTTGTAAATGCTGATTTAGGGCAATAAATGGTGTAGATGTTAAGTGCAACATTGAATTCGTTTATAACTTTTCTTTGGTATACATATCTTTTAAAGCCTTTTCTCTTTTTTTGCGCAATTAAAACACAAATTTCATCCATTGGTTGTCTCCTTTTTCAAAGTCTATTCGATTTAAATTTAAAATATGCAATATATATCAAAAATTATCAAAATTAACATAATTCTTGATAATTAGCAACATTTCACACGGAATTATAGAAGAAGACAAAGCTTATGGTATTAAAAAATAGCAGAGCATCTTGGTGTTTAAGGAAGTACAGATAATGAAAAGATGGAAGGTCTTATACAGTTAATCAAGGAACGAAAACAAAAATCGGTATTAAAGCAACCATCAAAGATTATGGCATTGATGAAAATGTGTTTCTTGAAAATCTGGACAAAATGGTTGAACAGGCTTTTGATGACCAATGCATAGGTGCTAATCCAAGATACCCGCTAATGAGCGAACTTAAACAAATGTATCTTAACGCATACTACGGTAAATAAAGAAGAACAGAATTATTAAAAAGAGAGCTCAATTTGAGCTCTCTTTTAATATAGTCAAAATGCTAAAAATATTTCTTACTGTTCATCATACATTGAATATTGTTTAACGCTTCACCAAAGCGCTGGAAATGGATTACTTCGCGTTCGCGAAGAAATTTCAGTGGCTCAAGAACATCGTAATCGTCACAGAGGTCCATTAAATATTCGTATGTTGCTCTTGCTTTTTGTTCTGCGCCCATGTCTTCTGAAAGGTCTGTTATGGGGTCAGATGTTACCTGAAGTGTTGCTGCGGAGAATGGGTCACCTGATGCAGACATCGGATATGCTCCAATGCCGTGGTCAACATAAGCATCACCATACGCAGCTTTTATTTGTTCTCTTGTTGCACCTTTTAAAAGCTGTCTTACCATAGTGCAAATGATTTCTTGATGAGCCATTTCCTCCGTGCCTGTGTTCTATACTATTTTGCTCTGTTAAAAAATTTTAAAAATTTTATTTTCAGTAATAGCACAGAAAAGTATGATTTTGAAAAATATTTTTGAAAAAATTTTAAATTGGACATAAATTTAGACAGTGTCGTTGTTATTAATATAGAGAGGTATATATACTAGTATAAAATAATAATACAACTTAACATTCTTAAACAACTCTTAATCAAATGGGAATTGTATCTGTTGGGTATTTTGCAAGGGTGGGTGGCTGGGAATTTTGTATAAAGCAACCGTAGTCAGTACGGTTGTTTTTTGTTTTATCAGGTAAATATTTGTAAAAGTATTGAAAAGGGATAAATTTTATGTTAAAATATATTAGTCACGTAGTTTAATATGTTATTCTTATATTGTGTGGCTTGCGTTGGTAAAAACGCAGGCTTGCTTATCATTTTCCATACGATGTAGGAATAGTGAACTGCGTGACAACAGGAGCATTGCCTCGTTTTTCGTGCGTGGGCAAATGCCCACGCATTTTTTAATACAAGGAGAATTACTATGAAAAACACAAAAAAATTAATAACAGTATGCATATGTTTACTTATTTCATTAACACTTATTTCTTGTAGTAATACAGAAAGTACAAATGTTTCTAATGAACCTGAACCTGATGAGATTATAAATTGGGTAATATCACCTGAAGAAATAACTGTTGAATTAGGCGAAGAATTCCAAATTGAATATTCTCCCAAAAATAAAAAAAGACCACTCTTTTATTATCAAAAAGAGAACGGTGAAAGAGAGACAACGGATACCCATATATTGAGATATGGCGGAGATTGGGACCCTAATAAGGGATATGTAAATACTGATGAACCAGGTTTTCAATCATTTAGAGCATTATCAGAAGGAACTACATATATATTTGTTGAATGTGGTATGAATGATACAACTAATAGATGTAAAGTTAATGTGGTTGAAAAGAAAACAGATGAAACACAAGCATCGACCACTAAGGAGAATAAGCCAGGTATATCAGTTGTATTAAAAAATAGCTTGCCACAAGATGTACATTGGATAGGTAGCAGAGGCGATAAATATTCAACCTGCACAATAAGAGAAGCAAAAGTAAATGTTACATCTGAAAAGATTATTCTTGATTTGCTATGTGAAAAAACCTTTGATTTTAAAGGTGGTACATCTATGAACTGCACTATGAATTGGAAGTTATATGATAGTTCTAATGTCGTTGTGGGGTCAGGAATGATTACAAAGCATAACATTAATCTTAATGAAAAATTTTCTGAAAGCATATATATAACTAATACAAGTAAACTTGCGCCTGGAACATACACACTTGCATTTACAGATGTAGTTATGTAAATTATAAAAAGTTACAAATGAAAAGGAGAACAGAATTATGAAAAAGTTTTTTAACGTTGGTATTGTTGTAATGGCTTTGATAATGTTGTTATCAGGTTGTGGAAAGAATTTTGAAGATTATTTAGTTGAGAGAAAATGGACTTGTGATTACTTTGGAGATAAGGTTGTTATATATGATTTTGAAGAGGATGGAACAGGATACGATATACTAAATGGGTATAAGACCAATTTTGAATGGAAAATTGATGGAGATGTAATTTCGCTAAAATATGAAGATGCACAGGCAGATTACACTATTATTGAAAGCGATGAAATGATAGAGTTAGTAAGATATGATAATTATGTTATCACGTGTAAAAAATAATAAGGATTAATTTTTAATATTAACTATATATTTAGAAAAAATCCTGATAGTATTAGGATAAATAATTTGCTAAAAAGCATAATATGATAAAGGAGAAAAAATGGTACAAAACGTTAAAGATGAATTACTTTTAAATGGTGGATATAAGATAGATGAGCAGTTTCTTATTTGTTTAAGAAACATAATACAGGAATATGATAATAATGCAGAAATTTTAATTAATATCTGGTGTAAAAAGTACAAGTTTACTTTTGAAAGCATAGACGAATTTATAGAGAAGTCATCCATATTAAAAGAACGGATAGAAAAAATGGAAATTCTTGTAAAGTTCAAACGTGATGAAAGTTATATATGCGATGAGTTGAAAATGTCATTTAGCAACGAATGTGATGCAGCAATATTTAATGCTAAAATTTCATTTGATTTTAACAATACTCAGGGCTACTACATATTAAAAAATGGAATACAAACATTGATGAAAAACTATAAATTGAGTTATTCTTTCTTTTCAAGAATAGCAATATTTCCAATTATTAGTATATTTTTGTTTGTTGCAATTTGTTGGTATACTATAGAGAAAAATATTATATTCCCTAAAGTAGTGCAAAATATGGTTTACTTTCTAACCGCTCTAGGTTTAGTTATACCTTTGATTTATCCATTTAAAAAGATAAAACGGTATGTTTTCCCATTACATGAATTTGAATTTGGTGTAAACATTCTTAGTAATAGTAAATCTAATAGCATTAGGCAGATATTTTTAATTAGTATTATTCTGACATTTGTTATGGGTATTATTGTAAATGTGGTAAGCCATTTTATTCTAAACTAATATTATATACATTTCCAAGGGATGCTAATTATCATAAAAATATTTCTTTCATGGGCGTTGACTATAGCAACAGGAAGAGTTATAATATTAATAGAGTAAATGATATGGGTATATGATTTACTTGTAATTACAGTATTGAGTGCAGCGGCACGGCTTGAATTATTATTTAAGTTGGTGGCGGTGGCGGTGGTTTTCTTTGGCGGGTGCTAAAGATATTAAATAATGAATAGAGCATAAGCCTGTATTGGCTTTAAGTGTCGTTACATTCGGTAACGGCACTTTTTTTGTGTAAAATATTATATAAGGGGGTAACGGATATGTTACATAGTGATTATTTTAATGGTATTTGGAAAAAGAATAAGGGTGTTAAGGATATTAGGTTTAAATTTGCAACGGTGGCGGTGTTTGTTAGAAGAGTACTTGACAAGATGGGGTTATTTAGTTGTGCTGATGTTGAGAAGGATATTACCTGTGCAATGAAACAAGACTTTGATGAGTTTGACATCGTGGTTGATAAGGAAAATTGTCAGGTTGTGTTAGAGGCAGATATTTGGGGTATTGGTACACTTGATAATGAAACAAGGAAAGCACAGGCGCTTGAACGCATAAACGAATACAATCAGCACCTGCAGTTCGGGTGTTGTATGCTGATAAATAGCAGAGTTATATATCGTATAAGAGAGAGCATCTATCTGGGTACGGATGACGCGGAAGATTTGGCGGTGGCAGAAAGGCTAATCAGACGCTTTGAAACAGATGTCAAGTATGTTGATGATAAAATCTTTGACAGAGCGGTTGACAATCTCAATAAGTTGACTAAAGAAGACTAAAAAAGTGTCATCAGCAGGCGTTGCAAAAATGGGTATCTGGTTTTAACCAGATAAAAAATTTATGTTTAGAGCAGTTTGAAATATGTAATTCATTGGCATGGAATAGGTTGAGTTTATAAAAGTGTTACATTATAAAATTTCATAATTTTAGATTTTTAGGGTTATTCAAAAAATCAGACTTTACAGGACAGAAAGGCGGTTTATTAGATGAAATTTGCATATATGCTTGAAAATAATAATCAGACTTATAAGATTGATAATCAGCCGCTTATGACTGAAATTGTCAGGAATGATATTCCAGAAGAAAAGATTTACATAGATGCAGTTGGAGAAGGTAAAAGACCAAAGTTTAATTTGTTGCTGAATGACATTCAGGCTGGAGATAGCCTTTACATTCGTAGCATCGTAGATTTATCGGATGCAACAGGCACTATTTTATATATATTGGGTAGTTTAGGAGAAATGGGTGTTGTGGTTAGGTCGGTATGTGAGCCACAGTATGAGTACGGCAATCTTATCGTGTTGGGTTATGGGGTTAAGGTTGTCAAGGCGCTTTCAGAGAAGAAAAGGAAGTTGGGTATATTGCAGGCGGCATCGGATGGCAGGATGGGTAGAAAAACTGATGAAGATACAAAAGATATGGTTGTCAGGCTGAAAAAGTCGGGGTTTACGGTGGAAGAAATCACAAATCTGTGTAATATAAGCCGTAGCACCTATTACAGATATGTAAAAAATGCAGATTAATTCAACCTTATTTATCTTTTGCCGTTAAATAGTGGTATCAGAAAATTAAGATTGAAGAAATCTGCAAATATTTAATTTTGACATCAAGAAAATGCTGAAATTACGGCATTTTGTGATTTTAAAAATTTCATCGTGGTTTTGTGTTGAGATGACAAGGTTTTTATAAATTTTAATAAAATTTAGGGTTAAGAGAGTTAAAAAAGAAGGTTCATATATTTTAAGTTATGAATACACCTTGCCTATATAGGTAAAATGTAGGATTTTGGGTATTCATAATATTTATTCAAAAGGTAGGTGTCGTATATGGAATACGGATACGTTCGTGTGTCAAGCAAAAGTCAGGCAGAAAATAATTCTCTGGCAGAACAAGAGCAGGCAATTTTTGAAAAGTACCCTTCAGCAGAGATACACAGAGAAGTCTATACTGCCGCAAAAGATTTCAATAATAGAGCAATATTCAATGATTTGATTGATAGATTATCAGATGGGGATAGTATTGCGGTATGCAAGATGGACAGGTTTTGCCGTAATGTGCGCGAAGGACTTAATATTATAGATGCTCTTTTATCAAAAGGTGTTACGGTGCATATTCTTAATTTGGGTGTTATTGATAATTCGCCTATTGGCAGATTGTTATATACTGTTCTGCTCGCGTTCGCAGAGTTTGAAAGAAATATGATTGTAGAACGCACCAAAGCAGGCAGAGAGTTGGCAAGACAAAAGGATGGTTACACAGAAGGCAGACCAAAGAAATATAGCAAGACACAATTAAGTCTGGCTATGCAGTTGTTGGAAAATCACTCATACAAACAAGTTTCATCGATGACAGGTATCTCAAAGAGTACACTACAAAGAGAAAAGAAAAGGACAGTTGACAAAAATAATAGGACATAAATTTACAAATTTTAACTAAAATCTCAAAAAATTTACTGATGAGAGCAAAACGGACTAAAATGCACACAGTTACCCTAATTTAAGTATCAATTCGTAAGGGAGGGTACTTAAAATGGGTAGTGCATTAAGACAACCTTATAACGCATATACATCTATTGGTGGTGTTATGCCTATGGGTAAAGTTAATATTGTTCTTTCTGATAAAGAGAAAGAGAATTTACATAATAGTCTTAAATCTTCTGTATATAAAGAATTATATAAAAAGTCTCTTATTACAGATAGAGAGTTAAGATTATTGTTAGAAAAAGCGCCTAAATTTTTAAATTAGGGGCTGAGATATCGGAGTGGTTGCGTTATAATACAGTGACCACTCCACAATACAAAAAGAAAAATTAGTTAGGAGAAGAGATTTATGATTGATTTGAAAAATTTAAGTATTAGTAATGTAGTAGAAGTTAGTCCTTTTAATGTATTAAATGATGCAAAAGTGTTGCGCGCAGCAGCCTATGCAAGAATCAGTACAGATAAGGATGACCAAGCCAATTCCTTTGAAAGTCAAGTTAAGTATTTTACAGAATTTATAGAAAAACAAGATAATTGGCAGTTGGTTAAGATATATAGTGATGAAGGTATTTCGGGAACGTCAACTAAAAATCGTGTGGGTTTTAACTCAATGATTGATGATGTAATGGCAGGTAAAATTGATTTTATTATAACAAAAGAAGTTTCACGTTTTGCAAGAAATACAGTTGATACATTGCAGGTAACAAGGGACCTAAAAGAAAAGGGTGTTGGGGTTTACTTTATGCTTGATAATATCAATACTTTGGACAAAGATGGCGAACTGCGCTTGACACTTATGGCATCTCTCGCACAAGAAGAAAGTAGAAAGACATCTGAACGTGTTAAGTGGGGCCAGAAAAGACAGATGGAAAAAGGTGTTGTCTTTGGTCGTAGCCTGCTTGGGTATAAGGTGGTTGAAGGTAAGTTATATCTGGTTGAAGACGAAGCAGAAATTGTTAGAAAGATATTCCATAAATATCTCAATGAAGGTAAAGGTACTCATATAATAGCAAGAGAACTTAAAGAAGAAGGCATCAAGCCTTATGACCCTGATGGGCGTGCGAAATATAAGAATGATTGGTCAAACACACAGATTTTGCGTGTTCTTCGCAATGAGAAATATGTTGGAGATTTGGTGCAAAAAAAGACTTGGACACAAAACTTTTTAGACCACAAGAAAAGGTATAACAGGGATAACGAAGAGATGGTTAGAATTGAAAACCATCATCCAGAGATAGCGATTATCTCAAGAGAAATGTGGGATGCAACGCAGGCGGAGTTACAACGCCGTACTACAACAGCGGAACAGAAGTCCAAACATAGCAATCGCTATTGGGCATCTGGTAAGATTTTCTGTGGTGTATGTGGTGAGCGCTTTGTTAACAAAATCAAGAAAACAAGTGCAGGAACATCAAGGGCTTGGAATTGTATGAACCATATCAAACCACACGCCTTTCGTGAAGTAGAATGTTCTATGTCGGAGTGGGCAAGTGATAGGAGTATGAAGAATATTGTCCTTTATATTCTTAATATGTTAGTTGAGAACAGAGATGAACTCAAAGCAGAGATTGTAAAAGAGATTTCACAGTTGAATCTTGAAGAAAAGGTAAAGACAACAGATGACATACAGGACAAGATTGATAGATTAGAGCAGAAAAAATTAAAGTTGCTTGATATTAGATTGGCAGAAGAAATCTCAAGGGAAGATTTTAAGAAAAAGAATACACAAATTGAAACAGAGATTTCAAATTTACAGGTACAATTAGAAGAAATCAGAGAACTTGCTACAACAAAACAACGTCAGCAAGACAGAATGGATGGTATCATTAAAGAGATTGATAGAGTGTTGCAGTTAGATAGTGAAGATTTGGATGAACTGTTGGGTACAGTTACACAGAGTATCACAGTTTATGAAGGTCATACAGTTGTGGTAAGACTTAAGGATGTTCCATTTAATTTCAAGGTGGTTTATAAGTCAACAGGTAAATTAGATACATATAGGACGGAGATTTTAAGTCTTGAAGTGGTATAAATAAAAGGGCAAAGCATACTGATTTCAGTAGGCTTTGCCTATCTTTGTATAAAGGAGCAAAATCATCGCTGATAGACCGATGTCCGTTAAAAGACCTTTCGCTTCGTCGGTCGGCATAGTGTATCTTTGTGACAAATATCTTACAGATGCACCAAGCTCGCCATTAGGTCCACCGTAGTGCATTTGATATAATTGCGAAAGGTATCTTTAATTGGTATGGTAGTAATATGTTATTTTGAGGGATTTGTCAATCTTGTTGTAAAGAATATTTTTGATGATGCTTTTGGCAGCGGTTTGTTTGTCAAGCGCATCGGCATCAGAGGCTAATATGTTGTATGTTTCGGTTAGTCGATTCAAGGCTTCTTGTTTAAAGCTAGTTTTGTTGGTGGCTTCTGATGCGGAGAGTTGAGAGGTCAGCTCTTTTATCTCGGCAGTGATACGGGACTTATTTTGTGCATATTCTTCTACGGTGTCGTAGCCTTTTTCATAAGCATCTTTTACACGGGCAAGACGGATTTGTGCGTTTTCAAGTTTGTCTTTTAGTGTTCTCACATTAGATGAAACTTTGAAATTAATTGTTTCAAGTGGGGTGATTGTTATTGATTGCTGCTCAATGTCATTTTTGATTGTTTGAAGGACCATAGATTCTATGGTTTCTTTTTTTATGCTGTTACGAGTATTGCAACAACCTTTTATATATTTTCCGCAAGTGAAGTAACCGCCACTGTTTACCATAGTTCCGCCACAGGCAGGACAAGTCATAAGGCCTACGAGCCAATGTGAAGGATTGTATTGTGGTTTATAGTACGGCTTATAGTTTGCTTTGATTTCGGCAACACGCTTTTGAGCTTTGTTAAATGTTGTTTCGTCAATTATAGGTTCGTGATTACCTTTAACAATCATTAGGTCCGGATGATCATAATGACGGCGAGTGCGTTCTGTTGGGTTCCAACGGATGTATCCACAGTAAGCAGGGTTTCTTATGATGTACTCTACAGTACGGTTTTCAAACATATTCCCACGCTTGGTTTTTATTCCTTTTTCGTTTAGATGTTTTGCTATTGGATAATAACCTTCTCCGTTAATGAATCGGTCAAAGATGTCTCTTATTATTTCTGCTTGTTCTTCGTCAATTACAAGCTGTTTATTTTCCATTTTGTAACCAAAGGGGGCGATTGATAGCGGCTCACCTCTGGAGGCTTTTTCTGTCATACCTTTTTTTACTTCTTCTGAAAGGTTGATGGAGTAGTATTCTGCCATAGCTTCGAGCATACTTTCCATAATGAGTGAAACTTTATCATTTTCAATGGTTTCTGTTATGGAAATAACTTTGATGCCGTATTCTTTCTGCAGAAGTGACTTATATACAACACTGTCTGTTCTGTTTCGTGCGAAACGGTCAAACTTATGAACCAGGATAACATCGAATGGAGCAGGTTTTAATTTTGCAGAACCAATCATTTTCATAAACTCAGGTCGTTTTTCTGCTTTTCGTCCGCTTTTGCCTTCGTCGATATAGATATGGTTTGTGTCAAGAGTATAATTGTTGTTGGTACACCAGGTCTTTATTGCCTTAAGCTGGGCTGAAGGGGAGTATTCAGTCTGGTCGTTGGTTGATACTCTTATATATGCTGCGGCTATCTGTGACATTTTGTGCTCCTTTCTGTGTTGTTTATGTCGCATTGTGGACAAGGTTTAATGCTCCGTATTTTGATTAAGTATTTATCTCCTTCATTTGTTATAACTTCTGTCTGCTTGTTAAAGTTTACAATATTCATTACTACAACAGGAATACCTTCATCTACATCTTTTTGAAGGAAACGAAGGAAACCTGAACTGCGGTGCTGTTTTCTTTTGTTTCTGAAATAAGCATAGCATATTCGATTTTCAATGATAGTTTCATAAACATCATTTTGACCTTCAACAGGAATTTTATATGTAGCAGTTATGATATATGCATCGTATGTAAGTTCTTCATTGAGCTTTGGAGAGGTTCTTTTACTGTGTGGGCTACGCTCAATTAAGGTCATTGTTGCAGGGTAATAATTCTGTTTTACTGTTTGTTTTAAGAGGCCTCTGTTTTCGTCTTTTAAATATGCGTTATTACATTGAACTGTTCTTAATGAATTTTTTAAGTCTTCTATTTCAGCAACAAGCCATTTTTGATATTCTCTTTGTTCATTAATCAGATTCTTTTCGTTATAAGCTATTTCTTTGTTCTGAACGTTAGCCGGAGGATAATAAAAAAATATTAAATCAATAAGAGTGTACAGAAGAAAAATAAACAAAGTAGATAAAAAAACTGAAATAAATAAAACAGGTAATGCTTCTAAAAAATCAAGGTCTAAAGCTAAAGAAAAACAATATATACATAAGATAGGCGTTAATATGATTTTTAAAATGATATTTATATACTTTCTTATTTTCATTTGTAGCTCCTAAAGAGGCATAACATAATAACAGTCCATTATTCAATTTACATTATTATGTTATATTAGTTTTATGGATTGCAGACAGAACAAGGTGAGTGTGTTTTGTCTGCTTGTTTTTTGTCTATAACTGCTATATTGTCTTTGCCTTTAACATATCTGCAGTTGCTTCTGTGATACTTTTTGCCTGTTGAGGTGATATATACCTGTTCTGTTGTTTGTTCTGTTGCAGATGTTGGTAGCATCTGCATCGGTGTGGTCTCATAGCCCATATAAAAGCTTAAGAAAGCTACGACGATAAAGCCCATTATACAGGCAATAAGTTTTCTTTTGCTTGAAGGGTTCAGTACTGCATAGGCAAAGGCATCTGCATCGATGTCAAGTCGCAATCTGTTTTTTAGAAAAAGTTGGTTGTCAGAAAAGTGTCCTAAAACAATATGTCCTGTTTCGTGCAGCAAGAGGTAAAGCTTATCTTCTGAAGAAACGGCATTGTTGATAAAGATTATTTTTGCTGTTCCTGTATAGGTGAAAGCATTTGTATTCTTTGATTTTTCAACCATTCCGTAACGAAGCAGTTCTGCATCACCTGAAGGTGTGTTAAAGAAAAAGATTCTAAAGCCATATTGATTTAATAAATAATTTACTATGCAAGAAAACTCTACTTCTCCCTTTAAATTTTTTATGAACTTGTTAGCAGTCCTCGTTATATTTTTATTTTTCATATTAAAAATCCTTTCTATGAATAAGGACTGCTATTATGTTATCGGCTTAAGTGGTTTGCTCTGGTATTGGCGGAAGATTTACTTCTGTTTCATCGGCACCATGAGCAGCGACCTGATAATATTCTTCTCTTGGCATTTCCTTTATCTCGCTTGTGTATTTATTATTTTCAAGTAAATCGTCTATATAGTTTTCTGCTTTAGTCTTACCAAGAGTATTTAATTTGTTGTATTTATTAAGGATAGTAAATTCTTTGAGATTGGTCGAATCGTACATAGGTTGCTCAGTTCCGTCCATAATAAAAGAAGGAGGAACACGCAATGCATTTGCTAACAATACAATTTTATCGCGACGCATATTTGCTATGTCACCGCTTTCCCATCTTGAAATAGTAGCTTCACTTACACCTACTTTTTTTGCTACTTGGAGCATTGTAAGACCGATTTCTATCCTTCTGTTTTTTAATTTTAGACTTATATCCATAAAAGTACCCCTTGACATATTAAGTATAATATGTTATTATAAAGACAGAAAAGGGAGCAACAATAGTTGTTTCCGCAAAGTAAATCGTTTTATTATATAAGCCGTCTACTTGGCAGAGTAGGCGGTTATTTCTTTATGCAAAGAATAATTATTGTTATAAGTAATGTGAAACTTATAATTTCTTCCATAGAAACACCCCCTTATGGTAGGTGTCGGAAACAACCGCCGCTCCCTTAACGCTTTTTAATTATAACATAACACTTGCAAAAAAGCAAGAGTAAATGCAAAAAAACAAAAAAACTTGCGAAAAAGTATTGACAAAGGTTACAATGTGTGATATATTTAACTTACGGAAACGCAAGAAAGGGGTGAGAAGCGATGAGCAAGGGTAAAAAGACAGAATATATCACGGAAAGAGTTGTTAATATTAGAGAACTTCAAAAGCTTATAGAAAACTGTTTTATATTAGCACAGTTTTTACAGAAAGAAAGCCCTCACAAGGAGAGCTTTGAGCCTTTACTTGATGAATTAAAAAAAGCAAGGGCGTTTGAATTCGAAATTGATATAAGAAAGGCTAATTATTGCGAGTAACCGTCTTTATTAATATCAATTTTGTCTTTGAATTTTACTGAGCTTAAACATTTGTTTTGCATAGTACAGCAGATATATTTACTTAAAGTTTTGTCTTGTTGGCTTTTCGGCAAATTAAGATTTTCTAATATAGGACAAGAACAGGCTGCATATGTAGCAAGTGACGGATGCTCAATGTCAAAGAAAAAGTATTTACCATAGATGGTGATTTCAGTATTCCACATAGGACAATGATGCTGTTTAGCTATGGTAGTGTAATGCACATCGTTTATGACAATCACCTCACTTTCAGGGTGATTATAACACAAAAAAAGAAATATTACAAGAAAGGAGTGGTAGAGTGTTTAATTCAAAATTATTAAAGGCTAAAATTATAGAAAAGGGCGTCTCATTAATAAAGTTATGTGGGGCGATGGGGATTTGCGAAGCTACTTTTTATCGTAAAATGTCAAGAGACGGAGATTTTTCAAGATTTGAAATAGAAAAAATAACGATAACATTAAATCTTTCATCAGAGGAAAGAGACAACATTTTTTTTGCAACAAAACTTGCGTAAACGCAAGAATTGAAGGATAGGAGACAGGGGATGAAAACAGAGTATATAACGGAGGAAATGTGAAATGAAAAGTAAAGTAGTTAAAGAAATGTTAAGAGATAAGTTAGTGCCAGAGGCAATCCATCTTGCTGAAAACAAAATTGCTATTTATCACAACAAAAAGCCATCAGAGTATGATGCAAATTTAAAAATAAGATTATGGTCTGAAAGCTTAGATGATAATATTAAAAAATTAAAAGAACAAATATACAGAATTGAAAAAAGTGAGTCTCTTAGTGAAAAGGCAAGAATAGCAGAAAGTTTTATTGCAATAGGTGAAATGGTTGGAACGCTTTATGAAGTGATATTTGGTTTATCATATGAGAGAGCAACAGAAAATGTTGTTGAAAAAATCAAGAGAGAGTATGAAAAAGCAAAAGAAAATCTTGAACTTATTGACGGATTAGAAACAGGAGATTGAAATACTTGCAGGAAGGGAGTAGGAAAATAGTGAAAGAGAACAAAAATGATGTAAAAGAAATGCTGGAACTTGTGAACAGTTTGGGGAAAGAGGAAATAGAGTTTCTTAAAAAGGTAATAGAAATTAAGGAACGGGAGCAGAAACGGATTGATGAGCCTTTGCCAATAAGAGACAGGGGACTATGCAGAACATGTGTATATAGCGAAAAAGGATGTTTAGAGTGTGAGCTTTGTGGTTTGGCTGATGAACATTACGAAGGCTTTGGGTGGGACACGGAAACGACACAACGAAGAGATAGTAAGATTATGTGTGCATATCGAACAGGAATTTGCAACTATCATCTTGAGGATGAAAATAAAATTGTATACTGCAAGGATTGTAAATATGGTGTAAGACTTGAAGAACCGTGTGAAAATGGTGAGGAGTGGGATTGTGCCAAGGAAAGAATTGGAACTACTTGGAGCGGAGCAGAATGTTGCCCTTGCGGAGAGAAAAGATAGTTCTTGAATAGGACAAAATCGGCAGTGAATAAATTTTAAAGAAAGGAGCGGATAATATGGCAGACTTTGTAATGAACGGTGTACGTATAACATCAAGCTGTTACTGCATTGAAACAGGGGAAGAAAAGCCTTTTGAGGAATGCAGAGAAGATTTTATAAAGTATATGCTTTCGGTGTCGAAGGTGACAAAAGCACCTGAAGGATACAAGCCTCCACCTGCAAAAGATGCAGACTATCTTGTGGTTCTGAACAAAGAGGGCGGAAGACACGAGGTTGTGGCAAGAGGTGAACCGAGGTATCAGGAGATACTTGATAATCTGATTTAAAAAGGAGAATTATTATGAAAAAGACAAGATTTGAAGAATTCAAGGAAAAGATTAACAAAATGAGTGTTGAAGATTTCGCTGAAGAAATCGTGAAGTTTATTGACTTGATTGAAGAAAAAGGGTTTAGTGCTTGTGTACTTTGTCCGCTTGGAATAAAGGACACAACAAAGTGTAGCGGAAATGTAGTTTGCAATGGAAGAACTAATAAAGAAGTATTTGTAGATTATCTTAACGGAAGAGAATAAGGAGAAGACTATGGATTACATAAGATTGGTGAAAAGCGGAAGGTATAAGCGAGAAGAGCTTAAAAAGGAAGACAGAAACTTTGTTAACGGTATGGATTATATTCTTTCAGAGGTTATGGAAAAAGACTTCAGCGAAGTGATTGAAATGCCTGATGATTGTCCTGGACTTAAGATGGTGCTTGGGGAGATAGCTAAAAAGGTTGTTGAGAATGTTAAGGAAGAAATTAACGGAGCGATATGTCAGGTTATAGTTGAGTGCATTGATAACAATTCATAATTCACAATGCACAATTCACAATAAAAGGAGAGTTACAATGAAAAAGTTACTAAAGAAAATGAAAGAAGCGGTAATGCTTCTGAAGGACAATGCAATACCTATTATGAGTTTCTTTATCGTGGTATTGGCACTGACACCGTATTTGAGAGAGCAGAGAGGGTACTTTGCAATAGGTGGAGAGTACATATTGGCTGGGCTTATTGCCTACGGCATAAGCACCATAATGCACAATGAAAAGGAGAATGGAAATGGGTAAGCAGGGGCAGAGAGCTATAGCGAGTGCCATAACCAATGCGAGGAAGAAAGCATTTCAGAGTGGTATTGATATAAGTCTGTGGCTGATGACTATAGCTCTCAATGAAGAATTTGGCTTTGGCAGAGGAAGGCTTCTTAAGCTTCAGGATGCATTTGTTAAGCTATTTAAGGAATATGAAGAATCTATTGATGATGACGTTATATACGGCAATGCAAAGCTTAAGAGAAAAATAAACAAAATAATGAGAGAAGATGTATTTTATAAATGAAAATCGAGGTAAAAGAAAAAGCCCTCTTGCGAGGACTAACAACCATAAGTATTTTACCTCATAACTTTGAAAATGTCAAGAGGTAGTAGAAATGGCGAAGAAGATTAAATCTATAATTCAAAATGAAAAGGTGTGTTACATAACCGGTGATACATATGACCTTCACGAGCATCATGTGTTTGGTGGTTCATATAAGGCTGCATCGGACAGGCTTGGTCTTACGATTTATTTAAGACCTGATTGGCACAATATGGCGGATTATGGGATTCACTTCAACAAAGAACTTCGTGAGAGAATACAAGACGAGGTTCAGAGATTTGCTATGGAGTACTACGATATGACGGAAGAGCAGTGGATGATTGAAGTTGGGAGGTCTTTTTTATTATGATAACAAATTTTGATATCGAAGGCAGTGAAGAGTTTAAAGAGGCTGTCAGAGATTTTATAGAGTTCAGGAAAGAGAAAAAGAAGCCATTAACTGCAAGAGGATTTGAGCTTTTCA
Source organism: Clostridia bacterium (assembly GCA_045648505.1). Lineage (GTDB taxonomy): Bacteria > Bacillota > Clostridia > RGIG6154 > RGIG6154 > RGIG8700. The sequence continues at coordinate 46,685 of JAZROD010000019.1, read as the reverse complement.
TAAGAAAGCTTGAAAAACTTGCAAGTGATGAAGAAACACAAATCAAGATAATAGAGCAGAGCATCGAGAATAGTTGGACCGGAGTTTTCCCTTTGCATTTTGATGTTTCGGTAGGAACAAGTCCCTGCCCTACAGGGGGAAGCCAAAGAAGAGCGAATGTAAAACCGAGTGGGTTTAATAATTTTACGCAGACACCGACAGATTGGGAAGCGATTGAAAAGAGAAATAGAGAACAATTGCGTGAGAGAGTGAGGGCAATGTTTAATGACAATTAAAGAAATGATTGACTGCATTGTTAAAGGTATTCCCGTTGAGTATAAAGGGATTAAGTGTCTGCCGGTTGGCTATGGCGCAAGAGTTGATAAACGAACCGGAGCAATTAAGAGAGAGTTTATTCTTGTGGAAGAAAATGCGCAGGTTGATTGTTCGCACATTATTGATGAAAGCGGAGTTAAGCACAATACAGTTAAATGCGAAATTTATAAGACTGCAGATGTTGAGCACAGACTGAACATAGATGATATAAGGCTTATTGATACTATAGTTCACGAGCACAAGGAGAAAAAGGACAGAGAGATGATCCTTAAAGGGAGAGGAGAAAAAATATGTTAAATAAGAAACAGATTCAGTTATTGATTTGTAAAGGAATGGCTAACGGCGACAGCAGACTTTGCAAGGCTAAGTACGGAGACAACGAGGTGATGATTTCGACAGACGGGTGCAGTGCATTTGTTCTGTTTGAAAATGAATGCATTTTTGATTTGAACAAAATACCAACAAAGAAAGATATTGTTACAACTGTTATGACTAACAAGCTTGAAGAAGTGAAAGTAACGAATAAAAGGTTTGTGGAGAGAGGCTTAAGCATTGTTAAACTTCAGGGACAGAGCTCAACAGTATATGCTATGGAAAAATTTATAAAGATTTTTGACGGAAACCAATTCTTTTTTAATATTGACGGGAATGTGGTTGTGGTAAAAGACGACTGGGGAGCAACTATAGGGATGTTCTGTACTATGAAATTCAACGAGGAATAAGAAATATGAATTATTTAGAATTTTTGAAATCTAAAATAGATATTGCACCGAAATCAGGCTTTGAGATTTCGGAAGATGAAATAAATCTAAATCTGAAACCTCATCAGAAAGATGCGGTAAAATGGGCTATAGCCGGAGGAAGAAGAGCTTTGTTTGAAAGCTTTGGACTTGGAAAAACGGTCCAAGCTCTTGAATGGTGCAGAATAGTTGTAAAACATAAAGGGGGGAAAGCGCTTATAGTTCTTCCCCTTGGAGTTAAACAAGAATTTAAAAGAGATGCAGTGGAACTGCTTGGGATGAAAGAGCCTGAGTATGTTCGAAATATGGAAGAAGTGAAAGCATCAACAGCTGACATTCTTCTTACAAATTATGAAAGAGTAAGAGATGGAGATATAGAACCTACATATTTTACGGCAACATCTCTTGATGAAGCGGCCGTACTCAGAAGCTTTGGAAGTAAGACATATCAGACATTTTTAAATAAATTTAAAGGTGTGAAATATAAGCTTGTAAATACTGCAACACCTTCACCGAATAAATTTAAAGAGCTGATACATTATGCCGGTTATCTTGAGGTTATGGATACAGGACAAGCGCTTACAAGATTTTTTAAGAGAGATAGCACAAAAGCAAACAATTTAACATTGTTTCCTGAAAGGGAAGATGAATTTTGGCTGTGGTTATCTTCATGGGCATTGTTTATAACTAAACCATCGGACCTTGGATATGATGATACAGGATATTCCTTGCCACCTCTTAAAATCAATTACATAGAATTGTCAAAAAAAGAATATAGCGAGGACAGAGACGGACAGAACACATTGTTAAGCAAAGGCAATCTATCTCTTTCTGATTGTGCAAGGGAAAAAAGAGACAGTATGGGAGCAAGGATTGAAAAAGCTAAAGAGATAGTTATGAATGAGCCTGAAAATAACTTTATTATATGGCACGATTTGGAAGCGGAAAGGCTTGAACTGAAAAAGGCAATACCTGAAATGGTTGATATATACGGAAGTATGGACTATGACATAAGAGAAAAGAGAGTTATTGATTTCCAAAATGGAAAGATAAGGCTATTTGGAACAAAAAAAGAACTTTCAGGAAGCGGATGCAATTTTCAAAAATATTGCCACAGAGCAATCTTTCTTGGCATAGACTATGAATTCAATGATTTTATTCAGGCAATACACAGAATATACAGATTTATGCAGGAAAAAGAAGTTGAGATAGATATTATCTATACAGTTAATGAGAAGTCTGTGCTTGATGTGTTGATGCAGAAGTGGGAACAGCATAAGTATATGCAACAGAAAATGACAGATATTATAAAAAAATATGGTCTTTCAAATGTAAAGTTTGAAGATTTGCAAAGAAAGTTAGGTGTTAAAAGAGTGGTAGTAACAGGACAGAAATATACAGCAATAAATAATGACTGTGTTGAAGAAACAAAGCTGATGGAAGAAAACAGTGTTGATTTAATACACACATCAATACCTTTTTCAAATCATTATGAGTATTCTGCTAATTATAACGACTTCGGCCATAATGAAAGCACATTGAAATTCTTTGAACAGATGGATTATCTTACACCGAATCTTTTAAAGATATTAAAGCCGGGAAGGGTATGTGCTATCCATGTTAAAGACAGGGTACTGTTTGGAAATGCTACAGGAACAGGTATGCCGACAATAGAACCTTTTCACGCAATGTGCATTGACCATTATATAAAACACGGCTTTCAGTATTTCGGTATGATAACAATCATTACTGATGTGGTAAGAGAAAACAATCAGACCTACAGATTAGGTTGGACTGAAAACTGTAAAGACGGTACAAAGATGGGGGTTGGATGTCCTGAATATATATTGCTTTTCAGAAAGCTTCCGACAGATACATCAAAAGCTTATGCAGATGAACCTGTTGTTAAAAGCAAAGAAGATTACACAAGAGGAAGATGGCAGCTTGATGCTCACGGCTTTTGGAGAAGCTCCGGGGACAGACTTGTAACCAAAGAAGAGGTCCGCAAAGCTCCTATGGAAACATTACAGAAATTATATACAAAATATAGCAGAGAGAATGTGTATGACTATAAAGAGCATATTAAACTTGCGGATGAACTCGACAAAGAAGATAAGCTACCTGCTACATATATGGTTATCGCTCCTGCATCCTGGTCTGATGAGGTGTGGGATGATATAAATCGAATGAAAACATTGAACTCTGCACAGAGCAGAAGAAAGAAAACAATGCACGTCTGCCCTTTGCAGATTGATATAGTAGAAAGAATAATTGAAAGATACTCAAATAAAGGTGAAAAAGTCTTTGATCCGTTTGCAGGTCTTTTCACAGTACCATATATTGCTGCAAAGATGGGAAGATACGGAATAGGCACAGAACTTAGCGAAGATTATTTCAGAGATGGTCTTGGGTACCTTAAATCAACAGATGAAGAAGAAAAACAGGAACAGATAAGCTTATTTGATTTAATGGGACTAAAAGATGACGAGGTGGCAGTATGAGCAAATACATATTACCTGCTATAATGATTAGCCTGAATTTAGGACAAGCGATAGTTATGGCACTTAGGAAAGATTTTATAAGCACGGCATATTGGCTTTTCGCAGCAGGGCTTAATCTGACTGTGGTGTTGAAGCAGTAGGGAGGAAACTATGAAAGCAGTGTTGATAAGCATACAGCCTAAATGGTGTGAACTTATTGCCAATGGTAAAAAGACCGTAGAGGTAAGAAAAACAAGACCGAAGATAGAAACACCTTTTAAGTGTTATATCTATATGACAAAAGCATACGACACTATATTTGGGAAAGGTAAGCCCAAAAGGGTATGTATTGACGGTGGCAAAGTCATAGGCGAGTTTGTGTGCCAAGCGATTCTTAATTACGAATGCGAATTTGTTGATGATGATTGCTATGAATCCATTGCAAGCATTGCAATAGACGAAGACGGGGACAAAATAGGCTTTATAGAATGGTCAAATGATGGGGATATACCTTACAAAGACACATTCTTTTACAAGACAAGTCGTATTGGATATGCAGAACTTAAAAAGTACACAGGCGTAGGCTTTGTTACACTCTACGGTTGGCACATATCCGACCTTGTAATTTATGACAAGCCTAAAGAGTTGAACGAGTTTGTTGTTGAGGGTGATTGTTCTTGTAATGATTGCAACGAATGTAAGTGGTTTGATAAAGGCAACGGCTACAATGTAGAAGATGATTGCCGTTTACCATACGAATATGATTTTAAATCGGTAAAACCATTAAAAAGACCGCCACAGAGTTGGTGTTATATAGACCATATTGCAGAGAAAGGCGGTGTTGAATAATGTTTTTAAAATTGGATGAGTTTATCAATCAAGATATTTTGAATTTAAAAAAAATAGAGTTTATAGGTGCAGACGAAGATGAGGAAAGTGATTTAACAGGATTTGAAAATGCTCTCATTTTAAAAAGATTTTCAACAAAAGAATTAAAAGCAGAGTTGAAGCGAAGAAAACGGAAAGGCGGTGAGGGGTGATGGCGAAAGACAATGCACAATGCACAATTCACAATGCACAACGAAAATATATTGATGCTGAAATGTTTGCAAACCGAATAGAGGCATCTCCTGCATTTGGGAATATGGCATTTGAGGGCGAACTGTTGCAAAGAGTTGTTTTAGATTTGCTCGGCAATGCACCTGCCGCAGATGTTATGGAAGTGAAGCACGGAGAGTGGATATATAAGCACCGACACAGAGGGGGATTTGAGAGAAGAACAGCTTATGATGAGTTTAACAATCCTCACACCGTCACCCTTGATAACAGATACGAATGTGATGAGCCTTATTGTTCTGTATGTGGAAAGTTAGGCGGAGATTTTTTAAATTACTGTGGTAATTGCGGTGCAAAAATGGACGGAGGTAAGGCGGAATGACTTGTAATGATTGTATTCACTATGATGTGTGTCCTAAACCGTACTACGGAGATAAAAATTGTTGTAACGATGTTGAAGAGCGGTGCGAAAATTTTAAAAAGAAAACCGACTTTGTGGAAGTTGTCAGATGTGGCAAGTGTAAACACGGCGGTGTGAGCATTTTTTCAAAGACAGTAGACGGAGAAGAAGGGACAGCTTGTTATTGCACTATAAAAAACAAGGTGACAGATAAAGACGGTTATTGTCCGAGTGGGGAAAGGGGAGATACAAATGTTTGATTTAATTTGTAGAGCGATAATTGGTATTGGCATTGAAGTTGCATGTGTGCTTTGGATGATTTTAATTTATCAATCATCAAAGCGTTAGAAAGGAGAGATACATAATGGCTGATATAGAAAAATTAAAAAAAGCTGATTGTGTTTGTGTCGGTAGAACTAAATATTTTGGCTATGTATGTTATCGAAAAAAAGGAATATGGGAAGTTCATTCAATTACAGTATGCGGTAAAAAGTTTAAATTACCGAAGATATTAAGAAAATTAACAAGACATAAAGAACGATTTTAAGGAGTGATGATTATGTGGTTGAAAACTCTAAAATATCAAAGTCCTAAATTTAAACTGTTTAGATGTAAAAATGGAACTATAAAAATTAAGAAGATAGAAGAACGATTTTAAGGAGAGGAAGAATTTAAAATGAATTTAGAAAACCAAATAAATGTAATGGTTAAAAAAGCCATACTCGATGAAATTGACAATCTTGCTATTAAGGCGGTTGTCCGTGAACACATCGAAAATGCAATATCGAAAAATGAGGTTGTGCAGAGATTAGATAAAATCATTGACGGTTATTTTCGCTCTGCAATGAATAAACAAAACGTGGAATCGTTTATAAAAGATAAGATGAATACTATGGCCGAAAGAGAAGTCAGAAATCAAATAGATAAGATAATCGGCGGTTATTCACGATGGGAAGGCAGTGCAACTGTTAAAGATGCTTTAACGACAGAAATAAAAAGACAGTTTGCAAATGGTTTTGATGTGTCTGTTGATGTTCGAAGAAAGGAAGAAAACAATAAATAAAATCGCAATTCAAAGAAAGGAGATATATGATGGCAATAACACCTGAAAAGGCTATAGAGAATTTAAGAAAACTTGTTGAAGATTTTGACTTTAAAGTCGCTCAAATAATTTTAGCACATCCTGAAAGTCTGCTTGTATTGGATATGGAACAATTCCCAACGAATTGTTATTTCATAAGCCAACCTTTGGTTAAAAAAGATGAATTTTTAATGGTTGAAGATGAAACTTGGAGGAAAAGTTTATATGAGTTTGCAAGAGATAAGCCTGATAAAGTGCTTCGGGGGAAAAACGCAGAAAAATTTCATAAGGCTTTTGACAAGATAATGAAAAAAAGAGGTGTTGACATTGGCTGAATTAAAACCTTGTCCTTTTTGTGGGTGTGTGGCATACCTTGTATTTGTTGGAGTGAGGTGATTAAGTGAAGAAATTTATGATTGAGTATTATTGCGAAAGACACCATACAGGTGATTTGAATTATAACAAAACAAGAACAGGTGTTGTATTTGCCAAAGATAGAAATGAGGCTGTTTCTAAAGTCCGTTTAACAGACAATGAGTATATTGGCATCAAAAATATGACATTTGAGGAAATGAATAGAGGTGATTAAGTGAAATACAAAGAGTTTGTTGCTTGGTGCAATCAGAGAGCATGTGATGGTTGCTGGACTTTTATACAGGCTATTGAATGCTGTAGGATTATGAATACAATTAAAAGAATGCCATTTTGGAAAAGAGAAAAAGAATGGCGAAAAATTAAAGAAGAAGTTGAAAAAAAGATTGTTTCGGTGGTAGAAAGAAAAATAAAATAAGTGTATGGAGATGATTAAGTGAGCAAATTTATTGAGATTAAAGCATTCGGTTGTGAAAACAGAAGATTGATAAATATTAAACACATTGAAGAAGTAGTTGAAATTGACGAAAACAGTTGTCGTATTTATATGGCATTTTCTGTTCCAAATGCAGAGGAACAAGATTATTTTGAGGTCGATATGTCTTATGATGAAGTAGTTAAAGAGATAAAGTGGGGTACGGTGCGTGAATAAATTAACAGATGCAGAGAATGTGAAGGCTTTGGAGATTTGTTTAAAGGGGAATTGCGAAGACTGTATGTATGAACCTGATGGCAACTGTCGAAGAAGACAGATAAGGAAAGTATCAACCTAATCAATCGCCAAAAGGCAGAGATTAAGAGGCTGGAAAAAGAAAACCATCAATTTGCCGACAGTGGCAAATTGTATAGCGAAATAAAAACCGAAGCACTACAACAGTTAAGAGAAAAGTGCAACGAGCATCAGGACTTCCACAAGGGAGACGATGGGAAGTTCAGAGCATATATATCTATTGAGGATTTGGACAGGATTGTTGATGAGTTAGGAATTAGGAGTTAGGAATTAGAAATTGTAAGTGCAGAAAGCGAAATTTGAGACGAGGAGAGGAACAATGTATAAGTATAAAGGAAGATATTATAAGCTTGTGGGCTATCGGGGTGATAAATTCTTACTTAAAGAATACAGAAAAGCGTTATGGTTTTACATACCGAAAAAGCAGAAGGCGTTTTATGCAAGTTGCAGAGAACTTAAAAAGATGAAATGGGTTTAAGTGAGAAGTTAGGAGTTGGGGTAAATGCAAAATGCAGAATGGAAATATTGTTTAATATTAATTGTTGTTGCGATTGCTATTGTGGGTATCTCAAAAATTATATTTGATACGGTGACTCATAGTGATTTGCCGTTGTTTTGGAAATGGTTTTTGTTAAGATAAGTTATATTCGCTATGCGAGTGATATTACTTCGTAGAGATATTGTACTATGCACAAAGATATTGCCTTACGGCAGAGAAAAGAGGTGGAGAAGTGGAGAGGTCATACAGACAGATAAGTTATAAATGCGGTGAATATATGGATGCTGCAGTGTTTCCTGTTTATAAGAAACCGGGACAGAGAAATAAGAAGGCGAAGCCTACATCAGAAGTGCAGCAGAGGCTTAATGATTATAATGCTATGCAGTATTTTGTGCGACTTCTTCACTTAAACTTCAGCAAGAAAGATATTGAGCTTCACCTTACATATAATGAAGGAAGCTATCCTGCTACATATGAAGAAGCTTTGAAAGATTCGCGGAACTATAAAAGAAGAATTGCTAAATATTATAAGAAGCTCGGCATCGAGCTTAAGATTATATGGATTATTGCAAAAAGCGATAATTCGGACAGAATACATCATCATGTAACAATAACTGGAGGTGTTGACAGAGATATCCTTGAAAGCGAATGGAAGAAGGGCTATGCCAACACAAAAAGGCTTAAATTTGGAAAAGACGGGCTTAAAGGCCTTGCACATTATATGACAAAACAAAAGCATTGTGGCTTCAGAAAATGGAATTGCACTAAAAATATGCTTAAGCCACAGGCGAAAGAGAAAAACAATGTTATTTCAAATTTAAGAATGAAGGAAATGCAAAAGGATTTGAATGAAATGGGACAGGCTTTGTTCCTTAATAAATATAAAGAAGTATTTGATAAATTATATCCGGGTTATGAAATTACAGATATACAGATTAAAGAGAATGAATTCAATCACGGATATTATATGAAAGTGTTTGGGATAATTCACAATGCACAATTCACAATTCACAATTGAAGAAACACTATCTATTTTTAAAGACGAGGGTGCTCGTCTTACAAGGCTCGTATGCTATATTAACATATCAACCAAGACCGGGAGAAGTGCGAGAGGTTTTGAGTTAGGAGTTAGGAATTGGGAGTTAGAAGTTAGAAGTTAGGAGTTAGGAGTTCAGGGCTCCCGATGAACCGTAAGGGGCATTGGGAAAGAGGAGCAAACGAGCGAAAGTGAGAATTGCAGAGCAATGCGAATAAAAGTGAGATTTGGGACGAAGGAGGAAAATGTTTAAAAAGAAAAAGGGGATAAAGGTCCCTTATAACAAACAAGGTCTGATTTACTTTGTTTGTCTTGACTTTAAGAACCAACCGAGAAAGGTTCAGGAGAAGATTTCGAGACTTTGCGAAGAGATCGGGGGAGAAGAATATAAAAAAGCTTTGTTTGAGTTCATCACGACGGAGAGCAGTGCGGTTAAGATAAGTCTTAAGCACTATTTGTCGGAGGGGACTCTATATGTGTTACGCAAAAAATTTTATGAGAGTTGGTGAGAACGATTCATAATTCACAATTAATGGGAGAGGCCTTAAGGGCTTCTTTTTTGTGCATAAAAATTTGCGATAACTGATAGGGCAAGACTGATACAATTAGCACAAAAGAAAGGGGAGATAAAAGTGAGCAGAGGGCAAAAGACACCGGATGAGATGATAGTTAAGATATTTACACTTTATGCTTCCAATGGTTCGTATTCAGAGACAGCAAGAGAACTTGATATGGCAGTTAATACGGTTAAGGGAATCATACTCCGAAACAAGAAGACAAAGAAGTTCGCAAAACTTCTCGACCATAAAAGGGAATCCTTTGCGAAGTCGGCAGAGGAGATTATTGACAAGGGAATGGAGCTTTTAAATCGGAGATTTAATATAGCTTTAAAAAGTCAGGCAGATATCGAATTTTTGTTTGAGCAGATTTGTGAAAAATGCGAACTTGATGAAAAAGAGCTTATTTCGATTAAGAAAAAGCTTGATAAAATACAGATTTCAAGCATTGCGGAAATAGTCAGAACAGTAGGTGTTCTCTATGACAAAAAGGCTCTTGCGAAGGATGAAGCAACAGAGAATGTTGTTATAACTGTGGGGCTAGAGGAATAATTCACAATGCACAATTCACAATGCACAATTGGTGGTCAGGAATTGTAGGTGCAGAAAGCGAAATTCGGGATGAGGTGATAGGATTAAGAGCTTAAGTTTGAAGATAAAAAAGAGTGTTTTTAACGATGTGTATTTGCCATTCCTTGATGATGATAGCAGATATCTTGTGTTCTATGGCGGAGCAGGAAGCGGAAAGTCAGTTTTTATTGCGCAGAGATACATATACAGACTTCTTACAAGACCGCTTTGTAATGTTTTGGTTGTAAGACAGGTTGCAGAAACAAACAGAGATTCGACCTTTGCACTTTTAAACCAGGTTATAAACAAATGGGGGCTTTCAAGATACTTTAAGATTAACCAAAGCAATCTGCAGATTACTTGTAAAGCTACAGGTAACACAATTATATTCAAGGGACTTGATGATTCTGAAAAGCTTAAATCTATCACATTTCCGAGAGGTGAACTAACGGAAATATGGATTGAAGAAGCTACAGAGGCATTGGAAAAAAGTTTAAATCAGCTTGATTTCCGTTTGAGGGGTGGAAACACAAAGAAGCAGACGGTTTTAAGCTTCAACCCAATATCTGTTAACCATTGGCTGAAAAAGAGATTTTTTGAAAAGAAAAGCCCGAAGGTTAAAGTATTAAAGACTACATACAAAGACAACAAATTTTTGAGCAAAGAAGACATTGAGCTTTATGAAAGCTACAAAGATATTGATCCTTACTATTATGCAGTTTACTGCCTTGGTGAATGGGGTGTTTACGGCAAGACAGTATTTAAAGCGATTAATGTTCAGGAGCAGCTTAACAAAGGAATTAAGCCTGTGAAGGTTGGTTATTTTGATTATGACATAGAAGGAGACAGAATAACAAATATCAAGTTTGTGGAGGATGAAGACGGATATATCAAGATTTATGAGGATGCAATAAAAGGACATCCTTATGTGGTTGGCGGAGATACTGCAGGGGAAGGTTCGGACTGGTTTATAGGAGCAGTTATTGACAATGCAACAAAAAAACAGGTTGCAATGCTTCGCCATCAGTTTGACGAAGATATTTATTCAAATCAGATGTACTGTCTTGGGAAATATTTCAATAATGCATTGGTTGGTGTGGAATCGAATTATTCAACATATCCTGTGAAGCGACTTGAGATGCTTGGATATACGAATATGTATGTGAGAGAGCGAGAGGATACATATACACATAAGCTTGTGCAGAGCTACGGCTTTAAAACAACAAAACTTACAAGACCTTCGCTTATTGCAGGGCTTGTTGAAATTGTAAGAGAGACACCTGAACTGATTGTTGACGAAGATACTCTGCTTGAGATGCTCACATTTGTCCGAAACGAAAAAGGCAGACCTGAAGCGCAAAACGGTGCGCACGACGACTGTATTATGGCACTTGGCATTGCCTATGCTACTGCAAGTCAGCAAAGTGAAGAGGTTAAAGAAGAAGCGGAAAGCAAAAAGGTAAAGTGGGAACCTGATCAGTGGGAAGATTATGAAAGAGGAACCGAAGAAGAAAGAAAAATGATGATTGAGATGTGGGGAAACCCGATGTAGCACACTTAAGTGCAATGATGTATTCCTAACGGAATATGAAGCCGCTTCGCTTATGAAGTGGCTTCGCCAATGATGTGCCTTACGGCAATGAAGGGAGAAGAATATGAAAAAATTTGAAGAAAAAGAGTTACGGGCTTTTGAAAGTTACAAAAACAAGTATGAAAATGCAAGAAATGCTTATTCTAAAAAGCTTGAAAAGATGGAAGAATATGAGGACCTTATAAACGGAACAAAGAAAATAACAGGTGCACCCGGAAAGAAAGCTAAAGATGCGACTTATGTGAGAAACATTGTATATGAGCTTATTGAGGCACAGGTTGACAATGCTATTCCATATCCGAAGGTTACGGCATTAAAGGAACGGTTGACTAATAATGCTGTCAAGCTTGAAAATAAACTGAGAAATGACCTTGACAAATTTGACTTTGAGGTTATGAATGACCTTCAGGAAAGAATCACACCGGGGCAGGGCGGCAGCATTGTATGGATTGAATGGGACAATTTCAAAAGGACACATAACACAGTGGGTGACCTTGATATAAGAATATTGCATCCTAAACAGTTTATACCGCAGGACGGGGTATATGAGATTGAAGAGATGGATTATTTCTTTATCCTTCTTTCACAGACAAAAGAATACATAAAGAGCAGATATGGCGTTGATGTTGATGAAGAAGCGGAAGAAGCTCCTGAAATAAGAGGTAAGGGCGAATCAACTGCGGAGGACAAGGTTACACAAGTTATTTGCTATTTCAAGAACAGTGAAGGGCACATAGGACGATTAAGCTGGGTTAATGATGTACTTATTGAGTTTATGGATGACTATCAGGCACGAAAATTGAGAAGATGCAAAAAGTGCGGAGAGGTCTGCATGGACAAGGTATGCAATTGCGGCAGCAGGTCCTTTGAGATGAAGACAGAGGAATATGAAATTATAAGAGATGATATTGCGCTTCGTGAGAGAAAAAATGAAAACGGAGAAATTGAGTATGACGAAATCATACCAAAGGGAACAAAGGTAAGATATTATAAGCCTGATGTGTATCCTGTTGTGCTTCGAAGAAACACTTCAAAGTATGGATCGTTTCTTGGTGAGAGCGATGTTGAAATTATCAAGGACATGCAGAACGAGCTTAAAAAGCTTGATACAGATACCATTGAGAAGCTTATGACCGGCGGAAGCTTCTTCACTATGCCGAAGGGGTATAAAATCAAAACTACTGATGAGAACTTAAAAGTGGTGGAGGTTGTTAAGCCTGCAGATATGAATCTGTTTAACACCTTTACCGCTCAAGCTGATGTGGGCAGAAACTACGAGCAGAGGGATAGGCTCTATCAGGATGCGAGAAACCTTTTAGGAATCACAGATTCATTCCAGGGCAGAAGAGACCCTACTGCTACATCAGGTGCGGCTAAACAGTTTGCGGCGCAACAGACTGCAGGCAGGCTTGAAAGTAAGAAGATAATGAAAAATACTTGCTACAGCAAGATATTTGAAATTATGGCTAAGTTTTATATAGCATTTGCAGATGAGCCAAGACCGGTTTATAACGAGGATGAAAAGGGCAATGTTATCTTTGAGGAATTTTCAAAGTATGATTTCGTTGAAGTTGATGAAGCAGGGGAATATTACTATAACCTTGATTATTTATTTGCGACAGATCCTTCAGGAAGTCTTGCATCTTCAAGAGAAGTTATGTGGCAGGAGACGAGAATGAACTTTGAAAAAGGTTGCTTCGGAGACCCAACGGATGTTAATACTCTTATGAGGTTTTGGAATCTCATGGCTACACTGCACTATCCGGGCGCGAATGGAATCAAAAAGCAACTTGAAGCAGAGCTTGAAAAGCAACAGGAAGCGGAAATGCTTGCGCAGGAACAGGCAAGGGCAGAAGCAATGCAGAATGTAGAATTCACAATGCAGAATTAGAAGTTAGGAATTAGGAGTTAGGAATTACAATCCCTCCGTCACTTCGTGACACCTCCCTTTACACAAGGGAGGCTTTTTTTTATTGTGAAAGTTGTTACGAAAGTCTGCGGTAACTGATAGGGTAAGGGTGGTAAAATTCAAGCAAGAAAGAAGGGCGAATGCTTGTTCGTTCATCTTGAAAATTATAGAAAGGGGAGTTGCTTAATGGCTAATAAAAGAGTTGTACCGATTAATTCGGGGAACGGTGTTATGAAAGCACCTTATCCGCCAAAGGGTGGCGGTAAGCCAAAGGTTAAAACCGGCAAAGATTTAAGAGTCGGCAAATAACCTTAACAACAAAATCAACAAACCAAAATCGCACGAAAAGCGCAAAAATCGAAAATTGAAAAGGAGAAAGAAATGGAATTAGAAAATACAAGCGCAAACAACCAGCAGGTCGCTGATGCTGGCGATAATTCAAGCGAAAACAATCAGGGAGTCGCTACACCTGACAAGGCAGTACAGAGTGCAGATGATAACGCAAGATTTGCGGCGGCAAGAAGAGAAGCTGAAAGCAGATACAACAATGAAAGAAACTACTGGGACAATATGGCTAAAGCCAGAGGTTATAAAAATGCAGACGATTTCAAGAAGGCTCTTGAAAATGAAGCTGCAGACAAGGACCGTGAGAGTCTTGGTGAGTTATTCGGGGTTGATGGCGGTGAAGTGGAATCTGCTCTTAACAAAGTTATTGCGAATAATCCTTTAGTTAGACAGGCACAGAGCATTATCAATGAGAGAGAAGCGGAAGCTTCAAAGGTTGCATTCAACAAAGAGGTTGAAGCAATTATGAAGATTGACCCTTCAATCAAGAGCTTTGACGATGTGATGAATGCCGACAGCTTTGCGGATGTGGACAGAATCTACAGAGCAGGAGGCAAGAGCTTATCGGAAGCATATATACTTGCCAACTTTGAAAGATTGATGTCTGCAGACGAAGGCAAAGTAAGACAGCAGGTTATAAACCAGATGTCGGGTAAAGACCATTTAAGTGGTAATAAAGGTGGAATGTCTTCAGGAGGAACTATTCCTGCGGACACCCTAAAGATTTACAAGCAGATGATGCCCGGCAAGACTGAAGCCGAGTATCAGAAACACTATGAAAAATATAGAAAGGATTGATAAGATGTTTATAAGACACAAATCAGATGTAGGTCTTTCGCTTACACTTACATCAGTTCCTGCAAAAGCAGACGAAGTGTATGTTGAAGGTGAAGCATTGGTTATAAGTGGCGGCTTTGCCACAAAAGCAAATGGCGATGTGAATGTTGCATACATTTGCCACGAAAATAAAACAGCCAAGGATGGCGATATGTTAAGAGTTTCAAGAGTTGGAGAACACGAGGAATACTTAACTACTTTATCAGTTGCAGGCACAAGCCTTAAGGTTGGAGGTGCTGTAACAATTTCAGCAGATGGTCTTGAAGTTACTGCAACTCCACCAACAACAAACAAAGGTGCTGAAATTGTAAAAATTTTAGATTCTGCCAAAGGCGGAAAAGTTATTGTAAGACTTAAATAAGGAAGGAGAGATTAGATGAGTTTAGTACATATTTCACCTGAGGCTAATGCATCTTTATACGGTGCAGTACAGGAGCCTATAGCAATGGTGATGGAGGAAACTGCTGAAGCTATGGATAGAATTTCCGTAGCAAAAATGATTTTTAATAAGATGGATTCTGATGGGTTTGCTCTTGCACTTACAGGTGTTACCTCACTTGGTGACTTCGAAGATGTAGGTGAAGCAGGTGCATATCCCGAAAATGGTTTTCAGGAAGGATATAAAAAGATTATTTATCCACACGAATGGAAAAATAGCTTTGCAATCACACAGACTATGAGAGAAGATAATAAAACCCTTGATATGAGAAATTTTGGAAAAAGTTTAATTAAATCTTCAAAGAGAACAAGGGAGAAATTCTTTGCAGCACTTCTCGGCGGTGCTTATCAGGGCAATGTTGTTAATTTTGCAGGCAAGAACTACGATGTTACTGCAGAGGACGGCAAACCACTCTTTAACACAGGGCACACATCAAAAACAGATAAAAAGCTCATTCAGAGTAATATGTTCGCATGTGATTTAACTGCGGCAAATCTTGGCAAGATTGAAACACAGATGCAGAACTTCTGCGATGATAACGGCAATCTCCTTGATATTGCTCCGGATACAATTATTATTCCTAACATTGCAGCACTTAAGGATGCGGCATTTGAAGCTGTTGCTTCTGAAAAATCACCAAACACATCCGACAATGCTATGAACTATCAGTTCGGCAGATGGAATATTATTGTGTGGAACTACCTTAACAGATTCATCGTATCAAACAATGCGACAATGCCATACATCGTTATGGATTCTAAATACAACGAAGAAGCTCTTGGTGCTGTTGCCAATGAAAGAGTTGCACTTCAGGTTAAATCATACATTGACAATAAAAACGACAACAATGTATGGAGTGGCCGTGAAAGATATTCAGGCGGATTCAAAGACTGGAGAGCATTTGCAATCGGTGGTATAACCGGCGGTTCTGCACTTTAATATTAAACTAATAGTACATATTTAAAAGGGCGAAAGAGGTTTTCGCCCTTTTTTGGAAGGGTGTGAAAAAATGAGAACTTGGGAAAGTATATGCGACGAAGTGCTTGGACTTATGTTTTCGAATAATACAGGCTCAAGCAAGGTTACTACAGAGGATGCATCTGTTGCGGAATATATGTTCAATATGCATCATGCATTCAATTCGGGCATTGATGACTTATATGCAAATGTGATTGAGTGCAAGGATTTTGTTGATGTGGAAGCAATGGCAGGGGACTTTGTCAAGGTTAAAGATAAGCTTGAGAACAACAATAAATACATATCCCTTTGCGACGAAGTTTACAGATATGATACTGCTACTGGTAAATATAAGAAGACTGTGCTTTATGATTTGATATCAAATGACATAATTGTGCTTGAAAAGGATGGCAACTATAAGGTTGGAATTAATGTGAAGCCTGTGATTGTTGATGAAAACACGGAAGCCTCTGCCTTAATTGAAATCCCGGACGGAGTTATATCTGCGCTTGTGTATTATATGGCATACAGATTATATCTTGAGGATGATGCATCTGTTGCGACATCTTATCTTAATATATACGAAGCGAAAAAAGAAGCACTTGCAGAGCTTCATACAAACAAAGGTGGCTCAACCGGACAGACTTTTGAATCCGTCAGGGGGTGGTACTGATGGCGAGGTTTTCAGTACCTTCTGCACCTGCTGTGTATACCACAAGCTATAAGGATTTTAAGGGTGTGGACTACAGACCTGAAGAGGTGTCTGTGGACCGAAGCAGATTTGCAGACTGCAGAAACATTGTTTTTGATAAAAGCGGATTTCCCGAAAAGAGACTTGGATGGAGGAAAACAAATTCAACTGCAAAGATATACGGGAGTTGTGTTACTGATATTGATGCAGACAGAATAATCTTTATGCATATTGGGAGACGGATATGCAGAGTTAATACTAAAGATGATTTGGAGACTCCAATAGCTTTTGCAGGTGAAAATAATCCTTTGGGAGAAGAAGGCGATACTTATATATATCTTAATGAATCTAAAAGCATTATGTTTTCTATGAACGACTGCATTTATGTTATTAACAAGGCAGGATATATTTGCATTAAGAAAAATGAAGGCGGTGCTTTAAAAGCTTACAATGCTATGGATGAAGCATATGTGCCTACGACTACTGTAGGGAGAAACTTTGTATCATATATACGATATGAAGGTGGAACAGTTGTAAAAGAAGTGTTTACTGAAGGAGGAAAGTCTTATGAAAAGGTTAATCAGCTGACACAAAAAAGAATATGCAACTTTTACCTTGATATAAAAGAAGAATACAAAGGTGGTAGTACAGAGAAAAAAGCATATCCCTCAATGTGGCTTACACTTGATGGAGAAGTTGAAACGATAGAAAAGATAGAAGTGTTTAATACCAAACAGGAATGGGTTGATGTTGATAAAGAGATACACGACCGAATCGAAGCAGGAAATGAGACTGCAGGAATGATAGAGGCACTCAAAAAAGCTTCTGTGTATAGATGGGATGACAATGAAGAGCAAGTCCAAATATATTTTAAAAAAAGAGTTGAAGCAGGAAGCTTTGCGTATGTGTTTGGTCCGCCTGAAATGTATTATGATGGAATTACAGACAATTTAAGAATAACTTATGTAGCCAAAACAAGTGAAGAAAGCAAAAAGAAAAATATCTGTAATTGCAATAAAGCTGTTAAGTTCGGGATAAACAATGATGACAGAATATTCATTACTGGCAATGAAGAATATAAAAATTATATTTGGTATTCGGATTATAACAATCCGTTATATTTTCCTGATCTTAATTATATAACCGTTGGCGCAGATGATAAAGGTGTTTTAGGTTTTTCAAAGCTTTCAGGATATCTTGCAGTTCATAAGGAAGATAGTGTTGAAGATGCCAATTTGTACCTTGTTAAGGGTGAGCTTACTGATGAAGATGTGGTGTTTAAGGTTACCACCGGAATCCCCGGTGTTGGAGCAGTGTCTGACAAAGGTTTTACATCGATTGAGGACGAACCTTTATTCCTTGCAAAAAATGGTGTGTTTGCAATTCAAAGCACATACATAGCTCAGGAAAAATGCGTAGCATCAAGAAGCGGATTTGTTAATCCTGAACTTGAAAAGTATGACTTAAGCAAAGCGGTTATGACAAGATGGAAGAACATTGTTATTGTTGCAGTGAATGATGATAAGGGAACTGCTTTTGTTTTAAATGTTAATGCCAAAGCTTATATCGAAGATGTTTCTTCACCATTTTATAAGACCTTTTATTATGAGTCTACGGTGTGGGACAACATCTTTGCTGATGAGTTCTTTTTGATTGACGATGAACTGTATTTTTATAAAAACAATGAGAATGGTTCATATATCGGCAAGTTTAACTCTGATATAAAGGATATGAGAAGGTTTAACGATGTGGACCTTGAGTGGGAAAAGGCAGAAGCGATTGATGCATACTTTAAGACCAAAGCTGATGATGACGGCTCTTTTATGGTTTTAAAGACTATGGTTAAAAGAGGGTGCGGAATCATGATAAAACCTTATACCCGTTCTTCGGCTGAAGTTTATGTTATTACAGATAAAGAAGAAAAGGACAAACCGGTTAAAACTGCAGCTGCAGGTATGCTTGATTTTTCGGATTTTGATTTTTCGCTTATATCCTTTAACACAAGGGATGTTGCAACTATCATTCCTTTAAACACAAAAGTGAAGAAATATTCAACCTTGCAGTTTATGGTGAGAAACAAAGAAAAGTCGCAGGGAATGGGTGTGCTTGGTATTGAGAAAAGATATAAGACGGGGAATTATAAGAAATATTGAGAGGTGATTATATGAAAATAGAGGCAAACTTTGAAAGTGAACAGTTTAACAAAGTGCGAGTTAAGGGGAGAACAAATCCTTTAACAGGTAACATTGCAGACAATCAGGCAGTATTTGATGCATTCCCAGAAGCTTTAAGAGAAAAGATTGCAAGTCTTATAACAGAGCTTAACAACGCACTTTCGAATGTGGATAATACGGCAGATGTTGACAAACCTTTGTCAAATGATGGAATAAATAAGCTTGAAGAACTTAAAAGTGAGCTTAAAGATTTAATCTCACAGTCGGTCGCAGACCTTGTGGGAGAGGCTCCTGAAACGCTTGATACATTGGAAGAAATTTCAAAGGCTTTAGGCGATAACAAAAATGCTGCAACAGAAATGCTCAGATTGATTGGTGGGAAGGTTGACAAAGTAGCTGGCAAAGGGCTTTCTACGAATGACTTTACAAATGAAGATAAGACAAAGCTTGACGAGCTAAATAATTATGACGATACAGCAATTAAAGATGAGTTGAAAAAGTATGCAGATGATAAAGCTGCAGAAATTGTAAATTCTTCACCTGAAGCACTTGACACTCTTAAGGAACTTGCAGAAGCACTTGGGAACGATGCGAATTTTGCGGCAAATGTATTAAATATACTTAAAAATAAGGTCGACAAAGAAGATGGCAAAAAACTTTCAACAGAAGATTTCACCACAGCAGAAAAAGAGAAGCTTGCAGGGCTTGAAAATTATAAGTTACCTTCAGATGTGGTTCAAGATGCAAAATATGTACATACAGACAATAATTACACCACAGCGGAAAAAGAGAAACTTGCAGGGCTTGAGAACTATGACGATACAGATATAAAAAATAATAAGGCTGATATTGACGAGATGAACCTCAAACTATACGGCACAACGGATGTTCACATATTAACGGATGATGATGTGTGGATTGTTGGTGGCATATTAGAAGCACAAAAAAGACCTATAATTGAACACGATGTTGTTATCATTCCGTATGGTGTTAGAAATATATATCCAAAATATCCTGATTATGACGACGATAGTGGTAACGTTTTTTATCCTGATGGCACATACCCAATTTATATAAAAGCAAAAAAAATAATATTCCCAAGCACTCTTGTTAATATATACGGTTGTATAGATTATTACAATAATGCGTTCGATATGTTCATCGTAGGCGAATGCATATTGAATGAAGGCATTGAAATCATAAACTTGGTCAACGGCACCAGTGCAAGTGGAGCAACTTTTGGAAAGGTAACAATACCTCAAACATTGAAAACATTTGCTGTGTGGGATTATCATCAAGATATTGTTATCCCAAGCAATGTAGATAAGTTTAGCTTTTGGGCTGCTTATGAATTAGAATTCAATTTGTATGTATATAATCCTGATTTTGATTTTAGCAGTTTTGAAGTGGGGCAGGTTTTTTCTTCTGATGTTTATGAAACAGATGGTGTTGTATACGGCTACGCAGGTTCAACGGCAGAAGCATTTGCAAAAGAACACGGATATACATTTGTGAATATCGGCTCAGACTGTACGCCTTTTATTTACCCTTTAAACACAGCAGAAGCTACAATACTTGCAAATGAGTATTATACATTCACAGGAATATCTTCACTCACAGTTACTCTTGACACAGCATCAACAACAAAACTTGACGAGTTTATGTTTAGTTTCGAAACACCTTCGGATGTAAGTGCGTTCTCTTTTGGAGTTTTAACTGACGAAGCGGTTGAAATCAAATGGATTAAAGAACCAAACCTTAAACCTGATTACATTTATGAAGTATCAGTTGTAAACGGTGTAGGCGTAATTGCAGGTACAGCAAAGGAGGTAGCCTAATGTTTATTAAAGAAATAGACAGTCAGTTTATATTTGCTGACAACAAAAAAGCTTTAAGATATCAAAAACTTATCAGCAAAGAAATTCAGAAGAAAGATGAAGAGGGCAATGAATATACAGAAACAATTCAGGAATTAAAGAATGTTGTTGTATTTAATCCACAACCTGAACACTTTCTTGAGGCAGGATATAAAGAGCTTGTTGAAGTTGAAATGCCTGAAACAGAGCCTAATCAGTATGTAGAAACAACTTATGAACTTAAAGACGATAAGTATTATGAAGTACATAAGGTTGTTGATATGCCCGAGGTGATGTTTGAATGAGTAGTTACAGAAGAAGATTAATGCTTGCAAATCAAACTGAAGAGAATATTATTTTATACGGGAACTCGGTGCAGGATGGAACTCCTACGCCGGATGCTCCTATAGAGATTATGAGTTTGGAGAAGCCGACCATTAAGGTTACGGGGAAGAATTTATTAAAACCAGCACATGAACCTGGAACAGTTCTTACATATGGTGAATTAACAGTTACTTTCAATGAAGACGGTTCAGTTACTTTTAATGGAGCAAATACGACTGGTGAACTTTGCTATCCTACGGTTGGCACTGTAGATGTATTAGCAAATGAAACATATACTCTACATCCAACTCCTAACAGTGGTGGTACAACATATCAACTATATACTTATTATCCTTTAGAGGGATTAAGTCAATATACTTGTTGTGTTTCAACCACATTTAAAAATATTACTCCTCATTTTGATGATACTTTAACTTTTAAATTTAGTATATCTGAGAATGCAAATTTTGATAATTTGACAATCTATCCTATGATTGAACAAGTTTCAATAGGAGATAATTTAATTCCTTATCCCTATTACTCTAAAGCAGGAGATAAAAATGATATTACTTTCACAGTTAATGAAGATGGCTCAATAACCGCAAACGGTACTGCAACTGCAAATGCACAATTTACACTATCTGCTAAGTTTACTTTAGAGCAAGGACAAAATTACAGACTTTCTGGTTGCCCATCAGGAGGAAAAGAAGAAACATATTATATATCTCTTCAAAGAACAGATTATAAAAATACTTATTTAGATTATAGTTCTGGAAAAGATTTTACTGCAAATTATAACGAGTATTACATTTGGATTTATGTAATAGCAGGTACTACCATTGATAATCTAACATTTAGACCCACTATAAAGAAAGTAATAAACCCATCAGAATACAAACCCTACGAAGAAGAACTCATAACTATTGATGAAACTACACCGTTTGGGAAGAATTTATTTAAAACTACAAATTATGAAAAAGGTACTTTGGATAGTGCAACAGGAAATATAACATCTAATACAGCAGTAAAAGTTTACTGTTTAACAACAGATTATATTTATCTTAAAAGCGGTGCTTATGTTATAACCAATATAACAGGTGCAAATTTAAGATATATAGCTTTTTACAATACAAACAAAGAGTTTACGAGTGCCACTTGGACAGCAAGAGCAAAAACTTTCAAATTTACTGTTACAGAAGATTGTTATGTAAGAATTGATGTTGAAATAGCTTCGGTTGATGGAGTGCAACCGCCTATTGATAATTATGATACTTTTTTGACAGAATATGAGTTTATGTTAAATGAAGGTATGAATGCACTACCATTTGAACCCTACATCCCACCTGTTACAACCTACAGAGGCATAGACGACTACAAAGATTGTATTTATACAAAAGATGGTAAGGTGTGGTATGAGCAGAAGGTTAAACATTATAAGACAGATAGTTTTGTTAGTGCAAGTAAGGCATCTGCTATAATACATCAATTTTCAGAGATTAATTATCCATTGTGTTTACGCTCTGGCGGTGGTTATGTTCGAATGGAAGAACAAATGAGCAATATCGGTATATATGAAATCGATTATAATAAAACAGGCGAGTTGCATTGGTACATAGCTATAAGAACTTCATATTTGCTACCACCAGATGAAGAAACTTGGACAGATGCAACAACAGCATATGAGTATTTAATGAGTGTTACAGGTAATGTTCCTATGGAATATCAATATGTATTAGCAACACCAATAGTTACAGAAATAACAGGCACTCTTGCAGAGAAAATACTTGCAATAGATAAAACAAAAAATATAAGTGTCACATCAGCAAATGGTGTGTTGGGAAATGTTGAGGTGATTGAGGAATGAATTTTAAACAGGCACATAGTAGTAATTTTTGCACAGGAAGGACAAGCAGTATAAAGTACATAGTAATTCATTATACTGCAAACAATGGCGATACTGCTAAAAATAACATAGATTACTATGCAAGGGAAGCAAACCTTAAAGCATCTGCTCATTTCTATGTTGACGAGAATGAAGTGTGGCAGTCTGTAAAAGAAGGCGATACAGCTTACCACTGCGGAGCTAATAAATATGTTCATCCTTATTGCAGAAATTCAAACAGTATAGGCATTGAACTCTGCTCAAGAAAAGATGCAAGCAATAAGTATTACTTTAAAGATGAAACCATATCAAACGCAGTAAAGCTCACAAAAGACCTTATGGCGAAGTACAACATTCCTGTTGAGAATGTAATCAGGCACTATGATGTAACAGGAAAGACCTGCCCTGCTCCTATGGTGAATGATGAAGCTTTATGGAAGGATTTTAAAGCTATGCTTACAGAAAAACCAAAAATTGAAACAGGCAACGATATTGACTATGTGTTAAAAACAAAATACGGCATCACCTTTGATACTCTCGAAGGTGAAAAAGCCTTTATCAGAGAACTTGATGAGGCAAGAAAAAAGGATAGTAAACTGTACTGGGTTTATTACAAATTGGTAAATAACTAAAATAAATCAAGAAAAATTTTAATTAAATCACAAGTAAGTAAAAGAAAGGAAAAAATTTTATGTTAAATGCAATCAAAAAAATTATGGAAAAATCAAAAGCAGAAAATGTTGACATTATCGTAGCTCACGATATGCTCATCAACGAAGGTGAAGACAAGGACGCTATGAAAAAGGCCCTTGACATCTACACAAAATCTTATGAAGAAATCAGCGAACTTAAAGTCGCAAACGATTGGGACAACCTCGAAAAGGTAGTAAAACTTACCGAAGAAAAGAAATATGAAGAAATCAGAGAACTTATGAAAGAAATAAGAGGAGAATGATATGAAATGGATTGTTTTAGGAATTAAAAGCGGAACGGGAGCAGTTATAGCTGGTATATCGTATCTGTTTGGAGGGTTTGATATGACTTTTCGTTATTTGGTGTTCTTCATTATAGCAGACTACATAACAGGTATTATATCTGGCATTTATCTTGGAACGCTTAATTCAAAGGTAGGCTTTAAAGGAATACTTAAAAAACTTGCAATACTTATTGTAGTTGCTATTGCAGTTGGAATAGGCAGAGTTACAGGCATGGATGCTATAAGAGGTCTTATTATGGGCTTTTATATTGCAAATGAAGGTATATCAATACTTGAAAATGTGGGAAGAATGGATGTGCCGTATCTTTCAAAGTTGAAGGATATATTGGAGCAACTTAAAGATGATAAGAAATAAGGGGGCGGTTTTATGGCATACAGTCCTAAATCAGATATAAACGAGATTGCATACTGGAAAAGAGAGTATAACAACGCAAAGAAGAAGAATGATGCGTCAGGAATGCAGTTTGCTCAAGATAGTGCAAAGAAGTATTATGACAATCTTGTTGGTAAAGGGTATACTGCAGAGGCAGATTATCTTAAAGGGGCAGACGAAAAGAGTGCTTTTGAGTATTCAAAGGGGTACGGTCTGAATGAGCAGAAAAAGAAAACGGATGCTTATTATGACAGTTATGTTGATACATATAAAAAGAATGTTGATTCTGCGCAGAACTCTGCCATCTCTGCTGCAAACTCACAGTTTGAGGCAGGAAAACTTGCGGTTGACAATTCTTATAAAGATGCTGCAAAGGCGTACTATACACAGTACCTTAAAGAGAAAAAGGCTCTCCCACAGAATCTTGCGGCACTTGGCATAACCGGTGGTGCTGCAGAAAGCTCTATGATTGAGCTTGGCAACAATTATCTTAACAATCTTAATCAGGCACAGATTCAGAAAAATCAGGCAATGGCAGACCTTGAAGCACAGAAGGCAGGAGCAGTTGCAAATGCAGAAATGAACAGAGCAAATGCCGAAAATGATATTGCAAGACTGGCTTATGAAAAGATGCTTGGTGACAGGGATTTTGATATGTCACAGAGACAGTATCTTGATAATGCTTGGCTTAATACAAAAACATACGATGATTCAAGAGAAGATGTGAAGTATGACAGAACCTGGAATGAGAAGGTATATGGCGATTCAAGAGATGATGTGATGTATCAGAGAGGTTGGAACGAGAAGGTATACGGAGACCAGCAGACACAGATTGCTTATGAAAGAGCAATGAGTGATGCAAGTATGGGTAACTTCGATGCACTTGCAAAGCTTTGGGGAATGACACCTGATCAGGCACAGCAACAGTATTTGGCATTCCTTAAAGGGCAGAAACAAGCAACAAATTTTAAGAAAAGCTCGGTGAAGGGCACCGTCCCGGGCGATGAGAAAGGTGCAGATGGTAATGAATGGCAGATTTAAAATCGAAGGGAGGTAAGCGGTACTTTTTAAAAGGTACCGCTATGCTTGTATATGATGAAGTTAAGAGATGTGTTTAAACACAACAATAAAAATAAGATTAAAAACCTCAAAAACTTCGCTGAAAATGAAGCGAAGCAAAGTGAAGCTATTGTAAATCAAAATAATCCGGTGAAGCCGAAGACGGTGAATACTGGATTGCCTTTGGTTAACAATCAACCTTTAAGCCCAATTGAACAGATAAGAACAACTGCACCGAAGGTTACGACTCCATTTGCACCTGCAAGAACAAATGTAGGCGATATGAGAGAAGAAATTAAACCTGCGAACAGATTTAATTCATTTATGCAGACACCGATGGGGCAGGAGATATCTAATCAGGCAAGAGAAAAGTACAGTTATTTTAACGATATTGATGATTATATAGGTCGTTCTTCATATAACAGATGGTATCTTCCTGAATCTATAAAATTCAATCATACAGAAGCAACAAAAAGACAGGATGCGGTAATTGAATTTACTCAGGGCAGAGAAATGAACGACCTCGCAACACAGAAAGAATATGAAGGTCTCAAATTCAGCAGAGATAGATTTCTTAGGGAAGAAAACAACAAAAAGAATGAGCTCAAAGGTATATACAACGATATATCCGAACATTTGTCGGACAACTATTCACCGGAACAGATATCAGATTACTATAAGTATTATTCAAGGGTTAAGCCGAATGATACAGACACACTTGAAGCTATAAAAAAAGCAGAACAGTTATATTATTCAAAGGCAGAGCAGAGGGAATATAATGAAGCATTTGAAAATGCACAGAAAACTGATGCAGAAACTCTTGCGATAATTGAAAAGGGAAAGCATAATTACGAAGTTCCACACGGCTTTTTTAATAAAAAAGCAAATGAAGAGATGCAGAAGATATATGATGAGAACAATATCGAAGGGGCTAACTTTAGGAATTATGTGTTTGGAAAGTTTGAAAAAAACACAGCAGAAAAAATGTGGCAAAAGTATTTGAATGATAAAGCTAATAAAGGTATGCTAGAAGCTTCAAAAGAAAACCCAGTGCTGAAGAATGTCGCTATGCCTATTTATAACATCGGCACACAGTTGCTTTCACCAATTTACGGAGCTGAAATGCTTGCTCAAAACACAAAGAATATGTATTCAGGGGAAAACAAGCCCGTTTCTATGTATTCTTCCGGTAGTGCGGTTATGGCTTCAAAGGATGCATCGGCTGAAGCTTTTACAGTTGGAGATAGTGAAGGAACCACTTTTCTTAAAAATGTTCTTTTGAGTGTAGGGGGTAATGCAGCGAATGTTGCTTTGTTTGGTGCAGCAACACCTTATATGATGGCTCTGCAGAGTGGTTCATCAACTGCTTATGAAACGATGAAGAAAGGCGGAACTACACAACAGGCGGTTTTGAACGGTGTTATAGGCGGTACTATTGAATACTTTACTGAAAAATTACCTTTTGATGAACTTACAAAAACATTTGCAGGGGCAAAAGGTCTTAAGAATATGTCAAAAGCAGATGTAACCAAGTTCCTTGTAAGTAGAATAGGCTCACAGGCAGTTGCAGAATATGGTGAGGAAACTGTTAACAGTTATGCAAGTACTATGGCGGACATAATTATAATGGGCGAAAAAAGCGATTATATGAAGTATGTGAACGAGCTTGTAGAAAATGGCAAGAGCACGGAACAAGCTTATGAGATGGCAAACAAGAAATTCTTTTTAACAGATCCACAGATGGCAGGTCTTTCAGGTTTGATATCGGGTGGCCTTATGTCTTCAGGTTCTGTTGCTCTTGGTACAATGAGAGCTGCATCAGAAGGGAAAGGACAGGTAGTAATAAATTCAGGTAAAGAGTTAAATCCTGAAGCTGTAAAGATGGTTAGTAATCTTTCAAAAGCTGGTGGTGCTAACATTGCGATTGAGGATTTAGCACCTGTTGAAGTTACAGACGAAAATGGAAACAAGAAGTATATGAAAAATCTCGGTGAAACAGATGCGGACGGAACCATACGAATTAACAGTTCAGAAATGGGAAGCGTTGAGGATGCTCTTGTTGCATATCACGAGGTTACACATGCTCTTGAAAATACAGAGGTTTATGATGCTTACAGAGATATTGCACTTAATATAATGTACGGCGGAAGAAATACAGATGCTTATAATCAGGCTATGTCTTCAAAATCTGCAGAGTACGGAGATAAAGCTCAGGGGACTGACCTTCTTGAAAAAGAACTTGTGGCAGAATTTACAAAAACACAGCTCTCAAATGAAGGTGTTGTTGAAAGAATAGTAAAAGAAAACAGAAATGTTGCGACAAGAATATATAATGCTCTTAAAAAAGCCTATACAAACATCAAAAACAAGCTTCAGGGGAAAGAAGCAAACCTTACCGATGTAGAAAAAGCTATAAACCTTTTTGAAAAGGCGCTCGCTGAAAACAGAAAGATGACATTTACGGAAGCGGTAGTCAGAGGCAACACAAACACCGGACCTTATATTGATGATGAGGGGAACGTGCAGTTTTCGGAAAGAGGAAGCGTAGAGAAAAAGTATGCGATAGAAACTCTTCCTGATGGCAGAAGGTATGTTCAAGCAGACAGACAAGTTATGTTTTCAAGTGATCCTGATTCTTGGGGAGCAGACCTTGAGAATTATGTTAATGATGAAATCAGAAAGGGAAATGATGTAAAAGTAACTTCCGAAGACGGTAATGTATTGACAATAACTGCAAAGACAGCTTGGAAGTTAGGAAGTAGAAATGAAATACCAATGCCTGATGGAACAAAAAGGTTAATGACAGATGATGAATATGCAACAAAGCTTACTGCAGGAAGTCATATCGATGAAATAGCACAACTGTTAAAAGGAAATGATAAATATAAGGATGATAAAAAGAATCATGATTTCGCAAAGGATGGGTTTACATATAAAAATGCTTTCTTCAGAGATTTTGACGGAACATATTATAAATTAGATGTGTCGATTGGAAAAAATGGAGAGATAAAGTCTATATATAATATAGGGAAGATGCAAAAAAGAAGCTTCCCTGTTAGTGGCTCTTCCTCCCCGAAGGGAGGCGCTCGAAAAAATGGGAAAGCTTCCAAGAACAATATACCACATCAAGGGGCTATTGTCAATAATAATGATATGCAAAAAGGTCAGAATAATGCACAGGGAAAAGATGGAAGCCAACATCTTTTAGGTGGAGAGACATCAGTTGTTGCTAATAATAAAACATTGGCAGAGGCGAGACGAATGAATCTTAAAGGCGAACCACAGGCAGAAATCTTCAGAGAGACCGGTTGGTATTTTGGACTTGACAGAAAGTGGAAGACAGAGATAGACTCTGCTGATGCAGGACTGTTCAAAAATGTGGCAGAACCTAAAATAGATGCGCCTGAATATAATTCAACTGCTAAATCAAGAACAAGACTTGAAAGATATGAAAATGAAGCAGTAAGAAATATTGCGGATGCTATGTCTGTCCGCCAGGGAACTGCAAGAGAGTTTTTAAAGCCTATAATTCAGGAAATGTCATCAGAGTATATGAAAACAGGCAAACTTTCTGATGAAACCATTGACAGGCTTTTTGAAGAGGCATATAAGAATGGTAAAAAGGTAAACGATGAAGCTTATAAAGAGTATGCAGATTTAAGAAACTATTTAAGAAATACCAAAATATATATTGATAAAGAGGATGCAAGTGACATTCCTGATTTCTTCAAAGAAATAAGAAGATATATGGGAAGACTTTCCGTAAGCAGTACAAACGGTACCTCTGTTGACAGTATATATCAGGAGCTTAACGAGATGCACCCGACCTTGTTCCCTGATACTGTATATGCACCTTCTGACCGTATGCTCAAGATAATGGAAGTTTCGGATGATTTAAGAAAAACAGAAACAACTCTTGATACATACTACAATACAGAAGAACTCAAAAGCGACTTAAAACACGAATTTGAAGAAGCGGTATATAAGTTCAGAGATAACCTTTGGGGAGTAAAGCATTTTAATGATTTTCTTGAAAAAGCAGAAGTTAAACCAGGGGCAGAAATTGATGCAGATTCAATGAAGAGTGTATATAATGAACTTAAAGCATATCAAAAAGAAGCGGAAAAAGTTATGAACAAGATCCTTTTAACAGAAGATGAAAAATCTGTTCTTGAAGATATGTTAAAGGGTAAGAGAACGGCATCTGCAAAATATATTCCTGACGGACTTAATAAGGACAATCTTATGAAGGCTTATGAGGCGATGGCTCCTGTAAGAGCTATGCAGAATATTGTTGAAGAGCATAAAAAAGCGGTTCGTAAGAATAAAAATGATGCTGCTATGAAGATGATTGAGCTTTCCGACTTTTGGAAGGATAAAAAAGTGCTTGGAGGTCTTCGTTATGCAACAGAAACACAGGAGAGAAATATTTACGATATAGTTAAGGATAAGAAACAGGCAGAGAAGATTATTGAAAAATATTTTACACCTGTTCACGATCACGAAGCTGAAAGAACGAGATTCAAACATAATTACTTCGATAGAGTTCGTGATATGAATATAGACTTAAGAGTGCGACACGGCAATAAGAACACAGAGTCGGAAGCAGTACAGTTTATAGGCGAAGTTGAAGGGGATATTGCAGACCTTGAAGCAAAGGCAAAAAAGAGAAAGCTTACCGACGATGAAAATGACAGACTTATCAATCTTAAAGGTAGTCTTGTGGAATTCAAAGAGAGCAATCCTAACCTTGATTATAACAAGATAAATAATTGTATTAAGGAATTCCATAAAATATATGACGAACTCTTTGAAGAAATGAACAGTGTCCGCATCAGAAACGGATATGCACCTGTTGAATACAGAAAAAATTATTTTCCTCACTTTATGGAAACGGGAACAGATGATATTACCGGGAAGATTGCAAAGGCTCTTGGAATAAATGTTGATGTTACGGAGCTTCCTACTGATCTTACGGGAAGAACTGAAAACTTTAAGCCAGGCATTACCTGGGTGCAACATACAAAAAGAAGAAACACCAACGAAACAAAGTATGATGCAATTGAAGGTTTCCAAAAATATATTGAAGGTGTTTCAGATGTTATATTCCACACTGATGACATACAGAACTTGAGAGCTTTTGAAAGAGCGATTCGATATAAATATTCAGAAAAAGGTGTTAAAGATGAGATTGATTCTATAAGGGACAATCCAAACATAACAGATGAAGAAAGGGAAACTCTTATTGAAAAAGCGTGGGAGAGAGATATAACTTCACTCGGTAATTATGTTAATAATCTTACTGAATATACTAACCTTCTTGCAAACAAAAAGTCGATGCACGACAGAAGCTTTGAAAGCGATATAGGAAGATGGTTCTATAATGTTATCAATGGAATGAGTAAGAGACTTGCAAAGAATATGGTACTTGGAAATCTTTCTACTGCCATCACAAACTTTATTCCTATGCATCAAGCAACTGCGGCACTTGGCGATATAAATATGCTTATTGGGTATAACCAAACTGTAAAGAATATTTTCAAGAAAGATGGATTTGATGAAAGAAGTGTGTTTTTGACAAATAGATTTCTTTCAGGTGAAAGACTTGCAAAAGATTCTAAAATTGAAAAGGCGTTAGCAAAACCGATGAATATAGTTGACGAATTAACATCAGGCACAATTTGGAGAGCTAAATATCATCAATGTATAAAAAAAGGTATGAGTGATGCAGATGCAATTAAGGAAGCAGACAAATATGCAGCAGGATTGATTGCGGACCGCTCAAAGGGTGCACTTCCAACATATTTTGGTAGAAAGAACCCTGCGGCAAAAATATTGTCAGCATTTCAGGTTGAACCGAACAATCAAATCAGACACTTGTTTAAAGATTTTCCAAAAGAAGTGGTTGACAATGTTATTTTGGGAATAATAAGACTTGTTCTCGGTGCATACTTATTTAACGATGTTTATGAGAAAATTTGCGGAAGAAGACCTGCTCTTGATCCAATTGGTTGGATAAATGAGTTCGTAGGTGATGTATCAGGTAAAAAACTCAATAATAGTGTTGATATTTTACTGACATTATGTGATGGAGATGTAAAGGTTATTGAAGAGGTAAGAAAAAAAGAAAGACTTGATATAGCAGTGAATGTAATTGACAATGTCGGAGGAAATCTACCGTTTGCCGGTGGTGCATTAGGATTAGCAGGTGGTGTTACAGGTCTTGAGCTTGATAATGCAAGGCTTCCTATTGCTTCGGCATTCCCTGATGTTGGGAAAATAGGAAAGTCTTTTGCAAAAGGAGTATCCAACAAGAAAAGGGCACAAGTTTTAAGCGAAGAACTCGGAGGAACTGTGGCAATGTTTTTAATGCCTTATGGTGGTAACCAAATATCTAAAACTGCAAAAGGCATGAGTGCATATACCAAAGGAGGCAGTTATAAGCTCAACAACAAAGGTGAAAAAGAATTGCAATATCCTATAGAAGGAGATTTGTTGACAGGAGCACAAAGTGTAGTTTTTGGCAAAAATGCAACCGAAGGGGCAAGGAAATGGGTTGATGAAGGCTTTGGAAGTTTGACATCAGAGCAGACAGAGTTATATAAAGAAATGATAAAGGATAAAAACACAAAGAATACTGACATCTATAATGCCATTAATAGTGCAAGAAAGGCTAAAAGTATTTCAGATGGGGACAATTCTAAATCAACAGACCAGGTTGTTCACGAAACACTTGAAAGATCCAAAGGTCTTACACCATCACAAAAGGCAAAAGTTGAAATAAGCTTTTACTCAAAGGGTGAAGATGGCAATAAGGGAAAAAGAGAAAAAGCACAGGATTTAATTGATTTCGGTATTGCGCCTGAAAAGGTTACAAAACTGTATTACGATTATGATGTGCATGATGATGTGAGTAAAGAGGCTGAATACGAGAAGTTTTTCGGTATGACTGATGGCAGAACAAAAAAAGTATACGAAAAATGGGGTTACGAGCCTAAAATGTCAGTTATTAAGAGAGAAGCTCTTGCAAATGATAACAGTCTTTCTCCTGAAGAAAAACAAGAAGTAAACAAAGCGTTGTTCGGAGACAATGAAGCACAATATGATTTCAGTAGTGTGGATAATTATTATTATTCTATCCTTACAGAAAGTCAGCAGGAGGGTTATGATACATATATAAAGAACTTCGGAGAGAATTCTATAAACACAAGGACTTTTTATTATGTAGTCAAAGTGATGGGAAGCCAAAAGGATGGAAAAGGAAGCGGACGAGATGCAAAAATTGCAAGATTGAGAAAGATAGGCGTACCAATAAATCAAGCATACAGAATCTATAATATTCTTAAATAAAACAGAGGAGCGAAAAGCTCCTCTTGTTTTATAAAATAGCATCTTCAATCACTTGTTCGATGTGACACGGTTCAACCTGACCTTCATTGCATTGCTCAACAAAGTCGATAGCGTCTTGTTCATCAAGAAAGACATCAGGGAAGTAAGATAGCAGATACTCACCTGAAGAAAGTTCAATACCGTATGATACATAACCGTCTAAATCTTCGTGCCACTCTTTTCTGTAAGAATATGAATACTTACGCTGAATTTCTGTCGTCATTTGGAATATAACCTCTTTCAATAAGTGTTTGAATTATCAGGTTGACATTAATGTCGCAAGTAATTATAATATCTATAAAAGTTTGTATGGAAGGTAACCGTTTGGCATTTTCTAAATCGTTGTATTCTCTATAAGATTTACAGCACTTTTCAGCCATCTTCTCTTGAGATAAGCCAAGTTCCATCCTTGTTTTGTATAAAATATCTGCAAGTGCTCTTGAAAGTATTTTCGACATAATGTTCTCCTTGATAAAATTCAGGTAAATTTTACCAATTAAAGGAGTAAGTCGTTATGTGATACATCTCACATTTTCGACAATATATTCAATTATAGTAAATGCAATACGCTCCACCGTATTGTGTGATGAGAAGTTTTGCCATTCTTGGGTCGGGTGTTTTTATATTTACGGGGAATTCAAGATTTTTCTGATATATCCACATTATCTGCATTCTCCTTCCCATGGCCATGGGCCATCTGTCCAGTTCCAATAATCTTTATCTGTGGTTTTTGGGGTGAGAGGACCGTACATATCTTCATATTTTGATTTTAATTCATCTAAAACGCCTTTATATTCGTTGAAGAGTGCAATCATATTTTTGTCGTCCCTGTGTGTGTCGAGGTATTGAGTTAAGTCTATAAGACAAAACTCAAATGCCATTATCTGTTTTAAGAGATTATTTTTTTGCATTATTAAACCTCCAGAAAGTGTAAGGCATATTTAAAGTGGGGAATATAGTGCCGTTTTTAAGTGCCTCGCAAGGCTCATACACATCTTCTCCACGGGACTGATAAATAACATATGCCTGTGCATATTTTCTTTCACATTGTTTGCAGGCATTATTATTTTCCATAAAAACAACTCCCTTCTCTACATAGTATGTTTATTTGCATATTTTGTGATTTGCCTGAGAGTTTAAAAAGTTGTTGATAAATAAAAAATATGTGCTAGAATTGTAAAATCAAAGGGGGCTAGATGCTGAAATATATTTACAAGGCTTCGGTAAATATTAACGAGGAATAAACGATATTTTATAATATTTCAGAATATGACAACTTTGTCATCAGTGGAATTTTTAAGGAAAACGGAAAATTCAGAAAAATTCCTGAGGTTGTGGCAGAGACTGTCAGCATGGGAGTATATGAACAGCACGCATGTACTTCAGAGGGCAGAGTCCGATTTAAAACCGATAGCAGTTTTATTGCTTTCAGGGTTGAAATGGATATGTCTTCTATTCATCATATGGCTCAGTTAAATCAGTATATTTAACAGAAATTATCATTCCTAAGGCAGACAAAACTGCAGACGCATTCCATACTTATGCTATTACTCTTAAATACGCAGATACAGAAGGAATTGAAACTGCAGAAATTAAGAACCTTACAGATAATGATATAAAATTAAATATGATAGAATCAGGAAATGAAAAGTATAAGATTTCAGAGATTGATGTAAAAGCCAATAGCTCTGTTTATTGTGCAATCAAAAATTATGATGGAAAAGCTGAAACATTTTTCTGGAATATAAAATCTCTCATTCCTTATTCAAAGCCAATAAAAAACTGAACCTTTAAGGTTCAGTTTTTTAGTAGTATATTTTGTATGTATCTTCCTGTGAAGAATATTTGATTATTCCACCGATACTTTCCACAAAGGCAGTAAGCGGAACATAAGCTATTTCGTTTATAGTCTGCGGAGTAGGTGAAATCTTTGTGTGCTTGCCGTCGAAAGATGCGTTTGAATTAAGTACCCAGAATGAAGCGTTGTGATTGTTATAGCTAATATCAAGTCTGCCAAGACCATCACTGCCGTCCCAGCTTAAGCTTGCACCCATAGAGTCACAAAAAGCTTTTAAAGGGATAAGAATATCACCGCTTATACTGTCTACATTAATAGGGGCTGACAATTGAAAGCTTGTTTTATTGATTTTAATTTCATTACTGTCTTTTTTCAAGGTTAAAAGGTTTGTGTATGAAGCAATTTTTGAGTCGTAGATTGATTTGATTTTATCTTCAGATAAAGCAACAGCATATATTTTTATTTCATCTAAAGATGCATCAAAGTTTCTGTAGACGCTTCTTCCGATGGTGTATGGCTTGGAGTTTGTTGCAATTTCTTTGTATGAGCCGAAATCTTCAGGAAGTGCCTGATCATAAACCTTTGCTCCGTCAATATACATTTTTACAACATCTTTGTTTAAAGTAACAACAATATGTGTCCATTGTTGTTTTAAGTTTTCCATTGTTGTTACACTTTGTGCAATAAATGAATGACTCTTGTATTGAGTGTCATTGGTAACAAAAGTCAGGTCGCACTGTAAAGCAGAATAGTTTTCGTTAAAATAAATGCTTAAAGGACCACCTGAAATATCACCTGAACTTGATTCGTTTCCAAAAAGAATAGGGTTATATGAAATAAAATCATTGATATTTATCCATACAGAATATGTAAATTGGTCTTTAAGAGTAAGTTCGTTGCTGTTGCCCAGTTGAAGATAACCACCGTCTAATGCAATAGACCCACCTGAAATTCCGCATACATTAAATGACATTTCACCGTATGGAATAAGTGTATGCTCTTTATTAGTATCTTCAAGAGATGTTTCAAAACTGAACTGGGAAATGGGAGATGTGTTGTCTTGTTCTGTGCTTTCACATCCGCATAATATTACTGTAAGTAAAATAAAAACAGTTAAAATATATTTATTCATACAATTCTCCTTTCAACAGAATGATTATAGCTTATGTTATCTTTTTTGTCAAATCTCCTTGAAAAAGAAGTGAAGATGTAGTAAAATTTTAACGAGGTGATGAAAGTGATAATAACAACAGAAAATTTTAACATAAAACAAACTTTTGATTGCGGACAATGCTTCAGGTGGAATGAAACCCCCGATGGAAGCTATACCGGTGTAGTCAATTCCAAAGTTGTAACAGTAATACAGAATAAAACCTCTGTTGAAATTAACGATGATTCACCTTTCTGGAACGAGTATTTTGACCTTAACACAGATTATGCTCATATTATAAAAAAGATTTCAAACAGCGACATAATGATAAATGCAATTAAAGCAGGCGACGGTATAAGAATATTAAGACAAGACTTTTATGAAACAGTAATTTCATTTATAATATCACAAAATAACAATATTCCAAGAATAAAGAATATTATTGAAGCTTTAAGCAGAAAATTTGGAGAACAAATAGAAGGGGAGTATTATGCATTCCCCAAAGCTGAAATTCTTGCAGAAAAGTCGCCTGAAGAGTTAGCGTTCCTAAAAGCAGGGTACAGAGATTCTTATATAATTGATGCATCACAAAAAATAGCACAGGGAAAAATTGATAAAGATGTTATCTTCAATGCGCCAATAGATGAAGCGAGAAATGAAATAAGCAAAATAAAAGGAGTAGGGCCAAAGGTTGCAGATTGTATTTTGTTATTTTCTGCAGCAAGGGGAGAGGTTTTTCCAACTGACGTATGGATGAAAAAGGTGTTGACAACTCTTTATGGATTTGAAAATTTAACCCCAAAAGCAATAAATGAATTTGCAAAGGAAAACTTTGGCAATCTTGCAGGTTACGCACAACAATATCTCTTCTATAGTATGAGAGAAGGAAAATAAAAAAACTCTTGCGGAAAACCGCAAGAGTTTAATTTAATTATTTCGCCATGCTAGCAACTTCAGCTGCAAAATCGTCTTCTTTCTTTTCAAGACCTTCGCCTTTTTCAAATCTTACATAGTCAACGAGTTTAACACCGTTAGCTGCGAGATATTTTTCAACTGATGTCTTGTCGTCTTTAACGAATTTCTGCTGGAGAAGACATGATTCTTCAAAGAATTTACCAATTTTACCTTCAACCATTTTTTCAAGAATGTTTTCTGGTTTGTTAGCATTCTTTGGATCTTCTTTCATCTGAGCGATGATGAAGCCTTTTTCTTTTTCAACATCTTCAGCAGGAACAACTGATTTGTCCATGTATGTTGGGTTCATAGCAGCGATCTGCATACAAACGTCTTTTGCAGCAGCAACTGCAGCTTCGTTTGAAAGGTCAGCTTCTACTTTAACCATAACACCGATTTTACCGCCCATGTGGATGTAGTCAACTACATTACCTTCGAAACGAGCAAATCTTCTTAAGTTCATGTTTTCGCCGATTTTAGCGATTTTTTCTGTTAAGATATCTTTAACAGTAGCACCGCCGATTGAAGAAGCAAGAAGAGCTTCAACATCTGCAGGGTTTTCTGTGATAACCTGTTTAGCGAAATCTTTAACCATAGAAACGAATTCGTCATTTTTAGCAACGAAGTCTGTTTCTGAGTTAACTTCGATCATAGCTGCAACGCCGTTTTCAACAACGATGTCAACAAGACCTTCAGCAGCGATTCTGCCGCTCTTTTTAATAGCTTTAGCCATTCCCTTTTCACGGAGAATTTCTGTAGCTTTATCCATATCACCGTCAGCTTCTGTTAAAGCTTTTTTGCAGTCCATCATACCGCAACCGGTCATTTCTCTTAATTTCATTACATCTTTAGCTGTAAATGCCATAGTAATTTACCTCCTGTAATTTTTATAGAAGATTATTCCTGAACTTCGTCTTCATCTTCTGCAACTGCAAAAGATTCACCCTGCTTACCTTCAAGGATAGCATTTGTGATTGTTGAAGCGATTAATTTAACTGCTCTGATAGCATCGTCGTTACCAGGGATTGGGTAATCAACTTCATCTGGGTCACAGTTTGTATCAACGATAGCTACAACAGGAATATGAAGCTTGTGAGCTTCTGCGATAGCAATCTTTTCTTTCTTAGGGTCAACAACGAACATACAAGCAGGAAGCTGCTTCATTTCTTTGATACCGCCAAGATATTTTTCGAGTTTTTCAACTTCGTTTTTGAGGTTCTGAACTTCTTTTTTAGGAAGTAATTCAAAAACGCCGTCTTCTTCCATTTTCTTGATCTGTTTTAATCTTTCGATTCTCTTTTTGATTGTTTCAAAGTTTGTGAGCATACCGCCGAGCCATCTTGCATTAACATAATACATTCCAACTCTTTCTGCTTCTTCTTTGATTGATTCCTGAGCCTGTTTCTTTGTACCAACAAATAAAACTTCTCCGCCTTCTGCAGCAATGTCTCTTACGAAAGAGTAAGCTTCTTCAACTTTCTTTGCTGTTTTCTGTAAGTCAATGATATAAATACCATTTCTTTCGGCAAAAATGTATTCTGCCATTTTTGGGTTCCATCTTCTTGTCTGGTGACCGAAGTGAACACCTGCTTCTAACAATTGTTTCATAGAAATAACTGCCATTTTTACTACACCTCCGTGGTTATTTTTCCTCCACTTTGTTTTACTGCGCCAAGTCTTAAAATCAAAGACACCACGGGCAGTTTTCAAAGTGTGCGTATTTAATCGCCAAAATAGTATACTACAACTTATTTAAAAATGCAAGCTTTTTCTTGAAAAAAATGTAAATTTTTTCATTTTTTTATTTTATATAAAGAATATGAAGCTTAAATTGACTATTTTATTTTTTGTGGTATAATCTATATTAGATATTTCTGTGCAGGATAAAATGCTTGTAACCTGCACTTTGTTCAAAGGCTTTAAGACAATCTGGCAAAAAATATAAAGGAGAAAAATATGCCACATATAACATCACCAACTCAGATAAAAGAAATTATGAAAGAAAACGACCTTATATTTCATAAGGGGCTTGGGCAGAACTTTCTTTTTGATTCTCATTATTTAGAATCTATAGCTGACAGCGGAGAAATAACAAAAGAAGATACTGTCCTTGAAATAGGACCGGGTCTTGGTGTTTTAACAACACGACTTGCTGAAAGAGCTAAAAAAGTTATAGCAGTTGAAATTGACCAGAATATTGTGCCTGTTCTTAAAAAACTCACATCAGATTTTGATAATATCGAAATAATAAATGAAGATGTTATGAAAACAGATATAAATGCACTTATAGATGGGGAAGCAAGCGTTAAGGTTGTGGCAAATCTTCCTTATTATATAACAACTCCAATTATTATGAAGCTTCTTGAAGGAAAATATAATATAAAAAGTATTACAGTTATGATTCAAAAAGAAGTTGCGGAAAGATTTGTTGCAAAAGCAGGAACGAAAGACTACGGTGCAATAACACTCAGTATAAATTATTATACTAACCCTAAAATCACATTAACAGTTCCACCATCTGCTTTTATTCCGCCACCGAAGGTGCATTCAAGCGTAATAACTCTTAAATGCAAAGAGCCTGAATTTGAAGTTAAAGATGAACAAAAGCTTTTTAAGATAATAAGAGCAGCCTTTAACCAGAGAAGAAAAACACTTGTTAATGCTCTTTCATCAGGATTTTCAAATTACTCAAAAGAAGAAATTAAAAATATAATAACAACTTGTGGGTATAATGAGAATGTAAGAGGAGAAACATTGAATTTAAGTGATTTTGTAAAAATTGCAAATTCTTTTTAAATTATATGAAATTTTTTGTAGTAAAATAAAGGAAAAAAGAAATTAAGGTAGAATATGTAGAATGAGGCAGAATTTGAAGTTCTGTCGTAATGAAGTATATAATAGATATATGGAGGTATAGAAAAATGACAAACAATAAGGTTGTCCTCAGTTGGCTTAATGAAATGGCCGAAATGACAAAACCTGAATCAATCGTATGGATTGATGGTTCAGAAGAACAGCTTGAAGCTTTAAGAGAAGAAGCTTGTGCTTCAGGCGAAATTCTCAAGTTAAATCAGGAAAAATTACCTGGTTGCTACTACCACAGAACAGCAGAAAACGACGTAGCTCGTGTAGAAGACAGAACATTCATCTGCACACCTACAAAAGAAGAAGCAGGTCCTGTTAACAACTGGATGGATCCTGCAGAAATGTATGAAAAATTAAAGAAACTCTACACAGGTTCTATGATGGGAAGAACAATGTATGTTATTCCTTACTCAATGGGCCCTGTTGGTTCACCATTCTCAAAGAT
Organism: Clostridia bacterium; assembly: GCA_045648505.1. Lineage (GTDB taxonomy): Bacteria > Bacillota > Clostridia > RGIG6154 > RGIG6154 > RGIG8700. The sequence continues at coordinate 6,814 of JAZROD010000019.1, read as the reverse complement.
TGGTATCGAACTTACAGATAGCATCTATGTTGTACTTAACATGGCTATTATGACAAGAATTGGTAAATCAGTTCTTGAAGCTCTTGGTGACAGCGAAGATTTCGTTAAATGTCTCCACGCTAAAAAAGATGTAAATCCTGAAGACAGATATATTGTTCAGTTCCCACAGGATAAAACAATCTGGTCAATCAACTCAGCTTACGGCGGAAACGTACTTTTAGGTAAAAAATGTTTCGCACTCAGAATTGCTTCATACCTTGGTATGCAGGAAGGCTGGATGGCAGAACATATGCTTATCCTTGGTCTTGAAAATCCACAGGGAGAAGTTAAATATATCTGTGCTGCATTCCCATCAGCTTGCGGTAAGACAAACCTTGCTATGCTTATTCCACCTGAATACCTAAAGAAAAAAGGTTACAAAGTTTGGACAGTTGGTGACGATATCGCATGGCTCAGAATAGGTGAAGATGGCAGACTTTATGCTATCAACCCAGAAGCAGGTTTCTTTGGTGTTGCACCTGGAACAAGCGAAAAGACAAACTTCAATGCATTAGAAGCAACAAAGAAGAACACAATCTTCACAAATGTTGCTATCAATAACGACGATAACACAGTATGGTGGGAAGGTCTTGACAAAAATCCTCCTGTTAACGCAACAGAATGGAAGGGTTCACAGGTTAACGGCGTAGAATTTACAGCTGAAGGCAACAAACTTGCTCATCCTAACTCAAGATTTACAGCTCCTGCTATTAACTGCCCATGTATTTCAAGTGAATTTGAAAATCCAGCAGGTGTACCTATTTCTGCTATCGTATTCGGTGGAAGAGGAACAAAAACTGCACAATAGGTATATCAGGCAAGGGAATGGGAACACGAGGTATTTGTTGGTGCTACTATGGCATCTGAAACAACAGCTGCAGCAGCAGGTGCAGTTGGTGTTGTAAGACGTGACCCAATGGCTATGAAACCATTCGTTGGTTACAATATGGCAGATTACTTTGCACACTGGCTTGAAATGGGTGCTAAAATGGACCCTGAAAAAGCTCCAAAAATCTTCCACGTTAACTGGTTCAAACAGGATGACGAAGGACACTTCATGTGGCCAGGTTTCGGCGACAATATGCGTGTTCTCCTCTGGTTCCTTGACAGATGTGAAGGCAAAGTTGCTGCAAACGACAGTGAAATCGGTTTCCTTCCAAATATGGAAGACATCGATGTAACAGACCTTGACCTTTCAGAAGATGTTCTTAAAGCACTCCTTGCAGTTGATAAGGAAATGTGGATGGAAGATGTTAAGGATCAGGAAGAATACTTCGCACAGTTCGGCGACAGACTCCCTGCAGAAATCAAAAAACAGCTTGAAACATTAAGAGCAAACTTAAGCAAATAATATAGCAATAAAAAATCACGGATTTAAGTCCGTGATTTTTTATTGTGCTTTTATAACTTTTCCGTTTAAAAGATTTATTATTCGGTATTCAAAAGGTGTGCAGGAGATTAAATAAAATCCGCCATCTTTTGTAACAAAAGGTTCACCGTATGTATATGGATAAAGCTTCTTTAGATTGTGTGTTCCTTTTTCAAGAATAAAGTAACCATCATTTACTGCACTTATGTTTTCGTTGCCATAAGATGCCTGAGGTTCATTGAAATAAAGAGCTTTAACATAAAGGTCGCCATTGTTTTCGCCAACAACATATAAACTGTTGTAATCTTCGTATTTATCAGCAAGATTTTGAATATTTCCGTCTTTGTCTATATGGAAAATAACACTGAAATTGTTTGACCATCTTGATATTCCTTGCCACGAAGTTCCATGTGAATATAGATAATATCCTCCAAGTCCGTCAGGGATAATATTTTTAAGATTATATACTGAAAGCCACTCATTTATCTGTGTGTATACACCGTCTGTTTCTGTGAAAAGAAACTTAACTTTAGGTGTGTATGGTGCAGGAATACCTTCATTGATATGAATGGTCACATCAAGAAAACTGCGTTCACCAAATTCATAAAGTGTTGCAAATGCAACCTTTGGCGGTAACTCCAAAAGACCTTCCGAAACCACCGGTGTAATCTCAATATTTTTAATAAGTTTTCCGTCAAAATACAGACCGCCGTCTTTATATTCGGTTTTATCAAGTGCATCTGTGCCATTGTTGATATCAATGTATGAATAAGAATTTTCATATTCAGTATCGGTTCTTGTTAAAATGTCCTGCTTGTGTCCTAAAACAAAATAATTATAGTAATAATAGTCAAGTGTATATCTTGTGTCACCGTTTTCATTTACAGATGTTTTGTATACACCTATCTGGTCTTTTAAAACTGTATGGTCATCTTCCATTTTTGCAATGTATGGACTTAAGTTTTGATATTCGTCTGTGTTAATTTCAAGCTGATATTTTTCAGTATTCCAGTTTATAAACCATCCAAATTCATTTCTTATAATATCATAAGTTAAAGGGAAATAAGTAATATCTCTGAAATTTAAAATAGGATATTCCTGATTTTTATTGTCATACTTTTGTCCGTTAATATAAATATCATAAGTTGGAATGACCGCTTTGTATTTATTCTGAAGCGGATTTACTGAATATCCGCCAAAAGGCTTTAACTCAAAAGTGTTTATTGATTTTGTGCTATGATTTACAACATAAAGTCCCTTTTCATTGTCCCATCCGCAGTTTATATGAAACATCTCGCAAAGTTCGTAAGTAAGTGGAACATATGAAACATCTTTATATGTTATAACCGGATATTCGGCATATCTGCTGTCCACAACCATATCGTTGATATAAACAGGGAAGGGGGCTATGTTAACAAAAGTCTCGTTTGATGCAGAAATAGCAGATGTAAAACTGAACAAAATCGCTAAAATAAGAAACAAAGAGAGTATCTTTTTCATTATTTTTTCTCCTTTTTGCCCTTATCAATGTATTCTGAACTTAAGGAAATGAGCTTTTGATATATTTCAAAAGGTTCTTCATTGAATGCTCTTGCAAGAATTTGTGCATCCTGCTCATTTGGGAGAGAAAGTGCAAAATGAAGTGCATTTTTATCTTTGTCATATATTTTAAGACTTGCGGTGTAACAGCCTTCATCTTCTTTCCAGTAATCAACAACAATGTCTTCTTTGTCTTTGTATTCTTTAACAGAGTTATAAATGATTTCGTCAACCTTGTCCATAACTGATTTTGGAATCTGACCGAAGAAATACTGCAGAGTTTCAAGTCCTTTTTGTTGCATTTCAAGACAGTCCTTGTGGTTTTCAACGAACTGTGTTATATAACCTTCCTGACAAAGCTCCAATATACTTTGCTGAACAACAAAATAATTTGCATTGATATGCTCTGAAATAAAGTCAGAAAGAAGTTGCTTCGGCATATGAGCGCATTCGCCTATGTGTTCTGATTGATAAAGAATATAAAGAATAAGAAGCTTTGTTTCCGGCTTGTCCTTAAATTCATAAATATAATCTTGCATAAAAATCTCCAATATATCTAGAAAAAATTAAAATAATGTGCTATAATTATTAAAGAACCCGTTACCGAGTTGGAAACAATCAGTAACGGGCAAGGTAAATCATTTGAAATTTAATTATTCAACGATGAATTCCTGCATTTCTTTCATGAATTCGCTTGCTTCGTCTGAATAAACTTCAACCTTGATAGGTTTTGATAAATCAAGTGAGAAAATACCCATGATTGATTTAGCATCAACAACATATCTGCCTGATGTTAAATCAACATCGAAATCGTACTTGTTAACTGTGTTAACAAAAGTTTTTACATGGTTGATTGAATTAAGTTTAATGTTAAAAGTTTTCATAGTTCATCCTCCTTTTATTTATATATATAATAATACAAAATTGAAAATTAGTCAACAAAAATAACAAAATTAACTTTACAGGAAAGGGAATACAAATTGAAAAAAGTAAGCTTTTTCACTCTTGGGTGCAGGGTAAATACCTATGAAACCCAGGCAATGTGTGATATATTTAAAAAAAATGGATACGAAATTGCAGATTTTAACGATGTTTGTGATGTGTATGTTGTGAACTCTTGCACAGTTACGGCAATGGGTGATAAAAAATCGCGTCAGGAATTAAGAAAAGCAAAAAGAAAGAATGAAAATGCAGTTTGTGCTCTTGTGGGATGTTATGCACAGAATTTAATTCAGAAAGGTGAAACTTTTGAAGAAGCTGATATTATTCTGGGCAATGGCTTTAAAGATAAAATATCGGATGCAGTAGAAAAAGCACTTGAAGAGAAAAAACAACAGATATTAGTTGAAGATGCCTTAAAACAAAGAGAGTACAGTCAGGAAAAAATAGATAGCTTTGATGACAAAGCAAGGGCTATGATTAAAATTCAGGACGGTTGTGACAGATTTTGTTCTTATTGCATAATTCCTTATGTAAGAGGTCCTGTCAAAAGCAGAAAGCTTGTGGATATAAAAGAAGAAGTTGAAAAAATTGCAGATTGCGGTTTTAAAGAAATCGTATTGACAGGGATTCAGGTTGCAGCATTTGGTCAGGACACCAAAGAAGGAAATCTTGCAGATGTTGTTGAAATGTGTGCAAAGATTGATGGGATTGAAAGAATAAGACTTGGCTCTGTTGAACCTGTAATTATAACTGACGAATTTTTAACAAGAGTTAAAAATACAGGTAAGTTTTGTCCGTCTTTTCATATATCGCTTCAAAGCGGATGTGATGAAACATTAAAAAGAATGAACAGAAGATATGATTCTGCAAAATATTATGAAGCGGTGCTTAAAATAAGAGAGTATTTCCCATTTGCAGGGATTACAACTGATGTTATAGTAGGTTTCCCAGGAGAAACAGAGGAAGAGTTTGAAAAATCTCTGGCTTTTGCGAATAAGGTAGGTTTCACACATATTCATGTTTTCCCTTATTCCATAAGAGAAGGCACAAAAGCTGCAACTATGACCGGGCAGATTGAAAAAAGCATCAAAGACATAAGAGTTAAACAGATGAATGAGGTAGGGGAAAAATCACACAAACAATTCCTTGAAAAGCTTAAAGGCGAAACCTTTAAAGTTTTGGTTGAACGAGAAAAAGAAGAAGGAATTTATGTGGGCTACACAGAAAATTATATAGAAGCAGAAATTGAAAGTGAAGTCGATATAACAAGGGAGGTTGTAGATTATGCATTTTAGTACAGATTACAAGCTAGAAAATTTCATATTGAATACAAAGTGGGAAGATTTACCACAGGAAGTACAAATAAGGCTTAAAGGTTGTTTTATTGACCTTATGGGGGCTTTGATTGTGGGTAGCAGAAGCAAACAGTTCGAGGTTGGTCTTAAACTTGCAGAAAAAATTTATGGAAGCGGTAATATTCCGGTGATTGGCTCTGACAAGAAATTTAATTTTCTTGGTGCATCTGCAGCAATGGGGCACTCATCAAATGCCTATGATATTGATGATGGACATAATATGACAAGATCTCATCCAGGTACATCTTTTGTAGGTGCAATTCTTGCGGCGGCGTACGAAAAAAATCTTTCTGTTAAAGAATTTTTAACCGCAATGCTTGTTGCTTATGAAGCAAGCATAAGAAACGGTGCGGCTATTATGGAATATTATAATTATGCGCATTCAAGCGGAACTTTCGGTGCAGTTGGCGTTGCTACAGGTGTTGGCAGAATTTACGGATTTACAAAAGAAGAAATGAACAATGTTTTATCTGTTGCAGAGTTTAATGCTCCACTTGTTCCGGGAATAAGAAGCGTTGAGTATCCTTCAATGAATAAAGATGGTGTGCCATTTGGCGTAATGATAGGATGTCTTGCGGTTATGGAAAATCTTTGCGGTTTTGAAGGCAATAAAAACCTTCTTGAAGCAGATGAATATAAATATTATTTAGATGACCTTGGAGAAAAATATCAGGTTATGGATTTATACTTCAAGCCATATCCTTGTTGCAGATGGGGTCATCCTGCAATTGATGCCTGCACAGTTACAATGAAAGAGAATAATATAAAAGCAGAGGATATTGAAAGTGTTGTTATTAAAACATTTAAAAGAGCAACTCTTCTTTCAAAAATTGTACCGCAAACTGCAGATGAGGCACAGTACAACATTGCATATCCGGTTGCCTCTGCAATAGTTTCAGGAACCTTTGGTATAAATCATGTATGGAAAGAAAACTTTGAAAATCCTGCAATTCTTGATATGATGAAAAAACTTTCATTTGAGGTTGATGAAGAGCTTGACAAGAAATTCCCTGCACAGAGAATTTGCCGTGCAGAAATTAAGACAAAAGAAGGTAAAGTTTATATTTCTAGAGATTTTGAACCAAGCGGTGAAGCTCACGAAAATATAGGCATTGACTGGCTTTCAGAAAAATTCTGCCGTATTACAGAGCCTGTTATTACTAATGAAGCACAGAGCCGGATTTTAGATATTCTTACAGGAGATGAAAATATTTCAGTTCGTCATATTGTAGAACTTGTAAATACCCAAAGCTTCTGGAAATTTTAATATTGACAAAAGAAGGTTAATATGTTAACATATTCGTGTTGCATTTTTGCAACATATGCTGTTGTAGCTCAGTCGGTAGAGCACTACATTGGTAGTGTAGAGGTCACGGGTTCGATTCCCGTCAACAGCTCCAGAAATCCGTACACAATAGTGTGCGGATTTTTATTGTATACAGAAAACCACCAGCTAAGCTGGTGGTTCGAAAAAGGCTTTTGCCGTTGAACAAAAAAGACCTCCTATGTTACAATGAAAGCGGTCTAGCCAGCCGCAAAAAGAACAAAGGAGGAAATATCAATGAAGATT
>JAZROD010000018.1:0-45795 GCA_045648505.1 Clostridia bacterium | reverse complement strand
ATTTGTATATGATAATGCCAATATTATAGAAGAAATAACCTCAGATGGTGTTAATAAGTATTACAGAGGCATTGAAATCATAAAGAATGATGATGGCTTGTACTACATCTATAACGGTCAGGGAGATGTATCAATCCTTACAGATAATTCAGGAACAACCATAGCCGATTATACATTTGATGCCTACGGAAATCAGCAACAGGAAAATACAGTATATAATCCGTTTGGCTACAGAGGAGAATACACAGACTCCGAAAGTGGATTAATTTATCTCCGTGCAAGAATGTATGACCCCGAAACAGGAAGATTTATCAACGAAGATCCAATAAGAGATGGGCTGAATTGGTATGTATATGCTAATAATAACCCTATAAAATACATTGATCCAAGTGGATTGTATTATCTTGAAAAAGACAAAGATGGACAAGTGTACGCTGTAATTGAGTCTGGGGATACTCTTTCTAACATCTCATATTCAGAAGTGGCAGATGCTAATGCATATCTTGATTTGAATTATGCAGAACCGGGTTTTTTAGAAGTAGGACAACGAGTAAATATAACAGGGATTTACAACGAGAATTATCCTGTTCCAACAAATATTATGTTGTCTAAAACTGGGCACACGCAGGGTGATTCTGGTCTAAGAGATGTTCCAGATGAAGAAATATCGAGACGAGCAAGAGATAGAAACTTATCGGGTGAGGAAAGAAGACGATATCAGCGTGAAGAAAAGCTAAGAGGTCAAAGAAATAAGCAAAAGAGACAAAGTCATTATAGTGTGCAGTCACAGTTGCCACATCCTAATACGTCTTTCTCACCAGTACCAAATCAAACTGCTTCTAAAGTAAATATGCCGGACTCACAATTTTGGGGAAAAGTTGGTGCAGGCGTTATTACTGTAGTCGGTGTTGCGGCTGGAATATATTACTTTTGCTATACCGGAGATCCTAGTATGATATATCAATACGCTCGATAGATAAGGGGTGAAATTATGGACTTTGATAATGCTTATAATATATTGGATTTAATTTCAGAAAAAAATGTCATAAAACCAAGTGATTTAGTGATATTAATAAACTTATCACATCATGACGATTCGGAAATTAGAGCATATGTGGCAGAATTACTTGCGTTAGCAAATGGCGTTGAAGCTGAAAGAACACTAATTAATTTGTCTAATGACGAAGATGAGTTGGTAAGAGTCAATGCATGCGATTCTTTATCAACATTCGCTACAACTAATTCATATGAACAATTACTAAAATGCATTTTAAACGACCAAAGTCTGCTTGTAAAAAAATATGCTATATTAAGTCTTATTGATATTATGAATTATGTTAATGTTGATAAAAATGAATTAAATATGCTATTTGGAAATTTAACTCAAAAAGATGACATATCAATTTCTGCATCAGGCTTTAAAGGATTATATATGATGGGAGATAAAGAACATCTTAATAACATTATCAATCTACTAACAGCCGAAGACTATCGCGATAGATGTACAGTTATAAATATTTTAGCGGATATTATGGAAAATGACAACCAAAAATTAATTTTCTCTGCATTAATAAAATTAAGAAAAACAGAAAAAAGTGAAGCTGTCAATTCTATAATTGATAAAGTTATTAGTGAATACAAACAATAAAGGTTAATTCAATTAAAATAAGCAAATTGGGGACGTGCCTGATTTTGCAAGTTCTTAATAGAAATATAAACTGACACATATCAAAAGTTGTAAAAACAGGCACATCCCCAGATTATAAACACAACAGAACCGTCCCCTTGTGTTCCCCCTTGTGTTCCCCTTGTGTTCCTAAACACAACAGAACCGTCCCCTTGTGTTCCGAAAGTGGATTAATTTATCTCCGTGCAAGAATGTACGACCCCGAAACAGGAAGATTTATAAATGAAGATCCAATAAAGGACGGATACAATTGGTATATCTACTGTGCAGGGAATCCTGTTATGTTTGTGGATCCGTTTGGAATGGAGTATGGAAAATTGAGAGACTTTTTATCAAGTTATGCTACAATGTTTCCAGAAAAACCAACTATAGAATTTGGCGAAATAAACGGAGAAGGTTTTGCGGGTATTACTATAGGCAAGTATTTCAAGGCGTTTTATTTTGACGGAACTATAGTTGCTGATAAAAAGTATAATTATGAAACAGGAGAGTTTGAAGAAACACGCATTAAAATAGCAGATAATATTGATGGAACACTGTATATGCAACGAAGTGCATTCTTGACGGCTATGGGGATGACAAAAGATGGTACCGCTCAGATAACTATATCAGAGCCTTTATATGTCAATACGAGTATGGCGATGTTGGATCTTGCTACGCATGTTAGCGATGCATTGTCAACAGGTTCTGATGTTAAAGATCTTTATGATTTGATTGGTAAAGCTCCAGTTATAGGAAGTGTGTTAAGAAATGCAGTTGCTTTTGGAAGTGTTTCTAACAAACTAAAAAACGGTGAACTTTTGTCATCAGGTCAATATTTAGTTGAAGATATTATAGTGAGTAGTCCCCACAAACCATCTCGGAAACATCAAGTTACTACTTTATACGGAAATGAGCAAGGAACATCATATTATCAATATGTTGAAAAACTGGCATGGTATGGTTGGTATGCTCAAAATACAATCTACTAAAAGGAGATGTAAAAAAATGAAAGTTTTTCATTTTATAGGATTTTCATACCCACAACTGATAAATATATTTCTTATATCAACTGCGTTAATAATACTGTATAAGAAGAAAACGAAAATTGCTATATGGATGTTGATAATAGGATTGGCTATTGAATTATTGAGCAATATAGACTCTTTGAGCTTTCTGTATGTATTGATTAAAGATTTCTTCACAATATGGAGAGTGGATAGTTATTATTGGTTGGCATTTTTTAAGAATTTTTCTTTTGGATTTATATCAATTGTATTAATATTAGGTGCTATTGTATTCATTAAAAAAGGAAGAAATAACATAGGTATATTGTTACTATGTATACTTATATTGTTAAGAGTTATCTTACAATGGGATTCATGGCTTATGTTAATATTATTTATAAAGGAACTAATTGTGGGGTGACACTGACAGGGCGAATTGAGAACACAAGGGGACGGTTCGAACACAAGGGGACGGTTCAGAATCAAGCTTCGGTGAGACAGGGGACGGTTCTCTGTCTTGACAGGGTTTTCTTGAGACAGGGGACGGTTCTCTGTCTTGACAAGGTTTTCTGGACACAGGGGGACTGTTCTGTTGTGTCAACAAAAGAGAGAAGACAGAAAGGAGAAAAGATGAAAAAAATAATTAGTTTTTTTATAACACTTGGAATATTTTTTACATTAGTATTACCTGTGTGTGCACAGACAAATATTGAATGTAGTTATACAATTGAAGGAAATACAATAAATGTAACTGGGAAAGTAAACGATATTAACCGTTCCTGTCAGGTGACTATTTTTGTAGGAACTGTTGATAATATTCTTTACCTTAATCAAAAAACATCAAAGTCAGACGGAAGCTTTGAATTTGAATTTGCGTTTCCTGATGATTTACCTTATGGAGAATATGATTTAGGAATAGGTTCTAATACAGGAGCACCGACATATAAGGGAACAATAAATTATGTGTATGTTCCGCAGAAAATTGACAGAACTTTTATAAACGCGGAATTGAATATCACTGTGAACAGTTATGTCCCGACTATAAGCGGAACATTAAGCTGTATAGAAGGAAAGACGGTTTCTTTTACTATATTAAACAAAACCAATAATACAGTAATCGCAGAAGATATAATAACTTCAAATGATGGAAACTATACCTTGACACATACCTTGCCAAGTCTTCTGTATATTAAAGAATACAGCATTCAATTGAATTGTACCGAAAACGGCACGAGCAATTTAAACTTTGATTTGAATATAGATTCTGCTGTAATTCTGTTGAATGTAGACGGACAGGTAAATGTTGCTGACAATGTCAAGCTTAATGCTTCGCTTAAGACTACCAATTCAAACCTGATAAACCAAAGCACAAGCATAACTTCAAACAAATCTGTATCAACTACTATTCCTAATCTGGTTGCTAATATGACGGCACAGCTTACAATGGAGGGTATTGAAACAGTTACAGAAGAAATCCCTGAAATACCTTCCAATGAATATGATGAAGAGTATGAAAATCAGACTTTTGATACTTTTTACATTGTATCAGGAGAAAACGGAGCTTATAAAGACCTGTTTATGCATTTTACGAATATAGCAGATGTTGAAAATAGCCTGTTTACAATCCAATACGATTCTTCTTCACTTGAGCTTGAAGACCTTTGTGCATTAACGGCTGAAAAGGAAACAAGTACGGGCATAATAAATGGAACAAACATTGAAATTGTTTCTGTAACAGACGGAAAAGTACAAATAAAATATAACTATGACACAACAAACGGAAAAATAATGACAGGAAATCTTAATGTTATACGATTTAAAAAGCTTACATCATCAGATACTGTTATAACAACAGTAACGGAAAGAATATAATTAATAAACCGCCATAGATTTTGTGGCGGTTTCGTATATTGCAACCAATATTTTAATTATCTGCTTGTTAATTTCCAAAAAATGTGATAAAATATATAAATCGAATATTATGGAGAATGATGTGATGAAACTTCTTTATGTTGTTGAAAATTTAAATATGGGCATAAATCAGCTTCATGCAGTTGAACTTGCCATAGGTCTTAAGCAGGAAAATGTGGAAATCATTATTGCATCTGAAGGTGGAATGCTTGAAAGAAAGCTTTCTCTTGCAGATATTGTGCATATTGATGTTCCTTTTTCAAAAAGCAAGGATATGGCAGTATTCAACATTATGAAAATAATCAAAAGCCATAAGGTTGATGTTGTTCACAGCTTTGACTGTGAAACTATGAAGCTTTGTGCCATTGCCTGCAAGCTTACAAAAACAAAATTTGTGAGCAGCGTTTTTGATGTGCCTGAAAATGCACCAAGAAGCCTATTTGGTTCAAGAATTTTCTCAATGGGAATGCAGACAACAAAAGCATTACTTGAGCTTGGAATTGTGGAGCAGGATATAATTGAAGTCTGCGATGCAATGTCTGATGAATTACCTGATTACAGTGAGCTCAAATCTGTTATGGATGCGGCAGGTCTTGAAAGAGAGAAAAGAAGAATTGTTCATTATTCAAATTTAGACGAGAAAAATTCTGTTGTTGCACATGCTCTTATTGAAGGTGCAGTTGAGCTTAAAAGAACAGACCCTGATATTGAAATTGTTATTGCAGGTAAAGGCAGAGATTTTGAAGCCTTAAGCGCAAAAGCAACAACCCAGAATGCAAGAGCAGGCGAAAAAGTCGTAAAATTAGTAGGTGCATCTTATGAGCTTGATGCTCTTGTGGCACTTTCAGATGTGTATGTTGGTGCATCAAGAGGTGCTATCTATGCGGCTAAATATAAAAAACCTATTGTGGTTGCAGACGGTAAGGGCTACGAAGGAAGCGCAGACCTTGAAAGTATTGAAAGACTTATGGATTTAAATTTTATGTCAGATAATAAAGTAAGTTTTTCAAGAACAAGACTTTTAAGCGACCTTAAAACAATTTTGCTGATGGATGCAAAACAGAAAAAAGAAATTATAGAAAAAACCTATGCACTGGCACAAGAGAAGTATTCTCAGGAAAAACTGAAAGAAAAGGTTTTAAAGACATATAAGAATCTTAAAGATTTTGGTGAAGATTATTTTGATGTGGTGCTTTCAGGTTACTACGGACATAAAAACAGCGGTGATGACGCACTTTTATCTGCAATAATAAAAGAAATCAAAGAAGCAAAAGATGATGCAAGATTTGTTGTGCTTTCTGCAAATCCTGTAGAAACAAAGAATGTTTATGGAGTGCACGCCGTAAACAGATTCAATCCGCTGGCGGTGTATAACGCAATTAAGAAAACAAAGCTTTTCATAAACGGCGGTGGCAGTCTTATTCAGGATGTAACAAGTTCAAAATCTCTTTATTACTATCTTACTGCAATAAAAACTGCATTTAAGCTTAAAAAGAAAACTATGCTTTATGCAAACGGTATCGGCCCTGTTTATAAAAAGAAAAACAAACCAATGGTTAAAAAAGTTCTTAATCAGGTTGATTATATAACTTTAAGAGATGAAAGGTCTGTTGAAGTTCTTAAATCTATGGGGGTAACAGAGCCACCTATTACAGTAACATCAGACCCATCTGTTTCAATCGCACCAAATGGTATTGAAAGAGTTAAGGAAATCTTTAAAAACGAAAGAATAGATTTAAAACCATACTTTGTTATTTCCATCAGAGAATGGAAAAACAAAAATATTGCATCAGAGGTTGCAAAAGCGGCTGACTATATCAGCAAAACCTACGGCCTGACACCTGTGTTTATACCTATGCAGAATCCTAATGATATAAGCATAAGTATTGACTGTATAAAACAGATGAGCCAGAAGGGTTATATGATAAAAGGGGATTATTCTTTCACAGATGTTATGACAATAGCATCAAAAGCAACTCTTGTTATAGGAATGAGACTGCACCTTTTAATGTATGGTGCAAATGTTGCCGTTCCTGTAATCGGTCTTGTGTATGACCCTAAAATCACAGCATATCTTGATTACCTTCAGCAGAACTTTACCATTGATACAAGAATGGTTACATCAAAGAAAATCTGCGATATGGCAGACGAGATTTTTGCAGACTATAAGAGCATAAGCGATGCCCTTGATATAAAGGTTAAAATGCTAAAAGACTTATCAAAAGAAAATGCAAGGATAGCAGTAAAGTTGATTGAGGGTGAAGAAGTCTGAATAAAATCACCCATCTTGCACTGCTTTGCTCATTTGTGTACACAAAGTACACGACAGTCGCAAATCAGCACAATATGAGCAATTTTCTGTCAGACTTTTCGCGAATAAAGAAAGAAGTGTAAAACTTATGAGAATAATGGGAATAGACTACGGTGAACGCCGTACAGGGATTGCGGTTTCAGACCCCCTTGGTTTTACTGCACAGGCAGTGGGGACAGTAAACCACAAGACTCCTGATGAAGCACTTAAGCTTGTGCTTGAAAAAATTGAAGAAATCAAGCCTGAAAAAATAGTTCTGGGCTTGCCTAAAAATATGGATGGAAGCATAGGCTTTCGTGGTGAGGCAACACAAAAATTTGCAGATGCACTTAAAGAAAATATAAATCTTCCCATAATTTTCTGGGACGAAAGACTTTCAACGGTTTCTGCCATAAGAACATTAAACGAAACCAATGTAAGAGGCAAGGACAGAAAAAAGGTAATAGATACAGTTGCAGCAACTTATATATTGCAGAACTATCTTGATAGCATATAAAAACTCAAAATTGAGCCAGAACGCAAAGCTTTTAAATATCCGCCATGCTTATGTACACAAAGTACACTACGCAGGCGGATATTCAAATCTGTTCTCAATTTTGAGTTTTTTGTTTATATTGGTTATTTTATTTCTCTTCCACCGTCACCAAGGTCAGAAACATAGAAAGATGGGGCATAACCAATTTTGTCTGTGTAGTTTTTGCCAACTTTTTCTTTGAATTCTTCAATGGCATCTTCTCTTACAATATTAACTGTGCAACCGCCAAAGCCTGCACCAGTCATTCTTGCGGCAATACAACCGTCAATTTTTCTTGCTTCTTCAACAAGTGTGTCAAGCTCAATGCCTGTAACTTCGTAAAGGTCTTTTAATGAATCACCTGAACCGTTGATGAGTCTTGCAAATTCCATTACATCGTTTTTCTCTAAAGCATCAATTGAGCGAAGAACTCTGTCACATTCGTAAACAACATGAGTTGCTCTTTTAATTTTAATTTCGTCGCCGATAACTGCCTTGTGTTTTTCAAACACATCAACAGGAATTGTACCTAAATATTCCTGACCCGGAAGAACTGTTCTGAGTGCTTCAAGTGATGCATCACATTCTGCGCGTCTTTCGTTATATTTAGAGTCTGCAAGACTTCTTTTCTTGTTTGTGTTTGCTATAACGATTTTATAACCGTCAATATTAAGAGGAAGAACCTTGTAGCTTAAATCCTTGCAGTCAAGGAATAAACAGTGGTTTTTCTTACCCATAGCAGACGCAAACTGGTCCATAATACCGCAGTTAACACCAATATATTTGTTTTCTGCTCTCTGACCGATAACTGCCATTTCAATCATATCAACAGGCTCTGTAATGCCTTTTTTCTCGTTCGAAAATGTTGCAAGAGTAAGAGCAGTTGCAACTTCAATTGCCGCAGATGATGAAAGTCCGCCACCGTGAGGAAGGGTATCATCATAAAGCATATCGCATCCTACAACCTCGTAGCCTGCCTTTTCAAGCTCAACTGCAACACCAACCTGATAATTTCCCCAGAATAAATCTTTGTAAAGTTCAGGAGTGTCGAGGTTTGCTTCAACAATACCGTCAAGGTCTGTTGCTTTCATTCTTAAAATTCTGTCATCTCTTTTTCTTACTGCGATAGTTGTTCCCATAGTAAGTGCTGCAGGGAAAACATAACCGCCGTTATAGTCAACATGTTCACCTATAAGATTAACTCTTCCCGGTGATGCGAAAACTCTTACATCTTCTTCACTGCCACCGTAAAGAGCAATAAATTCTTTAATTAATTGTGCTTTTTCCATATCTATCTCTCCTTTCATTCATTTTAGCAGAAAAGAAATCAAATTGCAAGAATAATATACCATATTTTGCAGACAATAACATAGGAAAGGACTGATAAGATGAAAATTACAAAGATTTATGCAACGGAAATCCTTGATTCAAGAGGAAATCCCACAGTAAGAGCCTATGCAGAAAATGATTTCGGTGATATTGGTGTGGCATCTGTGCCGTCAGGTGCATCAACGGGGCAGTATGAAGCATTGGAGCTTCGGGACAACGACGGAAGATATATGGGGAAAGGTGTTTTAAAGGCAGTTGCTAATGTAAACACTCATATAGCAGAGCTTTTAAAGGGAGCTGATGTTTTAAATCAGGAAAAAATAGACCGACTTATGATAGAAAGCGACGGCACTGAAAACAAAGAAAAATATGGTGCAAATGCAACTCTTGCGGTGTCACTTGCCTGTGCGGATTTAGGTGCGAAAAGTCTTGGTATTCCACTTTATAAATATTTAGGCGGACACTATGGCACAGCTTTGCCAACACCTATGCTTAATATTATAAACGGCGGTGCTCATGCAAATAACAACATAGATATTCAGGAATTTATGCTTTATCCTCACGGCTTTGGCAGTTTCAAAGAAAAAATTCACGCATCCACAAGAGTTTACCATACATTGAAAACACTTATTAAAGGCTCAACCGCAGTAGGAGATGAGGGCGGTTTTGCACCAAACCTTGA
This sequence comes from Clostridia bacterium, assembly GCA_045648505.1. Taxonomy (GTDB): domain Bacteria; phylum Bacillota; class Clostridia; order RGIG6154; family RGIG6154; genus RGIG8700. The sequence goes on along the minus strand of JAZROD010000018.1, from coordinate 36,375 downwards.
AAAGGACGAAGATGCTCTTGATTTAATCTGCGATGCCATTGAAAAATCAGGCTATAAGGCAGGCAAGCATTTTTCACTTTGCCTTGATATAGCATCAAGCGAATGGTATAAAGAGGGCAGGTATTTTATGCCAAAAGCACAAAGAGAAGTTTCAGCAGACCAATTAATTGAATATTATAAAAAGCTCTGCACAGACTATCCTATTTTTTCTCTTGAAGACCCAATGGCAGAAAACGATTTTGAAGGCTTTGAAAAAATCACAAGAGAGATTGGTGACAAAGTGCAGATTGTGGGCGATGATTTGTTTGTTACCAACACAAAAAGGCTTAAAGAGGGCATTGAAAGAAAAATGGGTAACGCCATTTTAATCAAACCAAATCAGATTGGCACATTAACAGAAACATTAGATGCAATCCGTTTAGCACAGAAAAACGGATTTAACACAATCATATCCCACAGAAGCGGTGAAACCTGTGACACCAAAATTGCAGATATAGCCGTTGCAACCAATGCAGGTCAAATCAAAACAGGCGCTCCAGCCCGCTCTGACAGAACAGAAAAATATAACAGACTTATAGAAATAGAAGAAGGCATTATGTAATGCCTTCTTCTGTTTTATATTTATAAGATATTTAATAATTCTTGCGGTTCGTTTACTATAAGGTCTGCACCGTTGTCTTTTAATTCTTTTATATCCCTGAAGCCCCAGGCTACGCCCACGGTGAAAGCACCAAGGTTTTTGCCTGTTTGCATATCAACATCCGTGTCGCCTATGTAAACACATTCATCAGGGGAAACACCAAACTTTTCAAGAATTGATTTTCCTGAAGTTGCATCAGGCTTTATTGGAAGTCCGTTCTTTTGCCCCAAAGCTACATCGAAAAGTTTTTTGCCGAAAAGGGAAGCGGTTGCAAGTTGAACCGAGCTATCAGGCTTGTTTGATAAAATTGCAAGTTTAATGCCTTTTAATTTAAGCTGGGCAAGTGTTTCAAGAATTCCTTCGTAAGGTTCGGTGAGATACATAGCATCACTATTGTAGTTTTTAAGATATTTGTCTAAAAACTCCTTGTGCAGTTCTTCGGTGTAGCACTCTCTTGCCTTTAAAACTCTTTCAATAAGGAGTGATGCACCATTGCCCACAAAATATCTTATTTTGTTCTGGTTAAAAGCTTTTAAGTTGTACTGCTTTAAAGTCATATTAACATAATAGGTTATGGTTTCAAGCGAATTCGCTACAGTACCGTCAAAGTCAAACATAAATAATTTATACATATTGCACCTCATAATAACTGTTGTTTGTTTATAATTAATTTGAATGTAAGCCCGAGGGTTTCACTTGCTTTTCTGCAAAGGAGCATTCTGCCCATAAAGATTTCAAAATAGTCCATAATTGAGCCGTATTGTGTGTCAACTGTCAGTTCAAGATAAAGAAGTTTGTTTTCTTTGTCGATTTCAACCCGGGCATTTTCAACAGAGTAATTAACTCTGTCGTGGATGTCGAAGGTTGTTTCATCAATGTTTCTTACTCTTGTTCTGCGAACATCTGTTTTGTCGGCTATAATAAGTGCCGCCGCAACAGGATTTACCGCAACACCTGTACCTTCATCGTGGTTGCCGATAGCGGTTGTTATGGTTGCAACTTCTTCTGCAGGCATACCCATAGCAGATAAAATACGAAATGCCATAATAGCACCGCTTTGTGAATGGTCCACTCTGTTAACAAGGTTGCCTATGTCGTGAAGATGTGCGGCGATTTTGGCAAGTTCAATTTCGTGCTCTGGATAGCCAAGTGTTTTTAAAATATATTCAGCTGTTACCGCAACTCTGCCTACATGGGCGTAGCTATGTTCTGTGTAGCCAAGCGCTTTCAGGGAATTGTCGGCACATTCTATATAAGTTTTAATGTCTTCGTTTTCTTTTATCATTTCGTATGTTATCATATTTCACCTCTGTTGACTGAATTGAAAAAATATAGTATAATTTAGCTATGAAAATTAAAGATTTAACAAGGATTGCTTTTTTTACAGCAATAATAATTATATGTTCATATATTATGATTCCCTTTGCAGTACCATTTACTTTGCAGACATTAGGAATTTTTGTTTCTGCATTGGTGCTTGGTAAAAACAAAGGTTCTTTTGCCGTACTTATATATCTTTTAATCGGTATTGTAGGCGTTCCTGTTTTTTCAGGAATGAAAGGCGGAATAGGTGCACTTCTTTCGCCCACAGGCGGATATATTACAGGTTTTCTTGCCTGTGCATATATAACGGGCCTTGTGTCTGAAAAAACCAACAAACCGTTTTTATCTTGCATATCAGGACTTGTTGTTTTATATGCAATCGGAACTTTATGGTTTTACATTGTAAACCCCGTATCTTTGTGGGGAGTAGTTTCAACCTGTGTACTGCCATTTATTATTCCCGATGTTTTCAAAATTCTTACGGCGGTTTATATCAAGAAAGTCTTACGCTGATTTCACCGCTTGTTAAAGTTTTGTAGCTTCCGTCGGGGAGCCTTACCACAAGACCAAAATTATCATCAATATTTTTAGCAAAAGCCTCATATTTTTCATTGTTTTCAATGAAAAATATTTTTTTGTCCAAAACATAAGAATGGTCAGTGTAATATTCTTTAAAATCGGTGAGATTTAAGATATTGTATGCAATTTCATAAATAAGTTTAGTTTTTGAAATTTTTGTATTTAATGCACCTGCAATATTTTCAAGGTCTTCAGGGAACTTTTTGGTGTTTAAGTTTATACCTATTCCTATTATAACCCCGTTTTCTGTTGCTTCGCATAAAATTCCGCAAACTTTCTTGTCTTCAATATAAATATCGTTTACCCATTTGATTTTGGGTGAAACACCGCAAAGCTTTTCAATGGCACTGCACACTGAGACACCGCAAAGGGCGGTTAAATGAGTAAAGTTAAAAGACTTTGGCAATGCCAACGAAAAATAAATTCCGCCTTTTGGAGAGAAAAAGTCTTTTCCCTGTCTGCCTCTGCCACCTGTTTGTGTTTTTGCACAAACCAAGAGGGGAGAGTCATTGAAATGCTTTTTTACATAAGTGCTTGTGGAGTCAATTTTACAAAAAGACTTAAAGTTTATATTAAGTTTTTTAAATAGTAGTTTTCTCATAGTTTTAAAAATACGGAAACACCAAAAAGGTGTTTCCGTTTAAATTATTCTTCTTCTGTTTTTTCTGGTTTTGGAAGAGCGTCTTTTCTTGAAAGATTAAGTCTGCCCTGTTTGTCAATTTCAGTGAGTTTTACAACGATTTCGTCACCTTCATTAACAACATCAGTAACTTTTTCAACTCTCTTATGGTCGAGTTTTGAAATGTGAACAAGACCTTCTCTGCCAGGCATAAATTCAACAAATGCACCAAAGTCCATAACTTTTGTAACTTTGCCTTTGTAAATCATACCAACTTCAGGTTCTGCAATAATACCGTTGATTGTATCAACTGCAGCCTGTGCACCAATAGCATCAGCTGTTACGATGAATACTGTACCATCGTCTTCAATATCAATTTTAACGCCTGTATCAGCAATAATCTTCTGAATAACTTTTCCGCCTGTACCGATAACTTCTCTGATTTTATCAACAGGAATCTTCATCTGAATAATTTTTGGAGCATATTCAGATAATTCTTTTCTGTATTCTGGAATTGCTTTAAGCATAACATCATCTAAAATGTGGAGTCTTGCAACTCTTGTTTTTTCAAATGCTTCTTCAATGATTTCAGTTGTTAAACCGTCAATCTTAATATCAACCTGAATAGCTGTGATACCGTTTTTAGTACCTGCAACTTTAAAGTCCATATCGCCGAAGAAATCTTCAAGACCCTGAATGTCAAGCATTGTAACGAATCTTTCTTCTTCAGTAACAAGACCAACTGAAATACCTGCAACAGGAGCTTTGATTGGAACACCTGCATCCATAAGAGCAAGAGTTGAACCACAAACTGAGCCCTGTGATGTAGAACCGTTTGAAGATAAAACTTCAGAAACAAGTCTGATTGTGTATGGGAATTCTTCAACCGGTGGGATAACAGGAGCTAAAGCTCTTTCAGCTAAAGCACCGTGACCGATTTCGCGTCTTCCAGGACCTCTTGATGGTTTTGTTTCACCAACAGAGTATGAAGGGAAGTTGTAGTGGTGCATATATCTCTTTGTTTCTTCAACATCGATACCGTCGATAAGCTGATTTTCGCTTACTGAACCAAGAGTTGCAACAGTTAATACCTGTGTCTGACCTCTTGTGAACATACCTGAGCCGTGTGTTCTTGGAAGAAGACCAACTTCAGCAGCTAAAGGTCTGATTTCGTTAAGGTTTCTGCCGTCAACACGCTTAGCATCGTCTAAAATCCATCTTCTTACAACATATTTCTGTAATTTATAAACTGCATCGTCGATTTCAGATTCTCTTTCTGCAAACTGTGCATCAAGACCTGCGTGAATTTCTTCAACAACGATTGCAAGCTGATAATCACGAACATTTTTGTCATCAGTGTCAAGAGCCCATCTGATTCTTTCTATGTAGCCCTCTTTAACTGCGTTATAAACATCATCTGCCACAACAACAGGTGTGTATTCAATTTTATTTTTCTTACCGATTTCGTCTGCAACGCTCTGGATGAACTGACAAAGCTTTTTAACTTCTTCATGACCTGCTTTGATAGCGGCGAGCATCTGGTCTTCAGGAACTTCTTTGGCACCAGCTTCAATCATAACAACTTTTTCAAATGTACCTGAAAGTGTAAGTTCAAGTGTGCTTTCTTTTCTCTGTTCAACTGTTGGGTTGATAACAGGCTGTCCATCAATAAGACCAACAAATACAGATGCAACAGGACCATTAAATGGAATATCTGAAATTGCAACTGCAGTTGCAGCACCAACCATAGCAGCGATTTCAGGAGAGTTGTCCTGTTCAACGCTCATTACGGTTGTAACGATAGAAACATCATTTCTTAAATCTTTTGGGAATAAAGGTCTCATAGGACGGTCAATACATCTTGAAGCAAGGATAGCTGCTTCTGATGGCTTGCCTTCTCTTTTGATAAAGCTTCCCGGAATTTTACCAACAGAATAAAGTTTTTCTTCGTAGTCTACGCTGAGTGGGAAGAAATCAACTCCATCTCTTGGTTTTGAAGATGCGGTTGCAGTTGCGAGTACTGCTGTGTCACCGTATCTTACGAGACATGAACCGTTAGCGAGCTGAGCCATTTTGCCTGTTTCAATAACAAGTGGTCTGCCGGCTAAGGTTGTTTCGAATGTTCTGAACATAGTTTTTCCTTTCTCATACGCCGAAAAGCGTATGTTATCTGCCCTCATGACAGATTTGATATATTTTAAATTTTTTAATACTTACAAAACAAAAGGGGGTTATAAATAAAATTATAGCCCCCATGTTATTCACTACTTACTTTCTTAAGCCGAGCTTCTGGATAATTGCTCTGTATCTTTCGATATCTTTCTTCTGAAGATATGTTAAAAGACCTCTTCTCTGACCAACCATTTTAAGAAGACCTCTTCTTGAATGGAAGTCTTTTTTGTTAACCTTTAAATGTTCGTTTAAGTGATTGATTCTGTTTGTGAGAATAGCAATCTGAACTTCAGGTGAACCTGTGTCTGTAGCGTGAATTTTGTTTTCCGCAATAATTTGCTGTTTTACTTCTTTTTCCATTTTTGAATACCTCCGAGTATTTTAATAATCGCCAACGACAATGATATGGGCCGGAAATCTCCTCATCCATAGCCGAAGGTTAGAATTATAATAACACAAAAAAAATATTTTGTAAAGAGTTTTTTACTTAAAAAATGAAAAAATACCAAAAATCGCACATATTGTTAAGATGGTGCGGAATAAAATTTTAAAAACAGGGTATTTTTTCTTTGTAAGTGAGCTTTCAAATTCAGCAACAATTCTGATTGCTTCATTGAGCAAATCCTTGTCGGCTGCAACAACCTTGTCCTTCAGAACGAAAATTGCTTCTTTAAAATATCGGGATTTGGTATCAGACAGAGTAAGAATCTGACTGTTTTTGATTTTGTTCATTTCAGGTGCTCCTTTTTATAAAGAATATTTTGGTAATAGTATGGTAAAATATGAGATAAAATATGCAGAAAATATTTGACTTTAAACAGATTTTAGTATATTATATAAAAGGTGAAAATTGACAACATTACTGCGAAAGGCGGTTACGATATGGTAGCATTAAAAGAGTATGAAAAATGGTGCAAAAGTCCCTTTGTGGATGAAAATACAAAAAAAGAACTTGTAAGCATTTCTGCTGACAAGAACGAAATAGAAGAAAGATTTTATAAAAATCTTGAGTTCGGTACTGCAGGACTTCGAGGAGTTATTGGTGCAGGCACAAACAGAATGAACATATACACAGTAAGAAAAGCATCGCAGGGACTTGCAACATATATTGCAAGCGAAGGCGATGATGCAAAAAAAAGAGGCGTTGTTATTTCTTATGATTCAAGACTTTATTCAGATGTTTTTGCAATTGAAACTGCTAAAGTTTTAGCAGGTAACGGAATCAAGGCTTATGTTTTTGACAGACTCAATCCCGTTCCTACACTTTCTTTTGCAGTAAGACATTTAAACTGTATTGCAGGTGTTATGATTACAGCAAGCCACAACCCTGCAAAATATAACGGCTATAAGGTGTATTGGGAAGACGGGGCGCAGATGCCTCCACAGTATGCAGATAAAATTCTTGAAATTATTGATAATCTTGACATTTTTGAGGATATTAAAATTTCAACAGATATTGCAGATGAACTTATAGTAAAAATCGGCAAAAATGTTGAAGAAGCATATCTTAAAGAAGTTGAAAAACAGAGCATTGCCTGTGAAAGCATAGATAAGCTTCAGGTTGTTTACACACCGTTTCACGGTTCAGGCAATATTCCGGTAAGAAAAATTCTTAAAATGGTTGGCGTTGAGAATGTTCACGTTGTTAAAGAACAGGAAGAGCCTGACCCACATTTTTCTACTGTTAAATCTCCAAACCCTGAAAATCCTGAAGGTTTTGTTTATGCAGAAAAACTTGCATACGACCTTGATGCATCATTTATTATAGGAACAGACCCTGACTGTGACCGTGTTGGCGTTATGGTTAAAAATCCTGAAGGAAAGTTTATTCCTTTAACAGGAAATCAGATAGGTTCGCTTCTTACTGACTTTATTGCATCACAAAGAACAAAAGAAGGAACAATGCCAAAAAATCCGATTGCAGTTAAAACAATCGTAACAACACCAATGGCTGAAAAAATTGCAAACAGCTATGGAATTGAAATGAAAAATGTTTTAACAGGCTTTAAATATATTGGTGAAATAATCAAGAACCTTGAAGAAGTAAATGAAGAAGACAGATATGTTTTCGGATTTGAAGAAAGCTATGGATATTTAGCAGGTACTTATGCAAGAGATAAGGATGCAGTTGTTGCATCTATGCTTATTGCACAGATGGCTGCACATTATATGGAAGAAAATAAAACTCTTTTTGATGCTATGCAGATGCTTTATGAAAAGTACGGCTTCTTTAAGGAAGTGCAGAAGTCAATCACTTTAGAGGGTATTGATGGTACACAGAGAATTAAAAACTTTATGAGCCATTTAAAAGCAAATCCTGTTAAGGAAGCAGATGGTAAAAAAGTTGTATTAATCAGTGATTACAGTAAAAGCGAAAGAATTGATGTTGTTTCAGGCAAAACAGAAAAAATTGATTTGCCTAAAGCGGATGTTCTTGAATATATGCTTGAAGATAACAGAAGATTTATTGTAAGACCTTCAGGCACAGAACCAAAAATCAAGTTCTATTTCTTCGTTGAAGGTAAATCAAACGAAGATGCAGAAAATCTTATGAGCAGTCTTATGAAAGCCGTTGATAAGATAGCAGAAGAATCACTTTAAGAATTGGGGCGGATTTTAATCCGCCCATAATTGTAGGAGGAAATATGGTAACTTCATTGAAATCCTGTGCAATATCAGGTGTTGACGGTCATATAGTTCAGGTTGAAGTGGACACAATAAAGGGCATGCCTGCGTTTGATATCGTAGGCCTTGCAGATACTGCCGTAAAAGAAAGTAAGGAGAGAGTACGCTCTGCCCTTAAAAACAGTGGTATTAAAATGCCCGCAATGAAGTATACTGTAAATCTTGCTCCTGCAGATATGAAAAAAGAAGGCGTTTTTTACGACCTTCCCGTTGCACTTGGAATTGCTTCCTGTCTTGAAATTTTCAAATGCGATTTTGCAGACAGTATGTTTATAGGAGAGCTTTCTTTAAGCGGTGAAATAAGAAGAGTATCGGGAATTCTTCCTTGTGCAATATGTGCAAAAGAGAATAACATAAAAAGGATTTTTGTTCCTGAAGAAAATGCAAAAGAAGCGTCAGTTGTTGACGGAATTGAGGTTTATGCCTGCACAACACTTGAAAAGCTTATAGAGTTCCTTAAAGAAGGAAAAGGAATGGAAGCTGTGAAGCATCAGGATATAACAGAGCAGTTTTCTTATGAAGGAATAGAAGATTTTGCAGATGTAAAAGGTCAGAATCTTGCAAAAAGAGCACTTGAAATTGCGGCTGCAGGGGGACATAACTGTTGTATGATAGGAAGTCCCGGAACAGGAAAATCAATGCTTGCCAAGAGAGTTGGTTCAATTTTGCCTGAAATGACATTAAACGAAGCGATTGAAGTAACAAAAATACATTCAATTGCAGGTATTACAGATAAAAACACATCGCTTATTACCAAAAGACCATTCAGAAGTCCCCATCATACAGTTTCTGCGGCAGGTCTTTCAGGGGGCGGAGCAATACCAAAGCCCGGGGAAGTAAGCCTTGCACATAACGGTGTTTTGTTTTTAGATGAATTTCCTGAATTCAGGAAAGATGCGATAGAAATTTTAAGACAACCATTAGAGGACAGTAAAATTACAGTTTCAAGAGTACATTCAACGGTGGTTTACCCATCAAGTATTATGCTTGTTGCGGCGATGAACCCTTGTAAATGCGGATATTTCGGTGACCCTGAGCACGAATGTAAGTGCACACCGTCCCAGATAGAAAAATATATGTCTAAAATAAGTGGCCCTATTATGGACAGAATAGATATACATATAAAAATGAATCCGGTTAAGTTTGATGAGCTTAAAAGTATCAGTACCGGTGAAAAAAGCGAAGTAATAAGAGAGAGAGTCAACAGGGCAAGAAAAATTCAGCTTGAAAGATTTAAAGATGACGGTATCTATTCAAATGCCCAGATGAACTCAGCACATATAAGAAAATATTGCACTTTAGGAGAAGTTCAGACACAGCTTTTAAAAGCTGCATTTGATAAATTTTCTCTTTCTGCAAGAGCCTATGATAAAATTTTGAAGCTTGCAAGAACTATTGCAGACCTTGCAGGCAGTGAAGAAATATCCTCTGCACACTTAACAGAAGCTATTTCTTACAGAAGTTTAGATCGGAGTTAATTTTATGAAAATAGTTTTTACGGGTGGTGGAACATCAGGGCATGTTACACCAAACATAGCACTTTTTGAGCCATTGAAAAAAGAAGGCTTTGAGCTTTTCTATATAGGAACAAAAAAAGGAATCGAAAACACTCTTATAAAAGAAGAAAATGTCCCTTTCTATGAAATCGAAGCAGGAAAGCTCAGAAGATACCTTGATATGGAAAATGTTAAGGATGTTGCAAGAATAATGAAGGGAACAGCTCAGGCGAGAAAAATTTTAAAAGAGATCAAGCCTGATGTTATTTTCAGTAAAGGCGGATTTGTTTCTTGTCCTGTTGTGTGGGCAGCAAAAAGTCTTAAAATCCCTGTAATTATTCACGAATCAGACATAACACCGGGTCTTGCAAACAAGCTTTCAATTCCATCTGCAACAAAGGTTTGCTATGCTTTCCCTGAAACGAAGAAATATCTTCCTGAAGGAAAAAGCGCTTATACTGGCTTACCTGTAAGAGCAGAAATTTTAAGCGGTGATATTAAAAAAGGTATCGAGCTTTGCAGATTTGAAGGGGAAAAGCCTTGTCTTTTAGTTATGGGTGGAAGTCTTGGTTCTGAATTTCTGAATAATATGGTGAGAGCAAATCTTGAAGCCCTTACAGAAATTTTTGATGTTTGTCATCTTTGCGGAAAAGGACACATAGATGAAACACTTCTTAATATAAAAGGATACTGTCAGTTTGAATATTTAAATCACGAGCTTAAAGATATAATGGCTATGGCAGATATGATAGTTTCAAGAGCGGGAGCAACTGCTATATTTGAAATTTTAGAGTTAAAGAAACCAACTCTTTTAATACCTCTTTCAAGAAGAGCAAGCAGAGGCGACCAGATAGAAAATTCAAAATCTTTCAAGGCACAGGGCTTTTGTGAATATGCGGAAGAAGAGAATTTAACAGGCGAAAGCTTTGTTAATATGGTAAAGGATATATTTGTAAATAAAGATAAATATATCAAAAAGCAAACAGAAGCATCGGTTGAAAACGGTGTTGAAAAGATTGTTAAGTTAATTAAGGAAATTACAAAGGAGTAAACGATGTATCTTATAGCAGGACTTGGAAATCCCGGAGAAAAATATGCAGCAACAAGACACAATATGGGATTTTCAGCAATAGATTATATTTCACAGAAAAACAATATTGATGTAAAAAAATCAAAACATAAAGCAATTATCGGTGAAGGAATTCTCGGGGGAGAAAAGGTTGTTCTTGCAAAACCACAGACCTTTATGAACTTAAGCGGTGACTCCATAAGAGAAATTGCCGACTGGTACAAAATTGATAATGATAAAATAATAATCCTTTATGACGATATAAGCCTTCCCGTGGGCACAATAAGAATAAGAGAAAAGGGAAGCGCAGGCGGACATAACGGAATTAAATCCATAATCTTAAATTTAAATTCTGATGTTTTTGGTAGAATTAAAATCGGTGTAGGTGCCAATAAAGATGGCGACCTTTGTGATTATGTTCTGGGTAAAATTTCAAAAGCGGAAGCAGAAATTCTTTTCAAGGTTATGGGAAGAGTAAATGATGCAGTTATTGAAATGATTAAAGCAGGTGCACAAAGTGCAATGAATAAATATAACGGAGAAGTATGAAAGGTTTTATTGAAATAGCTGAAAATCAAAGCGGTTTTCAGGAACTTTTAAAGTATCATAAGGAAAATATAACACCCGTAAGGGTTACATCAACAGCCGAATCGCAAAAGGTGCATTTGGCTTTTTCTCTCTGCCGTAAACTTGATAAAGGACTTTTATATATTTCGGCAGATTCACTTTCATCTTCTTTTATTGCAGAAGATTTTTCGTTTTTTACCGAAGAAGATGTTCTGACCTATCCTGCAAGAGAATACAGATTTTATTCAATTGAGGCAGACAGTAACAACAGTACAAAAGAGAGAATAAACACGCTTAATAATCTTGTTTATTCCAAAGATAAAAAAATAATTGTTACAACCATTGAAGCAGTTGCACAGAAAATAGTAGCAAAAGATAGTTTTATCAACAATACATTTTTGTTTAAAGAAGGTCTTGTTTATGAAATTGCAAGCGTTACCGAAAGACTTGTAAAGCTTGGCTACAGAAGAGAGCACGAGGTTGAAGGAAAGGGACAGTTCGCAGTAAGAGGCGGAATACTTGATGTATTTCCTTTTACTGGAGACTTTGCATACAGAATTGAATTTTTTGACGAAGAAATAGAGTCTGTAAGAAAAATAGACCCGTCAACTCAACGCTCTGTTGAAAAAGTGAAAGAGATTTCGGTTTCTCCTGCATCGGAAGATTTTGCAGTGAGAGAAAGTCTTATTTTTGACTATCTTGAAGATTATATTATTGTCATAGATGAACCACATCAGTGTATTTCTTCCTATGAAAATGCACAAAAAGATTTGGCGGACAGTATAACATCAGCACTTGAAAAGGAGTATAAGCTTTCCAAAAAGCAAAAAGAAGTTTCATATTATATGGAAAGCTACAGTAAAATAACAGAAACCGATATTTTTACAGTTGGTTTTTCAAACCTTTCAATAAGTGCCAAAGGTCTCTATCCCCAGGCAAAAGTTAATCTTCCTGCAAAGTCTATGCCTGTATATAACGGCGATTTTGCACTTCTTTGCGATGACCTTGAGTTTTATTTAAGAAAAGGATATAGCATAATTTTTCCTTGCGGAAATGAAGTAAGGGCAAAGCAGCTTATTTCACAGTTTATATCAAATTCAATTATTGCAACTTTTGAAAAAGAGCTTAAAAAAGCTCCCATTGAAGGTCAGGTTACATTAGTAGAAAAGAATTTAAGATTCGGCTTTGAATATCCCGAAACAAAAACTGCTTTTGTTTCGGACAGAGCTATTGCATCTTCGGTTACACCAAAGAAAAAAGCCATAAGACCTAAAGGGAATATAAGAAGCATTTCTGATATAAACGAAGGTGATTTTGTTGTTCACAGATATCACGGAATAGGTGTATACAAAGGAATACATCAGCTTGTTATTGACAATGTAACAAAAGATTATCTTAAAATTAAATATAAGGGCAATGATATCTTGTATGTGCCCGTAAATCAGCTTGATTTAATCAGCAAATATATAGGTGCAGAAGAAGGAATAAAAGTAAATAAGCTTGGGGGGACAGAGTGGGCAACTGCAAAAACAAAGGTTAAAAAATCCCTTGAAGTTCTTGCTCAGGAGCTTATTGATTTATATGCAAAAAGACAGCAGGAAAAAGGTTTTCAGTTTGGTACAGATACAGATATGCAGGCAGAGTTTGAAAAGACTTTTGCCTATGTTGAAACAGATGACCAGTTAAAAGCCATAAAAAGTGTTAAGTTTGATATGGAATCCGAAAAACCTATGGACCGTCTTATCTGCGGTGATGTTGGTTACGGAAAAACAGAAATCGCAATAAGAGGTGCATTCAAGGCGGTTATGGATTCAAAACAGGTTGCGTATTTAGTGCCAACAACCCTTCTTGCACAACAGCAGTATGACTCTTTCGTAAACAGAATGAAAGATTTTCCTGTTAAAGTGGAAATGTTAAGCAGATTCCGTAATAAAAAGCAACAAACACAAATTATAGATGACCTTAAAAAAGGAAAAGTTGATATTATAATAGGAACTCACAGAATTATTCAGGATGATATTAAGTTCAAGGATTTAGGACTTCTTATTATAGACGAAGAACAAAGATTTGGTGTTAAGCACAAAGAAAAAATAAAGGCAATGAAAACTAATGTTGATGTTTTAACCCTTTCTGCAACACCAATACCAAGAACACTTAATATGGCAATGAACGGACTTCGTGATATGAGTGTTTTAAGCGATCCTCCTGAAGACAGACATCCGGTGCAGACCTATGTTATGGAATATAACAGCGAAGCCATAAAAACTGCAATAACAAGAGAAATGGCAAGAGGTGGTCAGGTTTATTATCTTCATAACAGAGTTGAAAATATTGAGTCTGTAGCAGGAAAAATAAACAAGCTTGTGCCTGAAGCAAGGATTGCAGTTGCACACGGTAAAATGAGTGAAACCGAGCTTGAAACAATTATGCTTGGAGTTTTAAATAAAGAGTATGATATTTTAATCTGCACAACTATTATTGAAACAGGTCTTGATATGCCTAACATAAACACAATAATAATTGAAGATGCAGACAAATTTGGTCTTTCACAGCTTTATCAGTTAAGGGGAAGAGTAGGCCGTTCATCAAGACTTGCCTATGCCTATTTGACCGTTCGCCGTGATAAGATAATTGATGAAATTGCAGAAAAAAGACTTAAGGCAATTAAAGAATTTACAGAATTTGGTTCAGGTATAAAAATTGCAATGAGAGACCTAGAAATAAGAGGTGCGGGAAGTGTTCTCGGAACAAGACAACACGGACACATAAATCAGGTTGGTTATGAGCTTTATTGCGACCTTTTGAAAGAAGCGGTTGATAAGATTAAAAACAACAGTGACCCTATTGAAGAAACACCTGTTTCAATTGATTTGAGCATCAACTGTTTTATTCCTGAAAGTTATATAACAGACCGAAAAACAAGAATTGATGTTTATAAAGCAATAGCTTCAATTACAAGTGAAGAAGAAGCAAAGGATATGAAAAACGAAATTGAAGACCGTTTCGGAAAATTACCAACTGCAGTTGATAACTTGATTGAAAGCGTTATCATAAAAGAACTTGCAAAAAAACTTTCAATTTCAGATGTGGTGCAAAAGGGAGAAATGGTGTTGTTTAAATTAACACCAAATACACCTATGCAGAAGATGTTTGACTTTGTAGCAAAGGATAGAGTGCAGTATTATTTCTCCAATTCCAAAAACACAACAACCCTTATTTACAAACCAACAAAAATGATTAAAAATCAGTTGCTGGGCAACATAAAATCTATGCTCGAAACCATAAATTTATGATATTTCCCACAGAAAACCCTGTAAAGCAAATGGCTTTACAGGGTTGTTTTTGTGTATAAAACCGATAGCTTGTAAAACAAGGTTTTCCACGAACTTTTGCAGTTTTCCACCAACTTTTCCCCAGAAAATACCCAAAAACAAGCTATAAAATAAAAGTTTTCCACAATTTGAGGAAAACTTTTATCAACAATTTATGGGAAATATTTCATCTTTTCTGTAAAGCAGACGGGGTGTAAAGTCGTAGGGGCGATGCCTGTGTGCTCGCCCGTAAAGTTAGGAGTTAGAAGTTAGAAGTGAGGAGTTGCCCACTGTGCGAAGCAATATCTTTGAATGTGAAACATTCAATATCTCTCGAGCATAGCGAGAATATCGTTTATATTTTGCGGCAGCACATATTGAAAAGGAACTTCTTTACAAATTCATTTTAATGTGATAAAATATGAATTGCCAAATCAATTTAATATTTTGAACAGGGGTATTTTTATACTCTTTTTTGCGTATGCTAAATCTATGAAATTTGTTAAAAATGCAAATTCTAGCAGATTTGGCATAGTATTTACTCTGTTCAAATTGAATTGGTTTGGCGACTATCGGAGTTTGCGTTTTTTATGCGTCTGCTTCGGTGGGCGCATTTTTTAATTTAAGGGGAAAATATAAGTGTATAAAGAAGATTTTGTGAATTCTATCGAAATGTATGACAGTAAACTTAAATTAGTATTTGGTATCGACAGCAAAGGTAACATTCTTGATGATAGGTATGGTCTTATGTTGTTTGAATATATTTCTAAAGGTAAGGGGTATTATGTAATTAACAATAAAAAAATAAAATTCAAACAGGGAGATGCATTTTTGTTTAAACCTTGGGAAAATGTTGTTTTGACATCAAATGATTATGCAGAACGAATTTATCTTGCATATACTCCTCATATTGGGGATGCGGTTTCGGAGTTGTTTGACAAAAAAAGAAAATATTCAGGCACATACTGTAAGGAACAAATGTTTAATTTTTTTGATGTACTTCAAAGTGAGAATGGATTGCATACAGCTATAGCACATTTGTTTTTAAAAAATTTGTATCTGTGTATATATAAACCAAGAAGTCAGAAACTTAAAGACAAAAGGGCAGAAGATGATTACAATAATAATATAGAATAAATAAAAGAGTTCCTTGTAAAAGGAACTCTTTTTTGATACATTTTTTTGGAAATAAGAATAATTCCTAACTCCTAATTCCTAATTCCTAACTCATCAATTTTGTCTTTCGTTTCATAAAGAGCAGTGTAGTTTGCAAGGAGATAAATAACCTCGCCGTCACTTTTTGAAATAATATTTTCAAGTGCTTCTTTGATGTTTTCGAAAGAGGAAATGTTTTCGGCACTTTGTTCTTTTAATCTTTCTTCGGTTGGAATTGTCTGTGTTCCTGATAAAGTGAATGACAAAGTGTTTTCATTTATAAGGGGAGCAAAGTCCACATCCTTGAGCCAGGAAACATCAACACCGTCTGAAATTCTGTTATTAACTGCAAGGTAAACATCTTTCTTTCTTGTGTCTGCTGAAATGGCAGAAATTGAAACATTAAACCCTGCAGGGTTTTTTGCAAGTAAAAGATATGCTTCTTTTCCTTTAATAGAAAGCTTTTCCATTCTTCCGGTCTGTGGCTTGAATTTTTCTATTGAGCTTTTAACCGCTTCAAAAGAGACACCGCATAAGTCTGCAACTGAAAAAGAAGCAAGAACATTATAAATATTGTAAAGTCCTCTTGAGTTCAAGGAAATAGAGCCAAAACCATCAAGTGTAAAATCAAGAATTGGGAAAAGGGAAATATCTTTAGCAGTATATTTAGCATCAGGTCTTTTAAATCCGCAGGTGCATTTATAAGTGCCAAGCTGATTAAAATGCCTTATCTCATATTCAAGTGGTTGTCCGCAGATGAAACAGTCTTTTCCTTCTTTTAAAACGCCTTCTGCTTCTTTGGTTTTTTCATTTATTCCATAGTAAATTTTTTCGTTTTTAAACTCTGTTGCCAGTGAACAGGTGATAGGATCGTCTGCATTTAAAACAAGTGTAGCATTAGGTGCTTTTCTTATGGCTTTCTTTAAAAACTCCATTGTGTTTTCAATGCTTCCGTATCTGTCAAGCTGATCATTGAAAAGATTTGTAATTAAAATTTTGTGTGGGGTAATGAAATTTAAAATGTATTCTGCCCATCCCTCGTCCATTTCAAGACAAGCGTAATCAATATTCGTTCTTCCAAACAAAGATGTTTTGTTTAAAAATGCAACCAAAGAACCCTCGTCCATATTTGCGCCCACTCTGTTGCAAACCACATTAAACCCTGCTTCTTCGAAAAAGTCGGCAAGTAAATTATTTGTAGTGGTTTTACCGTTAGTTCCCATAACCGCAATAATCTCTTTTTTAACTCTGCCCTGATATTCCTTTAAAATTTCAGGATAAAGCTTAAAAGCAAGCTTCCCCGGTGCTGAAGTTGCCTTTTTGCCCATAAGTTTAAGCAAAAATATAAAAATTTTACAAACAAAAACTGTAAAATAAAATTTCATTTTATCCTCCAATGTATAAATAACAATTTTTTAGCCAATAATATTAGTACCTCACAAGGTAACACTATATACCCCCTTGCAGGATGTGAAAACGCATCCTACCGCCACCGTCTAAAACGGTGGCTTTTTAACAAAGTTCTGCCTCACATATTACAATATGCTACGGCGAACTTTGTCAAAATATCATTGCGTTTTCACACCCTGCGAATGCAAAAACGCGTTCTACCGAAAACCGACCTTTGGGTGGTTTTCTTATTTACCGCCCAGAAGTTTTTCTGCGGTGGTTTCGCTCATTTCACCTGTTTTTAAATTTTTCATAACGATTTTGTCTTCTGCAACCCATATTAAGATTGTTGAGCCAAGAGCTTCGGTATATTCTGTGGCATCAACCATAGAAGTTGTCTTTAAATATTCACGGACATTAAGACCCTGTGCTCTTAATCCGAAAGCAACTTTATATGAATCTGCAGGAGAAGTAGAGGCAACAACTGCAACAGGAAGGTCTGAAAGTTCCTTGATTTTTGAGTTGAAAATAATTTCAGTAAGCTCAACAGGCATAAAGCTTACATAACTGAAAGAAAAACCGTCAAATCCTTTACCGCCTCTTAAAATAACTTTGTCATCATATTTACATTCAAAAACAAATGAGTTTGCAAGGTCTGTGCCTTCATAATCAAAATTAACATCAATGAAATCTGAAAGACCGTAGCTCTCAAGTATTTCAAAAAGTTCTTCAACCATGTCATCGTCTTTGGCTTTATGGCTTAAAGTTATTTTGAATTCTTTAATGCCTGCGGCAAGGATGGAGTTAACAGAAAGTGATAAAATTTCAGCGTCTGCTCTTATGTTATCTTCACCTAAAATAACTGCAACCATTCTTTCCTTTTTGCTTTTGTTTAAAAGTCTTATAGGGAAGATTTCGTCACAAAGGTCTTCTTTAACCGCTTTGATACATTCTTTAACAAGACAGTCTTTTGCATCGGTCATAATTTCACCGAAGGTATAAGACTGAACAACTTTGAAAATAGTATCTTCAATTTTTCTGTATAATTTACATTTCATTCCTGATATGGACATACAATCAACAACCTTTCGTTAAAAATATATATAATTATACACTTTTTCTGTTGTGTTTGCAAGTTCTTTGTGTTAAAATGTAAAAGGTGATTAATTTGAAAAAAGTATGTATAGTTGCAATGAATTCAAAATATTCTCATTCCTCCCTTGCGGTAAGATACTTCAGGGAGTTTTCGGGCTGCGAAATTTTTGAATGCAGTATAAATGACGATATATTTTCAGTATTCTCAAAGCTTTGCGAAAAAGACTTTGAAATTCTTTGTTTTTCTACATATATCTGGAACATAGAGTATGCTTTAAGACTTGCTTCAATGGTAAAGTCTGTAAGGGATACTCTTGTTATTTTTGGCGGTCCTGAGGCAGGATATAACAGTAAAAATATTCTTGAAAATTCTTTTATTGACGGTGTTGTAAAAGGCGAGGGAGAATATGCAATAAAAGCTCTTTGCGACGGAAAAGACTTTAAAGAAATACCAAATCTGGTTTACAGAGATGGCGAAAATGCAGAAATTCCCGTGGACTTAACAAAGCTTGAGTTTCCATACAAAAAAGAAGATTTAAAGGCACTTGAAAATAAAATTATATATTTTGAAACTTCAAGAGGATGTATTTTTAACTGCAGTTATTGTCTTTCTTCAAGTCAGGGAAGAACAAGATTTTTCTCGATGGAATATGTGAAAAAAGGCATTGATTTCTTTATAGAAAACAATGTAAAACTTGTTAAATTTGTGGACAGAACTTTCAACGAAAATGACGAAAGAGCATGCGAAATACTTGAGCATATAATAAGCAAAACAAAGTGCACTCATTTTCATTTTGAAATTGCACCTCAACTTCTCTCAGACAGATTTATTGCTCTTCTTGAAAAAGCAAGTGATTTTGTTCAGGTTGAAGCAGGAATACAGACAACAAACTTTGACACAATGAAAGCAATTTCAAGGGTTTACGACCTTGAAAAAGTTAAAGAAAGAATAATGAAAATCCCAAAGAAAGTTCATCTTCACACAGACCTTATTGCAGGACTTCCTTATGAAACATATGAAACATTTAAAGCAGGTTTTGATTATGCATATTCAATGAAACCTGATATGCTTCAGCTTGGATTTTTAAAGCTTCTTCACAACACAAAACTTAAAAAAGAAGCAGATAAATACGGAATTATAACAACAACTTTTGCACCTTATGAGGTGCTTGAAACTAACACCCTTTCAAAAGAAGAAATCATAAAGCTCAAAAGATGTGAAAATGCAGTTGACAGAATTTACAATTCAAAGGCTTTCGAAAACACTCTTAAGCTTATAGAAAAACCTTTTGAAACCTTTTCGGACATAGGAGAGAAATTGTGGCAGAAGGAAAAGGATGCGCCTTTGTCAAAAAGTGCTCTTTATGTATTCTTATACGAGTATTTAGGTGAAAAATCAAAGCTTGCTTTAGTGCAGGACTTTATGCTTAACAACGAAAAAACAACACTTCCTGAAAAACTTTATGAACCTCTCGAAAAAGAGGTGTTTAAAGAATTTTGTCAGAAAGAAGAGTATATGGGAAAAAGAATAAGAGTTGAAAAGGTTGGAGATAGTTACATAATCCTTTGTGAAAAGGAGATAAAAGTGGTTTCAATTCGTTGACAACAGGTAGTTTTTGTGGTAAAATGTCATATATTATGGGTATAATGGAGAAAGGATTGATAATATGAAAAAAGTTGCTATTATTATGGGCTCTGACAGTGATATGCCTATCGCTGAAAAAGCCGTTAACACTTTAAAGGAATATGGTGTTCCTTTTGAGGTGCATATATATTCAGCACACAGAACTCCAAAAGAAGCTGCAGAGTTTACACAAAGCGCTAAAGAAAATGGATTCGGTGCTATTATTGCTATCGCAGGTATGGCGGCACACTTAGCAGGTGCTATTGCCGCAAACACACTCCTTCCTGTTATCGGAATTCCTGCAAAAAGCAAAAATTTAGACGGAATGGATGCACTCCTTTCCACAGTTATGATGCCATCAGGTATCCCTGTTGCAACAGTTGCAATTGATGGTGGTGCAAATGCCGCACTTCTTGCAATTGAAATTCTTGCAACATCAGATGATGCTCTTTATGCATTACTCAAAGAAAAAAGAGAGGCTGCAGCAAAGCTCGTTCTTGAAAAGGACAAGGCTGCATGTGAAAAATTCAACAACTGACAATAAATCGGAGGTAAAGTATGGGAGGCTTTTTCGGAGCAGTTAAGAAAAATGACGCAATTTATGATGTCTTCTTCGGTACTGATTACCATTCGCATCTTGGAACAAAAAGAGGCGGTATGGCGTCTTATGATGAAGAAATCGGCTTACAGAGAGACATACACAATATAGAAAATTCACCTTTTCGTACCAAGTTTGACGGTGTTTTTGATGAAATGAAGGGGAATGCATCAATAGGATGTATAAGTGATACAGACCCTCAGCCACTTTTAATAAGCTCTGCGGTTGGAACTTATGCAATCTGTATTGTAGGACGTGTTACCAATAAAGCAGAAATTATTGAAAATTTCCTTAAACAAAATCACGGTCATTTCAATGCTATGACCGGCGGGGCTATTAATAACACAGAATTGATTGCCGCACTTATCAACACAAAAAATGATTTTGCAGAGGGCATTAAGTATGCTCAGGATACCATCGAAGGTACTGCATCAATCCTTATTTTAAAAGATGACGGAAGCATTATTGCTGCCCGTGATAAGTTTGGCAGATTGCCGGTATCAATCGGTAAATGTGAAGATGGTTATGCGGTTTCCTTTGAAGCCTTTGCATACACAAAGCTTGGATATGAGTTTGTAAAAGAGCTTGGACCTGGCGAAATTGTTCATATTACCGCGGATGAAGTGAAGCAACTTGCAGAGCCGGGCAAGGAAATGAAAATCTGTGCTTTCCTCTGGAGCTATTACGGATATCCGAACTCAACCTATGAAGGAATTAATGTTGAGTGTATGAGATACAAAAACGGAGAGCTTATGGCAGAGTATGACAAGGAAAACGGTGTTGCCCAGGACCTTGACTATGTTAGCGGTGTTCCTGACAGCGGAACTCCTCACGCAATCGGATATGCAAACAAAAGCGGCGTTCCTTTTGCAAGACCTTTTATAAAATATACTCCAACATGGCCAAGAAGCTTTACTCCGGCAAGACAGTCGGACAGAAATAAAATAGCAAAAATGAAACAAATTCCGGTACATGAGCTTATCAAAGATAAAAATCTTCTTTTTGTTGATGACTCAATTGTTCGAGGAACTCAGCTTAAAGAAACTGTAGATTTTCTTTATGATAACGGAGCAAAGTCAGTTCATATGCGTTCTGCGTGTCCTCCGATTATGTACGGATGTAAATATTTAAACTTCTCAAGCTCAAGTAGTGAAATGGAGCTTATAGCAAGAAGAGTTATAATGGAACTTGAAGGCGAAGAAGGCTTTAAGCACATTGAAGAATACAGCAGTGGCGAAACAACAAGAGGTAAAAACTTAAGAAAAGCAATTGCAGAGAAATTTAATTTTGCATCACTTGATTTCCAGTCAATTGAAGGTATTGTGAAAGCAATCGGAATTGACAGATGCAAACTTTGCACATATTGCTGGGACGGAAAAGAATAAAAAATATTGATATAAATAGGAGAAATGAGAAATGCATACTAATTCAAAATCAGACAGTTACGCAGCAGCAGGTGTTGACATTACTGCAGGTTACAAAGCAGTAGAACTTATGAAAGAACACATCAAAACAACTTTAACAGACGGAGTTTGTTCTGATGTAGGTGGTTTTGGCGGACTCTTTATGCCAAACCTTGCAGGTATGAAACAACCGGTATTAGTTAGCGGTACAGACGGCGTTGGAACAAAGCTTAAACTTGCGTTCCTTCTTGACAAGCACGATACAGTTGGTATTGACTGTGTTGCTATGTGTGTTAATGACATTATTTGTTGCGGTGCAAGACCATTGTTTTTCCTTGACTACATCGCATGCGGTAAAAACGTTCCTGAAAAAATTGCACAGATTGTTGCAGGTGTTGCAGAAGGCTGCAGACAGTCAGGTTCAGCATTAATCGGTGGCGAAACTGCAGAAATGCCAGGTTTCTATCCTGTTGATGAATACGATTTAGCAGGTTTTGGCGTTGGTATTGTAGATAAAGAAAAAATCGTTGACAATTCAAAGATTGAAGAAGGCGACGTTATTATCGCTCTTAAATCAAGCGGCGTTCACTCAAACGGTTTCTCACTTGTAAGAAAAGTTTTTGATGTTGAAAACGCAGATTTAAGCGAAAAATATGAAAAGCTTGGCGGTAAGTCAATCGGTGAAGCACTTTTAACACCTACAAAGATTTATGTTAAGCCTATGGTTGCACTTTTTGATGAAGTTACAGTTAAATCTGTATCACACATCACAGGTGGCGGCTTCTATGAAAATATTCCACGTAGTATTCCGGACGGATTCACAGCTAAAATCAACAAAGACGCTGTTCAGATTCACCCACTCTTTGAAATCATTGCTGAAAAAGGCAATATTTCAGAAAGAGATATGTTCAACACATTCAATATGGGCGTTGGTATGACAGTTGTTGTTTCTAAAGAAGATAAAGAAAAAGCTCTTGAAATCTTAAAAGCAAACGGAGAAGAAGATGCTTATGTAATTGGTGAAATCGTTAAGGGAGAAGAAAAAATTATTTTATGAGCACTATAAGAATTGCGGTTCTTGTATCAGGGGGAGGCACAAACCTTCAGGCAATTATTGATGCACAGAAGGCGGGGATTTTAACAAGTGGAAAGGTTGAACTTGTTGTTGCCGATAAAAAAGAAGCTTATGCCCTTACAAGAGCAGAAAATAACAATATTAAAACAGAAGTAATAGTTAAAAAGGAATGTGCTTCAAAGCAGGAATTTGAAGAAAAGATAATTTCTGTTCTTGAAGAAAATAAAATAGACTTTATTATTCTTGCAGGTTTTATGCAGATTTTAAGCGAAAGATTCACAACAAAATATGCAAACAGAATAATAAATGTTCATCCATCACTTATTCCTTCTTTCTGTGGCGAAGGTTTTTATGGCTTAAAGGTGCACGAAGCGGCACTTGAGTATGGCGTTAAGGTAACAGGTGCAACAGTTCACTTTGTTAACGAAATTCCCGACGGCGGAAAAATCATCGCACAGAAAGCGGTTGAAATTCTTGAGGGCGACACTCCTGAAACTCTTCAGAAAAGAGTTATGGAAAATGCAGAATGGATAATACTTCCAAAAGCTGCAGAAATAGTTTCACAGAAGATGCTGGAGGACAGAAAATGAAAATACTTGTAGTTGGTGGCGGCGGTCGAGAACACGCTATTATAAAAAAGCTTAAAGAAAGCAAAAAAGTTGAAAAAATCTATGCAGCGCCTGGAAATGGTGGTATTGCAAAGGATGCAGAAATAGTTAATATTTCAGCTGAAGAAAAAGATAAAATGGTTGCATTTGCAGTAGAAAATAAAATTGACTACTGTGTAGTTGCTCCTGATAATCCTTTGGTTGACGGATTTGTTGATGCTTTAGAAGAAGCGGGTATTAAATGCTTCGGGCCAAAAGCAAATGCGGCAATAATTGAAGGAAGTAAGGTTTTCTCAAAAGACCTTATGAAAAAATACAACATTCCTACTGCTCAGTATGAAACCTTTAATGACAAGGAAAAAGCACTTGCTTATGTTAATGAATGTGCAATTCCGGTTGTTGTTAAGGCGGACGGTCTTGCTCTTGGTAAAGGTGTTATTATTGCCATGACAAGAGAAGAGGCGGTTGATGCAGTTAAATCAATTATGGAAGATAAGGTTTTTGGTGCAAGTGGAAACAATATCGTTATTGAAGAATTTTTAACAGGTCCTGAAGTTTCTGTTTTATCTTTCACAGACGGGAAAACAGTTGTACCTATGGTTTCTTCAATGGACCACAAAAGAGCGCTTGATAATGATGAAGGCTTAAACACCGGTGGTATGGGAACAATTGCCCCAAACCCTTATTATACAGAAACAGTAGCCAAAGAATGTATGGAAAAAATCTTTATTCCAACAATTGAGGCTATGAACAGCGAAGGAAGAACCTTTAAAGGATGTCTTTACTTTGGTCTTATGATTACAAAAGATGGTCCTAAGGTTATTGAATACAACTGTCGTTTCGGTGATCCTGAAACTCAGGTAGTTCTTCCACTTTTAGAATCAGACCTTTTAGAAGTTATGATGGCAACAACAGACGAAAGATTAAGCGAGATTGAAGTTAAATTCAAAAACGAAAGCGCTTGTTGTGTTGTTATGGCATCAAAGGGATATCCACAGAGCTATGAAAAAGGCTTTGAAATAACAATGCCTGAAGATAAAAATATTTATGTTGCAGGTGCAAAGCTTGAAGGAGAAAAACTTTTAACCTCAGGCGGCAGAGTTTTAGGTGTTACTGCTACCGGCAGCAACCTTAAAGAAGCAATTGAAAATGCTTATAAAGATGTTGAGCTTGTTCACTTTGATAATAAGTTCTTCAGAAAAGATATAGGCAAGAAAGCGTTGGAGGTGTAAGTTTTGGTTTATCGTATTTATTCAGAAAAGAAAGAACAGTTCAGAAACGAAGCGAAAGGTCTTTTATCAGAAATCAAATCTTTCCTTGGTATTAAAGAATTGGAAGATATAAGAATTATAAATCGTTATGATGTGGAAGGCATAAGCAGAGAACTTTTTGATTATGCTTGTCAGACTGTATTTTCAGAACCACAGCTTGATGATATAAGTGAAACCCTTGAAATCGGTAATGCAAAAGTGTTTGCAAGCGAATTCCTTCCTGGTCAGTTTGACCAGAGAGCAGATTCTGCGGCACAGTGTATTCAGCTTATTTCTCAGGGCGAAAAACCACTTGTTCGTACTGCAAAGGTTTTCCTTATGTACGGAAACATCACAGAAGAAGATGTAAACAAAATCAAAGGCTATGTTATTAATGCCGTTGAATCTATGGAAGCATCTCTTGAAACAAAAGAAACTCTTAAAACAGAGTATGAAACACCTGAAGCTGTTGCAACACTTGAAGGCTTCATCGCTTTAGACGAAGCAGGTCTTGCAGACTTTATTGCAAGTTATGGTCTTGCAATGGATATTGATGATATTAAGTTCTGTCAGCAGTATTTTATTAAGGAAGACAGAGACCCTACAATCACAGAAATCAGAATGATTGACACATACTGGTCAGACCACTGCAGACACACAACTTTCTCAACTCATATTGATTCAATTAAATTCGCTGATGAATTATTGAACAAAACTTATGAAGAATATCTTGCAACAAAAGAAGCAGTAGGTAACAAAAAGCCTGTTACACTTATGGATATTGCAACAGTTGCAGTTAAATACCTTAAAAAGACAGGCCATCTTAACAAGCTTGACGAATCAGAAGAAATCAATGCTTGTACAGTAAAAATTGAAGTTGAAGTTGACGGTGAAAAAGAACCTTGGCTTCTTCTCTTCAAAAACGAAACACATAACCACCCAACAGAAATTGAACCATTCGGTGGTGCGGCAACATGTATCGGTGGTGCTATAAGAGACCCACTTTCAGGTCGTTCTTATGTATATGGCGCAATGAGAGTAACAGGTGCAGCAGATCCTTTAACACCGGTTGCAGAAACACTTCCGGGTAAATTACCACAGAGAAAAATCGTAACAACTGCAGCTGCAGGTTATTCATCATACGGTAACCAGATTGGTCTTGCTACTGGTATTGTAGATGAACTTTATCACGATGGTTACAAAGCAAAAAGAATGGAAATCGGTGCAGTTATAGCAGCTGCTCCTCAGGAAAATGTTCGTCGTGAATGTCCTGATCCTGGCGATGTTGTTATTCTTCTTGGCGGAAGAACTGGAAGAGACGGTTGCGGCGGTGCTACCGGTTCTTCAAAATCACACACAGCTTCATCTCTTACAAGCTGTGGTGCTGAAGTACAGAAGGGTAATGCTCCTGAAGAAAGAAAACTTCAGAGATTATTCAGAAACCCTGTTGCAACAAAGATGATCAAAAGATGTAACGACTTTGGTGCAGGTGGTGTTTCAGTTGCTATCGGTGAACTTGCAGATGGTCTTGAAATTAACCTTAACGAAGTTAAGAAAAAATATGACGGTCTTGACGGTACAGAACTTGCAATCTCTGAATCTCAGGAAAGAATGGCAGTTGTTGTAGAAAAAGGAGATGCAGATGCATTTTTAGCTCTTGCCGAAAAAGAAAACTTAGAAGCAACAATCGTTGCAAAAGTAACAGAAGCAAAAAGACTTGTTATGCACTGGAACGGAAAAACAATCTGTGATATTAACAGAGAATTCCTTAACTCTAACGGTGCAGAAAAGCATGTTAATGCACAGCCTGCAGCACTTCAGAATTTCGATAAAGAAATTCCTGCAAACTTCAAAGATGGTTATAAAGCACTTGCAGAAGACCTTAATGTTTGCTCAAAGAGAGGTCTTTCAGAAAGATTCGACTCAACTATCGGCGCAGGTACAGTTATGATGCCATTTGGCGGTAAATATCAGTTAACACCTGCTCAGGCAATGGTACAGAAAATTTCTGTAGAAAAGAAGCACACAAATGACTGTTCACTTATGTCATGGGGCTTCAACCCATTCATTTCAGAAAAGAGCCAGTTCCACGGTGCATACTATGCAGTTGTTGAATCTGTTGCAAAACTTATTGCAAACGGTGCAGAATTTAAAGATGTTTATTTAACATTCCAAGAATATTTTGAAAAGCTTGGCAAAGAAGAAAGAAGATGGGGTAAACCTTTATCAGCACTTTTAGGTGCATTTAAAGCACAGATGGAACTTAAAATCGGTTCAATCGGTGGTAAGGACTCAATGAGTGGTTCTTTTGAAAATATTGATGTTCCACCAACACTCGTTTCATTTGCAGTAACAACAGAAAAAGTTGAAAACATCGTAAGTGGTGAATTCAAAGAAGCAGGCAGCAAGGTTATTCTTGTTCAGCCACAGTATGACGAAAACAAGCTTCCTGTTACAAGCTCACTTCTTGAATGCTTCGACACAGTTGCAAAAATGGTAAGAGAAAAGAGAGCAAAAGCTGTTTATACTCTTACATACGGCGGTATTGCAGAAGCAGTTATGAAAATGGCAATGGGTAATGGCTTTGGTTTTGAATACGAAAACATTACTCTTGAAGATATGTTTAAATACAATTACGGTGCATTCTTAATCGAAGTTGAAGATGCAAAAGAAGGCGAAACTGTAATTGGTACAGTAACAGAAAAGAAAGAATTTGTATTTGGTGCAGAAAGCATTTCAGCAGATGAAATCAATAAAACTTACGAAGACAAGCTTGAAAAAATCTTCAGCTGCAATATTGCTCATAAAGACAGCAAGGTTGAAAACTTCTCTTATGAAGCAAAAGAAAGAGTTGCTCCTTCAATCAAAGTTGCAAAACCAAAAGTAATTATCCCTGTATTCCCTGGCACAAACTGTGAATTTGATTCAGCAAAAGCTATGGAAGATGCAGGTGCAGAAAGCGAAATCTTCGTTATCAACAACTTAACTCCGGAGGGTATTGTTAAGAGTGTTAATGAATTTGCAAGTAAAATTAAAGAATCACAGATGATCTTCATCCCTGGTGGATTCTCAGGCGGTGACGAACCTGAAGGTTCAGGTAAGTTTATTACTGCAGTATTCAGAAATGAAATCATTAAAGATGCAGTAACAGATCTTCTTGAAAACAGAGACGGTCTTATGTGTGGTATCTGTAACGGTTTCCAGGCACTTATCAAACTTGGTCTTGTGCCATACGGAAAAATCATCGATACAGATGAAAACTGCCCAACTCTTACCTACAACACAATTGCAAGACATCAGTCAAAGATTGTAAGAACAAGAATTGCTTCAAACAAATCTCCATGGCTTGCACAGACAAATGTTGGTGATGTATATAATGTTCCGATTTCACACGGTGAAGGAAGATTTATAGCATCAGAAGAACTCATCAGAAAACTTGCAGAAAACGGACAGATTGCAACACAGTATGTTGACCTTGCAGGTAATGCAACAACAGATGTAGCATTCAATCCAAACGATTCAATGTATGCTATCGAAGGTATCACATCACCGGATGGCAGAGTGTTCGGTAAAATGGGACACAGTGAAAGAATCGGCAACGGACTCTACAAGAATGTATACGGAGAATACGACATCAAGATGTTCTCCTCCGCTGTAAAATATTTCAAATAAGTCCAAAAATGGGCTACACCACGAGTGCACTTTAAGGTGCACTCGTTTTTTAATAAACCCAAGCCTCACATATTACAATATGCTACGACTTGGGGTTATCAAAATCTATCTCCATTTTTGAAGCTTATTTACGGGTTGCCTTTATCAAAATATCCCTCCGTTTTTTTATCCGAAACAGGTGTTATGCCTTAAATCAGCAAAATCTGAACTCGTTTTTTTAGTTGAAGTTATTTTTTATAATAACGACCAAGGCCCCGCCGTTTGGCGGAGCCTTGGTCGTTAAGTTTTGCTTGGTCGCAACTTTGGAGCTGAAATTAAAAAAGTGCACACCATGGGCGTGCACGAAAAACGCACAGCTCCAATGTTGCGACACATTTTAAATAATAACACCAAAAGCGAATATTAACAGAGCGTGCATTTTTGCCAAAGACAAAAATGTCGCTTTCGATGAAATATATTCAAATGTGTCGCAAGGTCATTATAACACACATATATTTAAAAATCAATAAAAAAGTAAATGCTTTGTATGTATCATTACATATTTAACGATTGTGATACTTGATAAAAGCTTATATATGTGGTATAATACAAAACAAGGAGTGAGTATATGAGCAATATGGAATACACATTAAACAATGCTGTTGCATCTGTCGAAATAGAAGGATATAACATCACTGAAGAAGAGAAACAATTGTGTATGGCAGTGTTGGAAGGTAAAATTACTAAAGAGGAAATGATAAAAAAAGTTCTTGAAAGGTGTGCGGTCTGATGGCATATTCACTTACATCACTGCAGGAAGATTGTTATGAAGGGACGAATGTTCTGAAAAACAAATTCGGATTGAAAAAAGAAGAACAACTTATAATAGCAGAACGAAATATAACAAGTTTTCTTATTGCGAAAGCGGAGCTTGAGATTCCTTTTACTAATGTAGATTTTGAATTTTACAAAAACTTGCACAAGTATGTGTTTGGTGATATATATGAATGGGCAGGTCAAACAAGGAAAGTAGATATCAGTAAAAAGAATACAAAGTTTTGTAATGCGGATGAAATTGAACAAAAGGGCAGAAATATCTTTCAGAGACTTATAAAAAACAACTTTTTTCGTGATATGGAAAGAAAAGAGTTTGTCAGCGAATTGACAGAGTTGTACTGTGATTTGAATATGTTGCACCCGTTCAGAGAAGGGAACGGGAGAATCCAAAGATTATTTTTATCAATGCTTTTAAGAAATAACAATAAAAGCATTGATTTTACAAAAATAGATAAAGACGAAATAATGATAGCAACAATAAAGTCTGTCACAGGAGATATATTTATGTTGAGAGATCTTTTGGATAAACATATAAAAGAAATGACTAAAATTTAAAAAATAATACCCGGTGCTTGTAAAAAACATCGGGTATTAATTTTTTTATATGCTTCACAGATAAGACTTCATAGAAGGATTTTGAAGTTTTAAAACATTCTGGTGGAATTTGTTATCCACAAGAGAGCCTCGTGTTATACAATGGAATCCGTATTTTTCACGGAGTTCGTCTACTACGCCATCTATTTTTTCGTATTTTTTTGATTTGTCATCATCGAAGAAAGAACATTGCTGATATTCGTTGGAAACAAGGTTTGAAAGACCTATTGTTATGGCACGAACAGGTGTTTTGCCGTCCCAAAGCTCGTTTATAAGCTCCTTTGCAGTGCTATAGACATCGTTTGTGGAATAGATGTATTTTAAAAGCTTTTTCTGATGGGAAACATAGCTTAAATCCTTGAACCTTATGCCTAAATCCACAACGGAAGCAGAAACGCCTTCTTTACGGACTCTTGCACAGAGCTTTTCACAAAGAGAAAGGGTGTATTTGAAAAGCTCGCCCTTGTCTGAAATG
Source organism: Clostridia bacterium (assembly GCA_045648505.1). Classification (GTDB taxonomy): domain Bacteria; phylum Bacillota; class Clostridia; order RGIG6154; family RGIG6154; genus RGIG8700. Next base: position 6,160 of record JAZROD010000018.1, on the reverse strand, counting down.
TCTTTCGGAAGGGTTGAACCGTTGCTTAAACTTTTATAAGGGTCTTTTTCAATTTCAACCAAAGATGCGTCTATGCCGTTGGCGTATTTGTGGATAAGCTCACCGTGGGATTTGAGATACTTTTTAATTATTTCTATATCGGCATTGGCAAGCTTGCCGATGGTGTCAATACCAATGTCCAAAAGTTTTTTCTTTGTCTGTCTGCCCACCATAAAAAGGTCGCCGATGGGAAGCGGCCACATTTTTTCCTTAATTTCTTCAGGGTAAAGGGTATGGATTTTATCAGGCTTTTCAAAGTCCGATGCCATTTTTGCTAAAAGTTTATTTGTTGAAATACCGATATTAACCGTAAACCCAAGCTCGTTTTTAATTCTTTCACTTATTTTTTTTGCACCTTCAAGAGGTGGGCCGAAATGAGGCTCCATATTCGTATAATCAAGGAAAAGCTCATCAATGGAAAATTTTTGAACAAGGGGAGAAAAGTCGTTGCAAATTTTGAAAAACTTTGCAGACATTTCTTCGTAAAGTGAAAAGTCGGGGGGAACAACAATAAGCTCGGGACATTTCAGCCTTGCACTGTATAGAGTTTCTCCTGTTTTTATGCCAACCTTTTTTGCAGGAATGGAAGAAGCTAAAACAATACCTTTTCTTGATTGCTCGTTTCCACCCACAACGGATGGAACAGACCTTAAATCAATGGGTGGCCACTGATTTAACAGACTGACTGCACTCCAGGATAAAAATGCAGAGTTTGCGTCTATATGAAAAATTGTTCGTTGCATCTTCTCACCTCCGTTTTTTATTATACACGAACATCTGTTCGTTGTAAAGAGTTTTTTTATTTTTTGGGAAAAATTTTGAATAAGTCTTTGAAAATATACGGTGAAAAGTATTGAAAAGCTTTGTATATTATGTTAAAATAGAGTGATTATATATTGGGAGGCCAAAATATTGTTTGACCAGATTAAAAATGATATAAAATCTATTATGGAAAGAGACCCTGCCGCAAGAAATCCTTTTGAAGTATTTTGTATGTATCCGGGATTTAAAGCGGTTTTAAGACACAGAATTGCTCATAAGCTTTACAATAAAGGGCATAAGTTTCTTGCAACAAGAATTTCAAACAAAACAAGAAGAAAGTATGGAATAGAAATTCATCCTGCCGCAAAGATTGGAAACGGAGTTTTCATTGACCACGGTATGGGAGTTGTAATAGGAGAAACTGCGGTTGTGGGCGATAACTGCACAATTTATCAGGGGGTTACTCTCGGTGGTACAGGTAAAGACAAAGGAAAAAGACATCCGACTCTCGGCAACAATGTTTTAGTTGGTTGCGGTGCAAAGCTTCTTGGTAACTTTACCGTTGGCGATAATGCAAAGATTGCCGCAAATGCGGTTGTTCTTTCAGATGTTCCCGAAAACTGTACCTGCGTTGGTATTCCTGCGCGAATTGTTAAAAGAAATAACGAAAAAATTGCAGGCAACTTTGACCATGTTCATATGCCTGACCCTATATCACAAGAATTTTGCAGAATACAAATCCGCTTAGACAATCTTGAGAAAAGGAGTGAAGAAAAATGAAAATATATAACACAATGACAAGACAGAAGGAAGAATTTGTTCCTCTTCATGAAAATACAGTTAATATGTATTCATGCGGTCCTACAGTTTACAACTTTTTCCACCTTGGAAATGCAAGACCATTCATTATCTTCGACCAGTTAAGAAGATATTTTGAATACAGAGGCTACAAAGTAAATTTCGTTCAGAATTTTACTGATATTGACGATAAAATGATTAACAAGGCAAATGACCTTGGTATTACTGTTAAAGAACTTGGTGAGCAGTATATTGCAGAATATTTCAAGGATGCAAAGGCACTTGGAATTAAAGAAGCAACATATCATCCAAAAGCAACAGAGCATATTCAGGAAATCATTGAGCTTGTTTCAACTCTTATTGAAAAAGGCTTTGCTTATGAGGTTGACGGTGATGTTTACTTCCAGACAAGTAAATTCAGTGAATACGGAAAACTTTCAAAACAGCCTCTTGAAGATTTGGAGTCAGGTGCAAGAATAAATATAAATGAAGCAAAAAAAGAGCCTCTTGATTTCGCAGTATGGAAAAAACAAAAGCCGGGCGAACCTGCATGGGAAAGCCCATGGGGAATGGGAAGACCGGGTTGGCATATTGAATGCTCTGCTATGGCAAATAAATATCTTGGTGAAACAATTGATATTCACAGCGGCGGTAAAGACTTAATGTTCCCACACCACGAAAACGAAATCGCACAGAGCGAATGTGCTCACGGATGTACTTTTGCAAGATACTGGATGCACAACGGCTTCATCAATGTAGATAACGAGAAAATGTCTAAATCAAAGGGCAATTTCTTTACCATAAGAGATATTGCAGAGCATTTTGAGCACAGAGTTATAAGATTCTTTATGTTAACTGCTCATTACAGAAGCCCTATCAATTTCTCTGACGAACTTTTAGGTCAGGCACAGAGCAGTCTTGAAAGAATTGACAGATGTATTGAAAATATCGAATTTTCAATGAAGGGCGAAGCAGGTGCAAAAGATGTTGACCTTTCAGATTTCAGAGAGAAATTCATCGGCGCTATGGATGATGACCTTAACACTGCAGATGCAATTTCAGTTATTTTCGAGCTTGTTAAGGAAATCAATACTTACCTTGCTGAAATGAACGAGGCATCAAAAGTAAATGCACTTGCACTTCTTAAAGAGCTTTGTGATGTTTTAGGAATTTACAAAGAAAAAGAAGAAACACTTTTAGACAGCGATATTGAAGAACTTATTGAAAAAAGAAACAATGCAAGAAAAGAAAGAAATTTTGCTCTTGCAGATGAAATAAGAGATTCTTTAAAGGATATGGGAATTATTCTTGAAGATACTCCACAGGGCGTAAAATGGAAGCGCGCTTAACAGAATTTGCAGGAGAGTTCAAGATAAAAGCTAATCAGTATTCACCTCTTACCCTTGCTTTTTTAGGTGACGGAGTGTTTGAACTTTTCATAAGAGCCAAAATTGTTAATAACACAAATGCGGCGGCAAACACACTTCACAAAAAAGCGGTGCAGTATGTAAAAGCATCTGCACAGTGTGAAGCTATGGATAAGATTATGCCACTTTTAACAGAAGAAGAAATAACAATGTTTAAAAGGGGCAGAAACACAAAGGTGAACACAAGAGCGAAAAACGCTTCTCTGGCTGAATACAAAAAAGCTACGGGTTTTGAAACCTTAATCGGCTTTTTGTATGCAGACGGTCAGATGGAAAGACTTGAGTTTCTTCTGAAAACAGCAACAGAACTTGAATAAATAATTTTCATCTTCTCAAAATAAAATTGAGGAGATGAAAAGATGAAAAAGCTTAAAGAGTTTTTCTTTGTTCTTATGGGTGCAACTATTATGGCGCTTGGTCTTGATTTGTTTTTACTGCCAAACACTATTGCGGCAGGTGGTGTATCAGGTATTGCGGCAATAGCAAAGTATGCACTTGGTATAAACCCTGCACTTGTGATACTTGGTTTTAATATACCATTATTTTTAAGTGCCTTTAAGTTTATGGGTAAAGATTTTCTGCTTAAATCAATGGTCGGAACTTTAACCTTAAGCTTAATGACAAACCTTTTGAAAAGTGTTCCTTCGGTAACTGAAAGCCTGCTCGTATCAGCCATTTCAGGCGGTGTGCTTGTTGGTATAGGTGTTGGGATGGTAATGAAAATGGGTGGAACTACAGGCGGTACAGAAATTGCGGTATTGCTCATAAGAAAGTTTATGCCGAATCTTTCAACAGGAAAACTCATTATGGTTGTTGACGGTGCTATAATTGCAGTTTCGGTTCTGGTAACAAAAAACTTTGACCTTGGAATTTATGCACTTGCATCCTTGGTAATCTCTGCAAGAATAATAGATTATGTTTTAGAAGGCGGAGATTTTGCAAAAGGGGTGCTTATTGTAACATCAAGGTGGGAGAGGGTTTCAGAAGAGATTCTCTGTAAGCTTGAAAGAGGTGTTACAGGCATAAGCTCAACAGGGATGTATACCGGTAACAATATGAAAACACTTTTATGTGTTGTTAAAAGAAATGAAGTAACAAAATTAAAAAATATAGTAATAAACATAGATGAAAATGCCTTTTTCATACTTTTTGATGCAAGAGAAGTGTGGGGCAATTTCAGGAGAGGAAGGCTTGAACATGAATAAAAATGAAGTAAACATGCTTAATCTTACAGCCTACAAAATCAGAAGACATATTTTAGACGGTGTTTACAATGCAGCATCAGGACATCCGGGTGGCTCATTGTCTATAGCAGAAATTATGTCTGTTCTTTATTTCAAAGAAATGAATGTAGATGTAAAAGACCCAAAAAATCCTGACAGAGACAGATTTGTTATGTCAAAAGGACACTGTGCACCTGCACTTTACGGTGCTTTGGCAGAAAAGGGCTTTATCCCTAAAGAAGACATTGTAACTTTAAGAAAAACTGACAGTTACCTTGAAGGTCATCCTGATATGAAAGGAATTCCTGGCGTTGATATGTCATCAGGTTCACTTGGTCAGGGTGTAAGCTGTGCAAATGGTATGGCACTTGCAGGCAAACTCAAAAACAAGGATTACAGAGTTTATGCCGTTCTTGGTGATGGAGAAATTGAAGAAGGTCAGGTATGGGAAGCGGCTATGTTTGCATCTCATTACAAGCTTGATAATGTTACATACTTCCTCGATTTAAATGGTCTTCAGATTGACGGTGCAACTGCTGATGTTATGTCATCTGCACCTGTTGATAAAAAGTTCGAAGCTTTCGGATTTAATGTTTTAACAATTGATGCTCATAATGTTGAAGAAATCTGCGATGCAATTTCTAAAGCAAAAGAATGCAAAGGCAAGCCTTCAATTATTATTTGTAAATCAACAAAAGGTAAGGGCGTATCTTATATGGAAGGCAAGTGCCAGTGGCACGGTGCAGCGCCTAAACAGGACTTATATGAAGTTGCAATTAAAGAAATAGATGCAAAAATCGCAGAATTGGAGGTGCTTGTAAATGAGTGAAAAAATGGCTACAAGAGAAGCTTTCGGTAAAGCTTTGGTAGAACTTGCAGAAAGCCATGACTTTGTTGTTATGGATGCTGACCTTGCGGAAGCAACAAAAACAATTATCTTCAAAAAAGCCTATCCTGAAAGATTTATTGATACAGGTATTGCAGAAGGAAATATGATTTCAACTGCGGCAGGTATCGCAACTTGCGGTATCCCTGTATTTGCGGCATCATTTGCAATGTTTTCATCAGGCAGAGCTTTTGAACAGGTTAGAAACTCTGTTTGTTATCCAAAATTAAATGTTAAGGTTGTTGGTACTCACGGCGGTATTTCTGTTGGTGAAGACGGTGCAACACATCAGTGTATTGAAGATATCAGCTTAATGAGAACAATCCCGGGTATGGTTGTTATTAACCCTTGCGATGCTATTGAAGCAAAACAGGCGGTTAAAGCGGCTCTTGAACATAACGGACCTGTATATTTGAGATTCTGCAGACTTGCAACAGAAAATATCCACGGTGATGACTTTAAGTTTGAACTTGGTAAAGGTGTTGAAATCAAAGAAGGCAAAGATGTAACAATCGTTGCAACCGGTATCGTTCTTGAGTTTGCACTTAAAGCGGCAGAAATGCTTAAAGAAGAAGGAATTTCAGCAAGAGTTGTTGATATTCACACAATCAAGCCTATCGACAGAGATATTATTGTTAAAGCAGCTAAAGAAACAGGCGCAATCGTAACTGTTGAAGAACACAACATTTACGGTGGTCTTGGAAGTGCAGTTGCAGAAGTTGTTTGCGAAGAAGCTCCGGTTCCAGTGCTCCGAGTTGGTGTTCAGGATAAATTCGGAACATCTGGCGCACCTGCAGAACTTTTCAAGCTTTATAATATCACACCTGAATATATTGCAGAAAAAGCTAAAGAAGCTATCAGCAAGAAATAAAAAAAACAACCGCTATGCCGAGTGTCCTTAAGGACACTCGGCAACGATATTAATTTCTAACGAAATTAGCGATATTACTGCGTAGCGATATTGTGCTTTGCACAGCGATATTCCCTTCGGGAGTTAATTAATATCATATCGTTGCGAAGCAATA
>JAZROD010000017.1:0-5116 GCA_045648505.1 Clostridia bacterium | reverse complement strand
CCTATAAATATCAGGATAATTATAACGGTTGTCATACCTTCAAGGGCAATACCGCGGATTTTATCAATCAGTGCCCAAACGCTGAAAATAGCAGTAATAACAAGCATCATAACGCCGAGCACAGTTACGATTTGCATGGGTGCTGTTGAGTAGGCAGAAATGTTTGAAATTGCATATTTCATAAGACCTATGGCGGACCATTTAGATTCACCTTCAAGTCTTTCATTTACCTCAAATTCAACCGTTGTTTTGTTAAATCCTACCCAAAAAGAAATCGCTCTGAAGAAGCCTTTTCTTTCGGGAATTCTATTAAGTATATCTACAACCTTGCGGTCAAGCAGTTTAAAATCAGAAGCATTTGACATATCAAATCCTACTACCGAACTGATAATTCAATAAAAATTTCTTGCGGCAAAGCCATGCATTTTGCTTTCTTTGCCTCTTGTTTTTTTGATACCCTCAACAATTTCATATCCTTCTTGCCATAAACGGTACATTTCGACAATTTTCTCCGGAGGATGTTGAAGATCGCAATCAATTACTACAACCGCATCACCCGCAGCACTTGCAAGGCCTGCTGAGATGGCTGCCTCTTTTCCAAAATTTCTTGAAAAATGCAGTCCATATATATTTTTTTCTTTATCGGCTAAATTTTTTATTTTTTCATATGTAGTATCCGTAGAGCCATCATCAATAAAAATAATTTCATTGTCAATTTCAGCTTCTCTTAAAATCTTCGATATTGTATAGTAAGCTCTTTCTACGGATAATTCCTCATTATATGCAGGAATAATTACGGACAGCATTTAAACACCTCCTGAATTTTCATTAAATACTTTTTCAAGCTGCGCTACCGGCATAGGTTTGTAATAGTAGAATCCCTGAAGGAGATCTGCGCCTGCTTCTATCGCCGCTTCTTCTTGCTCTTTCGTTTCGACTCCTTCGCATAGCGTCTTAAAACCTATATCATGTGCAGTACGAATAATATTTTTTAAAATAATAAATCCTGTATCTGTAACTGAATTCTGTGTTATCGCCTTATCAATTTTCACAACAGAAATATCAAGGTTTTGCAAATCACCAAAGGTTGTATATCCACTTCCAAAATCATCAAGCAAGATAGATATGCCTTTTTCTTTAAGAGCAGACAGATTATTTATCATTTGCTTTCTTGCTTCTCCGGTTATGTTTTTATCCTCTAATATTTCAACCGCCAAACACGAAAACTTCAAATCGTATTTTTGCACAATAGCTATTATCTTCTCGGCAAACTGCGGTTCACACAAAGTTGATCTTGAAAAATTGATAGTATACTTATATGCTTCCCTTTGTTTTTTATCGTTTGAAATCCATTTGCAGTTTTTTTCAAAAATGTAATAATCAAATTTATCATTGATTCCTACAGAATCTACCGCAGACAAAAAGCTACCGGGAGATAATACCCCCTCGCTTTCTGAATTTAAACGAGATAAAACTTCCGCACCTATTATTTTCTTTGTTTTTGCATCCAAAACAGGTTGATATTCAAGGAAGAAACGATTGTTATCAATTTCTTTTTCTATGTTGTTTTCTATTTTTATCTTTTTTTCAAGTGCTTTTCCGCCTGAGACATTCCACTCAGCATATGAGATGTTTTCATTCTTTGCAAGCAAATATGCTTGTTTGGCACGACCTATTGCATCATCAAACGACACCTGTGTGCCAAAGGCAAAATATACACCAATTCTGATGTCAACAATATTAAGCGCACTGTGTTTCAAGAGACATTTATTCAATTCTGCAAAACAATTTTCTATTTTCTTGCGTGCAGTTTCCATATTCCATTTTGAAAAAACAACGAAGTTTTTTTCTCCATATATAGCAATATTACTGTCATCTCCGTTTGACAAAGCTTCCAGCAAGACTCCCTTTATTTCAGAAAAAACTTTTGAAGTTTGGTGCGCAGAATAAAGACTTCTGAAATTATCCAAAGAAACTTTAGCGTAGAAGACACATCTGTCTTCATGCAATTTGCCGGATTTTTCAAAAGCGGCTTCCAATTTACTTATGTTTACAAAGCCTTTTTCTTCGTTGCCGTTTGCAGTTTTCGCTCCTTTGATAGCAAAATATACACCAATAGCAGCAAGAACAATAAAACATAAAATTAAAATGGTTATGATTATGTATGGGTATTCAAATATTTGCATACTTTAAGCTCCTATATTTTTCATTTTGAAAAAGTCGGAAATTCCAAAGTTCCACCGATTTGCTTAAGTCCTATTTTTTCTGCACTTTCAATGCACTTAAGTCCATCTATACGAGCTCTTTTTTTACGCCCGGGAATTTCCGATGCAAGATACGGTATTCCAAATAAAAGCATTGCTTTTATTAGCTTAGTCTTTGTAATACCTTTTCTTTTATATTCTGCCAAGATTTCAAACATGGCATAGTTTAACGCATCTTTACTAAATGCTTTTGTTTTACGATTAACTGCCTTTAGCCATTTGTAAAATTCGCAGAATCTATCTATGTCTTTGTTTTCTCTGAAATAAATTCCTCTGATATAAAACTCCTCTTGCTCACTGTTCATAGTTTCAAGAAGTGCTCCATAATAGTTTTTTTGAATAGCAATGACTTCTTTATGTTGTTTTTCCAGGGTTGTTTCGGTAATTTGTTTGTCATGAAGTCTGTATATCATAAGATATTCAGGCATAATTTCCACATCGTAGCCTGCCAGTACAAATCTTGTCCAAAGTTCCATATCTTCGGTACAGGTGAAGTTTTTGTCATAGCAAAGACTCCTGATTACATCAGCTTTTGCAATAATTCCGGGATGGAGTATTGGATTTGTAACTAAAAGTAATGCTTTTACAGACTCATTATCGCACTTCCCTCCGCATCCTCCTGAAGAAATAACCCCGTTTTTAAGTGTCATAAATCTGCACGAGGACAGCGCAATGTTTGGATTATTCTCCATAAATTCATACTGCTTTTCAAGTCTTTCAGGAAGGCATATATCATCTGCATCCATTCTTGCAATATATTTACCTTGCGCGTATGATATTGCTTTGTTAAGGGACGACGGAAGTCTTAAATTCACTTCATTTGTATGTACTTTTACACGTTCATCTTTCTCTTCAAAGCTTTTTAATATTTCAGGTGTTTTATCGGTGGAGCAATCGTTTATCACAATAAGTTCAAAATCTCTAAAAGTTTGATTTAATACACTCTCTATCGCTTCGGCTAAATAATCTTCGCCATTATACACACTCATTATTAAAGATATTTTAGGTGCTGTGTTCATTTTTTATCACCCTTTCTCATACGCTTTAACTCTTTACAGAAATACAAAAAGTAAAATGCTAATCTGATTTTTTGTTTTTTCATAAAAAATATAGCAATACGACTCTTAAAAGTAACATTTTCAAAATATGCCTTTTTAATTTCATCTTTATGCAAAGAACCTAATATAAGTTCTTTTAATTTTCTTACAGAATTAAAGTGATTTCCCTCTGCAGCTGCCGCTAAAATTGCAAAGCACATAAAACAAGAATAACGGGAAATCTGTTCGTCAAAGTCTTTTGGTTTTTCCATGTTAAAACCACGCAGTCCCGAAATTACATCCGCTATCTGCGAGATCTGATGCGTTTTAAAATCTGTTGAAATGGAATCGTTTCTTATTGTATAAAGATATATAGCTTTTTTGCTCATATAAACCGTTTCTGCTTCCAAAAAGCAAGGAACTATGCAGCTTAAATCCTCGCCTAAAGAAATGGCAGGATTAACACCCAGCTGATGTTTTGTTGCAAGTTCACGTTTTATTGCCTTACCCCACAAAAAATAGAATATGTGGTTCATATTTTTATCTGACAAAAGCTTTGGGTAAATATGCTGCTCGATTTCCTCTTTGTTATACAAGCCCTCATCAACAATCTCTTCAATGCTATCTCCAATTTTACCATTGATATTGCATTTATAAGAAAAAGAAACAATATCTGCACAGGTATCACAAATTATTTTATATGCACTTTCCAGCGCATCAGGGAGAACTGCATCATCACCGTCAAGATGAAAGATATAATCTCCGCTTGCCATTTTGATTCCTGCTTGTCTTGCACTTACCAAACCGCCGTTTTCTTTATGTATTACTTTTATTCTTGCATCTTTTTTCGCATATTCATCACAAATTGCTCCGCAGCCGTCAGGTGAACCATCATCAACCAATACAAGCTCAAAATCAGTGAACGATTGCGAAAGAACACTATCAATGCATCTTTTTATGTATTTTTCAATATTATATATGGGAACAATTACCGAAAAAAGCATTACCAAAACTCCTATCTGTCTCTTAATATCACCATTAACCTTTGAAGCGAAAATAATTTATGCTTCGTAGCAAATGCAAACGCCGCCTGTTTTACCGGCAACCTATACCAAGGGTATGATTTTAACACATTTTGAATTTTGTCCTGGGTACAGATTTCTTTTAATCTTTTCTTGAGAACAGAAAATTTTATTTTTTTATCCTTTGCATGCATAATCTCTTGGGAACACAAAATTCTTCCAAACCCTTGTGTTAATCTATCTAAATAAATCTTATATTCTTCTTTTTCTATAGTATCTGCAATTCGTTTTTCAAGTTCATCTAAAAATATGATACTTTTTTCAAAGCGCTCTTTGTTATATGATTTTGAAAGAGAATCTTCATTACGGCAATAACAGTAGTAACTACCCGGAACACCAACTGCACTATTGGAACTTTTAATAAAGTCCACCATAAACAATGTATCTTCAGACAGTATTTGCCTCTCTGATAAAAATTCTATTTTTCTTTCACGAATCACCGAAGTCTTAAATATATTTTTACATACACTCACGCCATAACGGCTGTCATCAGGCTCGTGAGGTAATGCACCTACAACACCTAAAAGAAGTTTTTTCATATCTTCTTTTTCAAACACAGTCTCTTCCTCAAAATACGATTTTTTTGTATCTCCACCGGACTGGGAAAACATATTTCCGCCAACAAAGCAAATCCCTGATAAACAGAGGTCAGCATTATATTTTTTTGCCGCATTATATAATGTTTCGCACATTACCCTCTCTATATAATCATCAGAATCGACAAAACCTATAT
>JAZROD010000016.1:0-1760 GCA_045648505.1 Clostridia bacterium | reverse complement strand
TTCCCGCTTTCTCTGTTAGAGAGCAAAAGAACATCTCTGTCAATTTTAACTACATCAATGGGATATTCGCAAAGGCTTATAAGTGAGGTATAACCACTGCCAATATCATCTAATGCAATACTAAATCCAAGTTCTTTTGTTTTTATAATATTATTCCTTGCTACATCCATATTCTTTTCGATTGAATCTTCTGTAATTTCAATCAGAAGTTTACTTCTGTCAAAATCATACTTATCCGCTATCTCTTTTATCTTTGTAACAAAACCCTTTTCGGATATAGTAATTCTTGTGATATTGCAGGATATGGTAAGTTCATTAAAATCGGAATCTTTCCATTCGGAAATTTTTTTGCAAACCTTTTCAAACATATAGTAATCAAACTTTACAATAAGTCCGGATTTTTCCATCAATCCTATATACGTCCCGGGGAATATAACATCTCCTGAAGAATTTTCCCATCTTGAAAGAGCCTCGCTTGATACAATCTTCTTTGTCTTATTATCAACAATAAATTGAAGATGCATTTTAAACTCATCATTTTTAAAACCTTCTTCAATTTTTTTCAAAAGATGCTTCTCTTCAGATAGTTTCTTTTTTCTGCCTAAAAAACTCATAAAACCTTTTAAAAACTTATTACTCATTATATTTACTCCATCTTTTTTTATTACTGATTCCATAGTATGCAGCACCACATTTTTTGTACTAAAAACAAAAAACTGCAACAATATAAAGTCTCATCAGACCTCGTATCATTGCAGCTGGACTGGCATAGTATAAAACCTTAGCCTCTTTGCTTTGCGTCACCGACTTTCGCCGATTTTGCTAACTATTATTTTTTGTCAGTTTATCACAATGATTCGCCTTTGTCAATTCTATTTACTCTTTTGAAAAAACCCAAAGAGTGTCAGTAACCAATTCGTCTGCACCGCTGAGCTTGTAAACACTTAACATCACAGCTTCGCCGTCTTTCTTTTTGTATGTAATTTTAGGAACTTTGCCTTCCATCAACTGGTGCTTTAATGCATCATAGTTCAAAAAGCTTAATACTGCTCTGTGATAATCAGGATCTACTGTTTCATCAACATATTTTGAAAACAAATTAGAAAAATGTTCTTCATTTTCGTTATACTTTAAATATGCAGGCATCAGAATGCGTCTTGCTTTATCGCTCAAGAGCGAAACACTATATATACCATTGTATTTTTCTTTTAAAACAGAAAGCATTGTGTCAATTTCAAGTATTCCTGTTTTTACTTGAACATATTCCTTATGTGTGGCAACAAAAGTACTTTGCTGTTCCTTGTTCTGATAATACTGAGCCTTTGCCTCATACATTCTTACTTCAGCTTCTCTTACCAATTCTTCGCAACCATTATTTTGTGCTCTGTAAGACATTCCGATTGCAACATGGTAGCCTTTCGGTTTTAATTGACGGGTAAAAATCTCAATATTTTTTTTCACTTCATCCTGCGGGGCATTTTGGCAAAATACTAAAAATTCATCGCCGCCTATTCTGTAAATCTTGTGACCGTAGAATGCTTCTTTCAAGCTATTGGCAATGTATAAAAGCATTTCATCACCGGCAGCATGACCGTATTTGTTGTTGCAAAGATGGAGTTCATTAACGTCGATATAGATACAAGAAAAATTCAAAGATTTTTCCTCGTCAAAAATCAACATATCATTTTTGTACGCCACACGATTCAGTACCCCGGTAAGAGAGTCTGTTGTTGCGGCAAGTGTAGTTTTAGTAAGATGAT
>JAZROD010000015.1:0-26002 GCA_045648505.1 Clostridia bacterium | reverse complement strand
TAATATAAATCTTAAAGATAAGGTTGCGGTTGTAACCGGCGGAGGCGGAATTCTCTGCTCTTCATTTGCAAAGGCTATTGCTTTAAGCGGTGCAAAGGTTGCAATTTTGGACCTTAACGAAGATGCCGCAAACACCGTTGCTGAAGATATTGTAAAAGACGGCGGTATTGCAATCGGTATAAAGACAAATGTTCTTGACAAAGAAAGTCTTATAAATGCAAAGAAAATTGTAAACGAAAAATTCGGCACAGTTGATATTTTAATTAACGGTGCAGGGGGAAACAATCCTAAAGGCACAACTTCAAAAGACTATTTTGAAAAAGAAGACTTACTCAAAGAAGATGTTAAAACCTTCTTTGATTTAGACCCTGAAGGTGTTGGCTTTGTATTCAACTTAAACTTCCTGGGAACTCTTCTTCCAACTCAGGTTTTTGCTATGGATTTAATTGAAAAGGAAAAAGCAAACATCATAAACATTTCCTCAATGAACGCTTTCACACCTTTAACAAGAATTCCTGCATATTCAGGCGCAAAAGCTGCCATTTCAAACTTTACACAATGGCTTGCAGTACATTTTTCAAAAACAGGTATAAGAGTTAATGCAATCGCACCTGGATTTTTCTTAACAAATCAGAACAAAGCACTTTTGATGAACGAAGACGGTACATATACTGCTCGTTCACAGAAAATCCTTTCACAGACACCTATGGACAGATTCGGTAAAACAGAAGAACTTTTAGGAACACTTTTGTACCTTCTCTGCGACGAGGCATCAAGCTTTGTTAACGGAATTGTAATTCCTGTGGATGGTGGTTTTTCTGCATATAGCGGAGTGTAAGTCATAACTATCGGTAAAACTTTAGTATAAGCTAAGCTTAGCATACACATAAGCTATTGCGGTTCCACTTTTAGGTTGGTAGTCTATTAAATCAGTATTACTCTTTGCACGTCTTGGTGGAAGATAGTTTTCATCGTAGTAGAGTAGTTTTATGATGTTATCGAAAGCTCTACACAAATAACGTACAAGTAACAAAAAATAAAGAAAACCCGTAAAATCAAGCTTTGAACAAACCAAAAAGTTCTCAAAGAGATAACATTCAAATCGTATATGCCGGACTTACACAAGAATTGCTTGTAACAAAAAGTGATGAAGTTGTAAGAAGTCAAAATATCGGCAAAGTTGGTAAAACAGGAACCTCAACAGGTGCACACCTACATTTTGAGGTGCTTATAAACGGAGAATTCATTAACCCGGAGTTTGTATCATAATAATTGTAGATATTGGTGATTTCGAATGAGTTGGTGCTGTAAAATGATATAAGCATTCAAAAAAATAAGTAAGGAGTATAATGTTTTTAGAGAGCAAAAGCCTAACTAAAGGATTTGCTCTCTTATTATTTACTTTTCTTGTTGTAAAACAAGAAATTCTTGTAATCTTGTAGAATCAAGTTGACAATTTAAGAAAAATATGGTAATGTTTTATTTAAAAGGAGCTGATTGCATGGCCACAAGTTCAAGAATACAAGAAAAAATATTGGAACTTTTATCCGATGAACAGCAACATAGTGTTCAGGATATGAAAAAATACTTATCTGATGTTGGTCTTGATGATTATACCGAAGGACAATTTGCTGGTTCAGTAAACACAATGGTTAAAAATGGTTCAATCATAAAAGTCGACAGAGGTATATACTCTAAAGGTACAAGAGGTGTTAATATGAAAAAATGTTTTGTGGTTTCTCCGATAGGAGAAGAAGGAAGCGATACAAGGAATAACGCGGACAAGCTTTTTAAGTATATTATTAAGCCTGTATGTGACGAGTGTGATTTTGAAGCAATAAGAGTTGACAAACTTAATGATGCAAATTCTATCACACAAACAATTATTGACCATCTTGAAAACTCAGAATTAGTTATCGCTGATATTAGCGAACATAATCCAAATGTGTTTTTTGAGATGGGATACAGAACAAGAACTAAGAAACCTATTATACACTTAAAAGGAAAAGGCGAAAATCTTCCCTTTGATGTTACGACAATTCGTACACTTGAATATGATTTGACCGATTTGGATAGCGTTGAAGAGGTGAAAAATCGATTAACCAAAACGATCGAGTCTTTTAATTACTCCGAAAATACGGAAGCCTCTGTTGATGAAGAACCGACAGAAAGCGCATCACCTGCTATTATGCCTGTTTTGTATCAGATTTTGGATTCTATTAGTGATGTAAAAAACGAAATTAAGAGTACAAATACAGAAACAATCGGCACTGTAATTAAAAGCATGCAGAATACTCAACCACAAATGTCACAAGACACAGCACTTCAGATGCAGTTAATCAGCGGATTGATGCAAAACCCTGATAGTTTTATGAAATTAATTGAATTTTCTGAAAAACTACCCAAAACGAGGAAGTAATAAAAACAGTAAAAATTTATTTTTAATTTAAACCAAAGAATAAAGCGAAGGAGATGAGGATATTATGAAAAAGTTATATGGTATGTATTGCAATCTTTCAAAGAGAGTTCGTGATAGCATAATAATTTCAGCATCAATAGTAGGGTTTATTTCCACACTTCTCTCAATTTTAGGAATTTCATTGGGAGATTGTGAAAAAATAAGCGTTTTGATAGGTATCATAATAGTTGTAGCTGTTTTGGTTATATTGTACATTCTTACGTTTGCGACTATTGGTCTGATTTTCAAAGAATCAGTAAATACAACTATAAACATGACTCCTGTATCTATCCACTACGGAAATATATTTGATGCTCAAGGTTTGAAAGTGATAGGATGTGATACGCATTTTGATACAAGAGTTGATGACATAGTAATATCAAAAAATTCTCTACACGGTCAATTGGTGTTAGAACACGGAAACAAAGATGAAATACAAGCTCTGGTAGAGAAAGAGGCAAATAGGCTTGGTATTGAAAAAAACAGCCAAGGTCTATATGATTTTCCTTTAGGAACAATTATTCGTTATGATAGTGGTGTAGATAATCAAACATACCTTTTGCTTGCTATGACGGAATTGAACAGTCAGTACGAAGCACATACTAATATGGCTAAATTTGAACATATGCTTATGAAGATGTGGAAAGAAATTAATAGGGTTTATGCAAGCAATGATATTGCATTGCCAATATTGGGGAGTGGTATTGCAAGATTTGATGACGGTCCAAAAGAAATGAATATGTTGCTTAAATGTATGCTGTGTACGTTTAATAGCAGCTCCATACGATTCAATTCTAATGTGGACATTTACATATTCAAAAATGACAACAGTGAAAAGATACCATTATATGAATACAAAGATATATTTAAGTTGTCACAGTGGAGGTAGAAATGATGAATAGAACTGCAAATTATACAGCATTTTATGTTAGTGAACCTTTTAGTACCTCCAATTTGAGCGCTAATGCGACTCCAGATTTTTTGTATTATAATCAACTTAAGGCTTGGAAAGGATCGGATAGTTCGTTCCCGTTTGTCGATGCTCATGCCAAGACATATAATGTTCGTGATGGAAGCGAATGGGAAACTCTAAAGAAAAGATTGCACGAAAGACTTAACGCTTCTAAAAACATCATCCTCTTTCTGAGTTCTAATACTAAGAATAGTAAAGCATTGCGTGAAGAAATTGATTACGGAATTAATACTAAAGGACTTCCTGTAATAGTCATATATCCTGATTTTAAAGAAAAAAGTGATATATGTGGCGCTAATGGGATGAAGAAGCAAATCAAAGATCTTTGGGATAAACTACCAATTTTTAGAGATAACATGAACAAGGTTGCAACAATACATGTTCCATACAAAAAAACACTGATTATTAGTGCATTAAAAAATGATAAGTTTAAGGTGCAAACTATGGGGGAAAAAACCCAATATTATTATAAGTTAGATTAATATAAACGTGGCAACATTTTGGCAACAAAATATTGAAAAGCCAATAGAATTATGGTAATATATAGAATATAACCACTACAAAACACGGTTTATTAACTAATTCAGTTGAGGTTACAAAACTATGAGCGAGTGGGAATAAGTTTTGAGCGCTGCCAGTGGCAGATGAAGAGAAAAACTTATTGTGCAGCGGTCGACAGAGGATGAGGTGCTTTAGCGCCCAAATCAGATGTCGGGAACCGCAAGGCGGGTACCTTGCAAGAAAACAAAATGTTTTCTTGGCCTATGACAATGCATTTAAAAGCCCTTATTTTAAGGGCTTTTTCAGCACTTGAGAAAGTATTTAAAATATTTGTTGATTAACAAAGGAGAGATTTTATGTATTGGTATAAGCAAGCCATAAGAAATTACTTTAATTTCAGTGGCAGAGCAAGAAGAACAGAATATTGGATGTTCTTACTCTGCAATGCAATCATTACTTATATTTTAAGTATTGTAGACATTTTTATAGGTTTTGAGTTTTTCTCAGGACTATACAGTTTATTTATACTTATCCCCACCTTCTCCATTGAGTTTCGCAGACTTCACGATATTGATAAATCTGCATGGTGGCTTTTGATATCGTTAATTCCTGTAATTGGCGGATTAGTGCTTTTTGTTTTCTCTGTTATGCCGGGAACAATCGGCACTAACAGATATGGTGATGACCCTAAAGATATTTATAGCATCTAAACTAATCTTATACCCCTGTGTTGCTAGTAAACACAGTGCTTCTTTTTTTAAACAAATGCCACAACTGCCGTCTTTATGTTTGACTTTTCAAAGAAAATGAGATAAAATAAATTTGAGGTGGTATGTATGAAAATCATTGATATTATTAACAGTGAAAAGCCCAGCCTTTCCTTTGAAGTTTTTCCGCCAAAGACATCAGACACTTTCGAAAATGTTAAAGAGGCAACCCTTGAAATTGCCAAGCTTAATCCAAGTTTTATGAGTGTTACATACGGTGCAGGAGGCGGAACAAGTAAATATACAACCGATATTGCAGTTTCTCTTATGGAAAAGGGCATAACTCCCCTTGCCCATTTAAGCTGTATTTCTTCAACCAAAGCTGAAATACACAGTCAGCTTGAAAACTTAAAGGCAAAAGGAATTGAAAATATCCTTGCCCTTCGTGGTGACATTCCCGAAGGTCTTGACCTTTCTTCACTTGAATACCACTATGCAAGTGAACTTGCTGAAGAGATAAAAGATTTCGGGCACTTTTGTATTGGTGGTGCCTGTTATCCTGAAACCCATCCTGAAAGCGAAAACGGTGCTAAAGATATTGAGGCTTTGAAAATCAAGGTTGAGCACGGTTGTGAGTTTTTAACTACACAGATGTTTTTTGAAAACAGTATTTTATATAACTTTATATACAGGCTTTTGAAAGCAGGTGTTGATGTTCCTGTTGTTGCCGGTATTATGCCTGTTACAAATGCCACACAAATCAAAAGAATATGCTCAATTTCAGGTAATACGCTTCCACAGAGATTTATTCGTCTTGTGGACAGATATGGTGATAATCCTGAAGCTATGAAGCAGGCAGGTATTGCCTATGCAACCGAGCAGATTATTGACCTTTACGCCAACGGAATAAATGCAGTTCATGTTTATTCTATGAACAAGCCTGATGTGGCAAAAGCTATAAAAGATAATATTTCGGAGATATTAAAGTGAATTATGGTACTATTTCTGCAGAAGATATTTCTTTAAATCCCATTGAAACTGCTTTAAGACTTAAAACAGACATAAATTTTACAAACAGTCTTATTGAAGAATGCTTTAACCAGCTTAAAGACAATGTAAATTTAAAATATGTTTCTGGAAAAGTTAAAATTAAATTTGAAAATGGCAAATTTGACCTTGGCTTTGGTGAGTTTGAAAGCAAGAGTCTTGAAAAAAATCTTGGTGATTGCAAAGAAGCTTATGTTTTTCTCATAACTCTTGGTTATGAATGTGACAGACTCTTAAACAAGCTTTCTTTGATTTCTCCTTCAAGGCATTTTATCTGTGATGCACTGGCATCTTCTTTTGCCGAGTCTGTTTGTGACAAAGCTGAAGAAATAATCAAAGAAGGTACGCCTTGCAGGGTGCGATTCAGTCCCGGATACGGTGATTTGCCTTTATCTGTTCAACCAAAGCTTCTTGAAATGCTAAATGCTCAGAAACTGTGCGGCATTACCATAAATAATTCTTATTTAATGTCGCCATCAAAAACCATAACTTGTATAATGGGGATAGAAAAATGAAAATATGCGATGTAATTAAACATAAAAGATTATATTTTGACGGAGGCACAGGAACAGTTCTTCAGGGAATGGGACTACCTGCAGGCACTCCACCTGAAAACTGGAACCTTACAAATCCTGACAAAATTTCTGCACTTCACAAAGCATATATAGATGCAGGGTGCAACATTATAAAAACAAACACTTTCGGCGTAAACAAAGCCAAATATAAAAACTTTGAAGAATATATAAAAGCTGCCATTGACTGTGTAAAAGCAGTAAAAAATGAAGATACATTTATTGCATTTGATATGGGACCTTCAGGCAGACTTTTAAAGCCCCTCGGGGATATGGATTTTGAAGGCGCTGTTTCACTTTTCGGTGAAAATGCAAAGCTTGCCGAAAAATATGGTGCAGACCTTATTTTAATAGAAACAATGAACGATGCTTTAGAAACAAAAGCGGCAGTTCTTGGCTCAAAGGAAAATTGTTCCCTACCTGTTTTTGTTACAAATGTTTACGATGAAAGCGGTAAACTTATGACAGGTGCAACTCCTGAGGCTATGATTGCTATGCTTGAAGGTCTTGGCGTTTCGGCACTTGGTATGAACTGTTCACTCGGACCTGACAAGATGCTTCCTTTAATTGAAAGATTTACAGAAAATGCATCGACTCCTGTCATTGTTAACCCAAATGCAGGGCTTCCTGTTGTGAAAGAGGGTAAAACAATCTTCACAACTACTGCAGATGAATTTTCTGACCTTATGGTTAAAATGGCAGAAAAAGGTGCTTGCATACTTGGTGGTTGTTGTGGAACAACTCCAGAGTATATGGCAAAAATGGTAAAAAAAACAAAGGATATTGCATACAGCGTTCCTGAATTTAAAAACAAAACTGTTGTTTCTTCTTATACCCACACGGTAGAGGTTAATGAAGCTCCTGTTTTAATCGGCGAAAGAATCAATCCGACAGGTAAAGCAAAGCTTAAAGAAGCACTTCGTGAAAACAATCTTTCATATATTTTAAACGAAGGCTTAAATCAGGCAGAAAAGGGTGCACATATTCTTGATGTTAATGTGGGACTTCCTGAAATTGACGAAGTTAAAATGATGAAAGAGGTTGTTTTTGCACTTCAGTCTGTTACAGACCTTCCCCTTCAGCTTGATTCAAACAATCCGTCTGTTCTTGAAGCTTCAATGCGAATTTATAATGGTAAGCCTCTTATAAATTCCGTCAACGGTGAAAAAGAAAGTATGGATGCCATCTTCCCTCTTGTGAAAAAATACGGCGGAAGCGTTATTGCTCTTACAATGGACAAGTCAGGAATTCCTGAAACTGCAGAAAAAAGAGTTGAAATCGCTGAAAAGATTATAAACTATGCAAAAGAATTCGGTATTCATAAGAAAGATATTATTGTAGACCCATTGGCACTTACAGTTTCATCAGATTCAAAAAGTGCTATGGTTACACTTGATGCTATAAAGCTCCTTAAAGATAAGGGCATTAAAACAAGTCTTGGTGTTTCCAACATTTCATTCGGACTTCCTGCAAGAGAAAAAATCAACTGCAATTTCTTTGCTCTGGCTCTTGCAAATGGTCTTAATATGGCAATTATGAATCCATTTTCAGAAAAAATGATGGATACCTTTTATGCACACAATGTTTTACACGGCATAGACGAAGGTTGCATTAACTATATTAACTATGCAGAAAACAAAACAGAAGAAACTTTTAAGCCTGAAAACAAAACAGACCTTAAATATGCAATTATAAAAGGTCTTAAAGATGAAGCGATGATATGCGCAAAAGAGCTTTTAAAAACTAAAAAGCCTCTTGATGTTATAAATGAATTTATTATACCTGCTTTAAACGAAATCGGTGCAGATTTTGAAAAAGGCAAAGCATTTCTGCCTCAGCTTTTAATGAGTGCAGAAGCATCAGGCAAAGCTTTTGACGAGGTTAAAGCTTATATGCCTAAAACAGAGAGCGAAAGTTCAAATGCAGTTATTCTGGCAACTGTTAAAGGCGATATTCACGATATCGGTAAAAACATTGTTAAGGTTCTTCTTGAAAGCTACGGCTATAAGGTTTACGACCTTGGCAAGGATGCAGAGCCTGAAAAAATATTAAATGCAGTTAAAGAAACTTCTTGCAATCTTGTTGGTTTAAGTGCACTTATGACAACAACCGTACCTTCTATGGAAGAAACAATAAAGCTTCTTCAAAGCTTTGATAAGGACATAACAGTTATGGTTGGCGGTGCAGTACTTAACAACGAATATGCAGAAATGATTAACGCAGATTTTTACGGTAAAGACGCTATGGATTGTGTCCGCTTTACCGAAAATTATTACAAAAACAGGTGAAAAATATGAATATTAAACCCTTCTACAAAAAAGAAATAAAAAAAGTTGCTTCAAAGCTTAACAAAGAAGATTGTGACATCAGATTCGTTGTTGTTGCAGACTCTCACCTTGACAATTCTATTGGTGATACTTTGAAAAACATTTCTGAAACAGATGACCTGGTTAACTTTGATTTTATGCTTCATCTTGGAGATTTTCTCAACGGAAACATCCCAAAAGAATATACAAAAGAGTTATTGAAAAAGCAGGCAACTATTTTCAGTAAAGCTATAAATGGGGATTTCTTCCCAACTCCGGGAAACCATGACGGATACACCGATTTAAAAACAAATGATATGTTCACAGATGAAATATGGGAATATGCAACAGGCAGAAAGCCATACTATTTTGAAGACTATGGGGATTTTCGTATTATTTGTGTAAACTCATTTTCATACGAATATACTCCTGAAGGCACATATAAAAAGCTTTATACAATTTTGGACAGTCAGATTGACTGGCTTAAAAACACTGCTCTTGATACGGACAAAACAATTATTTTCTTATCTCACGCAACCCCCTTGAAAACTCTTACAAATACAGAAGCCACACCAATAATTGAAGCAATACTTGAAGCTAAAAAGGAAAAAGGCTTTGATATTGCCGCTTGGTTTATAGGACATTACCACGGTGATTATACTTTCAATGCCCACGGCATCAATTTTATTCTTGTTGGCAGTGAAACTGCTTATGTTCCGCAATTATGGGGCTTTACCGAAAATGAACCTGAAATATATGTGGAAAGAAATTTAGGAACCTTGTCCGAAGACCTGTGGGATGCAGTTACAATAAACAAAGATACCCGCACAATCAAGCTTTTCCGCTTTGGTGCAGGAAAAGACAGAAAGGTTAGGTGGTAATGATGGAAATTTTCAATTTTGCATATGTTACAGGAACACATCTTGTTGATGAAGGCAAAAATATTGCAAAAGAAATATCAGATTGTGACCAGTCTGCAAATTTTGCCTGTATTGTCTACGGAGGAAATGCTTTAAACGGTAACAATCCTGAAAAGGTTTCTATGGAGCTTTTAAATATGGAATATGAAAGATTTAAAAATTCTGTAAAGAGCAATATTTTATTGCCTGTTCAGGGTGAAAAAGACGGTTGGCGTGATGAACGCTTTAAAGGTCAGCTTGCCGTTAATATTATGACAGACAATGTGTGGAAGGATGCTACTTCTTTCACAGACACATATAAAGGTCTTAAAAGAAAAGGAACTTCCCCATACTATTATATGGATTTCAAAAACAGTAAAGTCCGTCTTATTGTGCTTTGCTCATACTTTTATGAATATGACGAAAAATACGAGCTTTTTGAAAAGTTCAAGGGCTTTAAAGCATCTCAGCTTAAATGGCTTATTGATGATGCACTTGACCTTCCGAAAGGATATACTGCTATTATTTTCTCGCACAGTATTCCTAAATCAAGATTTGAAACAGGAAAAGACCCTTTCATTTACAACACCTGGTCAACAGAACAGAATCTTATGATTCTTCAGCAGGCTCAAAGACTTAAAGGCAAAAAAATAGCCGCCTGGATTGCAGGAGGCTACAACAAAGAAGAAATGGCCACAATCGGCGGCATAAACTTTGTAACTTTAAAAGATTTGAGTGCATATAACTGCTCTTTAACTTCAGACACCCTTAATATCAATGATATGACCATTTCCTTTTAATTAAATATGTTTTTGATGATTTGTGCAAGGTCATCATCTTTAACCTTAGAAAGCATCTGTTTTTCAGATGCTTCTTTTAATTCTTTAGCAATCTTGAAAAAGCTTTTGCCTTCTTTTATTTTCAGGTCATAGCTTGCTTTTAAATTCACAAGCTGGTCTTTGTATTTTTCATCTGTTCCCTCAAGTCCCGAATTGATATAAAAATCAAGAATTTCATCGCTTTCTCTTTGAGGGAATTTTTCATGGGGCGGTGTTGAATCAAACACTGCACAGGAAAGCTCTCTTGAAACTACCATATCAAGACTTTCCTTATCAAAACTACAGTAATATTCTTCCACATCAAAACCATTTTCTTTCAGGGCTTTAGAAAATTTTTTAAGGAATGTGGACTTCCCTGTTCCCGGTCTTCCCTTAATAAAATACCTCTTATTTATATCCTCTGTTAACTCATCTATAAAATTAACAGCTTCCCCATCTGTTATAGTTCCGAAAAATCTTTTATAGTTTTTTCCGCTTCCTGTGGCACTTTTAGTTGAAACAATGTTTTTTATTATATGAGTTCCATATTCAGAAAGTCTGTCAAAATTCATATTTTCTATATATATCTTTTCCCATTTATCGTGAATTTTTTTTGCTTCGTAAAAACTGCTATACATACATTCAAAAAGATATTTTGTTTTAGGATTATATTCAGGAACGCCAAAATAATTATCAAGATTTATCACTTTGTCTGCATTTATTAAGTTGCTTACTATTGCAATACCGTCTTCTCTTGAAATTATCCCTGAAAGCAAATCCTTTGTGCCTGCGTTGTATATTTCTTCACATTTGCCTTTATATTCCACCGCAAGCCTTAATATAAGGTCCGTTATGTGACTGTTGCTTCCCTTTAGTTCAATTTTTGTGCCTGTATCATCTATATTTTCATTAGTCAGGTCGATAAATCCTGATGAGGTGTATGCACAGGTATAATATTTCATTATCTTCAGCTCCTTTTTTTCATTCTATGAATTATGTAAGCGAAATATATCATAAATAATTGAAAAACATCTTGCATTTTGAAATTTTTGATGCTAAACTCCTTCTTGAGGTGATTATATGACTCGTGAAGAAAAAATCCTTGCATTAAAAGAGAAAATTGCAAGTTTTAAAGATGAAGATTTTGGTGAATTACTCCCTTGTCCAAAGGCAGAGAAAAAACCAAAATATGTTCCTCCTGCAAATGTTCATCCAAGACTTTGTTTCACAGAAAAAAGACTTGAAGAAATCAGAGCAGGTTTATTGCACGAAGAAAACAAATATGCTTATGAAAGATACTGCATTCTTACAGAAACAGAATGTGACGGCGTTGTTCGTGATTTCACAGATACAAACTCTGTGAGCCACATGAGAATTGTTGACTCTGACATTTTAACTATTTTAAATGCAAAAGCATTCAAATATGCCTTAACCAAAGACGAGCTTTACGGTTATGAGGCTGTTGCAGGTCTTCTTTCATACCTCAAAACCTTTGATTTATCACAAATGCCTGCAGGTATGGCACATTACACTTCTATGAAAATTATGGAAAAGGTTGCTCAGATTTATGACTGGTGTTATGACCTTTTAAGAGCTGAAGATAAACATCGTATTGCTTGTGCAGGAACATCAAAAATATGTAAATTTATGGAATACCCTGACTTTCCACCTACAGGTGGCGGTGTTATGGTTGGTCATATGAGCGGAACTATTTTCCTTGTTGCCTGGGCTTCTATGGGTATTGCTATTTATGATGAATATCCTGAATACTATGACCTTATTGAAAACATTATCCTCGACAGACTCGTTCCATCACAGAACTTTATGATAAGTTCAGGTGAACACCCTCAGGGCAGTGCTTACGGCGTTGAAAGAATCAATATGCTTCTTTACGGAGATATGATTTTCTCTGCTATGTATGATAACGAAATTCACTTATTTGATAAAGAAAGCTTTAACCAGGCTTGTCGTACATTCCTTCACATGATAAGACCTGACGGTGAAATGTTAAGAATCGGTGACGAATTCAACGAAGGTACAAGATATGCAGGTCTTGGTAAAACTTGCTTCTTTGGTGCATACCTTTATGATGATGCCATTTTAAAAGGCTTTGCTAAAAAAGAGCTTCTTGAGTATTCAAAATTCTATGTAATGTCACTTACACCTGTAATGATACTCATTTTCAATAAAGCACACATAAAACCTGCTCCAATTTCTGATTTACCACTTGTTCAGTACAACGGCTACCCTATAGGCTCTATGTACGCAAGAACATCATGGACAGATAAGGACGCCATTTTAACATATATGAAAATCGGCGAATGTTATTCAGGTAACCACGAGCACAGAGATGCAGGTAACTTCCAGATTTACCACAAAGGCATCCTTGCTTCAAAATCAGGTAACTACACATTATACGGTAATGAACTTGACCGTCATTACAACAAACAGACAATTTCATGTAACAGTATTTTAGTTTTCGATCCTGACAGAAAAGATACCGAAAAATGGGTATATTCAGGCGGTCAGAGAATTGATGACGATTACAGTGAAGAGGCTATGGACATAGAAGACTGGAAGAGAAAACCAAGCTTCAACGTTGGTAAAGTTTTATATCACGATCATAAAATTGAAAACGGTGAGCTTAAATATTCATGCCTTTGCGGTGATATTACAAAAGCATACTATGAAGATTCAGTTTCTGAAGTTAAGAGATTTATGTTCTCATTAAACACAGGCAGAGCAGATCATCCTCTTGCATTCTTCGTATTCGACAGAGTTACAGCAGTTAAAGAACACTTTGAAAAGAAAGTTCTTCTTCACATGCAGACTCTTCCTATGGTTATGGATACACCAAAGGGTAACAAATGTGCTATGATTACAAACCTTGACAGCAGGCTTTACATTCAGTCTGCAGGCTCTGAGGTTGACTATAATCTTATCGGCGGTGAAAACAACCAGTTTAATGTTAAAGGAGTAAACTACGAAAAAGGCAGAATGAGAGATAACGGACTTCCATTCGTATTTGACTTCAACTGCGAAGAAGGTTGGGGCAGAATTGAAATCACTCCTAAAAAGAAAGCTAAAACTGACTGTATGTTAACAGTTATGTATGTTGCTCCAGACGTTGACTACGCTCCAAAGCTTGTATTTGGTGACAGTAATGTTCTTCCATTCAGAGAGCTTGTTGAAATCAAAGGCGAAGGATATCTTGGCGGTGCAATTTTAAACAACGCAGTTATCTTCCCTGAAAACGGAAACTGCTTTAATAATGAACTTTCATTTACAGTTCCGACTGATGTTAAGCATTGTTATGTTATTGGTCTTAAAGGCGGAAAATGGAATATTAATGGAAAAACAGTTGAAGTTAAAGAAGAAAGCGGTATTGCAGACTTTGAAGCTTCATCAACAGAAATTAATCTTAAATATATTGGTTAAAAAAACAGGTGCAGACGCACCTGTTTTTTTATCTCTTATACATATTGTTAAGTTTTCTGTATTTTGACTTATCAATTGAATTAAGTTGTTCTTTAGTAATTCTGAATTGCCAGTTTCCGTCTGCTTTACCGGGTATGTTTAATCTTGTATCAGAGCCATAGCCGAGTAAATCCTGAATTGGAAGAATTACAAGTCCTGCATTTGTGGCAAAAATTGTTCTGATGATACTGTCATACCCTCTGTCCCAGTTTGAATCTGTATAACCGCAGTATTCAAGCATATTTTTTCTGTTATATTCATCCAGTTCCCATACATAGCCAAGAAGAGTATTATTATCGTGTGTGCCTGTGTATGCAATACAGTTATTGATATAATTATGAGGCTTGTGAGGTGTTTCTCCATCGTGAAGAAAACCGAACTGTAATACTCTCATACCCGGAAAACCGCTGTATTCAACAAGCTCAATTACTTCTTGTGTAATATCACCAAGGTCTTCTGCTATAATCATTTTATCCTTTGATGCTTCTTTAATTGCATCAATAAAATCTTTGCCCGGACCTTTAACCCATTTGCCCTCTTTTGCAGTTTCTGCACCATAAGGAATACTCCAGTATGCTTCAAGGCCTCTGAAATGGTCAATTCTTACACCGTCAAAAAGTTCAAACATAACAGAAAGTCTGTCAAGCCACCATTTATATCCGTCTTTTTTCATATAGTCCCAGTCATAGAGAGGATTTCCCCAAAGCTGACCATTTTCTGCAAAATAATCAGGTGGCACACCTGCTACGCATTTTGGAACGAAATCTTCATCAAGCTGAAACTGTTTTTTATTTGCCCATACATCACAACTGTCATAAGAAACAAAGATTGGAATATCCCCTATTATTTTAACATTCTTCTTTTCGGCATACTCTTTTATTTCTTTCCATTGTGTGAAAAATTCATACTGAATAAACTGCCACGCAAAGTATGTTTCTTCATCAAAATCATCTATTGTCCAGTCTACCCAGCACAGATTATTGTTTGCTTCCTTAAGAGCCATAAACTTTGAAAAATCAAGAAGGTATTTTCTGTCCTTAATGAATGTTTCCACTTCTTTTTTATCTGCTCTTTTTGATGCTTCCTTCAAAAGCTTGAATCTTGTATGATAAAGTCTTACATACTCACAACTATATGGTGTGTTCTGCTTATGTTCTTCAAGCTCTTCTTTTGTTAAAAGTCCTTTTTTATAAAGCTTATTCAGATCCACAAAATAAGGATTACCCGCAAATGCAGAGTAGGATTTATATGGAGAATTACATTCATCCACCATTGTGAAAGGTAGTACCTGCCAGTATTTAAAACCGCAATCTGCTAGAAAATCTATAAATTCTTTTGCTTCGTCCGAAAATGCTCCTGTTGAATAATCACCGTAAAGTGATGAAATGTGCATTAAAACGCCACTTGCTCTTTCCATTTTTTAATCTTCCTTTATATGAAATTCACTTTATTATACTACATTTTCGTCTCTGTGTCAATTGACAACAATGTGGTAATAGGTGTATAATATGAAAAAAATTCCTTTGGAGGTATATATGAGAAAAACTGAACTTTCATATCTTAATGTTTTATTTTGTATGCTTGTTATTTTTATTCATATAATATCCTACCCACTTTCAGGCTACACTCAAGGCACTTTGCCATATAATGCCACTTTATTTTTGTGGCGTCTTTCGAGCTTTGTTGTGCAGGGTTTTGTTCTTGTGGCGGGAATAAAAATGTTTCTTGGGAAAGAAAAGCCATATTTTAAAATGCTTCACTCAAAGCTTAAAAACATAATACTTCCCTATGCTTTTTGGTATGTTTGCTACTTTATTTTTTATATGGTGTTTTTTGATTATCCATTTGATATTTTGTTTATTTTAAAGCACTTTTTCCTCGGAAGCCTTGCTCCTCATACATACTTTGTGCCACTTATTATGCAGTTTTTCATTCTTTATCCCCTTTGGAAGCTTATGGTGAAAAAAGCGCACCCGATTGCAGCAGTTGTTTTGGCTTATATGATTTCTCTTTGTGCAGAAAATGTTATTCCTGTTATCCTTTACAGCAAAGGAATATCTTTTATGTATAACGACCGTTTGTTTACAACATATCTTTCTTATTGGGTAGTTGGTTGCTTCATTGGTGCAAACTACGAAAGCTTTAAAGCAAAATTAAGCAAGGTTAAGCTTTATATTCCGTTTATACTGATAAGTGCTTTAAATTTATATCTTTCCTATCTTAATTACAACGGTATAAAGGCAATAACCTATCTTAATGTTATTCATTCAGTTTATTGTTTTATTACTATTTTGCTTCTGTTTTCTATTTTCCTTAAGCACAACAGTTTCAGGTTCAGACTGTTAAAGACCATAGATAATACAAGCTACACAATTTACCTTTGCCACATGCTTTTTGTTTTTGTTGCTGACGGTATTTTCTCAAAGATTTTGTGCATACAATCAAACATTCTTTTGTTCATCCTTATGACAATCTTTGTTTATCCGCTTACTATACTTACATCATATATATTAAAAAGACTTCAATCAATTTGAAGTCTTTTTAAATACTTAATATCTTTTCTTTAAGCGGAAGTAATGCAGACGGTGAAACAGATAATTCATCCACACCTATTTTTATAAGCTTTTCAGCGGCATCCAAATCTGATGCAAGTTCTCCGCACACACCTACCCATATACCGTTATTGTGTGCCGCCTTAACCGTCATTTCTATCAGCTTGTAAACTGCTTCGTGATTGGGATTACAGTATTTTTCAACAGAAAGATTTTCTCTGTCGCAGGCTAAAGTATATTGAGTTAAATCGTTTGTTCCGATACTGAAAAATTTAACATACTTTGCAAGTTTATTTGCAATAAGCGCCGCCGCAGGGGTTTCTATCATGATTCCCACATCTATATTTTCATCTATTGGAATTCCTTTTTTATTAAGCTCTTCCTTAACTTCTTTCAAATATCCCAGTGCTTGTATAACTTCGTTTTCCGAGCTTATCATTGGAAACATTACCGCAATTTTTCCATAAGCTGCGGCGCGCAGTATTGCACTTAACTGTTTTTTAAACATCGATGGTCTGTCAAGACAAATTCTTATAGCTCTGTAGCCAAGTGCAGGATTGCTTTCTTTTTTTAAGTTAAGGTAGTCAACCTGTTTATCTGCACCTATGTCCATTGTTCTTATTATTACTCTTCTTCCGCCCATATTTTCCGCAACTGTTTTATATGCAATAAACTGTTCTTCTTCCGTTGGCTCTTTATTGGCTTTAAGATATAAAAATTCGCTTCTGAAAAGACCTATTCCCTCTGCATCATTTTCAAGACAGTTCCCGACTTCGCTTAAATCACCAATATTTGCATAAAGCATAATATCTTTGCCCTTTGAGGTTTTACACTTTACTCCTTTTATTTTTTCAAGGAGTTTTTCTTTTTTCCTTTGTTCTTCCTTAAGTTCGAGATATTTATTAATAGTTGCATCATCAGGTTCCACATAAAGTTCTCCTTTAAAGCCATCGGCTATGGCATATTTACCTGAAAATTCACTTCCAAGCTCTTCTATATTTACTATTGCAGGAATACCCATACTCCTTGCAAGTATTGCGGTGTGAGAATTAAGCGAGC
The DNA here is from genome assembly GCA_045648505.1 of Clostridia bacterium. Classification (GTDB taxonomy): domain Bacteria; phylum Bacillota; class Clostridia; order RGIG6154; family RGIG6154; genus RGIG8700. The sequence continues at coordinate 8,633 of JAZROD010000015.1, read as the reverse complement.
CCTTTTTTGTAACAATGCCGATAACCTTGCTTTTATCCATTTTAACCGTTTCGCTTGGGGTTAAATCTTCTGCCGCCACGATTGACGGTTCTTTGATTTCTTCAAAGGCTTCTTTCTCTCCTGACAGAATTCTTATAAGTCTGTCTGAAATGTCTTTAACATCACGGCTTCTTTCTCTCATATATTCATCTTCCATTGAAAGAAACATATTTGAAAAGTTCTCACCTGTGGAAGCTACTGCAAATTCTGCATTAACCTCCTGACTTTCTATGATGTTTATTACAGAGCCTGAAAAATCTTCATCCTCAAGCATCACTTTATGCATATTAAAGATTTCGGCATTTGTTTCTCCCACTTCAACAACCGCCTTTTCATAAAGCTCCTGAATTTCTTTTATTGCAGTTTCAACGGCATTTTTATATTTAACTGTTTCAGCTTCAACATCAACAACCCTGAATCTTTTAACACTTTTTTGCTTGTTTGCAAAAATAAGCTTACCGAATGCAATTTTTGCCGAAGCACCTTTTCCTTTTAAAACTTTCATCCTATCATCCTTAAAGATTTTTTTCTAAAAAAATTGCAAGAGCATCAAAAGCCTTTGCTTCATCATCTCCGTTAATGGTTATAACTATCTCTTCTCCGCCCTTTACACACAAGCTCATAACCTCAAAAATTTTTCCTGCATTTGCTTTTTTGTCGCCTTTTTCCACAAAAATTTCAGATTTGAATTTTTTGCTTTCTGTTGCAAGAAGTCCTGCAGGTCTTGCGTGAATTCCGTTTTCGTCTTTAACCTTATGGGTAATTTTAAGCATATTTTTCTCCTTAATAAAAAAATTGATAAACCTATTGTTTACCAATTTTATTTTTTTATTAGTTTATTTGGTCAATTAACTTAAATGTATAGCCCATATCCTTCCATTTGGTTAAAAGTTCATCAATAATCTGGCAGTTTGTTTCTGATGTATTATGAAGAAGCACAACTGCCCCCGGATGAATTCTTGTTAAAAGCTTTGAAAAAGCTTCTTCTTTTGTTGGTTGCTTATCTTCAAGCCAGTCAACATAGGCAAGTGACCAGAAGATTGTTTTATACCCCAGTTCCTTTGCCATGGTTAAATTTTCCTCGCTGAATTTACCCTGTGGAGGTCTGTATATTTTAAGCATATCTTTGCCTGTTATTTCTTTATATTTATCTTCCATTTTGGTTAATTCCCCTTTAAAATCTTCAGGGGTTGATATTTTGGACATATCAGGATGTGAGTATGTATGATTGCCAACAATATGTCCTTCTTCAACCATTCTTTTTACAATATCGGGCTTTGTTTCAAGATAGTTTCCCACAAGGAAAAATGTTGCTTTAACATCATGCTTTTTAAGGGCATCCAGAATTTTTTCGGTATATCCGTTTTCATAACCTGCATCAAAAGTTAAATATATAACCTTCTCCTTTTCATCTCCCACATAAAATGCGTTATATTCACCAAGTACTTCTCTTGATGCATTTCCCTGAGGAGTTTTTCCGTTTTCAGTATAATTCAATCCCCAGTCGTTTGAAACAGAGTTTGAAAATGTTGCCTGAAGTCCTCCGTTTTTTACTGTTATAAATCCGCATATAACAATGGCTGTTATGCACATTATTTTCATAAGTTTTTTCCTTGTAAATACAAAAATCATTTCAATCACTTCTTACCTTTCTGTGTTTTTTCTCTTGTTATATACTATTGAAAATCATTAAAATATATGCTATAATTTCAATATTAAAGAAAAGGAAATTATTATGTTATTATTAAGCGCATCAAAAATCTCAAAAAACTTCGGCATTACTGAAATTTTAAAAGATATTTCTTTTTCAGTAAACTCGGGTGAAAAAATCGGCATACTTGGTGTTAACGGAGCAGGAAAAAGTACGCTTTTCAACATTTTATGTGAAGAGCTCGAACCTGACAGTGGTAATATTTATAAATCTTCAGGTCTTAAAATCTGCCATGTTAAACAACAGATAGAATGTCACTCAAGTAAAACTCCTTACGAAACCGTACTGGAGTCTTTTGAGCATATTTTAAATATTGAAAACCAGTTAAATGTCCTTGAAAAAGAGCTTCAGCACAATCAGAGCGAAGACCTTATCCAAAGGCATCACAACTTAAATCAGCTATATATAGAAGAAGGCGGACTCACCTATAAATCAATGATTGCATCTGCATTAAATGGTCTTGGGATTGAAAACGAAATTTTTCATATTCCAATGAGCAGTTTAAGTGGTGGTCAGAGGACTAAAGTTGCTCTTGCAAAGGTTCTTTTGCAAAAGGCGGATATCCTTCTTCTTGACGAACCCACAAATCACCTTGATATTAAAGCCATAACCTGGCTTGAAGGCTTTCTTTCAGCATATAATGGTGCGATTTTATTGGTTACTCACGACAGATATTTTTTAGACAGTGTTACTAATAAAATATTTGAAATCGAGCATCATAAATTAAGAGAATATAACGGCAACTATTCTTCTTATGTTAAGCAAAAAGAAGAAATAAGAAAAGCCGAGCTTAAAGATTATAATTTAAAAGCAAAAGAAATTAAAAGACTTGAAGGAATTATTGCCCAGCAAAAGCAATGGAATAGAGAGAAAAACATTAAAACTGCAGAAAGCAAGCAAAAGGTTATAGACCGAATAGAAGCACAGATGGTTAAACCTGAAGAAACCCTTGACACTCTGGCATTTAAGTTTAACCTTGCGGAAGAATGTGCAAATGATGTTTTAACAGGTGAAAATCTTTCAAAGGGCTTTGGAGATAATCTTCTTTTTGCAAATGTTAACATTGATATTAAAAAAGGTGAAAAGGTTTTTCTCCTTGGTGAAAACGGTTCAGGAAAAACCACGCTCTTTAATATTATAATGGGTAAGCTAACCCCTGACAGCGGTAAGTTGAAAACAGGGCCCCGTGTTAAAATTTCATATTATGACCAGACCCAAAGCACACTTAACTTAAACAATACAATCTTTGATGAAATTTCTGACACTTATCCATTTATGGACAACACACAGATAAGATGTGCACTTGCAACATTTCTTTTTAAGGGCGAAGATGTTTTTAAAGAAATTTCAACCTTAAGCGGTGGTGAAAGAGCAAGGGTTTCCCTTTGTAAGCTTATGCTTTCAAAGGCTAATTTCTTATTTTTGGACGAACCTACAAACCATCTTGATATTCCATCAAAGGAAGCACTTGAAAATGCACTTTCAAGCTATAACGGAACACTTTTTATCATTTCCCACGACAGATATTTTATAAACAAACTTGCAACCAAAATTTATGAAATTTCTAAAGACGGTGAAAAATGTGTTAACGGAAGTTATGACTATTACCTTTCTTTTATGAAAAGACAAGCAGAAGCGATTCCAACAGAAATCAAGCCTGTTAAGGGGCTTGACTTCAAGCAACAAAAGGAGCTTGAATCTGCAAAAAGAAAATTAAAAACGAAAATATCAAAGCTTGAAGAATTGATTGCTGAAAAAGAAGCGGAAAAAGAAGAAACAGAAAATAAAATATCCCTTCCTGAAAATGCTTCAGATTTCACCCTTCTTGCAGAGCTTACAACAAAGCTTGAAGCTCTTGACAACGAAATTTTCGAAGCAATGGAAGAATGGGAAAACACACAAAAAGAACTGGAGGAAAAAGAAAATTTATGAAAACATACACATACACTCCAAAAGGAGTTTGTTCAATGAAAATTACATTTGATGTTGATGAAAACGATATTGTTTCTAACATTAAATTCACAGGCGGTTGCAACGGCAATACACAAGGTGTTGCGGCACTTGCAAACGGCAGAAAAAAAGATGAATTAATAAGTCTTTTAAGCGGAATTAAATGCGGCTTCAGACCTACCTCCTGCCCTGACCAGCTAGCACAGGCACTTAAGGAGTTAGGAGTTAGAAGTTAGGAGTTAGGAATTTATTGTTATAGCAGGCAACATATTCAGATAAAAAATAGTTAATATAAAAGAGGAAAATCGCCTGAGCGATTTTCCTCCAAAATTATTCATTATTAATTATTCATTATTCATTAAAAGCAAGGGCGGATATCATCCGCCCTTTTATTATCCCATATATTTAAGTGTCATTTCTGTTGATGAAGCTTCAAATTCTGCAATACCGCTTTCTTCTTTAACTTCAACAGTTTTACCGTTAATGTTCCATTTTCCGCCTTTAAGTCCTAAAACATAGCACTTTTTAACATCTGCAGGAACTGAGAATGAAAGCTCATTTTCAAAACCGTTTCCGTTTTCAGGGAAAATAACTGCATTGTTTAAAATAGCACCACCAAGGTAGCCTTCTCCTTTGATTTCAACAAGGTCTTTGAATGGGAGAACTTTACTGTCACCCAAAACAAGATTTGGTGCATAGTCAACATCAGGAGATATGTACATTACTGTTAACATACAATCTGTTTTTGCAGCATTTTTAGGGGTGATTTCAATTCTTCCCCAACCTTCTTCTACATTGAAATCAAATGTAAACGGAGCATCAGGATTTGACATTCTTGACTTCTGGTAGTTAACACCTTTAACATTAAAATTGTTATTTTCTCCACCCACAAGCTTATAGTCAACTTCTGAACCCGCAGACTGAATATAGAGTCTGCTGTCAAGGTTTGTTATCATAGCACATTTGTTGCCACTTGGTGTGTCTGTAACCAATGGTTGTGTCTGCATATGAAGAAGAACCTTCTTTTCAAAATGCTCTTTAACAGAAGTTACTCTGTCGAAAACAAAGAACGCAAGTGGATGGTCTGCTCTGCCTGTGTAAAGAGAGAACATATATCTTTTAACCTCGCTTACAGTTTCTTCATCGTATGCTTTTGTAATATCACCGCAAAGGCAGGAATATTTAAGTTTGCCATCTTCAAGCTTATAGTCGTGATATAAAACCTTGCCAACATTGAAGCTTGGCTTTCTCTTCCAGTCTTCAAGGTCCATTATTTCTTCACTGTAATCATCATCAATTCTCTGACCGCCTGAGTATACCCATTTTTCGGTATCTTTTCTGTCAGGATCGAAAACTAAAATACTGTTACAGGAAATTGTCTGCTTATTGTAATGACAGTCAATTTCGTTGCCGTAATGACCGTAGTGGCCTGACTTTGATGCAAGTATACCCTTATGATAAATCTGGAAGTTACCCGCATCTCTGTGTTCGTGATTTCCTGAATAACATTCACCGATTTTCATATAAGTCATAACGGCGTCTCTTTCTGTCCAGGATGTTCTTGCATACATAGAGCCCATAGGATATCCGTTGTACTGAACAAGTGGCAGGTCAGTAACAGGAGCAGGTTCTAAATCAGGTTTGTTGAATATGAGTATGTCTATAGGAGACAGTGATATAATATAGAACTTTGAGAAATCATTAAGTTCTTTTTTAGCAAAGCCTTTAAGGATTTTATTATCATAAAGATAAGCAGCGCAGAATGCAGTTTTTTCAAGTCCTGCATATCTTGTACCTTCGTTGAATTCGTCACCTATTCTTATCATTTCCCCGTCAGGTCTTATCATATGAAGGAATGTTAAGCACGCCTGCTCAAAGGTTTCTTTATCAAACAAATGAATTTCATTATCGTACATAGCAGAGAAAATCATATCTCCCATTAAAAGGGAATTAATTCTCTGTGGACCGTATGCACTTCCCTGAGGATGCTCACCTGAGCTTATCATAAAATTCTGTGATGGAACAAGTGCATCTAAAATAATATTTTCAATAACATCGTAATAGTCAGGATATTCGTCATAAAGTGCAATACCCATAGATGCCCATGCAGTAAGGAAAATATTTCCGCACATATTACCAATCATAACTCCGCCGCCTGTTGGTGGAAAGTCCGGATATAATGTGAATTTACATATTTTTGAAGTACCGCCACAAGCAATACGCTTTTTATCTTCTTCTCTTAAAAGGTCATAGCACCAGTCATAAACCTGAGCAACCTTTGGTATGAAAGCTATTGCAGAGTAATGAGCCATAACTCTTGGGATCTGTGATAAATCAAAGGTTTTAAGATATGATAAAATTCCCGCAACTGCCTCGTATCCGTAAAGCTCATCTTTAGTTAAGGCATACTGAAAAGCTTTGGCTGTAAGAACTGTTAAAATGTCTGCATCAACAATTCTCATATGGCTTAATGCTCTTGAGTCTGTAAAGTCACGAACCTCTCCGTCACACTCACATTCATAAAGCTCAACGAATCTTTCGTATGCATATTTATTTTCTTCGTGATTTAAAGTTTTTCTGATTTCTTCAAGTCTTTTTTCTGTGAAGCAAAGTCTTGGATGAACATCTTTAGGTGGAATATATTTTGGTTTCTTCTCAGGCTTTGGACAAGGAAGCATTTCGCCAAAATCTTCGTCTCTAAAACTTGCAATTTTCTCTTTGAGTTCAGCAATTTTTTGTTCTCTGTTCATTGCACTATCCCCTTTTGTAAATTATTCATTAATATCTATTGTAAAGCATAACACAAAAATTTTTAATATGCAACCACAGTTTATTTACAAGGTAAAAATTTGTCGTTTTTTTAGTTGTTTTTGGCAAGATTTATGTTATAATATGATATATACTTAAAAAAAATATAAAGTAAGGAGATATAATATGATAAACAAAACGGACAGTGAAAAGATTCTCACCGCTATTAAAGCTCTTAACTACACTCTGACCGAAGGCATCGAACTAGCAAAAGAAATTTACACTGTCGCTTTTTCAAAAACATTTGCTTTAAACGGAAGTCCTGCAGAAATTCTTGATGCAATTAATAACAAGGATTTTAAAGGCAAATCGACTGAATTTTCGGCAGAAGCAGTTGCAGAAACAGAAGCAAATATTAAAGATATGACTGTTTCATCAATTGAAGAAATCGGAGACCTTCTTATCACTGAAGAGTTTGTCTATATTTTTGATGGAACCAATATGATTAAGCTTGTGAAACCATATACTGAAACTTGTGGTATGGTTGATACATATAACATAAAATGTGCTACTTTAAGACCTCTTAAAATTCTTGACTACATCCCTTATCTTCCAGAAAAAGAGCTTGAGCTTACCCAAGGACAGAAAGCGGTTATAGGTACTGCAAAACAGTATCTTTTAAGGGGCTACAGAACCCAGTATGATGATACAACAATAGGTCATTACGCCTATCGTTGGAGAATCAGAAGTGTTGCCCCTGAAGATTATACTCAGGATTTACACGGCTATTCAAACTGTGCTGCCTTTGCTCTTGACAGTCACTACTTTTCATGGGGATATAACACAGAAAGTATGAGCACAAGACAACTTGCAACACAAAACACAGAAAACTTTATTTCGTGGGAAATAACAGGCAGTGAAACAGAAGCCGAAAAAGAAGCAATTAAGGAAGAATTTTTTGCTAATCTTTTACCTGCCGATATTATAAACATCCGCTACAACCATAATTCAAGCGGCCACGCAATGCTCTATGTTGGCAACGGACAGATTATCCACAGTAGCGGAAGAAACTATTGTTACGATGAAGAAAATCCTTATGAAACATACGAGCCTACTGTAAGATGTATGAATGTTTTAGACTTATTCAAAGAAAATGACAGAAGATATATTTTTAAAAAAATTAAAAATCTTGCAATTGTTCGTCCTCTTAATGTTTTTGACGGTAATATTCCACAAAACACATTAAGCCGTATTGAAAACTTAAAGGGTGTTGTTTCAGAAAAGCTATGTTCAAAGAAAAAGTATAATTCAGTTGCACCGGGCGAAGAAATTACATATACTTTCTCTTTATATAACACAAACACCTATGATGTAAATATTGAAATAAAAGATGAAATACCTCATTTCACAACCCTGTTATCAGGTGATGCAAAATGTATGATGCATATACCCGCCAATGAAAGAAAATGCGTTTCTTATACTGTTAAAGTTAATGAAGATGCCCCTTCAGGGGAATATATTATAAGCAATAAAGCGTATATCGGAAATGTTTTACACTCCTGCCCTTCTTTGCTTATCGGCAATCCATTGAAAGCAGATATTACAATAAACACAAATTCTTCTCTTTCAGACTTTGAACTTTTAAACGAAATTTATAATAACAAAATACCTGCAAAAAGTGTAAATGATATAACTAAAGATTTATTTACCGCAGATGAAGAAGGCTATTTTACATTAAATAAAGACGGTAAGTTTGCAAAAATGCTTGTTCCGGGATTTATAGGCGGAAGTAGCATTTCCGCATCAAGGTACTACGATGAGATTGCAAGGTTTGTAAGACCTGAAAATCTTATGACCGGAGATATTATTGTTTTCTCAAGAAAAATTGATGAGAAAATTTATCTTGTTACAAATGATGGTATTTTTGATTTAACAGACAAAAAATATGTGAAAGATACCGAAAAATTCACCGAATGTCTTATTGCTACAAACAATTACTTTGCGGTGTTAAGGCCATATATTTAAAATAAAAATGAGCGAGCCCTGAAGTGAACCCCATTTAGTTCACAAAAAATAAAAAACGAAAACCTCTTATGGTATAATAAAACCATAGGAGGTTTTTAATTATGGCTAAAAAAGGACAGAAATTCAACAACTATACAAAAGAAACGAAAGAGGAAATATT
>JAZROD010000014.1:0-36831 GCA_045648505.1 Clostridia bacterium | reverse complement strand
ATTTACTAGTGTAACGTGGTCAGAATATGTATTAGTGGTACCTAACTGGAATATCGAATTTGCGGTTGTGTCGGTGGCTGAGCTTATGTAATTTTGTACCTGTGAGCCTGTAAATGCAGGCACAGTACCATTTTCAAAGCTATCATAATAATAGATTTTGTCAGTTTCTTCTGCATTTACGCTATTTACACCAACCATCAAAAAAAACATAGTGCATACAATGCATATTGATATAATTCTTTTTAACATTATCATTCTTTCATATACTTATTAAGCATTTTCTTTTCAAAATCAAGTAAATATGTTGCTTCCTTGTCTATAGTTTCTTCACAAGGCTTATCAACCAAATCACGATAAACATGGATGTCGCGTCCAACTTCTCCGCCTTGCATTACAAAAGGCTCCGATACTATTCTGCCTTTGTAATTTATATCAGCTAAAGCTCCGAAGATTTCGTCCCAGTCCAGATGTCCTCTGCCCGGTGCTGTACGGTTGTTTTCGCCTGTATGGAAGCTTGTAAGCTTATCTCCAACAAGTCTTATTGCATCGCCGATGTTATTTTCTTCTATATTCATATGGTAGGTATCAAGAAGAACACCGATATTTTTACTGTCAATTTCTGCAACATAGTCAAGAGCTTCCTGTGCAGTATTGATAAGGCATGTTTCAAAACGGTTTACTGCTTCAACACAATAAGTTACACCGCATTCTTCTGCAACTTTTATGATTTCCTTCATACTTTTTATGCTCTGTTCCCAATATGGACGCTTATCTCCAAGGAAATTATCAGGAGTTCCCCAACCTGCATAGCTTACGCCAGAAAGTAGTGTGCCTCCGCCGATATGCATTTTTCTTACAATATTCTGGAGATATTCAACTCCGCCTTTTCTGACATTTTCATCAAGAGAAGATACATCGTATGCTCTGTCAAGGCCGAGGCTATATGTAAGCTCGATACCTACTTCGTCAGCAAGTGCCTTTAATGAACGTATTTTTTCGTCGCTCATTTCTAGGAGAGGCTGTGCCTGAAATTCAAGTACATCAAATCCGATTTCTTTGGCTTTTCTGATGTATTTAGCATGGTCTGCATCCCAGTTTTTTTCCCAAAAGTTCATAAAAATACCAAGTTTATTCATTTTAATATCTCCTTTACAGTACATCTATATTATAATCTAAATATTTTACAAGTGCTTCTTCTATACAGTCTGACCATTCACCTTTTGCTATTGCCACGTGATGTTTATAGCCATTTTCACACATGTATCTGAAGATTCCTTCAAGATTTTTGTTTTCAAATACAACGCCTGTTCCGAAAAATTCTTTATCAAATGGGTCATCTGTAAGCTTTCCGTCAGTAGTAAAACCAAAAATCTTGCCGTCTTCTGTTTTTGCAGTTGCAACGGTTGCCTTGCCCTTTTTGATTGTACCGTTTACAATTCCTACACCTGTTCCCTCTCCATAGCTCTTTTTAAACATAAGGTGTTCGCTGATAACAGGCACATCTTCTTCAAAGAATGATTTAGGAACTGCAGAACAATGGAACATAATATTTTTGGTTGAACAATCACCATAATTATTATTTACATCAAGCAGCATTACAGGTTCTCCTGATGCAAGATAAAGTGCATACATCATTACTGCGTTATTAATATCCATCTCACATGCTGCAGGAATTCCTCTCTCGTTAAGGTCACTTAAAATAAGACATGGAGCAATTTTATACTGTGTTACGAATTCATCCCAGCATCTTACAGCAACAGCATTTAAACTGTATTCTTCTATCAATTTATCAAATACAATACCAAGCTTTGAAATGTTTGTCAGCTTTTCATCAGGATAATTTCCAAAAGATGAAAGGTTCTTATAATATTCCTTCTTTTGTGCAAGCAAGGTTTCATCAACATTTTCCATCAAATAAAATATGTATGAAAGGTCAATTGTTTCAACAGTTATCCCTTTGTTTTGGAGTGCAACTTCATCAGTTCTTACTGTCTTAAACGCTGTTGTTCTTGCACCCATTGCGCCTATATTAAAGTTTCTCATTCCTTTGACAACACGGCAGATAGCACCAAATCTTGTTAAATCCTCTGCAAAAGAGTCCTCAAGAGGTGATACTGTCATTTTCTTGGTAAGTGTAAACTTAATTTTACATTGACGGAGCACATTACACATTGCAAATTTACCGCACATAGTATCTCTTCTTTGTGCAAAATTCATCTTTCCAAGCTCATCAGGATATGCCTGAACAAGAACAGGAACATCTATGCCTTTAAGTGCTTCTGCTGCACCGTTTTCATCTGAAAAGTTTGGCATACATAAAATTACGCCATCAAATTTTCCTCTGTTTTCTTCAAGAAAGCTTGCATACAGCTTTCCTTCCTTACGGGTTTCTACTGCACCGTATCTTGTAAGGCTTTCATCCATACAGATATAATCAAATCCGTTTTTTGTTACTGCTTCCTGCATTTCTTCTCTTGCTTTAGCAATTACTTCTCCCGGAAAGAAACCTCTGTTTCCGAAGAATAATGCAAATGTTGTCTTTTTCATATACTATCCCCTCATTCATTAATAAATTTTATATTTATATTTGCTGTTCCTGACTTTTCAGGCGTTACTATTTTTTTATAAATTCTGTCCTCTACAAATTCCATATCTTCTGCCGGAGCATATCCATCAGGCACATATAAGGTAATTGTATAAGGTACATTGTCAATAAGTTCTGCTGAAATTTTCAGTTCTTTATCTTTTTCTACCCATTTAACATCATTGATTTCTGCCGCACCCTGACTTATATGTCTTGATGTACTGATAATCTGCGGATGGTTTACTTTCTTTCTTACGCTGAAAATTCTGCTCTCACAGCTTTCAAGGTTAACAGTAAAGCCTGTCTTTTCAACACCCATAAATTTATCATGAGTATAGTCATACACAAGATAATCGCCTTCATCAAGGCCCATATCTTCGTTAAGCAAAACTTCAGTCTTGTTTTTGTTTGATTTATTATTAAACACATTTAAAATGTTATAACTTTCCCATTCTTTTTCTACCGCAAGATTCATCTTAAGGATATTTTTATCAGGTTTTTTTCTGTACGCATCCATTGGGTGAATATCAAGAACAGGTAAACAACTTTTGATAAAATCAATTCTTTTATCATCAAGTGCATCAAATTCATCACCAAAGGTCATTGGAATACCAAGCATTGAAACAAAGTATATTCTTGATGCAGCCTGATAAATATCATTGTATTCTTCTCTCATAACAACATTATCGCTGTCAGGAATAAGTGTGTTAGTGTGAAGTGGATAAAACTTCATAGTTCTTTCAACACCTTCAACCAAAAATTCTTCCCATTTGAAAATATCTCCACCTATTCTTGCTGAGTCAAATACTCCAATGCCCCACAATACATCTGCATCGTTATCAGATGCGCATGAAAGCATATAACATTCTTCACCAAGCTCCTGACGAGCCTTTTTAATCATTCCAACATAAGCTTCTTTTGTTGTAAGTTCAGGGTTATAAAGTCTGTTATGATACTGTTCGTGTTTCATCATCGCCTGTGGCAGTGTGTCGTATTTAACAACTCTGTATCCCCATTTTGGAACATTTGCAAGAGCCTTTGGTAAAAACTCGTTCAGATATTTTGGGTGGGTCATATCAAGAAAGTATCTTCCGCACCAGGTTGGAATATCAGCGAAAACAATTTCAGGATTCTCTTTAAGATACTCGTTCATATCAGAATCAACCGTAAAACCAATCCAGAGAGCAGGTTCAAGACCCATTTCCTTGATTTTGTCTGAAATATATTTAAGTCCGTGTGGATATTTTTCTTTATCAGGGTTAAAACTGTCTGCACCGTCGTCTCTGATACCGGAGAAATCCTTATGATACCATTCCCAGTCTACCCAGACACATTCTGCACCGTATTTTTTAAGATTTTCACTCATCCATTTTGCATTTTTAAGCACTATTTCTTCACAAGCGTTAAATCTTACCGAATACCATGTCATCCAGCCGGCAGGTGGCTTTTTAAATGTTCTTTCTTTTGAAAGAGGAGCATAATCAATACCATATTGATTTGCCATTATATCTTTAACTGCTGAAAAGCTCATAGACTTTTTAGAAGCTGTTCTTCCTGTTAAAGCCTTAAAGCCATAGCATTTATTTTCCCAGTCATATTTGATACGGATTTTTTCCGCACCTTTTAATTTGATTGCATTGTCCGCAAGTCTGTCAAACAGCATATCATCCATAGCAGATGATGCAGGACCATTTGCAGAACGCAAAACAGGACTTTTTTTAAAGGAGCTCATGGGGTATGTGTTTTCACATCCCCCATCGCCCCATGACATTTTGCCTGTAATTTCAACAATGCAATTTTCAGGAGTTTTTACTTTTAATTTTATTCCTTCGCTGCTTACAATAAATTTAAAAGCGATAGATTTTATACCTGCTTTGCCTTCTGTGTATTTAACATCTAATGCAACAGACTCTTTATTGTATCTGTCACTTTCAAGAACACATTTGTTAAAGCTTTCAAGTCCGCCGATACTCTTACCGTCTATAATAATATCAGTAACACCGGCATCATATACGGCATCACTCTTATTAAGACATCTTATTGAAAAAGTGCCTTTATCATCATTATATAAGACTGCATAATTGTCCCAGCTTGCATAGGTTTTACTTTTATCCAAGTCTAAAACTCCTTTAAAAAATTTATTCTGTTTCTCCTATTGCCATAACAACAGGTCCGTTTGTCAAGTCAAGCTGAATAAGCTTGATTTTACTTTCAGATGTAAGTGTACCAAGGTCAAAGGTCTTTGTTACCGCTGAACCTACCACTTCATTTGTTAACGAAATGTTTGAAACTGCTTTCATAACACCGTTTTCATATCTTACAGCCATCATCGTGCCTGTAAACAACTTATAACCAAGTGTATCGTTTAATGTGAAGGTAATATCTACCTTGTCTTCATTTTGTGAAACAGTACCTACTGTAATATTGTCCCATATGTGCAGGTCCTCTGTTTCAAACACAATATTTTCTGAACTGCAGGTTAAATTTTTACTGTTTTTAATACCTGCAAAAGAAATTGTATAGTTTTGTTTTTTTTCAAGAAGCATATTGTCTGCAAAAGTAACCTTTAGCTTGTTATATGCTGTCTTTGTTGTTGTAATTCCTGAAACTTCAACGCCGTCTTTGTCTGTAATAACAACATTGCCTGTAACATCCTGATCAAATGTAAATTCAAAAGATGCATTTCTTGCAATTCCTACCTCTCCATTACTTACACTTGATTTTTTGAGCGTTGGTGCTGTCTGTGTGGGATAATACACATGCTTTTCAATATTATCCAGATACATTTCTGTACCTTCTTCTGTATAACCATCCAAGCGAGCAATTCTTGCCTTCGTTGTAGTTTGTGAAGTTTTAGAATAATCTTTACTTGTCTGAAGCAAAACATTTCCGTTTTCATCAAACAAATAGCTGCTTAATTCATAGCCGTCTACAATTACAACAATCGTATACCATACATTTTCTGAAAATGGATATTTTTGAGTATTGTCAGCCAACACCGTTATATAACCATCATCATCCTTTGAATTTATAAAAGTTCCATCGTTCTTCCCGTCACCTGCAACAGAGAAGTAGTTTGTTGTTTTACCTGCCGCATTTCTCTTCGTCACTTTAAAATCATAAGAAAATATTGTAGTCTTTCCATTTTCCAAATCTTCCTGTATATACCACAGTTCCGTATTTGTTCCGGCAAAACTCGTCATACTTAGTCCAGCTCCGCTTCTGCCTATATTTTTTTCGATGTAGAAGTGTGCTGTATCATTTTCACCATCCCAGGTCGTAATCTGATCACCTATCCAACTATCAATCTCACTTCCAAGTAATCCTTCTATTCCTGACTTTGACCAGGGAATATCGCTCAATTTATTAGGCTTGCTCTGTTTTTTACCAAATTTGTCAACTGTCATATCATCAAATTGGCTGAAATCAAGCACAAGGCTTACAGACTCATTTGCAGATACAACCATTGAGGAAAGCATCAGTATACATATAGATATTGATAAAATTTTCTTGTAAATACTCATTTTGTTTCCTCCTTTAATCATACAAATAGAATATATGGTCGGTTGGCTGTCTTACATAATCATAATAAGCAACAAAGGCTTTCGCTGTCTGACCTGCAGCTTTTGTAGGTATTTTTGCAAAGCTTTCAAGGGTAACTGTGCCTTTTCTCACATTGTAAACAGGTACTAAATCTGTTACCGAACCAACGATATAATCAATAAGTTTTCCGTTTGTATCAAAAGTATTTTCGCTGTAAATATAGAACTTTTCCAAGCTACGGTCTACATTAACAAAACCAAAATACTTACCGTTACTTTCAGGAACAGGAATAACAATGTTTTCCGCTTCGCTGAAATCAAAAACTCTTTCAATGTAGTTTACATCGCCGTTTGCAGTAGTGCGATATCTGATTACATCGCCCTTACCTACAACACTCATAAAGTTATTGCTGCTAACATATTTCTGCGGACGCTGATCGGCTGTTCCGATGCCGTTAACAGTTGATGCCCATGTATAATCACCATTATTGTTTACATCATCGTTAGTAATTGAAGTATATAATTTTAATGTTTCTTTAGGAACATTAAGTTCTACTTTTTTACCGTCTCCGGCACAAATCAACTTAAATGCCTCATTGCCTTCAGCATCAATCTTAAGTACAACCTTTTCAACAACAAAATATTTAACACTCTGGGATAATGGTGACATTATGTCACTATTCTGATTTGCCGCCACTCCACATTCTGTGTATACTACTGCACAGCCTGCTTCTTTTGTGTCGTTTACATCATAACAGTCTATATAAACTCTGCTTGGAATTGAAGAAGAATCAATTACAGAGAATTTATAATCTTCAGGTACACCTGTTTCAAAAAGGTTACCTTCATCCATAAACACAACTGTATTTTCTGCTATTGCATACTGACTGTTTACAACACCTCTGTACTGAGTGTATCTTTTCGCACCTGTCAGATCATAAGGATTACAATCAAGCTGACGGGTTAATGATGAGCCTTCACTTTCGTTTGCTCCCATTGCTAAGGTATCAAGGCGTTTTAATATTCCATCGATTTCCAAAAACTTAACAACCTGTCTTTTTGTAAAGTCAACTACTTCACCGCCAACTGTATAAGGTGCATCACTTACATTAACTTTATTTCCATCAAGAAAGAATTTTCTTTCGGTTATGTATTCGTTAATATTTCCGCCTATGTCCATAATTCTGAATTTCAGGTACTTGTTCAAATTTCCTCTTGATTCTGAAACTCCTAACAAATATCCGTATTTCATACTGTTTAATTCAGGGTTAATTTCATAATATGCAATCTGTCCGTAGTTATCAAGATAAACATTAACACCTGTACCTACTGACATTTCTTCGATTAAAGCTTTCTTTAAGAGATATTTATATAACGGGCCCGGTTCACAACCAAGATCGTCAATATAATATTCCTCGTCGCTAACGCCTTCTACAATACCTGTATTTACTGAATTAGACGCATACAGTTTTATGGTTTTTGCTTTAGAAAAATCATACTTCAAGCTACCGTCTACAGCAAATGTGAATGCGTCACAAACTACACCAACAGGCATACCTGCTTTAAGCTGAGATATATCTGCTGCTTTTTTACCAACATATATCTCACATTTTGCCGGTACTTCCAAATCGATTTTCTGCCCTGAGTAACGAAGAGCAAGTGTTCCGTATTCTGCCGAAATGCCGTCAATAACATCCTGTTTTATCATAGTAATCTGAGCTAAATCGTAGTTGCCTGCACCTTCGGATTTTATAAATGTTATACTTCCGTCATTAAGCTTTTCAAACAAATTCTTTGATGGTTGCATAGTTTTGGTATTTACAATAGCAAAACCATTTTTCTCTATGCTTATTTCTTCGTCTTCATTGTAGATTATTGTTAAAGTGCTGTCGTCTTCTTCTATATCGCAAATATCTTTAACCAACACAGTAACATTGTCTGATTCCTTAAGCTTGCTTACACTCACAACTGTATTATGTCCGTCAACATTTTGAATATAATACGAAACCACACTTCCGACTAATTCATCTTCAATCAAAAGGTTAGTTCTGTAAATCTTACCGTCAATATTAACTTCTCCTTCATCCGTATTGCCTACGGCAAGTCCGAAGTTCGAATTTGCAAGTATTCTTCCCCGATAATTTGTTAATTTGAAATAATCATAATAACAAGAAATTCCTCTTACTGCTAATGAAGCTCTTATTCTAAAAAAACGGATACCCATCGCATTTGCGAGTAATTCTTCTACTTCTGAATGAGCGAGTTGACTTTCATCTTCAATGCCTATCCCCTTAAAAAGCCCCATCATTCCTGCTGCTACATAATAATCAGTTTCTGTGCCTCCGTTTTTTAAAGCAACAGTTTCATATCCCAACATCTTAACAAAAGCATACACTGCATCATATTTTGTCAATGGTTTATTAGGATTGAATTTTCCGTTTTCATCTGTTTTCATAAGTCCTGAGAGAATAACCTCGACAATTGCGTCTCTGTTTTTGTCTGACGCTATATCTGTGGCATATAATTTGCCGTTTGCATCAGTTTCTTTATACTCAATGGGACCTTCTCCATCCATTAAAACCAATGTTTTTGCAAAATCGCCTCTTGTAAAGCCTTTTTTAATAAGACCTGTTTTTTGTTCAGGCTCTATTATCCCAAGGTCATTTAAAAGTTGAATATGTTTATCTTGAGCAGCCATAGCTGGCATTGCACAGAATAGTGAAAGTATCATTGCTAAAGTCAATCCAAAAGCCAAAATTCTATTTTTCATTTCAATCACCTCTCTAATCTGTCTGCCAATCTGCAAAGAATTGCACAAGCTTCCGCTCTTGTCAGGTTTGCTCCAGGGTTAAAATTACCTAAATCATCACCTGAAAATATTTCTTCTGCCAAGGTATGATAAACTGCTTCCTTAGCATAATCTGCAATATATGTCTCATCTTTAAATGAGCCTGCTACTGCATCTGTATTTTTGTTATACTTTTTCAGCACTCTGCTTATTATAACTGCTGTATCCTGTCTTGATATATTGTTTCCCGTTCCAAATAATTGGCTACTCATACCTGAAATTAAGCCATTTTCTGTTGCAGCAACAACATATCCTTCATAGTAGCTTCCTTTCTCAACATCAGTAAAACTTGATTCATTTACCGATGGTTGAATTTTAAGTACACCTAAAAGGATTTTCACGAAATCTTGTCTTGTAATAACATCATTTGGTGCAAATTTATTACTACTTACTCCGTTTATTGTTTTCCATTGATAAAGCTTTTTTATGTATTCGTATGACCAATCTGACTTATCCACATCATCAAACGGAATGCTGTAATCTACTGATGTTGCGGAGCCTGATATGCCTCCTCCTGTTGATGTAACTGGTTCTCCGGGTATAACAACCGACGCTCCTCCGCCAACTGAGCCTCCGCCTGCAGAACCTCCGCCAACTGAGCCGCCACCACCGGTACTTCCTCCTTTAACCGGCAAGCTCTGTCTGAACAAATCTTCAATGTCCTCTATATCCGCACATTTTGTCTTGCTTTCTGGTACAAGAACTGAGTTATATACATTTAATATTTCAAATTCGTTAAGACTTGCATCTGCAAGAATTTTTCTTACATCAGTAAAATAGTCTGCATATTTGCCTGTTCCTGAAATCAAAGTATCAAGTTCTTCTCTTGTTTCAGCTTCGTGGAATATTCCCACAACTGTTTTAAGTTCAAAATCTGCTTTTATTAACTCACCGTCAACAAACTTTCCTGCTTTTGCACTGCTTAAAACTTTCGCCTGCTCTTCTGTTCCAAGCTTTGCAAAGTCAGTACCTTCATCAATATCAAGAGTCCAGTATATTCCGTTATAATCACCTAAAACTTTTAAAGTATCTTCATCATTTCTGAGTCTGATAAATGCACAGGTCTTGTTAAAGCTTGATATTAATGTAGAAATATCAAACCCTGTTTCAGGCTTATATCCTGACAAAACTACACAAAATTCAGACTGAATTTGTGAGTCATCTTCAAGTGTTTTATAATAAGTAACATTTGCAGAGCTTTTTCTCAATATTTCCTTTGCAGGACTTGATTCTTCTCCGTTTATATCCTTATATATAATTTCTGCATACTGCTGTGCATTTGAATCATTAAAGCTTTTAACAAAATTTAAAACATCTGTTTTTCCTACATGCTCGAATGTATCAAGCACATATGCGCCCTGCTGTGAGCCGAGATAATTTAAAACAACACTATACTTTCCTGTTGAAACTTCATCACCTAAAATAAAGTTTGAGTAAATTTTTCCTTCTGCATCAGCTATAACTGCTGATGTGTGCTTAACAGGAAGAGCATTTAAAAGCTCAAGTGTAGTTACGGCATTTACCTTGTTTGCTGTAATATCTGTTACACCATCTGTGTCAAGTTCCTGAGGAAGAACCATAATCAGAACCGGCCTTGATGCAGCTTCCTGCACGGTGCAGTTGACGGTAATATTACCGTCAACTGCAGTAACCGCACCAATGCTGCCCTCTGCATAAACTAAAAGCATATTGAAGACAAGAATTAACGAAAGTAAAACTGTCAATATTCTTTTATTCATAAAAATTTCCTTTCATCAAGCATTCTTATTTAAGTAATTTTGCATTCATATCTGCAGCAATCTTTTCTGCATCCTTTGCAATTTTCTGTCTCTGTTTTTCCCACACTTCAACAGGATCACCATCTGCTACAATTACTTCTGCAAATAAATTGTTAACTTCATATGTAGCATTGAATTTTGTTAAATCATCTGACACATAAAATTCTCTTTCAGGATCCCATACCAGCAAAGATAAGTCTTGTTCACGAACTGCTTTTTTCAAAGCTTCATCCTCACCTTTAGCATAAGGATTAGGGTCAACAGTTAAATCAAAGTGTGGGTTACCCATATATCTGAAGCAATCATATGAAGGATAGAGCTTGTCAAGTGTGTCATAATTTCCGCCTTCATTCTTTTCGCGTGTTACGATATATTCACCGTTTTCAAATTTGTAGTCAACACCAGGAACACCAAGTCTTACCTGTGGACCGCCTTCAGGGCTTGAACAATAATCCATAAGTTCAAGGAGTCGTGATAACTTTTCTTCCGAAATATTAGGGTTGAAGAACCATCCGCAGTTACCACCATTAGAATTCTGACGAACATGAACCTTTCCGTCCGTTGAACGCAACCAGCAAACTGCTAAACATTCATCTCCCTTAAGACCGGGGTTTGCCTTTTCAAAATCAGAATATAATGTTCTGAAGGAATGAACATTTGAACGAGGGAATATTACACCTGAACGCTGTGAACAAAAAATCGAATTAAGGTCACTTGCTTTAAGTGTGTAGAAGTCAGGTGAAAGTAAGCCTGTACGATATGCTTCAGAATATGCCTTCACACCCTCTGTTGTTGTATCTTCCAACAAACCGCATACATACTTGCCTGTTTCGTCCTTATGGAAATATTTATAGCTTGTATTAAATGCTGTAATAAAGATGTTTGGAGCTTCTGTGTAATCTGCTGTGATTGCTACTGTATTATTTTTACCTACATTACCAAGGTCTGCTTCTTTGAACTTACGAGCCATATCAATGAAATCTTCATAATCCATTATGTAATCTGTTTCAATGCCAAGCTTTTCAGCCCAGTCCTTACGATAAACAAAACCTGCCACTGATAATGCCATATATTCCTGCTGATACATCATTTCTTTTAAATTTTTACCTTCTGCAAATGCAGCCTTGAAATCTTCAATGTAATCTCTGTATGCATCCATAGAAGTAAGTACAGCATAGAAATCGCCGCCAACCTGTTCTCTCATTATGTCTTCCACGCCTGTCATAGCATTAACAAAAGCCAGGTTTGGATATTTTTCATTGAAATCATCAGGCATTTTTGCAATAAGACCCTGTTCTGCATACTGTTTATACTCGTCCATTGTGTAATATGTCCATACGGCATCAGGCATATCTCCTGAGTTAATCCAGATTCTTGCTTTTTCTGTTGAATTTGAACCAGCTAATGCTTTGAACTCAATATCAACATTGAACTTATCTGTTATGTAATTGTAATATTCATCATTAGCCCATGTTTCATCTGCTCTTGGGAAACCAATGGTAATTTTAAGTCTGTCGCCATCTCCGCTTGTTTCTGTTTTGTTTCCGCAGCCCGTAAAAAGCATACTGATTGCCAATACTGCTGCTAAAATACCGCAAATTGTTTTTTTCATCTTTTTTACTCTCCTTTAATTTTTTATTTATTAACCTTTAACTGCCCCTAATGTGAGTCCGCTCATAAAGTATTTCTGCAGGAACGGATATACAAGCATTATCGGCAGCATAGTTACTACTACAGATGCCATCTGGATATTCAAAGCGAATGTTACTTTACCCAGCATTTCTTCATCTACTATTTCTTTATTGACTGCTTCTGAGGCAGTGCTTATCATTTCTTTTAAAACCAACTGCAACGGCCACTTTTTAGTGTCTGATATAAAAAGCATCGGAGTATACCATTCATTCCAGATGTCAACAGCAATAAATAAAGCAACTGTTGCAACTATGGGTTTTGCTAAGGGCAGATATATCTGAGTGAAAATTCTTATGTCATTTGCTCCGTCTATTTTTGCTGATTCTTCAAGGCTGTCCGGAATGGTATAAAAGAAATTCTTAATAAGTATCATATTATAAACACTGAACATTCCTACAATAATAATACTTGAATATGTGCCCATAAGGCCGTAATCTTTAACAAGCAGATACAAAGGAATTATTCCGCCGCCGAAATACATTGTAAATACTGTTAAGTTGTTTATGGTCTTACTAAACAAAAACCTTTTTCTTGAAAGTGCATATCCCATTGCCGTTGTAATTATAAGAGACAGTGGTAATTTAAATAGCAATATAGTCAAGGTTGATTTATATCCGTAAAAGAACTTGGAATCTGAAAAGATTTCTTTATATGCCTCAACATTCGGATTTGATACAAAAAACGCAAAAGGTTTTCTCATATATTCCGAATGTGACATAAAGGATACAAGAATTGAATTATAGAACGGATAGAAAATTAACAATCCCCATAAAATTAAGATTGTACCCAACACCAAGTTGCCCACATTGATTTTTTTCTTTTTCATTTTCTACACCCCCTTAATCTATAATTCCTGTACCTTCAAGTTTTTTGGATATCTTATTTACGATAAGAACCATTGCAAAACCTACTACTGATTTAAACAATCCAACCGCTGTACTGTATGCAAAATCAGGAGCCTGAGCAAAGGTTATTCTGTATATATATGTATCAAGAATATCAACCTTCTGCTGAACAACTGAGTTTGCCATATTGAATATCTGGTCAAAACCGCCATTTAATACCTGTCCTACTTTAAGTGTGAGCATTACAAGTATTGTACTTCTTATTGATGGCAGTGTAACGTGCCATATTTTCTGAAGTCTTGTTGCACCGTCAAGGTCTGCAACCTCATATAATTCCTTATTAACACTCGTTATAGCAGCTAAGTATATAATGCTGCTCCATCCTGCCTCTTTCCATATATCTGTTGCATACAGAATAGGTATAATTGCATTTTTGTTTCCTAAGAACACTTGTTTTTCTATTCCAAAGAAATCAAGAATAGCATTTAATGGACCTGTATAACTGAGGAAATTAATAATTACACCTGATACTATAACCCACGATAAAAAATGCGGAAATGTATATACAGTCTGCAGAGTTTTCTTCAGATACTTATTTTTGATTTCGTTAAATGCCAACGCAATAATTATAGGAAATATGAAAGTAAATATAATTCTTCCGAAGCTGATTTTTATTGTATTCAGCAATACATATATAAAGTAATCATCGGTAAACATATCTTTAAAATGGGCAATTCCTACCCATTCGCTTCCCATAATACCAAGACGCGGACTGTATTCCTTAAAAGCAAGCAATATTCCGTACATAGCTCTGTAGTCAATCATAATAAGATATATAATTGCAGGCAACATAAGCAAGTACAGATATTTATTCCTCATCAGTTTCCTGAAGAACGACTTTGCTGTACCGGTTTTGCCGTTTTTACTTTTTAAGTGACTTAGTTTCATTTTGTACTCCCCTTCACTACATATTTGTATACTAATCTTAACACATTCAAAAGCAAGCGAAAATGGAAAATCCTACGTTTTTTTTAAAAAATCCTACATTTTTTCAGGCTTAAATTGAATTTAAAATTTAATTATGCTAAAATGAGACTGTGTTATACTTCAATAAAGGAGACGAGAGTTATGTTTCTAGCTTTTATAGTTGATGACGATAAATATGCAGTTGAAGCAACATATATGATGTTCAACTGGGAAGAATTAAATATATCAAAGGTTGAAAAAATATATTCTCCTAATAATCTTACAGAGAAAATTTTAAGTGAAACACCTGATGTTGTATTCATAGATGTTGAAATGGGCTCTGTTTCAGGACTTGACATTATCCGTGAATGTAAGGAAAAAGGTTCTGATGCGCACTTTATAATAATAAGCGGACACGACAACTTTACTTATGCTCACACAGCTGTAAACATAGGAGCAATTCATTATCTGTTAAAACCGATAGATTATCAGGATGCAGATACGGTTACTGAAAAACTCAAAAAGCTTTTAAAAAAAGAGATTCCTGTTTCCGAACATACCGAGATAACTCAAACTGGTACCGACGATGCGTGGCTGACAATTCAGAGTTATATTGAAAACAACTACAGCAAAAAACTCACTGCACAGAAAATATGCCGTGAAACCCTGATAAATCACACACGGTTTTACGAGTTATTTAAACTCAACACAGGAAAGACCTTCATAGAGTATCTCACAGGTCTTCGCCTTGGAAAAGCTAAAACACTTTTGCAGATTTCTTCAAAAAGTATAGAAGAAATCGCTACAGAAGTAGGATGTCATGATGTTTACTATTTCAACAAAATATTCAAAAACAACTTTGGAATGTCTCCTAAATCATACAGAGCACAAAATCGAAGGAGTGAATAGAAATGGCAAAGCTAAAAAAAATTAAATCCCTTATTTTTATGTATATAGGATTGCTTTTAGGTGTTATAATCGTGCTTCAGATATTTCTTTATTCTCTGCTTCGTTACGAATGTAACAAAATTATATATTCTGTTTTTGATTCTGTTGCGCAAAATACCGCAACTCTTATTGAAGAACTTAATGAAAATGTAGCTGAAATATCTGTTTCACTTTCTACAAACACCTTAATTCAGCATGCAATATACAAGGCTACTCCCGCCGACCATGTTAAGAATTTAAAATCTCTTCAGGATACTGTCAACGACTATAGAATGCGTGACAACAACATAGCAATGCTTTGTGTAGTTAACAAGGGAAAAGTTTTTATGTCAAGTGAAGACTTTCCCTTGCGTGATACTGTCCGCACCCTGTTGAAAGACCAAAAAACACAGAATATTGAATCAGACTACTATACTTATTCATTTTATTATAACAATGAACCGCATTTTGCTTATATAACTCCCATTTACCCTGTGCAAATAAGCTATTCACTTGCAGACACTTACGATAATTTCATTGTTGCAATTTACAAAATAACACCTGAAAAATATATGATGCAAAATCTGATAGATGTGAATACTGTTGCATTAAGACTCATAGATGCAGATTCAAAAATAATACTTTCCGCCGACACTAATGAACTTGGAGCTTATTTTGAATCAGGTAACCACAGAAACGCCTTTTTTGACAAGACAGTACCTATCATAAATACAGACTGGTCATTAAACATTCAGGGACCAAGAAACAGTATATCTCTGTTTAATAATTTCTCTCTCGTTTTTGTAATTTTAATGCTTATAATGTACATCATAACTCTTACAATTATTCTTAAGCTTTTAAATGACATTATAATCAAACGAATAAACAAGCTAAAAACAAGTGCACTTGGTGTACTTGACAACGATGTATCCTACAGAATTCAATACCAGTATGATGATGAATTAAAAGATATTGCTCTAGTATTAAATCAGGTTCTTGAAAACCTCCACAGCATAAATCAGAAAAATATTTATACATTATCAAAGCTTCATGAAGCTGAAATGCTACAGAAGGAAACTCAGATAATTTATCTCACAGGACAAATTTCTCCGCATTTTCTCTACAACTCTATGTCCCATATTCAGGGTGTTGCACTTAAATATAATGCAAGAGAAATTGTAGAAATAGCAGTTTCAATGTCAAAGGTGTTCAGATATTTTTCAAACGATGTGCAAATTTCAAACATCAAGCAGGACTTAGATTGTGCAATAGACTACTTTAATGTTGTAAATGTAAGACGCGAGCACCCTCTTACGATTATAAACAAAGTGGATGATTCACTGCTTAACATACCTTGCCTTAAGATGATATTCCAGCCACTGCTTGAGAACATTTTAAAGCACGCGTTTGACCTTGAAGATGACGGAGTTGTTGTGATTTCCTCCATTCCTGATAACAGCAAGGCAATTATCGATATTTCTGATAACGGTAAGGGTTTTACCCAGGAAAAACTGACAGAAATCAAATATAACCTTGACAATTTTAATCTCAATCAGTTACAAAGCAGAACTCACATCGGTATACTGAACGTTCATACAAGGCTAAGACTTTATTACAACAATGACAGTGGACTGAATATAAATTCAGTTCCGGGAAAAGGAGCACACATAAAAATTGTTTTTGATAAAGCACTTCCTGCAAACAGGGACGACGATACTTTTAAAATAAAAGGAGATGATATAAATGATTTGGAATGATGTTGAGCTTTTCAACGTTGAAGAAATTGAAGAAACAGGAAATGGCATACGACTTTACCGTTTCCCTAAAAGCATTCTGAATACAATCGGCAGAGAATATTTCAACAGATATGTTGCAAGAATGACCACAGGTTGTGAAATTCGCTTTGTCGGTGAAGCAATGATAACTCTTGGAGCTATCGAGGAAGACGGTTATGTTGAAATTTTCCGCGGTGATTTTCAACACAGCAGACAACTCGTAAAAAAAGGTCAAAAATGCTCAATTCAGTTAAGCTACGGACAACCTTTGGACAATTATCCCCTTGAAGGCAATATGCAGTATTCAAAGGATGTGTGGAGAGTTGTTTTTGCTCATGATTTTTGCGGTGTTATTTATGATATTGATAAATACAGCGAAGTCCGACCTCCAAGAAAAGAAGAAGTGCCTTCCAAGACAATTTTAGCTTATGGTTCATCAATAACCCACGGAGCAAGTTCAAATTTGTTCAGTCTTTCATATCTTGCACGCACAGGAGTTCTTTTAAATGCACAGATGCTTAACAAGGGTATGGGAGGCTCATGTTTCTGCGAAAAGGAAATGGGCGACTACATTAAAACTGCCGAATGTGACTGCATTATGCTTGAGCTTGGCATTAACATGATGGATAATTTTTCTTCAAACGAATTTTATGACAGGGCCTCATATATAGTAAAAAATGCATTGAGCATGGGAAAAAAGGTTGCTTTCATTTCACCATATACACATTTCAGAGATTATTCTCAAAATTCAAATGAACAAAAACTATCTGCAGAATACCATCAAATGTGTTCAAAAATCGCATCAGAAAACAATGAATTGATTTACATAGATGGAAGAACTATTTTGTTCGATATAAATCAACTTTCAACAGATTTAATTCATCCCTCAATGCTTGGTCACAATTTAATGGCGGAAAGATTAAGTAAAAAACTTACAGAATTAAAATTTTTAGATTAGTCTTAAATTAATCCTCCGGATTAAACTGGAGGATTTATCATAAAAAAGATTATATTTCTTTGTCCTTTTGGACATAAAAAGACCCTATGACTAAATGTCATAAGGTCCTTTTATTACTATCACAAATACATTTCTAACAATATGCAGAGTTCGTATTTGCTCGTTATGGTGAGCCATCGGAGATTCGAACTCCGGACACCGTGATTAAAAGTCACGTGCTCTGCCGTCTGAGCTAATGGCCCATATTCAAAAATGCTATGGCTGGGCTGGCAGGATTTGAACCTGCGAATGTAGCAGTCAAAGTGCTATGCCTTACCCCTTGGCGACAGCCCAATGCGTTCTGATCGCTCAACACAGCTTTAGTAGTTTAACAAATTTTATCAGTTTTGTCAATACCTTTTTTGAATTTTTTTAATATTTTTTCAATTTTTTCTGTTTTTATTCAGTTTTTACTTATTTTTTAAGCTCTTCAACAATTTCTTTTATATTTTTTCTTACAAATTCAGGCTTCACTTCGCTCTTTTCAAGGTCTTCCATTGTTCCCTCTCCGCTTAAAACAAACACAGAGCTTATGCCTGCATTAACGCCACAGGCAATATCTGTGTATAGTCTGTCACCGAAAACAACAGTTTCTTCTTTTTTAAAGCCTGTCTTTTCCATAGCAAGAAGAGCCATTTCAGGTTGAGGCTTTCCAATGAATTTAGGGCGTCTTTTTGTTGCATTATAAAGCATTTCACTCACAGAACCGCAGTCAGGCACAAATCCGTACCAGGTAGGACATACCCAGTCTGGATTTGTTGCAATATAATCAACGCCTTTATTTAAAAGAATACAAGCATCTTCCAGCTTCTGGAATGTGAGTTCTGTATCAAACCCCATACAAAGACAATCAATATCGTCTT
This sequence comes from Clostridia bacterium, assembly GCA_045648505.1. GTDB lineage: Bacteria > Bacillota > Clostridia > RGIG6154 > RGIG6154 > RGIG8700. The sequence continues at coordinate 18,014 of JAZROD010000014.1, read as the reverse complement.
CAAGCTTATCTGTTATATTAAATCCTTCTTTTTTCAGCTGCTCTTTAAACGAAGTTGTGCCAAATGCATAAATTTTGTTATATGTCTTCTTTTTAAGATGAATGCAGGTTGCATTTGTTGAAGTTAAAAAGTCGTCTTCTGTTGATTCAATACCTAAAGACGCAAGTTTTTCTATGTATTTTTCAACACTTTTTGAAGAATTATTTGTCATAAAAATATATCTTCCGCCTATAGATTTTACATATTCTAAAAACTCAATTGTTCCTTCAAACAAATCGTCATCCAGATAAATTGTTCCATCCATATCAAGAAGAAACAGTTTTTTATTTTTAAGCTTACTCATAATTAACTCCAGAATTCTTTTTTTCCTGTTGACACTGCAGATGCCCCTGCACCAAGTGCCGCCTTTATTTCTTTTTGATTTTCAATAAGTCCGCCTGCGATTATAGGAACAGTTACTTTTTCCTTAATACATTTTATTACTTTTTCCATCACGCCCGGCATAATTTCCACCATATCAGGCTTTGATGATTTAACAGACTCTATTGCAGTATTTAAAGATTGTGAATCCACGATGAAAAATCTTTGCACCGTAAACAATTTTTCTTCACGGGCAAGCTTAATAACGCTTACTCTTGTGCTTATTATTCCGTCAACGCCAAGCTTTTTAACAAAGCAAACACCTGCCCTGTCCTTGCCTATTCCTTCAGCAAGGTCTAAATGTATGAAAAGCTTTTTGTTGTTTTGATGGGCTTTTTTTATTTTATCTTCAAGAGTAAGCATGGATGGACTTAAGTCAAATATTATTTTACCTGAGCTTAAAAGCGCACTGTTAAATTCATCATCGTTTCTTACTGCAGCTATAATCATTTTTTCACCTATTCCAAATTTTCTGTTGTTATCTGGTCAACACCAAATTCTGCATATTTTTCGGCATCCTCTGCTCTGTCAACCGTCCAGCAATTTATAATATGATTGTTTTTATGCACTAATTCAACAAGTTCTTTTGTAATTGCTGTATGTGCAATATCAAGATCCAAATCATACTTATTTAGTGTTTCAAGAACCTCTTTATCAAACGAGCAAACAAGGTACTGTGCTTTCTGCTTTGGCAATCTTTTTCTCAAAGCAACAAGGTTTGAAAGCCCGAATGAAATAAATATCACATTTTCAAGGTATTCAAGGTCTTTGATTTCTTCAATCATCTTGTCTATACTTTCAACAGACCAGTCACCTTTAATTTCAAGTACGCATTTTTTATCATATTTTTTACAGATACTGATATACTCGCTCATTGAAGGAATGATCAGATCTCCTCTATTTTGAAGGTGTTCGTCAGGAAACATTGCCTTTTCCTTCCTAGAAAAGTTATCAAGAATGATTTTCCTAACTTCTTCAAATGTGCTTTCCTCAACATTTATATTTTCTTTTGCAACTCTGCCTGTTTCTGCATCGTGTATTACAACAAATTTGCCATCCTTTGTAACATGAACATCACATTCAATACCGAAATAACTTCTGTTGCCTGCCGCTACAAAAGCAGACAAGGTGTTTTCAGGCTCAATTGAAGATAAACCTCTGTGAGCCACAAGCACTGCATTTTTCTTATTGATTTTAATGGTATCCATAATCATCCCCCCACCATTAAACTGATGAAAAATTGCACAGATTGTGCTGATTTGCGACTGTGGTGTACTTTGTGTACATAAAGGAGCAAAACAGTGCAAGGTGTGTAATTTTAAACAGTTTTGTTTTGTGTTGCAACTATGTTGCAACCACATACATCTTTGATTATAACATCTCCTGCTGAAATTGGCAATACAACTTTTTCTTTATTGATAATTTTCATCAATTCAAACATTTTATCTTTTGCTATTGGCTTATCTGTTTTAACAGAAACTGTTTCGCCATCTTTGGTTTTCATAGTTGTTGTAACTGTTCTTTCAGGGCTTATACATTCTTTTTTTGCATAAGCTTCTCCCCTTTTACAAACATTTCCACCAACAGATATAACTTCTTTTTCATTTAATTCAACCTCAAGAGCACAACCTCTTGGGCATACTATACAAACAAGTTCTCTTTTCATTTTTCCTCCAGCTTAAAGCATATTTCCTTAACATCTTTCAATTCTTCGCAAGAAAGTTTAACCTTTTCCATTTCTCCCGGTGCAACCTTAATCTTATTTACTGTTTTTATAAGCTTATCATCGGCATACACACATACTTTAACATTGTTAAAAATGTTGCTTACTCTGAAATATACTTCCACATCTTCAAGTTTTGTTATTTTCTGCGGAACTGTATATCTGATTTTTCCGTCGCATGAAATTTTTATGTCGGCATCTTTATTGTCAGAATTTTTAATATATTCTGCCGCACTTTTGCCTGCAATTTCAGCTTCGTCTGATACATAGTCCACAAGGTCGTGCACATGAAGTACATTACCGCAGGCAAACACACCTTCAACTGATGTTTCTCTGCTCTGATTCACCACTGCACCGCCTGTTATTGCATCAAGGTCAATTCCTGCTTTCTTTGTAAGCTCATTTTCAGGAACAAGACCAACAGAAAGAAGAAGTGTATCACAAGGGATATATTCTTTTGTTTCTTCAATAGGTTTTCTGTTTTCGTCAACCTTTGCAATTGTAACACCTTCAAGTCTTTCATTGCCGTGAATATCCACAACTGTATGGCTTAATTTAAGAGGAATATCAAAATCGTTAAGACATTGTTCTATATTTCTTATAAGACCGCCTGAATATGGCATAAGTTCGCATACTGCTTTAACTTTCGCACCCTCAAGCGTCATTCTTCTAGCCATAATAAGACCGATATCGCCTGAACCAAGAATTACAACCTCTTTGCCCGGCATATAGCCTTTCATATTAACAAACTTCTGTGCAGTTCCTGCACTGAAAATGCCTGAAGGTCTGCTTCCGGGAATATTAAGTGCGCCTTTTGAACGTTCTCTGCATCCCATTGCAAGAATAATGGCTTTTGCTTCAACCATAAAAATACCATCTTCTTTATTGGTTGCAGTAATTATTTTGTCTGTAACATCAAGCACCATTGTATTCATTTTACATTCAATATTAAGTGCTTTAACCTTTTCTTCGTATCTTAAAGCATATTCAGGTCCTGTAAGTTCTTCACCGAATTTATGAAGACCAAATCCATTGTGAATACACTGCTGAAGAATTCCACCAAGCTTCTCATCTCTTTCAAGAATGAGAATATCTTTAATTCCGCTTTCATACGCCGCAACAGCTGCGCTCATTCCTGCCGGACCGCCACCGATTATAACTAAATCTCTCATTCCTGCACCTCCTTGGTAAGACCTGTGTTTATTTTTGAATTTCTACCGAATTTTGTTATATCTTCATAAGCAACATTCATTTCTTTTGCAAGAAGTTCTACAATATAAGGCATACAGAAACCACCCTGACATCTTCCCATCTGGGCTCTTGTTCTTCTCTTAACACCGTCAAGGTCAGTTGGTCTTGGGTTTGTTCTTATCGCTTCAAGAATTTCACCCTCTGAAACGGTTTCACATCTGCAGATAATCTTGCCGAATGATGAATCCTTTTTGATTATTTCATTTTTTTCTTCAATGGTTGCTTCTTTGAAATAATGCATAGGCTTTCTTATTGGGTTGAAATCTTTATTTTCTTTCATTTCAACGCCCTGCTTTTCAAGAAGCTCTCTTACATATTCCGCAATAGCAGGAGCTGATGAAAGGCCGGGTGATTCAATACCTGCAACATTAACAAAACCATCAACAGGTGAATTTATAATAAAATCTCCGCTATCACCCACAGCACGAAGTCCGCAGAATGAAGTAATTGTCTGATTAAGTCTGATATTATCAACATTTTCAAATGCCTCTTTAATGATTTTGCCAAAGCCCTCGCTTGTTGTTGTCTTATCTTCTTTATCTTCAATATTTTCTGATGTTGGTCCAAGTAAAATATTGTTGTCAACAGTATTTGAAACAAGAATACCCTTACCCATTTTTGAAGGAGTTCTGAAAATTGTGTGAGTAACAAGTCCTGCGCTTTCTCTGTCAAGAAGGATATATTCCCCTCTTCTAGGTGTTATTTTAAATGAATCGTCTCCAACCATACGGGCAATTTCATCAGAATATACACCTGCCGCATTGATAACAATTTTTGCATCAACACTGTCTTTTTCCGATTTAACTGTGTAGCCGTCTGCATTCTTGATTATTTCTTCAACTTTGAAATTACATTTAAGCTCTGCACCGTTATCCATAGCATTACCAATAGCAGAAACTGCAAGCTCATAAGGACAGATAATTGCACCTGTAGGTGCCCAGAGAGCACAAGTTACATTATCAGATATATTTGGTTCTAATTCTTTGATTGCTTCTTTTTTAAGTATTTCAAGACCTTCTACCTGATTTTTGCAACCTCTTTCGTAAAGTTCTTTTATGGTTGCTTCGTCTTCTTCATCAAAGCCCACAACAAGTGAACCGTTTCTTTTGTACTTAACACCAAGTTCTTTGGCAACCTGTTCCATCATTTTTGAACCTTTTACATTCAAAAGTGCTTTAAGTGTGCCTTCTTTCGCATCGAATCCTGCGTGAACAATGGCAGAGTTTGCCTTTGTAGCACCCATTGAAACATCATTTTCTTTTTCAAGCACACAAACCTTAAGTCCGTATTTTGTAAGCTCTCTTGCTACCATTGCGCCTACAACACCTGCACCGATTACTGCAACATCAAACATCGTATTCTCCTCTCAAAATAAAAAAAGCGTACCAAAACAAGACTATGTCTTGCTTTGATACGTCTCCAATTCTCTGTATCAAAGATATTTTAATACTTTTTCCTTGTTTTGTCAATCCTTTTATTTAGAAATAAACATCTGGGTCCAGTAATTTCCATTTGCTACATATCCTACACCAATGTGAGTATATGATGCTTTTAAAATATTTTCTCTGTGACCTGCTGAGTTCATCCATGCGTTTACTACTGCCTGTGGTGTTTTTTGTCCTTTTGCAATGTTTTCGCCTGCACTTCTGTATGATATACCGAATTTCTTCATCATATCAAAAGGTGAACCGTAGGTTGGACTTGTGTGTGAGAAATAATTATTTTTCTTCATATCTTCCGACTTATATCTTGCAACTCTTGAAAGCTGCCAGTCTGTCTGAAGCTCTTTAAGTCCGTTTTGTTTTCTTATTTCGTTTACAAGTCTTATTACTTCTGCTTCATAACTTGAAACCGCTGTGTCTGTTGTGGGAACATTCACAAGGTCACCGGGATAGATAAGGTCGTAATTTTTAATCTGTGTGTTTGCAGATTTTATCTCACTTAAACCTACCTCATAAGAGTTTGAGATTTTCCACAAGGTATCCCCTTTTTTAACTGTGTGTGTTGCCGCGAGAGATGACATTGAAAGTATGTTCGCCGCAACAAGTACCGATATTGTTATTTTTTTTATCATTGTATTATACCTCCGTATAATCCAACAACAACGCAAAGAAATTATATCATATTATGTAAACTGAAATCAAATGCAATATTTTACATTATGACGGACAATGTTCCCCAAGACGCAGAACCGACCCCTGTCTTTTAATTATTTACAATTGTATGTATTTCATTCTGTATTTTTTAGGTGTTATATTATTATATTTTTTAAACATAAGCGTAAAGTAACTACTGCTTTGAAAACCGCACTTTTCAGCTATTTCCGTTACTGATAAATCTGATGAAACAAGAAGCTTTGAAGCTTTTGAAATCCTTAACGCAGTTAAATATTCACAATAATTCGTACCTGTTTCTGCTTTGAACTTCTTTGAAAATGCACTTGTGGTCAAAAATGAGATTTCTGACATTGTATCAAGTGAAATTGGTTCATCGTAATGCTGATTCATATAATCAATACATCTTTGAATATCTGCAGCTTTAAGAGAGGTTTCGGACAATTGAATGTTTTGACTGATATTTCTCTTTAAAAAAGTGAGAAGCTCGCAGATATAGGCTCTTATTAAATTGTTGCTCATACTGTCCAGTGCATTATATTCTTTTTCAATTCTGTCAAGTAATTCCTCAAAATAAAAGCGGTTGTTTTTCTCAATATGAATATAATGATTACTGAAGACATCTCTCACATCATCAAATTGAGTATGCGAAAAATATTCTGAATCAAAACATATAACAACTCGTTCATGCCTGAAATCGTTAAGAGTTGTCATACGATGACTTAAATTCAAATCAACAAGAACAACATCGCCTCTTCCAAGGTTAAATATTTTATCTTCTATGAAAAATTTTCTTTCTCCATGTTTTAAATAATATATCTCATAAACATTATGGGAATGTGCCATAGGCATATTTATATATTTTTTTCTTTTCCGATGGTCTATAACTACACCTATACCTTTGTGATTAAGTGCATACTCGGAAGGTGGAAGTTTTTCAAACAACATAATATCACCTCACGGCAAGTTTATCATAATTCCTATGAAAAGTAAACAAAAAATTTACAAAAAAACAGAAAAATACAAAAAATTTATATTAAATTTGTTTTATGTTCGTTTAGACTGTATTAAGAGGTGATATGTATGAAAAAAATTACTACAATTTTATTTTTTATTATTACGATTCTTATATCAACGGGAATTGTGTGTAGTGCAGAGGTTCCATTTGATCCCGCAACCTTTTACAAAAACGACGACTTTGAGTATTATGCAGGCTGGACAACATTCCCCGAAAAAATGAATCATACTGGCAGAGACCCAATGTATATAAGTCTGATAACTGGAGGCAACATACCACCTGTAAGGGTTGAAGGACCTGACGGTAATGACACCATTGCATGTCAAATAAATAAAGGAACATCGAATATGTACCTAAACCCTCATGCAGACCATCCTATTAATTCAAATATTGTTGTATTTGATACTACATTTAAAGTAACAGATATAACAGCCACGAGCGGAAATGTGTGTTGGCGAATTAAATATGAGGGCGGAGAACAGGAACTCTTACAGATAAAAAGTCGTGAGGTATCTTTGGGAGTAGGAGCTGAAGGGCAAGAGGATGTAAAAACTAAAAAGCCTCAACTTGTTTTCTTTTATCAGGGCGGTAATACCGGCGACGGACAGGGTCTATCCTACGACATAGAAGCAGATACATGGTATAATGTGAAGATTGTTATGGATTCAACCAATCCCAATCAGTTGGTATGTAGCGGTGTGTATATAAACGATGAGATTGTTCTCGGAACAAAGAACAAACTTATTTATCGTACCAAAGGTCATTTAACAACCACAAGTGAGCTAAGAATATTTGGAAATGGTCCTTCATGGATAACACATCTTGATCATGTACGCATATATTCACCTATTTATAAGAAATATGTTGTAAATTCTGTTGAGTGCGGTACAGACAGCGAAGTCAAAGACGGAACTGTTATAACAGGAGTAAATTTAACCCAGTATAGAACTGACGGCAAAAACGACAGCCTTTATTTTGCATTATATAACGAGCTTGGTGATATCTGCGATGTAAGGTCTATAAAGAATATTCAGAATTCCTTCTCATCGGAAACTGTAACCTTAAGCTTTTCAACCCCTATAACTGTAGACGGTACAAAAGGTAAAAGCTTTACCACAAAAACCTTTATCTGGGAGGATAATCAATTCCCTGTAATCAACACATTTAATTTTGAAAAGAATAACCCTACAATCTATCTTGCAGGCGACTCAACCTGCCAGAATGTATCTGAAGACAGATTGCCATACGCAGGCTGGGGTATGTATCTTGGCGAGTATTTTAAAGATGAAGTTGAGGTTAGAAACCATGCACTAGGCGGTTACGGCATTAAACATTTTATAACAGAGGGTCATCTTGGAAAAATTTTAGACAGTTATGCAAAAAGAGGAGATTATCTGTTTATTCAGTTTGGTATAAACGACTCAAACAGTGGCTCTAGTCGCTTTTTACAGCCGTATCAGTATACAAACAGAATTAAAGAGGCTATTAATGCTGCAAAAGATAAGGACGTTATACCTGTACTGGTAACTTCAACCATTATGTATGGCGAAAACACAAACTATGATGATTCCGTAGTTAAACCATATCGTGAGCGTGCTATACAGGCTGCAAAAGACAACGGTGTTCCGTATATTGATATTACACAGGAAAGTATAGATCTTGTTAATGAATGGGACAAATATCCTGACGGAAACGGTTCAGCAACAGGCGGCGGAAAACAGCTGTACTGGTGGACACCTAATAAATTAGTTTCAGACCGTGGCGGCTTCGACAAGGTTCACCTTAATATTTACGGTGCAGACGAAGTGGCAAAAATAATCATAAATAAAATAAAAGAATCAGAAGATCCTGCTCTTAAAAATCTTGCAACATTTATTGATTCAACAAAAGATATTACACAGGGAGTACCACTTGAGGTTTATCCTTGGTAAATAATTTCTCTCCCGAAAGTGCCCTTATAGGCACTTTCTTTGTTATACAATAAAATAGTCTAACCAAAATGGTTAAACTATTTTAGAGCTATTCTCACATTCGATATAGTGACTGTGGCAACAAAAAGTTCCTAACTATTAAACATTCCATTTTGAAGAAGCCACAGCTGTGGGAACTCTCTCATTAAGTTCCAGTATCCCACTCCCGCAAGACTATACATACTCAAAAGTTCAAACTTTGCTTTTATGCTCCTTGCATTTTCAAACCAGACTACATGCTCCGCTCCCGATATGTCCGTATAATAAAAATATGGGGCTTGTGATTGTTCGTCATACATAATCTCAGCTTTGTTTCTTCTTGCAATATCTACTGCCTGACGGTTTCCTATTGATGTTGCCCTCGACTTTCCCTGAACATAAGGAAGCTTCCAGTCATAACCGTAATTTGGAATGCCCATAAGTATTTTTTCCGGCGGAATTTCGCTTAATGCATAGTCTAACACCCTCCGCACACTTGGAAGAGGTGCAACCGCAAGGGGCGGGCCGTATGTATATCCCCACTCATAAGTCATAACAAATACATAGTCTGCCATTTCCCCAAGAAGCTTGTAGTTGTGCCCTTCATAAAGCTGTCCCCGTTGACTGGCAGATGTTTTAGGGGCAACTGCAACTATTACAGGGTATCCCAGATTTCTAAGCCTTCCAATAAACTCTGCATATTTCACACTGTCCGATGCATTTATATATTCAAAATCCACATCTATTGCAGAATACCCCTTTTCCCCTGCAACTGTGGCTATATCGTTATACAAATTATCCTGTGCGTAAGAATTATTAAATATATTTGTGGCAAGTGAACTGTCAAAAACATCATTTTCATCAAGAGTTGAAATATGCATCGCACCTTTTGTTCCATACTCCCTTGCCAGTTCCAATAGTTTTTCATCATTAAGATTAAGAAGATTTCCGTTATAGGTCATTCCGTATGTAAAAGGGGTCAAAAAGTCATTATATGGCAACGATGTTCTTAAAACATCTTCCCTGACAAAGGGATATGCATAACCGTTTGTTAGAATGCCCCTGTCAGGAATATCGCTGTATGAAATAACAATCGTCTGTCCCGGATAAAGATTATCTCTTCCTTTCAAATAATAGTTATTCTGAAATATTTTTCTTTGGGTTGTATCATATTTTTGTGCAATTGAAGCCACCGTTTCTCCAAAATCAACCGTATGAATCTCTGTGGGAAACAAAACCACCAAATCCTCGCCTGTAACAAGCGCATCCGAAACTCCGTTATTAAGTGCCAACAGACTTTCCGACACTCCATAATTTTTCGCTATACTGTATATAGTTTCTCCCCTTTTCACTGTATGGATAATCAAAATATCACCTCAATTAACATTATGCAAAACAAATTAATTATTAACCATTTTTCATTTTCTACTTGATTTTTATGTTAATTTGTTGTATTATATTTAAGTATCAATGGAGATGTATCGAAGTGGTCATAACGAGCACGATTGGAAATCGTGTTGCCGTGATGAGCGGCACGAGGGTTCAAATCCCTCCATCTCCGCCAAAAAAGAAATTCCATCTTTTGATGGGGTTTCTTTTTTATTTGAAAGGGATTTGAACCCTAAGAGGGCACTGAAAGCATCGACTTTATCGTTGTTCTTTTCAATGAAATTTATAGTCATAAATCGTTATTTGATTTATGACTTGATTTTTGATTGGTGAAATGATATAATAGCATTCGGGGTGATTATATTGAAAAACAAGAAACCACCATTTGAAATAAATGAAAAAATAATGAATGAGGTTATAGAAATTGCGGAGCTTACAGGAAAAGTAAGCATTGGAAGACAAATTTCTGCTAACCCTACTTTAAGAAGAGAAAACAGAATACGCACTATATATTCATCACTTGCAATAGAGCAAAACACTCTTGATATTGAGCAAGTTACAGCTGTTCTTTCGGGTAAGCGAATTATGGCACCACCTAAAGATATTGCAGAAGTTAAGAATGCTTATGAGATATATGAATATATGGATAAATTAGATCCGTATAGTATAGATGACCTTTTAAAGGCTCACTCGGTTATGGTAAAAGATCTTGTGAGTGAAGCCGGAGAATTTCGTTCACGAAATGTTGGTATTGTTGACAGTGAGGGAAAAGTTCTGCACTTTGGAACTCTGCCTCAATATGTACCACAACTTATGGATGAGCTTATTACCTGGGTAAAAGAAAGCAATATTCATATGCTTATAAAAAGTTGTGTTTTTCATTATGAATTTGAGCTTATTCACCCATTCTCTGATGGAAACGGAAGAATAGGAAGACTATGGCACACTCTGCTCCTGTCAAAATGGAATCCTATATTTGCGTGGCTTCCTATTGAATCTATCATACATGACCATCAACAGGAATACTATGGTGCAATCAACATTTCTAACAGTAACGGTGAATCAACAAAGTTTATTGAATTTATGCTTTCAGTTATAAAAGAGGCTCTACTTGAAGTTGGAGAAAATCCTATAATAGCAACAAGCAGTAAAGCGGATATGAGATTAAATAAAATATATGAATTCCTTGAAACACATTCCTACATTATGAATGGTGATGTTCAGAAACTGCTTGGTGTTTCATCAGCAACAGCAACAAGAATATTAACAGAATTTGCTAAGACCGGAAAATTGAAAAAAGTGCGAATTAAAAGCCACTATGGATATGAAAAAAGCAACTAAATTGTTATGTTTTAACATATTGTGCATATGGCACGGTTCGCTCCATCTCCGCCATAAAAAAGAGATAATTTTACTGTATGTAAAATTATCTCTTTTTTATATTTGCCTACTATATCGCACAGTTAAAAATAAAAATCCCACCTGACCGTTGCATCTTTGATTTTTAAACCTGTTTTCACAGGTGGGTAATCTCTCATCTGCTTAATCGCTCCTAACATCGCATACGCGGAAGGCCTGCAAGCCACAGACGAAGTGGATTTCCCTTTCATAATTTGTTGGTTCAAAACATTAAAGAATGCTGACAAATCAGGCAGGAATTCTATTATTTAATTTTTATTCTTCGATTGATGAATTGTAAAGATCAAGAACAGCCTGAGCTTCTTCGTCGTCTTCAACGCCTACTAAAATTTCTTCGCCGTCTGCTTCTTCAAATTTTAAGATAACAACTCCGTCATCAGGTTCTTTAACAGGAAGAAGAAGAACATACATTTCTTCGTTCATTTCAACTGTATCGATATGTTCGAATTCAACTTCGTTTCCTTCATCGTCTGTTAAAAGTACAATGTTTTCATTTTCAGCCATTTTCTTTATCTCCTTTTAATTATTTTCGTAAGTATTATTTTTCTTCCTTGCAAACAAGTGCTGTAACAAGGAAAGAAAGTGCAACCATAGCTATTGCAGCAGCAGTTTTTCTGAATGAATAGGAACTAACTGTTAACTGTGCACAGTACCACGCATAAGGAAGCGCAAAGAAAAGATATGCCCAGTTAATGAATGTTTCTTTATTCTTTACAAGATTGATAACAGAAAATACTGTACCTGCAAGGAAAATTACCACCCAGATACCTGCAACTACTTTGAATACAACACCCATAACAGGGATTGGCATAATTGCAAAAATAACAACTGTTAAAATACCAATTACCAAAAGTGCAAGTTTTACAATAACTTTTTCAAAAATCTTTAAACCTGTAGCAAGCTTTGCTATAAATCCAAGAGCAAATGGAGCTGCAAAAGCAATTGCAAGATAGGCTAATGATGTTGAATAATTACCAAGTGTTGGTATAAGTGCAAATACTGCAGATGCGAACATTATTATGGAAAATGCAGTTGATGCAAAGGCAAGGTCTCTTCTGTCAGAGTCGCCTGCTGTGAATACAAGTGCAAAAACTGATGATACAGTTAAAACAAGATAAGCAAATGCTTTGATGTATGATACTGCATCATAATCGTTCTGCATGTAGTAAAGACCGATGCAAGCCATAAGTACAAGCATTGCACAGGTTGTTGTGATTGAAATAAATTTTGATCTGTCTTTCATATTTTTTCCCCTTATTGTTTAATTTATTTAAGTATAACATCATAAGTTGTTTTTTTCAAGATTTTTTAAGCAAAAAATATAAAATTCCCAAACTTACCAGACCTGCGATGCCAAAAACATACTTTATAAGCAAGCCGAAATCAAGACTTTGCATAACAACCGAAACTGCAAACAAAATTCCAATTCGGTAATATTTTCTACCTTTGTAGCAACACATATATCCATATCCCGAAGACACTGCCGTTGTTAACATAGCAAGCAAAAGTGCAGGATAATATACATATGAAAGGTTAATCGCTCTCGCAGTTTCAAGCAGTGGCAGATTGCATATATATTCAGGAAGAGAAATATATACACAAAAAATAAGCAGAGCAGAAACCACAGAAATTACAGTTGCAACAGTTTTGGCTCTTTTAACATCTTTTATATAAGTATTCAGTGACGGAATAACAGGCAGGCAACAAAGAGTATTATACGAACAATATCTTATAGAATCAAAGGATGCCTGTGCAAAAGTTGACGCTTTTGCCACCGTTATTGCCAGAATTCCCATTACAATTAACGGTGTTGCCAGAAGATTAAGATATGTTATCCCTTTAAGTTCAAACAAAAATATAGCAACACACACAAGAGAAAACAAATAACCCGCTCCTTTAAATCCAAGTGCCTCTCCTGCTCCGCTACACATTATCCCATAAGATAACAGAGAAAAAATTGCACTGAACTGAAGAACAAAATTTTTTATGCGGGGACACTTGTATTCAAGCAACTCGTTATATGTATAAATATTATTTTTATTTATATAAGTAAAAAGTCGTAAATTCAAAATATAAAACAGAAAAAATGCTATTAATATCCCCAATGGATTTGCAAAAAACTCCTGAATTTCTTTTCCTGTTGCAAATCCTGCGCCTACCAATGTTCCTGTATATATGGCAGTTACATATAAAATTTCTTTCAAATTATCGCCCCCAACTTAATATTTATGCAAAAATATTCAATTTATGCAGAATATTTTAATTATTTTTGTATATTTATGCATATTTATTCATTTTTTATGTAAAATTATTTAAAAAACCTATTGACAAATAAAATATAAGTGCTATAATGTTCACATAAGTTAAATTTTTAAGGAGATTTTAGATATGAAACAGTACAAAAAAGTTGTCCTTGCATATTCAGGCGGACTTGACACATCAATTATTATTCCATGGCTTAAAGAAAACTACGGTGACTGCGAAGTTGTTGCTTGCTGTGTAGACGTTGGTCAGGGAACAGAACTTGATGGTCTTGAAGAAAAAGCTATTAAGACAGGTGCAAGTAAATTATACATTGAAAACATTCAGAAAGAATTTGTTGAAGATTACATCTGGCCTACACTTAAAGCAGGTGCTAAATACGAAGGATACCTTTTAGGTACATCATTTGCCCGTTACCCTATTGCAAAACGCCTTGTTGAAATTGCAAAGGCTGAAAATGCAGATGCTATCTGTCACGGTTGCACAGGTAAAGGTAATGACCAGGTTCGTTTCGAACTTACAATCAAAGCTTTCGCTCCTGACCTTGATGTTATTGCTCCATGGCGTATCTGGGATATCAAATCCCGTGACGAAGAAATCGAATACGCTGAAGCACACAACATTCCTCTTAAAATAACAAGAGAAACAAGCTATTCAAAAGATAAAAACCTCTGGCACTTATCACACGAAGGCTTAGACCTTGAAGATCCTGCAAACGAACCAATGTTTGACAAGATTTTAGAGCTTGGCGTTTCACCTGAAAAAGCTCCGGATGTTCCTACATATGTTACAATTACTTTTGAAAAAGGTATTCCTGTTGCTCTTGACGGCAAAAAGATGGACGGTGTTTCACTTATCGAAGAATTAAACAAAATCGGTGGTGCTAACGGTATCGGTATTTTCGATGTTGTTGAAAACAGACTTGTTGGTATGAAGAGTCGTGGCGTTTATGAAACACCAGGTGGAACAATTCTCTATCACGCACACGATGTTTTAGAAACAATCTGTCTTGACAAAGAAACATCACACTTCAAAGCAATTGTTGCACAGAAAATGGCTGACATTGTTTACAACGGTCAGTGGTATACACCACTTTGTGATGCTATCCGTGCATTTGTTGACGAAACACAACAAACAGTTAACGGTGAAGTTAAACTTAAACTTTACAAAGGTAATATCATCAATGCAGGCGTAACAAGTCCTGATACTCTTCACGACGAACAGACTGCATCATTTGGTGAAGACGATGATTACGATCAGATGGATTCACAGGGCTTTATCAATCTCTTTGGTCTTCCAATTACTGTTAAAGCTAAAAAAGACCTTGCAAAAGGCAAAAAACTTATCTGAATTTAATTTGCATCCCAAGTGGTTTTTAATCACTTGGGTGCTTTTTCACAATTAGAAAGGAATTAAAATTATGAAACTTTGGGCAGGAAGATTTACTAAAGAAACTGATGACAGAGTTAACACCTTTAACTCTTCCCTCTCTTTTGACTGCAGAATGTATAAGCACGATATCAAAGGCAGTATGGCACACGCAAAAATGCTTGGTGCATGCGGAATTATTTCAAAAGATGATGTAGATGCTATTTTAAAAGGTTTAGATGGCATTCTTGCTGATATTGAAAACGGCGTTTTAACTTTTGACAACGATGCAGAAGACATCCACATGTTTGTTGAAGCAGAGCTTACAAAAAGAATCGGCGATGCAGGAAAAAGACTTCATACTGCAAGAAGCAGAAACGACCAGGTTGCACTTGATATCCGTCTTTATCTTATTGATGAAATTCAGGAAATCATTGAACTTTTAACAGACCTTATCAAAGCACTTATAAACAAAGCAGAAGAAAACAAAGAAACTATTATGCCCGGTTATACTCATCTTCAAAGAGCACAACCTATTATGTTCGGTCATCACTTAATGGCTTATGTTTCAATGCTTTTAAGAGATAAAGAAAGACTTGAGCAGTGCTTAGAAAGAACTAAAGTTCTTCCACTTGGAAGCTGTGCACTGGCTGGCACTACATATCCAATCAACAGACAGATGGTTAAAGAAGAGCTTGGCTTTAACAGTGTTTGCACCAACAGTTTAGATGGTGTTTCTGACAGAGATTTTGCAATCGAGCTTGCATCTGATATTTCTATTGCAATGATGCACCTTTCAAGATTTTCTGAAGAAGTTGTTTTATGGTGCAGTTGGGAATTCAAATTCATTGAACTTGATGATGGTTTCTCAACAGGCTCAAGCATTATGCCACAGAAGAAGAATCCTGATATTACAGAGCTTGTTCGTGGTAAAACAGGCAGAGTTTACGGTGATTTAATCACCCTTCTTACAATGATGAAAAGCCTCTCTTTAGCATATAACAAGGATATGCAGGAAGATAAAGAAGCAATTTTTGATGCAGTTGACACAATTAAAGAATGTTTAATCACTGTTATTCCTATGATTGACACTATGACAGTTTTAAAAGACAATATGAGAAAAGCTGCCGCAAAAGGCTTTATAAATGCAACAGACCTTGCAGACTATTTAACAAAGAAAGGCGTTCCTTTCAGAGATGCTTATAAAATTTCAGGTTCAATCGTTGGCTGGTGTGTTATGAACGATAAAACACTTGAAGAAGTTCCAATGGAAACCTTTAAAGAATATTCAGAAATCTTTGAAGAGGATGTATATAATGCAATAAGCCTTGAAACTTGTGTTAATATGAGAACTTCAGAAGGCGGACCTTCAAAGGAATCCGTTGAAAAGCAGATTAAATTAGCTAAAGAAAAAATATAACAAAAATACGGCTGAAATCAGCCGTTTTTTATATATGCATAAATGTAAGTATTGAAATAATTATAATTAAAAATGAAAAGTTTATAACTGAAAATTCTTTTAAGTATACCCAGAATTTTCCCGGGTTATTTTTAGTATATTCTTTAAGTGTTATAAGGCTTGCAAGGGATGCAATAAGTGTTCCTGCACCGCCGATGTTTACGCCTATTAAAAGATGTGCATAATCAGTTGTAAACTGTGAAAGCAGTATTGCCGTAGGTACATTGCTTATAAACTGACAAGAGAAAATACTGAAAAGCATTGTGTTTTTCTGCATTAACCCGCCGAGTACTTTTTCAACTATTTCTATTCTTGCCATATTCCCCGAAAAAACAAAGAAAGCAACAAAAGTGAACAAAAGACCATAGTCAACATCTTTAAGGGCTTTTTTGTCCATAAAAATGAGAAATGCAGGGATTATTATAAGGCCTGTCCAGTATGGAACAATTCTGAACACAATTATAATCGAATACAAAAACAGTAAAAGATAAATAATTGTTTTCATTTTTGGCATTTCAATTTCTTTTTTCTCTATAACGAGTTCTTCATTTTTTACAAACAATATACAAGTAAGAGTTATAAGAATAATAGCAAGAATAAATGGTATTGCCATAATCTCCATAAACTCTACTGTTGGTATATTAAACTTTGAATATAAATAAAGATTTTGAGGATTGCCGAAAGGCGTAAGCATACCGCCAAGATTTGCGGCAATGTTCTGCATAATAAATACAAATGCCATTAAATTTTCTTTGTGGCAGGATGTGAGAACAAAATACCCCAGTGGCAGAAATGTTAAAAGTGCCATATCATTTGCAATCAACATTGAGCCTATAAAAGTTATGTATACAAGGGCAAGAACGCACATCCGTGCATTTTTAAACATTACCACAATGTTTTGAGCAATCATATAAAAGAAGTTTATATTTTTAAGTGCACAAACAACTGCAAGTACACAAAAAAGGCAAGTTAAGGTCTTAAAATCAAAATAAGATATATATTCCATATCAGGCGGAATAAAATATGCAGTAACAAGTGCCGCAAGTATTGCAATACAAAGCACTGCATTTCTTTTAACAAACCTTATTGTTTTATACATTTAAACACCTCTTTTTCATTCAAAAAGGACAGATTTCACAATGAAATCTGTCCTTTTTGGTGCGGGTGAAGAGACTTGAACTCCCACGCCGAAGGACACAAGAACCTAAATCTTGCACGTCTGCCAATTCCGTCACACCCGCATAATTAAACTTTTGTTGTTGCCACAACTCACACGTGACTCTTGCGGTGCCCGGTTTTTCCATCAGCTATCGCTTGTAAAAACCGACCGCTGACGCCTTTGAGGCTCGCTGTTTCTGCCACCGGCAGCGCTTCGCCACAAACTGCCAATTCCGTCACACCCGCATACATAACACTATGGTATTATAACAAATAAAATAAAAATAATCAAGTGTTTTTAGTGATTATTCTTAATTTTCTAAAGAATAAAGAACCTGCATCATATGCCGAGTGTCCTTAAGGACACTCGGCAACGATATTAATTTCTAACGAAATTAGCGATATTACTGCGTAGCGATATTGTGCTTTGCACAGCGATATTCCCTTCGGGAGTTAATTAATATCATATCGTTGCGAAGCAATA
>JAZROD010000013.1:0-15202 GCA_045648505.1 Clostridia bacterium | reverse complement strand
TGTATCCTAATTTGTGTTCTCGCATATCCATTATAACACCTATTTTAAATTCTGCACTATAAACTTTGTTTTTTCTTCCTGTTTTATCCATAAAAAATATGCACCTCCAAAGTGTCTAACTTTTGGGGTGCATATCATTTTAGAATGCTGCTTTTATTTTATCCTTATCAAAAGAGAGGTGACAAAAATGTAATGTGAAACATCTTGAATTAGCCGTCCATTGGCAATAAATGTCAATGGACGGCTATTGTTCTTTATTCTCAAAATACTTCTCCATAAACTTTATATGCTTATCGCTCTTATAAAAAATGTTATACGCGTAGATACGATAAAATATGGTTTTTCACATCTATTATAATTGTTTTCTAATATAGTTAATTAAGCTATCTTTTAACCTACAAATTAACGTTTTTTTAATTTTTGTAGGTTAATTTTTGCATTATCTAATGTATGCATCTTTCATCATTATATTAAATATAAAAGACGAAAGGAGAAAAATATGGACAAAACAACCTTTGAGACTTTTGTAATCGATGGGAGACACGTTGTGGATGCAAAAATTGATATGGAGGAACGAACGGTGCAATGCACAATGATTACCGCAAAGTTCGGACCGATACCATTCTATTCGGAGAAATTTGCCGAGGGCATTGTGGTTGATTATCTTAGCACCATTCTTGCAGAAGCCCGAAAATTTATTCCGAGATTTGACAAAATGGAAGAGGAGTTCTTAAACCAAAAATAACGCCGAATAATCGGCGTTATTTTTATATACATTTGTGACTTTAATATGCTTAAACTTACTCGTTGTTCACACCTTAAATACTATTCATTATCGAAAGTAAACTCTGATAACTGTCAACATCATGATATTTAACATTACTGGTAGAAATTTCATTAAAGAGTTTCTTTGCACAAGCAATTTTTGCTTGTTCTATCGGTCTTAAATTAAGACTATCCATAGTTCCTTTCGTCTCGGCTATAAAATATATATGCTTTACCGAACCTTCATTGAAAGCAATTGCCCAGTCAGGTGAGTAATTACCAACAGGAGTAGGAATATGGAATCCTTTGGGAAGTTTAGCATAAACGCAAACTTCATCAGCTGTATCTAAATCTTCCGCAAACCGTCTTTCAACACTTTGTTCTGCAGAACCATCGGTAAACACATAGTCCTGAATTGCTTTTTTTGCCACAAAAGCCTTATCAATTGGCTGTTTACTCTTTTCTGCCGTGAAAATTGCAGTATCATATGTTCCGCTTGTTTGGTCATAGGAAATATGGTCCACAATCATCGTTGCTTTCTGTTCATTGATAAGTTTAATTACTTTAGAAATAAATTCTTCAGGATTATACTTGAACATATATATCTTATCTTCGCGAACTCCAGAAAGAATTTTGGCAACAGTTTTTCTGGTAAGGACAGCACCTTCAGCTACCTTACCTATTAAATCATATTTTACTCTGCTCGTTTCTGCATGTTTAAGCGTTTGTGTTCTTGTTTTCGCAGTCTTAAAGCTCTCTCCACATTCAACTTCATGTTCATTCATTTCACTTTTCTGCTCTCCAACTGAAGCGGTATATTGTAATTGTGAAACAAATAATTTTTCATTGATATGAGTAATAGCTTTTTTAATAAGCTCTTCACTATCAAACTCTACAGTATAAGCATACTTATGATTAATATAATTCCAAAGTATTTGGAACTCTTTCTTGTAGAAATTATCATTCAATACATTTTCCGGGGTTTTTGTTTCTTTAGCATTTGTAATAATTTCTTTAAATGCGTTTTCATCAAATACTGCTTGAACAAGTTTGTGCACATCTTCTGCCATAGGTGCAAGTTGTGGTGGCAACGGTGCTAATGTACCTGCTGCCAAATCAGTACGGTATTTATCAGTGATTTTTCTATCAATATAGTCCGAATAACCATTAGCAAGAAGATATCCTTCAATAATATTAGCAGTTTGAGTATCAATAACCGTCTGAACGCCGTCTGCTTTAACAAACTTGCCCTTGAAGTATTCACTTGTTGCTGCAAGAGGTCTATCGTAAAGCATTTCTTCAATATCTGATTGTAAATCTGTAACAAAACTCTTATAACTTTCACTTGCAATAACTGTAAGCACATTTACATCATGAACTGTATTTCCGCAAGTTTCGGCATCCATACGGTTACCTGATTGATTCACACAAAGACGCAATCCACGTCCTACTTCTTGCCTCTTTGCAGTTGTGCTGTCAGAATGTTTTAATGTGCAAATTTGGAATACATTAGGATTATCCCAACCTTCACGGAGAGCTGAGTGAGAGAAAATAAATCTTGTAGGTTCATCAAAACTCAAAAGTCTCTCTTTGTTTTTGAGAATTAGGTCATAAGCAGAAATATCATCGGAGAATTCACTACCTTTTTTCAACTCACTGTCAATGCTTCTGCCGGTCTTTTTATCAATACTAAAATAACCTTTATGTATTCTTGATATATCTGCACAGGTAGTTCTAAGATATTTTTGATATTCGTCATCAAACAGGGTTAAATGTTCGTTAAGAATATTGATATACTCTTCTTCAAACATTTTTCCATATTCACCAAGCACCTCATCACCATTTTCATCATACTGACGGTATTTTGCAACTTCGTCAATAAAGAATAGGGAAAGAGTCTTAATACCCTTATTAAAGAGTTTTTCTTCTTTCTCAAAATGGGAGATAATAGTTTCTCTAATCTGAATACGGCGCATATCTTTCTCAGAAACATCACCAACAACATCACCTGCGCTAATAACATCACCGTTTGTGAATGTTACAGTGCCACGGATAGGGTCGATTTCAGAAATTACATAACCCTTATATTGCTCCATTTCCTGTGATATGTAGAATAGATTATCGCCAACGCCAAGAATACGGGTCTCACGGTTGATACTCTTATTATAGCTAATCTCAAGTTCAATTCTTGCCATAGGCGGTTTTTTGCTAGAAAGAACAATCTGTTCCAAATATAAATAACTATCAGTGCCACGGAAGTTTTTAACTTCAAACCCCTTAACCTCAATCTTCTTAACAAGTCTCTTGTTAAAGGCCTCCAAAGCATCAAGCACATAAACAAGGTTATGTTGATTTTTGTGAGTTGCCGAATAGTTAAGACTGAACAGCGGATTAAAGTTACCTAAAGCTGTTCTTGTCACTTCGCCACCCATCTTCTGTGGTTCGTCAAGGATGATAATAGGACGGTTAGCCTTAATAACATCAATAGGACGGCGAGAACCAAAACCATCGCGTTCGGAATAAATAATTCTTGCTTCTTTTGATTTACCGTCCTCTTTAAGAGAAGAAGCAAATGCTTGGGTATTGATAATCATTACGTTGATACCAGAGCTGGAAGAGAAATTATCGAGCTGGTTAAGGTTTGAGCTATTGTATATAAAGAAACGCGCCTTCTTGCCGTAGTGTTCCATAAAATGGTCAGCAGTCATCTCAAAAGATTTCTTTACGCCTTCACGGATAGCAATACTAGGAACTACAACAATGAACTTACTCCAACCATATCTTTTGTTCAGTTCAAATATGGTCTTTATATATACATAAGTTTTACCTGTTCCGGTTTCCATTTCAATATCAAGGACAGGCCAAGAAATTGTTTGTTTTTTCTGTCCACTGCCCATTTGTACTGATTCTTTAATAAGGCTTGTAGACATTTTGATATTGTTTTCATTTTGCAATTGCTGAATATTTTGTAATAACTGCTCATCCGAAAGTTCTACTAATTCATTTTTATAGCCAATATCATCAAAATCATTACTTATTTCACCAAATTCATCAGGCATATTAAAAGTAACCTGGCTTGGTTCTGAACTTTTTTCGCCAACATCTCTGCGGTATTTTACCTTTGCATGAAGACCTTGCCCTGCAAAAACGCGAGCAACTGCTTCCACAGCATCTGTTTGATATTGTTGTATTTTAAAATTAAATTTCATATTGGTTTTCCTATCTTTTTAAAAAGTTGTTTGTTAAAATACGTTATATCTATAGGAACTCCTAGTTTTTGAATATTACTGTCATATTGAGATTGGGTTAAAACCCTAGAATCACCCAAGACACTTTTAGCAAACCAAAAGTCTTTAACATAATATTTTATTGCCCCTTTTGTATTTATAACCTTAAAAACAAAAATGCAGTTTGTCCAATTATATGTTTTATAATAATCGTCTTGTAGAATAGATTTAGGTACACCGTAATATGATTCCACAATGGTTTTGTAATCAATAATCTTTGTTTCAAGAGAATTAGAAAAAATTTCTGTTTGTGGACATTTTTCAATCTTTTGTTCCTTGTTTAAATAGTATATTCCCTCTATTGATACAGTAATTGGAGTATAAAAATTATTATTAATAATTTTGAAACCAATATATGTGAAATCCTTTATTTTAAAATAGTGGTTAAAAGTTTTAGGAAAGCAAGTTTCAAACATTCCGCTAATTTCCTCTTTTCTAAAAGGAGAAACATTTCCGTCACGCATATTAAAATTAGCATCAAAAATCACATCTATATTATCTAATTGCTTATTTAACTCTGTTTGGACCCAAGAATTATAAAACACTAATACACCAAGAAAAGCCGAACCAAGATAAGTAGCAATACCTGCAATCATACTCGCCCATGCACTAACATCGTTTAAGGTGTCCAGAAACACCAAACAAAATATAGTTACAGGTATCAGCAACAATAAAGTCAATCCTAACATTAGCCACCAATATTTTTGCGCAAAATTTGCAAACGAAATTTTACTAGTCATTACAGCACCTCCCTAACAAGATTGATAATAGAAGTTCATCAACCTAACATACTTTTTAATTCTTTTATATCTTTTTTCTTTGCAGTGTAATCTGTCAATACAATTAAAGATAATGCCATTTTAAATAATTCATCAATCCACTCTTCATATTCTGTTTTGTCCATATCTTCAATCACCGTTGCTTGTTTTAAAGTTGCAATATGTCGTATATCTAATTTGTTCATTAACTCTTTAATATCTTCAAGTAAATTAGAGTACCCATATTGTTTCGCTTGTGCAGCAATTCCTTCTATATACTTATAAAGACGACAAAGAATATCCGCTTTCTTATTTATGTTTCCTTTGTTCTCACGATAATTAAAAGAATATATACTTTCACCAAGGTCATAGTTATCCTGCACAATATCGGCACATTCACTTACTATTACATTTTTCTCTACAATGTGCCATTTCCCATCAGCAAAATGAGATACATAATTTAATTTTTCGAGTAGATTTGAAATGTTATCTTTAATAAACCTTACATATGTTTGTCCACCTACATCAGAAAGAAGAAAAATATTTAAAATATATTCACAGTAATAAATAAATTCTTCAATTGAAATTTCACAGCCTCTGTGAGACATTTCTACAATCTCTTCAAGTCCGGTCGAAGTGAAAAAATATTCAAAGTCAATATAATTATTTCTTAAGTGCCAATTTAAAAAATTACGAGAAGCTATATCATAAATTGAATTTCTATATGCATCTTTTTTTAAAAATAAATTTTCAATTGCCAAAATTTCTTCAGCCAAATTATATTCTCTGTTTAAAAGGGTATCTACAAAATGTATCATCACAGCACCTTCCTAACTGTGTCAGGACTGTATGTAGCAAAAATCTGCTCAAAGTTCGTAGCGACACTATCGTTTGCCATAGAACTGTCTCTCATTACGAAGTAATAGGGGTTCTTCTTGGCAATTTCAGTAATTACATCCTCGGTTACATTCTCATCGAAGCAAGCATAAAGGAAACCGTCTGCAACATCGAACACCTTCTTGCCACCGATAATGCTTTCTTCAATCTTGCTGGAAAGAAGCACACCCAGGTCAAGCATAACTTGGAAGAGGAGGTCTTCGGGAGTACGGTCTTCCTTGATATTGTCGGCAAGATTATCAAACAAAGAAAGTTCATAATCGGCAGGGTTATAATAAACATCCTTCATATTGGTACTGTCGAGTTTCAGCACGCGGAACCCTGTGTCAAGATTTCTTATAAGTTCATTATATTCTTTTTCTGGTCTAGGCGTTTTCCATTCATCGACAGTTTTTACTAAAATGGGGTTTTCTATAATATCAACGCTATTGTCTTCGTATATGCTGTTTTCTGGTTTTGGACGGCGAACGGCAGTCACTCCATTTTTTGTAACAACTCTATCTCTTAAATCTTCTTTGATTTTTGCACCAGCACGACGAATACGTTCCTTACCAATCTCACAGATATTCTTATATCCTGCTTTGTATGCTTCGGACTTCTCATCTGTTTCTTCTGGTAATTGAACCATAATAAATTTACGGTTACCACCATCTTCTGCATTTAATTGCATTACCGCGTGTGCAGTAGTGGCAGAACCAGAGAAAAAGTCGAGAATTAGAGCTTCATCTTTTCCTGCTAAATCAATTATCTTCTTTATAAAACTTGTGGGTTTAGGAGTATCAAAAATCTTGGTATTAAAGATGTCCAATATTTCTTTTGTACCATCTGTTGCCGTACCACAATCATCCCATAGCGATTTTGGAGTAAGACCTTTCGATTGTGCTTCACTATAAAACCTTTTCAATTGTGGTTTACTTGTACCATTCTTTCCAAATACAATTCTGCCATCTTTTAGAAATTCTAAATATTCTTTTTCTCCCGTACGCCAACAGCGACCTTCGGGTGGCCAATATTCTTCTCCTGTATTTGGGTTTGTTATTGCGTATGTTAAGTTAGGTCGAATACCTGGACTATCAAACGGGTCTGCTTTCCATGCGCCTCTGGGGTCATTATCAGGATTATCAAAACCTGACCCATCATCAGCAAATTTGAATTTTGACTTATTAGCAATAAAGTCTGAAATGTTTTTTGTGTAAACAAGGGTGTAATTATGATTTAATGATACAATTGCATCGTTAGATACAGACTTTCTGGAATTCCAGATAAAATCTGTTATAAAACATTTTTCGCCGAAAATTTCATCACAAATTTTACGCAGGTTTTGCTGTTCATTAACATCAATACTTATAAAAACAACACCATCATTAGTTAGTAAGTCTTTTGCTACTTTTAAGCGAGGATAAAACATATTCAACCAATCAGTATGATATCTACCATTGCTTTCTGTATTCTGCAAAAGTTGATTACCAAATTCGTCAATTTGTCCGCTATTGTCTAAATAATCATTTACATCTTGCTTGAAGGTATCGTTATACACGAAATCGTGTCCTGTGTTGTAGGGAGGGTCTATGTAGATAAGTTTAACTTTACCAAGATAGGTTTCCTGCAAAAGTTTCAATACATCAAGGTTATCGCCTTCAATGTAAAGGTTTTCAGTATTATCAAAGTCAACACTTTCCTCACGGCAAGGACGGAGGGTCTTTGCAATAGGAGCATTAGCAAGAAGAATGGACTTTTTCTTATCAGGCCAAGTAAACTGATAACGTTCATCATTGCCTTCTACAACAACTGATGACAGTTCCTGTTTGAGCATATCGAAGTCGATAGCATATTCGACTTCACCTTTTTCGTTCTTTCGCTCGGTGATGCAGTTCGGGAATAATTTCCCGATTTTTTCTATAT
Organism: Clostridia bacterium; assembly: GCA_045648505.1. Taxonomy (GTDB): domain Bacteria; phylum Bacillota; class Clostridia; order RGIG6154; family RGIG6154; genus RGIG8700. The sequence continues at coordinate 7,593 of JAZROD010000013.1, read as the reverse complement.
TCTCATCCACCTTATTCATTGAGTGCATTTTCAACTTATCCATTATTCTCGTCCTCCTTAGCATTCTGAGTATTTATTCTTGATTCAAAAAGTTTTTCAAAATCAAGAATTCGGCTTGCTTTAATTGCAATGCCCAAATTAGTAGGGATATGTAACACAGATACAGGTCTTATTGCTTCGTTGGAAATGATAACATCTCCAGTCGCAGTATATTGTGGTCCACCATACAAAACCCCAACAAACAAAAATCTTGGACCTACAACAAAGTTGTTTTTTGTAGTATACATGGTTTGATTCAATATAAAAATCGGAGAACCGCTTGAACCTGGGAAACAAGCCATGTCTACTAAGAACTCCTTTTTGCCTTGATAATCTTTTTTTAAGTGTGTTGCTGTAATTCCTCTTCGAATAATCGGTTTATTATTATATTCATCCATTAACCCTATAGGATATCCAACCATTATAATTTCTTCAATAGCATTTAAATCTTGAACTTGCTCATCCTGTGGAATTAAATCTATTGTAATAGGAATATAAAAAATTTTCTCATTATTTTTGGTTAGAGCATTAAGAATTTCACTCAAAGGGAAAACACATAAATCCACATCATTGTCGGGATGTGGAACCCATTTACTATTCTCTATTTCAATAGTCAGTGGAACAGTATCTATTGGATTTCCAGCATCATCTTGTTTGCAAAATTGAAATAATGTTTTCACATTACCGTCAACAACATGTTTGTTGGTAACCAAAACAGGAATGCATCGGTTTTCCTCTTTACATAGGTGAACAATAAATCCCGTACCACTACCTGATTTCCCATTAGCATATACACAATTTATTTTTACAGTTGAATATGTTATCTGTTCAGACACGCTTATATCAGTATTCATAAATTTAATCACACTTCCTTTTTTAGTTTGGCTATTCGTGACACCAACTCAAATTTCTTTTTAGGTTGTTTTTCATTTCTTGCTTGTTTTTCAAGGCGGGCAATTTCTTTTGTTATCTTGTTTTCTTGTTCCGTGCGGATAATATCTTCAATAAGATTTCCAGTGTTAAAAGCAATGAAATCTCCTGCTATTTGACGTATAATATTCTCATATACAGTATCAAGATTTAAACCTATGAGCTCTAAAGAAATCTTGTTTTCAGGCAGCCATTCCGTTTCATAATATCTATCAACTTTAAATGCTGTGCCACTTTCGTTTTTATGTCTAAAACCTATTTTTAATTTATACGTATTTTCAAATTCCAACAAGTAAGCATTGTTATAAGGAATTACCTTATCTATTTGAGTGAAAATACAATTACTTATATCTTGATTCTTCACAACAATATGAAATATTTCTATTTCCTCAACATCTACGCCTTTTGCAATATTGATTGTTGTTTCTGCTATTTTATGTAACCAGCGTATTGATTTTACTTGTTCAATGAAAACTTTCTTTATTGTTGCTATTGTGTCAATATGTTCATATAGTTTTTCTTTTGTAATTCTTTTATCAACTAAAGTTGATACGGGAAAATCAAACATCCTTTTACTCCTATAATTTAATTAAAAAAACGTTCCGGTAAATATCGCTTCAATTCTTCAATCAAATATACCCCGCAATAGCTCTTTTTTAAAAATTTCCTATCATAAAAAGCCTCTCTAATTTTTTCTGCAGAGTTAAAAGCCAATTTTCTATCAATTTTAAATCGTGCATACTTATTGCATGCTTCAATGTACTCCGTGATAAATTCTTCTTCAGATATATCAAAACAATTTCTATTACATATTTTCACATATAACTGTGAACTTTGGTTTACGCAAAACTCAACGAAGGCTATATATACCGGGTCATCAGGTTCTTCAATAGTTAATGGTGTGAAGAAGATTTTTTGATTGTGCTGACTACGAATCATTCCTTCTTCAATACATTTTTTCAAACGTTCCACGGATGCTTCAAAAGTGCACCTAACAAGTTCATCTGCTCTTTGTGCCTGCTCTCGAATAAGGTCTGTCCACATATTATGTAATTCGCTTGCAGTATAAGCTATATTTATAGCTTTGCGAAGCCTTTTTAGAAAAATATCATCTTGATAATTAAACTCTTCTAAAATAATATCGTCTGTCGCATACATACACTCAACTTTAGCGCGATTAGAATAATATTTATTGATTCTTTCATCAAAGATAAAAAACTTGGCGACGCCACAATAATACACAATAAGTAAGCACATGTGGGGGATAGACTGAGCAATTGCATTTACATAATTACGAAGAAAATATTTGTCGTTATCATTTGCCCATTTTAAATCTGTGCGAAGAACAATCATTTCAGAATTATCTTCTTCATAAGGAATGGAATATAGTATCTGCGCACTTTCCATATATCCTTCAACAGCTCGCCTTTCGCCATCGGTTAGATTTCCCAATTTAAGATAACGTTCTTTCCCTAAATACTTTGAAACTTTATATTTTTCAGGGAAGTTCAAATATTTCCACATAGTATTTCTCCTATCGAATTACCAAAAATGCTATCAATTCAAAATCTTCAAGTCCTTTGAAATTATCTGCGAGCAATGTTGTTCCGCCAGCCTTAAACAAACTATCTATATCACTTTCTTCTTTTGTTTCAATTATTGATGCAATAGTTTCACTTAAAAGGTCAGAAAACTTATCCATATCTTTGCCATCTTTTGTTTCAACATTGAATGCACGGTATAATTCAGGAATTGGCTCCGTTTTTCCCTTGCATAAAAGTCTAAAATTATCTAACAATGCTTTGGGAGAAAGATGGTCACATACAATTTCTCCTTCATTGCTGATATATACCATATAAAATGGATGTAATCTGTTTTGATTGTCAATATTAACACTATTAGTATGATTTTTAAGCACATAAACTACACCGGCAGGGGTTTCACTGGTTGCGGAAGTAACCGCATGCATTCCAAAGGGCGCCTTATCGATATCCGGATGTAGTTTAACATACTCTAACAAATCAAGTCGAAATTCATTAAGCCCAAGGTCCATAATAGAGATGCCCGTTGACATTTCTTCAATATCAACAACTTCATCCTGTAATTTTTTAAGTTGCGCTTTGCGATATTCAAGTTCGGTTTTCTCTTCATCACTCAAAATATTGTCATCACCCGTAGCTGCCATATTAACAATCTTCATACGAGTTTCAACTTTGGCTTTAAGGTCGATATACTCATCCAAAGTAACATTAGGCCAGAAGTTTACAAGCTGAATAACACTATTTTTTGAACCAATACGGTCAATTCGTCCGAATCGCTGAATAATGCGAACCGGATTCCAGTGAATATCGTAGTTAATTAAATAATCGCAGTCCTGCAGGTTCTGACCTTCGGAAATACAGTCAGTTGCAATAAGAACATCAATATTCACCTTAGGGATAGTATCAAACAAATCCCTATCCTTTGATTTGGGTGAGAAGCATGCAAGTACAGTATTGAGGTCATTGCGTAATCCTGCAATAGTTGATTTTCCCTCAATAGCACCAGTTATCATAGCTGTTTCAAGCCCAAACTGTTTATTTACATATTGACTTACATTGTTATATAAATAATTTGCAGTATCCGCAAAAGCCGTAAAGATAATAATTTTTTTATTATCTCCATTTATCGGATTTACAATTTTACTCGAAATCACGGCAAAAAGTTCTTGTAATTTACTATCATGAGCAGGCGTAATATCTTCCACCATCAATATAAGTAATTGAAGTACTTCTTTATCTTTTTCAAGCGACTGACGCCACGACTCATAATCCATATCAGCTAAATCAATTTTTACTTTTTTGCCAAAAGAGAAAATATCGTCATTTTGGTCTTCACTATCAAGTTCGTCAGCGTCTATTAACTCAGTAAATTCTAACACTTCTGAAGATTGATTTTTAAAAGCATCAATTTTTCCAATAGTGTCACAAATTAGGCCTAATATTCTCCCTAAAGTAAGATTAAAAGAATATACTGAGCTTTCCATTCTCTTCATTAAATTGATTGCTGTAAGCCTTCTAATGCCTTGTTCGCGGTTTGCCTGAGTAAAGCCAATATTAACTTTGTTATCTTTGAACAGCTCCGCATATTTTTGTATTTTTGATGGTAAAATATATGCCGAAGGCGTATAAATCGACAATGTTAACAATAACAAATGCTCGAAAATTTCATTATATGTAATAGCATCGGTTAAATCTGTAAGTGGTGGACGTTTTGATATTGGCGCAAGTCTTGTTGGGAAAGTTCCAATATCCGTTGTATCATAATATTTTTGAATATGTTTACGCGAACGGGCTATAGTAACAGAATCGAGAACTTCAAAGAAGTCAAAATCAAGCATTTTTAAAAGCCTGTCCGTTGTCCTTTTTTCAAGTGGCCAATCGCTCCACGTATTAAATGCTCGCTGTGCTCTTCTAAAAATTTCATTGATAGAGCTATTTACATTAAGTTTTTCATCTATGTAGTCAGTATTTCCCTCGTATGCAAGGGCTATCTGATTCTTTAAATCATTAAAACGGTTATTAACAGGCGTCGCAGAAAGCATGAGGACTTTAGTCTTTATGCCAGCACGAATAACCTTGTTCATGAGTTTTAAATAACGATTTTCCTTTTCATTATCTTCGCCAGATAATTTTCCACCATTTCGGAAGTTATGGGATTCATCAATAACAACAAGGTCGTAATTTCCCCAATTTAATCTTTCCAAATCAATCCCGTTTGACACACCATGTACGCGATTAAGGTCTGTGTGATATAAAACATCATACCTCAATCTATCACTTGCAATAGGATTGTTAATATAATTTTCTTTATATGTATTCCAGTTGTTTGTTAGCTTTTTTGGGCAAAGTACCAATACTGACTTATTGCGGTTTTCATAATATTTTACAACAGCAAGTGCAGTAAATGTTTTACCCAGACCAACACTATCCGCAAGAATGCAGCCGTTATACTTTTCAAGTTTGTTTATTATAGCAAGGACTGCATCTTTTTGGAAATTATATAACATATTCCAAATTTTGCTTTCCTTAAATCCTGTGGCTTCATTGGGAAGTACATCTTCTGAAATATCTTCAAGGAATTCGCTAAAAATATTGTAAAGAGTAACAAAATATATAAACTCAGGTGAATTTTCGTTGTATGCAGTTGTAATGTTTTCAACAACTTCGTCAGTAACGTCTTGAAGCAATTTTTTATCGTTCCAGATTTCATCAAAATCTCGAATAAGCCTTTGTCCCAACATTTCATCTTTTACTATCGTTGTGCTTATAACATTGCCTTTTTCACAACCAAGCTCTACAGTAGTAAAGTTATTTATAGGAGTATATCCAATATCATCAACCACAATTTGGCCTTGTATTGATTTATCACTAATATTAGATTTGAATTTTACTTTTTCTTTAATCCACTGTGCACATTCTTTTGCTATGGCTTTTTGCGTAAGTTCATTACGTAATTTCACTTCAAATTCAGTACCATACAAACTACGTTCACGGTTTAAACGCGGAATATAAAATTCTCTTTTTTCCTTCTTGCTCTTTTCTGTAACAAACGTAGGTGAGGTAAATATAAAGCGCAATTCCTCAATGCATTGCAGTTCCTTTTTTAATTCTTGAAATGCATATATAGAAAAGCATGCTGCCGCAATAGACAGTTTGCTCCCTTCTTTTATTTCAACAGACAAATCATCTTTTAGTGTTTTACTTGTATTATTGATAATATCCATAACAATTCTCCTTGTTTTATTCTAATTAATGCCATGTCCCAAAAACAGGACTTTAAGTCATTTTTTAGAATTATTCGGAACTATTTCCATAATCTCCTCAATAGAACAATCTAATGCAGAACATATGCGTACAAGAATGTCAGTTGTTATGTTTTCTCCTTTATTCATTTTTCCTATGGTATAATTACTAATATTTGCAAGTTTTGCAAGGTCCTTCTTTTTCAAGTCCTTGTCAATCAAAAGTTTCCACAAACGTTTATAACTGGCTGCCATATTTTTCACCTTCATTTTTTATAATAAATAAATTATATCACACGAAGCGACAAAATTCAATAGATAACGCAAAAAAATGTTGTTTTCGCAATATTTTTTACAACAAAATATAAATTGTTTTACAGAATTCATCTATTCGAAATACATAGATACACCTCCTTCTTTTTCCCTTAAAAGAAGATAAAAAAAGAAGCGTGTATCAAATTTTATACACGCTTCAACTTTAGTTGATATATGTTTTTATCTTCTTTTCGCCAATGATGCGTTTTTATAGGCCTCATCATTGGTAACTTCTCTAATCATCTTAATTTCTTCAGGGAATTTTATTTTTGTTCTTGCACTTCTTAACTCTATTTCCGCAATAGCTCTTTTTTTCCAGAATGGATAAATATCAATTTCAAAATATTGATTTTCATATATAAGACAATATCTTGTTTTTCGAATTGGTCTCTTTTTAGTATCTGCATCCATCAAAAGCCTCAAATACTCTTCTTGAGATAATCTTCTTTCAATTTCAATACGCTTTGCGCCTGATACTTTTTTCTTAATCGTGTGCGTATAAATATACGTTCCATCATCACCGCGTTGGCGAACACGAGCTTCCTCCCCAGCAACACTGTTAAGGTATGTTTGAATTATTTCCACGCGTTGACAGTTAGGGTTATTTTCAAGCCAATCAATATCCGGATATTTAATTAAATATTTACGCTCAATTTCATAAGGTTTTGGTTCACCTAAGAAAGAAACAATCTCCGATATCAATTTTTTGATTTTTTTCTTGAAAGAAACTGAGTTATCTACTATGCGTAAGTGAGGATGGCCTGTCCATGCCGAAACCAATTTTTCATCTTTTTCTATAGCTTCTTCCGGAGTCTCTCTTCTGGCAGAATTGTTTGCCGTTGTGTAATAGTCCAATGCACCATTAGCTGCAGTTACCAGATGAAAAACCGCATCATAATTGTCACGAAGCTCAACTTCGCTTGAGCCAACAGCTTCTAATATCTGCTTAAACTCACTTTCTTCTACGTAGGCTTTGCCGTCAAGAGCCCCACGGTCACAAATGATAAGAACTTTGTCTGTTTTCGTAAGAAGTGCTGCCTCTTCAAAAATTTTTTCCTTTTCAAGCTGCAATTTCATTAGTTGTTTTTGAAAATTCAAATTGGAGCCGCAAGTATCTTTAGTAACACATCCTTTAATAAGCTCAGTTGCCGTTTCAGGAACAAACAAAGTTGTATATTTTTTGTATTCTTTTGCAAAAAACTCTTGTATCTTACTTAACGCAGTTGATTTACCTCCACAAGGACCACCGGTTATAACAATTTTTATGATTTCTTTCTTGTTAGCGTCATTCATTGGATGCATTTAACCTCCACATTTTTATCTAAAAAAGAATAACTTTTTTTATATTATATCAAAATTTGTTTTTGTTTGCAATATTATATATAAGAAAGGGGCTGTCTCACTAATTAAGTGAGGCAGCCCTAAATTTTTGCAAAAAAATAGAAGACTTCCGTGCGGAAATCTCCTAAATGGTGTATAATAGTAATTGCCAAAAAACCAAAACCACCATAAAGGATTGTACACCA
>JAZROD010000012.1:0-2593 GCA_045648505.1 Clostridia bacterium | reverse complement strand
GGTCGTGTGACGATTTACAATGCCGTAGATAAGTTCTACGAATTTTCACCGGAGTTTTTGGGCAACGGAATCGGATTTTTGACATATCAGTTAAGCACAAATATGAATGTGGGAGTTTCATCGGTTCACAACGATTTTTTGCAGTATTTTATAGACCTTGGTTTTTGGGGATATATCTTATGGCTTGTGTCTATGACTTTGGTCAGAGTGTGTTATTTCAGCTCAAAAGGCAATACTGAAAATGGGATTATTGCTCTTGTACTCAGTATATATCTGGTTATCGTTTCATCAACCGATAACACTATGAATTATCCGCTTCTTACAACTGTACTTGCCATTATAATGATCGGACACGGATTTGACGAAAAGGTGCGAACCACCGAAACAAAAATGTTCGGATATATTTCAGATGTTAACAGATTGGCAGAGGGTGGAACAATATTATGAAGATATTGATGGTGAATAAATTTCTATACCCAAGAGGCGGCAGCGAGAGCTATATGTTAAAGCTTTCAGAAGAGCTTAAATCACAGGGGCACGAAGTTGAATATTTCGGTATGTACGACGAAAAAAATACGGTGGGAAATTCTTTGGGACTTTACACAACCAATATGGATTTTCACTCAAAGGGTATACATAGATTTCTCTATCCGTTTAAAATAATATACTCGAGGGAAGCACATAAGAAAATTGGCAAGGTTTTAGATGATTTTAAGCCTGATATTGTTCATATGAATAACATCAATTTTCAGCTTACACCATCAATTATTTATGCGGTGAAAATGAGAAATATCCCCCTTGTGCAAACCGTTCACGACTATCAGATGATTTGCCCTAATCACCTTTTGTATAGCTTTAATGAAACAAAACCTTGCGACAGATGTATAAAAGGTTCAAAATGGAATTGCCTGAAATATAATTGTATTCATGATTCCAAAATCAAAAGCTTATTGGGTGTAATTGAAGCGAAGTTTTATGCATTTTTAAAAACATACAAAAAGGTTGATTTGTATATATGCCCGAGCAGATTTTTGGAAAATAAGCTTATAAGTAGCTCGGACATTTATTCAGGAAAAACCTTTACAATACATAATTTTATTGAAAAGAATAATATTCTGGCTAAAACAGATAGTGAAAATCCCTATATTGTTTTTGTTGGCAGACTTTCAAAGGAAAAAGGCGTTGAGCTTTTGGCAAATACCGCTAAGCTTTTGCCTGACATTACCTTTGTTGTAGCAGGAAGCGGTCCTGATGATGAAGTTCTGAAGAATATTTCTAATGTTACCTTAAAGGGATTTGTTACGGGAAAAGAACTTACCGATCTGATGGCAAATGCAAAGCTTCTTATTGCTCCATCGGTATGTTATGAAAATAATCCATTGTCCATATTAGAGGCGCATTCTATGGGCGTTCCTGTGGTAACTATGAACCACGGCGGAATGGCAGAGCTTGTTGAGGACGGGAAAACCGGAGCCTTAGTATCGGCACCAAATGGAGAAGCTGTTGCAAAGGCGGTAAAAAAATGTTTTGAAAATGAAGAATACTACAAAACACTTAAAGCAAATTGTGAAGCAATCAGTAAGACTATAATGGGTGTAAAAGAGTATTGTGACATTTTAATACATCAATATAATAGCCTTATAGATAAGAGGTGAAGAAAGTGACAAAGCCAAGCTTAAGTATCGTTGTACCTGTATATAATACTGAAAAATATCTTAGAAGATGTATGGATTCCATAATGAACCAAACCCTTAAAGATATAGAAATCATAGTTGTTGATGACGGCTCAAAGGAAGAGTGTGCCGTACTTTGTGATGAAATTTCAAAGACAGATTCACGAATTAAAGTTGTGCATAAGGAAAACGGAGGTCTTGGGTTTGCAAGAAATTCAGGCATTGAAGCAGCAACGGGTGAATATATAGGTTTTGTCGATTCTGATGATTATATAGAGCCAGTAATGTGCGAAACATTATATAATGCGGCAAAAAAATATAATGCTGACCTCTGTTTATCAGGGATTTGTTTTGTTGGCGGAAATATGTTTTCAGAGTCCGGTGGTGACACGAAAAAATCGTATTTCGAAGAAGAAACTATGTTTGAAAAAGAAGATATGAAAAAACTTCTTTTAGGTGTTGTAGGCGCATTACCACACGAGCCTGATGACAGCCGTTATGGCGCGAGTGTATGTAAAAATATATTTAAAACTTCGGTGATTCGTGAAAGAAAAATAGAATTTTTATCTGAGAGGAAAATACTGTCGGAAGATACATTGTTTATGGTGGACTTTATAAAAAGTGCCAAAAGTGCAGTTGGTGTTCCAGGTAGTTACTACTGTTATTGCCGTAATGAAGATTCTCTTTCAAAATCATATAACAATGAGCGCTTTGAGAAAAGCATCGTGTTTTTAGATGAGCTTGAAAAACGAATTGCAGATACTATAGAAAAAGAAGAATATAAGATTTATTTAGATAGATTAACACAAGGGTTTGGAAGAATTTTGTGTTCCCAAGAGATTATGCATGCAAGGGATAAAAAAATAAGATTTTCTGTTCACAAGAAAAGATTAAAAGAAATCTGTACTCAGGATAAAATT
>JAZROD010000011.1:0-11733 GCA_045648505.1 Clostridia bacterium | reverse complement strand
GAATGGTCAACTATAGCACCAACATTATCTTTTGTTGCAAATGGCAACTCCTCTTCCAAATCTAAAACTTTTAAGTCACCATCGATATATGCTTCTATCAAAGATGCTATTTCATCATCAAGTTTTTCACCATATTTATTTATTATTTTTATTCCGTTATCGTAATACGGATTATGTGATGCAGTTATCATAATTCCGCAATCAAATTCTTCAAGCCTTACAACATAAGACACGCTTGGTGTTGTTGTAACATGAAGCATATATGCATCTGCGCCTGATGCAGTAAGACCTGCGGCAATTGAATATTCAAGCATATAGCTTGAACGCCTTGTGTCCTTACCGATTACAATTTTAGGACGATGATTTGCTTTAGTGCATCCTGAAAGTTCAGATGCATAGTACCAACCTAAAAATCTTCCCACCTGATAGGCGTGCATAGAAGTAAGTCCTGTATTTGCCTCTCCTCTGAAGCCGTCTGTACCGAAATACTTATTGCTTTTTTTCTCACCAGAAGCTTTAGGCAGTTCTATTTTATCGCAAAGCAATTCATCTGTAGATATGTTAAAAAGTTCACAAAGTTGCAGAACTTTATCAATCTGCGGAAGTGCCTGGTCCATTTCCCACTTTGAAACCGACTGTCTTGAAACCTGTATTTTTTCTGCAAGCTGTTCCTGCGAAAGACCTGCCACTATTCTGAGTTGTGTGATTTTCTCCCCGATTTTCATATTCGCATCACCTTTCTTTACTTTTATTATATTTATAATAACAAATACAATTCCTCATATCTACCAACTTTTATTGGAAACTTTTGCAACTATTGGTTGCGTTTTTTATTTGATTGCAATATTATTATATATTCTTTTATTAGAAATATCAATATTTTTGCATACTTTTCTTTACAAAAAAATATGCTAACCAGATTGGTTAACATATTTTTTGTAAAAATCTTATTGTATAGCTTTAGATTTCCATTTACCTTTTGCATAGAATATCACCGTAAGCACCGCACCAAGTACCCACGAAGAAAGAAGTGAAATCTGAATACACTCACTCATACCAAGAGGCATCTCAGGCGTTCTTGTGAAATATGAAATTCCGTAAGCGAGCGGAACTCTCATTACAACTGTTGTTATAAGAGATATCCACATAGGAGTCATTGTATCCCCTGCGCCTCTCATAATACCTGAAAGGCTCTGTGTTACTGCAACTGCAATATAACCAACTGCAAGTATTTTCATAAGCTCGTAGCTTCTGTTTACCAGTTCAGGAGTCTCAGTAAAAACGCCCATAAGGGGTCTGCCGAACAACAAAAGACAAATTGTGATAACTGTTGAACATCCTACCGCTATCCAGGTTCCCTGCTTTGCACCTTTGGTTACTCTGTCATAAAGCCCTGCACCAACATTTTGTCCTGAAAAGGTTGTAAGAGCAGTACCGAATGAGAAGTTTGGCATCATTGCAAAACCATCAACTCTCATTATAACAACATTTGCCGCAATAAACAGTTCACCAAACTGATTTGTAAGTGACTGCACAATTATCATTGCTGATGAGAATATTGCCTGTGTAAGACCTGATGGCAAACCAAGTTTTACTATTGTGTTAACATAGTTTTTCTGCGGTTTTAAATATTTCCAACCAAAATCAAAATACTCTTTCATTCTTGCAAGCTTTATAATACAAAGTGCCGATGAAACAAACTGTGCTATTACTGTTGCAAAGGCTACACCCGGTACACCCATACCAAGATTTGCAACAAAATAAATATCAAGCACAATGTTTATAACAGTTGCAACCAATAAATATATAAGGGCAGAAACAGAATCGCCAAGTCCTCTTATAATACCGCTTAAAATATTATAATATGCCATTCCTGCTATACCCACAAGGGAAATCATAAGATAATCCGCACACCAGTCAAGAATACTTTCAGGTGTGTTAAGCATCACAAGAACAGGTCTTACAAGCGGTGTTGCAACAATAATAAGAAATACACAGCATATTGCCGTTACTGTTATACAGTTTCCAACCGTGTATGAAAGGCTTTCTCTTTTTCCTGCTCCGAAATACTGTGACACCATTATATTAGCGCCTGCAGAAATACCTATAAAAAGCACCAGAAATAAAAATACTATAGGTGAGGCACTTCCAACCGCCGCCAACGCATTGTCGCCAACATACTTACCTACAACAATACTGTCCACCGTGCTATATAACTGCTGAGCAATATTTCCCACAAGCATTGGAAGTGTAAAAAGAACAATGCCTTTCCACACCGAACCTTTTGTCATATCCGCAGGTGCAAATAATTTTTTCAACATTTAGTTTCCTCTTTCTCTTTTGTTAAATCTTTATAAATCCTTTTTCTATATCTGAAATCACTTTTGCAATAGCATTTTCCTCGTTACTTACGGTAACATAATCTGCACTATTTAGTGCCTCTTTGCAAGCATTTGAAACTGCAATGCCGACTTTGGCTTCTTTAAACATAGAAACATCGTTATTAAAATCACCTATTGCAACTGTTTTATCCGTCTTAAGAAGCTCTGCAAGTTTTTTTACTGCAAGTCCCTTACCTGAACCCTTAGGTAACACTTCATAAAGGTGCTGTTCAGAACGGACAAAATCAAACTTTTCATTAAGAGGATGTTCATCAAGAAGCTTTTTGATTTTAAAAATGCTTTCTTCTTTTTCACAACAAAAAACAACTTTTGAAAAATCTTCTTCAATATCATCATAGTGCTTTACAACATGTTCTGCACCTGTGATTTTCATAAACCAGTCTGTAACTTCGTTTTCTTTTGAAAAATATATATTTTCGAAAGTGTGCATTAAAATTCCCGCTTCTTCAACATTTTCGTCTATGCATTTAACAAGCTTTAAAATATCTCTGTCGGTTTTCATTTTAAAAAGATAGCATTCTTTTTCTTTGTCATAAACACCACCACCGTTAAAGCATCCTATGGGCACATTGGGGCGAACCTTTTCATACATTTCACCAACGGTACTTGCAGACCTGCCTGTAACAAAGGTGAAATATCCTCCCTCTGATTTAAAATATTCTATTGCTTTTATATTTTCTTCAGAAATTGATTTGTCTTTTTTTAAGAGTGTACCGTCAAGGTCGGTACAGATAAGGATTTTATCAAATTTTCCCATAACAGGCCCTCCTTTTAACCAACTTTTGAATTATACCATATATTCCTTTTAAATTCAACCTTTTTAGTCTTGATTTTTATGGTAAATGATAGTACAATATTAAACCGTGAGGTGAAAATATGAATAATCTTTGGGTACTATTTATTTTTATATATGCTCTTTTAAAGGGTTCAAGAGAAGGTATGAAAAAGGTGGCTCTTAAAAAGAGCAGTTCAAACGAAATCCTTTTCTTTTACACCCTTATCGGACTTATTTTAACAATCCCTTTTTCCGCATCGGCATTTGAGCTTACCCCTTATCTCATTTTCTGGATTTTTATCAAAGCTTTAGTTGTATGCGTAGCCTGGCTTTGTGCTTTTGCGGCACTTAAGAAAATGTCCGTAAGTCTTTACGGAATTATGGACCTTTCAAGAATGGTTTTCTCAACATTTTTAGGTGTTTTTGTGCTTGGTGAAATTTTCACAATAAAAAAAGCCATCGGCGTAATATTGGTAACCCTTGGCTTATTGCTCGTTAACTTAAAGAAAAACACCGAAACAAAAGGTATGACTCTTATAACCCTTACTGCCGCACTTTTCAACTGCTTTTTCAATGCAGTTTCAGGTACTATGGACAAGGTTTTAATGCAATATATGAACTCATCACAGCTTCAGTTCTGGTTTATGTTGTTTATGACTTTGATATACGGTGCAATTTTATTATTCAAAAGAGAGAAGGTTCACATTTCTCATCTTAAATCAAATTACTGGATTGTTATAATGAGCCTTTCGCTTATTATCGGAGATAAGCTTTTGTTTGAAGCCAATGCTTCTCCCTTAAGCGAAGTAACAGTTATGACCATAATAAAACAATCCTCTGTTCTTGTAACCGTTTTAACAGGTTGGATATTCTTTAAAGAAAAACACATTCTTTACAAGCTTTTCTGCACCGCTATTATTCTTTCAGGAATTTTTGTTGCACTGTTATAACAAAATTACTTCGTCAATTAAATGTTCGCTTCGCTCACTTTTTTATAAGGTAAATTTTGTTGTTACAAGCAATTGCTGATGCAATTTCCTATGTAATAAAAGAAGGCACTCTCTTTCGAGAGTGCCTTTTAAAAACGCAACGCTTTATCAGTTATTATCCCTGATATACTAAATTCTTTTCAATCATTTCGTCAACATTTGTTGCATCCCACCATGCGCCTGCAATGTCAACTTTTTCTGTGATTTCTTTACCTTCGATTGCCATTACAGCCTGTTCAACTGCCTGGTAACCAATCTGGAATGAATCCTGAGCAACTGCACCAACGAGTTTAGGACCTGTTGTTTTCTTCATCCATTCAATCTGCTTTGTACCTGCATCGTAACCTGCAAATTTGATTGCATCGTATTTTGTACCTGCAGCACCGATTGCATCATAAACCTGTTTAACAACACCTTCATTTGTCATGAAGATAGCTGCTGCGCCTTTTTCTGCAAGAGCTTCTAAAGCTGCTTTGTAAGCGTTGTCTGCATCACCAGGTTTAACTTCTTTTGCAATTTCGAATTTGCCTTTTGTAGCTTCGTCTGCATTAGCAAGTTCTTCGAATTTATCGATAAAACCTGCTGCTCTGTCGATACCTGTCTGTGTTTCGTCGTGCTGGATAACACCGATGATATATTTGTCTGCTGCTGCAATATCTTCTTTGATTGCTGCATAGAAGTTCTCTGCTACTGTGCCTGCTGCTAAGTAGTTGCTTGTTGCAACATGTGCTACTAATGGGTTTTTGCCTGCTGCATCAAGAGCTGCAACATCGTTTGCCCAGATACCACTGTCAAACTGAACTACAGGAATACCACTGTCTTTAGCCTGTGTTAAAAGGTCAACAAAACCTTCACCGATTGTTGCTAAAACGATACCTGTTGCATTGTTTGAAAGAGCTGTCTGTACCATTTCCATCTGTGATGGAAGGTCTTTAGCTGATTCACTTGCAGGGCCTCTGAATGTGATTTTGTATCCATACTTTTCGCCTGCTGCTTCTGCACCTGCTTTAACTGACTGCCAGAATGCGTGTGATTCACCTTTTGCAACTACTGCAATTGTTTTTCCTTCTTCTGCACCTGTTCCGCCACAACCTGTAAGAAGAGTTGTGAGCATTAAAGCCGCCAAAACTAATGATAATACTTTTTTCATAATATATTCCTCCTTATATAATTATTATAATTTTTTATGATTTTTAGTCATTTTTTATGCGTGCGTTTTTAGGTTTTTGATTTATGCTTTTTTAACTTCTTTAGGTTTCTTTTCAATCTTAACTTTATTTGCGTTTTTATTTTTGATAACATCCATAAGAACTGCAACTACTACGATAATACCTGTTAAAACGTATGTAACATAGGTTGAGTTAACATTAAGGTTAAATTTAGCAAGAACAAAGTTAAGACCACTTCTGATAACAACAAGCATAATTGCACCGATTACAGAACCTGCAATTGAAGCTGTACCGCCGGCAGCTGATGTTCCGCCGATGTAAACACCTGCAATAGCATCAAGTTCCATACCGTTACCTGTTGCTGCTGCAACTGTTGTGAATGATGCTGACCAGAAAATAGCCGCAATACCTGTTGCAATACCTGCTATTGTATATGCAATAATTTTGTATTTGTCTGTATCAATACCTGAAAGTCTTGTTGCTTCTTCGTTACTTCCGATTGAAAGGATGTATCTACCGATTTTACATTTATACATAAGATACATACAGATAAGTGCAAAGAATACTACCCAGATAAGACCAACCGGTACACCGTTAAAGTTTGAGAACACTTTATTGAACCATGTTCCGCCCGGATAGAAGATATTAGGAATTGAAACGATAATTGCACTTAAACCTCTGCCAAACATCATTGTACCAAGTGTTGCGATAAATGCAGGAATTTTAAGTTTTGCTACTAAAATTCCGTTTACAAAACCAATGAGTGCACCGATAGCAATCATAATCGGAATTGTCCAGCCAAGTGGCATACCGTTCATATAAAGCTTACCTGCAATAACTGCAGATGCGATACAAGTTGTACCGATAGAAAGGTCAATTCCGCCTGTTGCAATTACGAATGTAACACCAAGTCCCATAATAGCATATGGTGCTAAAGACTGTGCCATACTTACTATATTATATTTACCCAAAAAGTTTGGATTTAATGCCCAGAATATGAGAACAAGTATTGCAAGTGCCGCAATAATAATCATATTCTGCATACTTTTTTTAATTACTGAAGCTAATGTATTTGAATTTTTCATTTTAATCATTCCTCCCTCATTGTTGCATAAGCCATAATTGTTTCCTGAGTTGCATCTTTAATATCAAGCTCACCTGTAATTCTTCCCTCGCACATAACAATAACTCTGTCGCTGAGTCTCTGAATTTCTGCAAGTTCTGAAGAAATCATAATTACAGATTTACCCTGTGAAGCAAGCTCTTCCATAAGGGTATACATTTCGCTTTTTGCACCAATATCTATACCTCTTGTAGGTTCGTCAAAAATAAATATGTCTGCGTCATTCAAAAGCCATCTTGCTATAATAACCTTCTGCTGATTACCGCCTGACAGATTTTTAAGAAGCTGCTTCATTGACGGTGTTTTTGTTTTTAATTTAGCATTTTCACGCTCTGAATCTTTTTCTATTTTACCGTCATTTATCCAACCAAGATTTATATAGTTTTCAAGGGATGCAAGAACCGAGTTTTCTGAAATAGACTTGTCAAGCATAAGACCATATCTTTTTCTGTCCTCCGAAAGATAACATATACCTTTTTTAACCGCATCCGCAGGAGTTTTGATTTTTGTTTTTTCTCCGTTTACAAAGATTTCTCCGCCATCTATCGGGTCAGCGCCGTAAATTGCTCTTGCAACTTCAGTTCTGCCTGCACCCATAAGACCTGAAAAACCTAAAATTTCGCCTTTTCTCAATTTAAAGCTTACATCTTTAATTTCTTTGCCTTTGTTAAGATTTCTTACCTCAAGCACAACCTCTGCATCTTCAGGCACATTACTTGCCTCTTTCTTATCACCATAGATAACTCTGCCAACCATCATTTTAACGATTTCGTCTTTAGTTGTATCTTTTGTAATAAGAGTGCCAACATATTCGCCATCTCTCATAACGGTGATACGATCAGAAATTCTGTTAATTTCATCCATACGGTGAGAAATGTAAACCATTCCGATGCCTTTTGCTTTAAGGTCATTCATAATTTTAAACAGCTCCTCAACTTCAACCTGAGTAAGTGCCGCAGTTGGTTCGTCTAAAATAAGAATCTTTGAATCTCTTGAAACGGCTTTTGCAATTTCAACCATCTGTTGCTTACCTACTGTAAGTGTTCCTAAAACTGCAGATGGATCAATTTTAACGCCTATTCTGTCAAAAAGCTCTTTTGCATCTTTTTCCATTTTTCTGTCGTCTATGTAAATACCGTTAACCATAGGTTCTCTGCCTATGTAGATATTCTGTGCAACAGTCAAATGGTTCATCATATTAAGTTCCTGATGAATAATGCTTATGCCTGCATTCTGTGAATCTTTTATATTATGAAAATTAACCGGCTGACCGAAAAGCGTGATTTCGCCGCCATCTCTTTTGTGAATTCCACAAAGAACTTTCATAAGCGTTGATTTGCCTGCACCATTTTCTCCCATAAGCGCATGAACTTCCCCTTTTTTAAGTTCAAGGCTTACGGATTTCAATGCATGGACACCTGAAAATCTTTTGTCTATATCTTTCATTTGAAGAATTATTTCATCCATATCTGTTCTCCATTCTTTATTATTATTTTTATTTTTCGCTCTCCTTCCTTATGGTTTTATAGTATCATATTCATTCTTGTTTTGTCAATGGTTTTTCAAGAAATTTACGCTTTAAAAATTACCCAATTCACTTTATTTTTTTAGTTAATTGGAGCGACTATTTTTGACATTTAGGTCAAAAAAAAGCACTTTTTAAAGTGCTTTTTTCTTTCTTATTTTTTTCTGTATCTTATAAGAGATACTATTACTGAAATCATATTAAATATTTCGCAAATTATTCCGCCCAGTGTAAAATTAAAAAAATTATGTATAAGCCACGCAGGTGAAAGGGCAAAAATCTGAAAATATCTTATTCCTTTATCATTTTCTTTCCACATAAAACAGCTCATTATTAAAAGTGCTGCACAAGGAAGGGCAGTCAAAACTACTTGTTTAATTTCCCAATCAGCCTGAACACCCGAAAAAACAAATGCTCCGATAAACAGCAGCTCAACAACAGCAAGTTTATAGTTCTTTCCTTCTTTATTCTTATATAAAAGTCCTCTCACAAGTACAATAAGATTAAACAGGGCACCGCCGTATGCACCTATAAGTATAAAATTCAAAAAGAACGCAAGTCCGCCTATTCCCTGAACGAAAACGAGTTTTCTGTTATCCTTGCATTGAAATGATAACACAAAAATAAAAAAACCAATAATTCCAAAACCTTGTGCAATAATATCTTTCAGAGTCATATTATTCTACCTCTCTTAAATGGATTTCCAATATAATTTAAATTATATTTTTCTACAATTTCTTTTGCTTTAATCAAAGATTCCCCATCATATGCCGCAGCTTCATTGTGCGCATCAAAACCAAAGGTTACAGGACATTGCACCTCTCCTGCTATTTCCCAGAATCGCTCATAAGGATACTTTCTGTTATCTCTTATTCCCAAAAAGTTGATTTCAAGAGGAACATTATATTCTTTTGACGCAAGACAAATCTTTTTCATTTTTTCGTAATAAATCTCATCACTGCCCACGAATCTGAAAATATCAGGATGTGCAACATAAGTGAATACTTTACTTTTTATGCCTGCCAGAATGCAATTTACATACTCGTTAAAATCTTCTGTGTTTTCTGTTGCTTTTCCTGTCCACACACCGCCGTCAATTTCATTATATATAAAGTGCTGTCCTAAAATGAGATACTCTGCTCCGAAAGTTCTTGCATTCTTGAGCATTTCATCAAAATATGCGGGATAATATTCCATTTCAAAGCCAATTTTAATATTTATCTTTTCTTTATATTTTTCACGCAAAAAATTGAGTTCATCAAAATATTCCTGCACTTCACTTAAAGGCAACCTGAAATAAGATTCATAACCATCGGGGAATCTGAACGGAATGTGCTCCGAAAACCCCATATCTTTAATGTTGTTTTCGATTGCTCTTAATATATAGTTTTCAGGTTCACCTGTGGCGTGACCGCATCTTTTTGTATGTGTGTGAAAATTATATGTCATTTCTTACCTCTTTGAAAGAACTTCCTGTTCATATTTTTCTATTTCCTCAAAAGCCTCTATGCCACCTGCAACACCGCAAGCTCTTAAATATTCTGCCCAGATTTCTCCGAAAGGAAGCATTTTAAGTTCTTCCTGAACAACCATAAGCTTTGTCATTTCGTTTTCATCCTGAAGCTTCTTTAAAAGTTCGTTTGGTGTGCAGAGAGCATTTAAGAGAGCTTTCTGCCAACTGTTGAAGCCAACAACCCACGCAGAAATTCTGTTGATTGAAGCATCAAAGAAATCAAGTGCCATATAAACTTTATCAAGTCCGTCGCATCTTACGATTTCTTTTGCCATTTCTTTTGTTTCATCATCAAAAATAACAACATGGTCGCTGTCCCATCTTATACCTCTTGTAATATGAAGAGCAATTTCAGGGAAGAAGCATAAAAGTGCAGAAATTTTATCAGAAACAACTTCTGTAGGGTGGTAGTGGCCGTTATCCATAAGTGGAAGACATCCGTCGTGAGTTGCCGCAAAGGTTAATGTGAACTCCGCAGAGCCTGCTGTGTAGCTTTCTGCACCAATACCAAACACCTTTGATTCCACACAAGGTTTTACAAGCTTTTTATCAAATGGTTCTGATAAAATCTGTTCAATAGAGTCTTTATATCTGAGTCTTGGGCCCATTCTGTCCCCCGGAACATCTTTAAAACCGTCACCAATCCAGATGTTCATTACACAAGGCACACCTGTTTCTTTTGCAAAGTATTCTGAAATTTTTACACAGGCTTTTCCGTGCTCAATCCAGTATTTTCTTGTTTCTTCATCAGGACTTGTTAAGGTAAGACCGTCTTTAACTTTCAGATGTGAGAAAAATGTCGGATTAAAATCAATACCCATATTTCTCTCTTTTGCAAACTGAATCCATTTTTCAAAATGCTTTGGCTTCAGCTTATCTCTGTCGGCAAATTCACCATCTTCAAAAACCGCATAGCAAGCGTGAACATTTAATTTCTTCTTGCCGGGCATCAAAGAAATAGCTTTGTCCATATCAGCCATAAGCTGTTCAGGAGTTGTTGCCTTTCCGGGATAATTTCCCGTTGTCTGAATTCCGCCGGTCAAAGGACCATCGTGGTCAAAACCAGTAACATCATCACCTTGCCAGCAATGAAGTGCCACAGGTATATTTTTTAATATTTCAATAGCTTTATCTGTATCAATACCGAATTTTTCATATTGTTTTTTAGCTTCTATATAACTCATATAATCATAGCCCCTCTCTTTTTATAATTATACTATCGCACCAATCTGTTGTCAAGACAGTAAAGCCCCCTTGCAATTATTGACTTTTGATATTCAAAGGTATATAATGTATTTTACGGAGGGAATGTTATGAACAAAATCAAACCAGTTCTTTTAGGATTCATAATTGGCGTTGCTGCTATAACTCCAGGCTTAAGTGGAGGAATACTTGCGATAGTTCTTGGTGTTTATGCTCCTGCACTTGACGCGGTTATGACCATTCATCATAATTTCAAAAAAAGCGTATCATATTTAATGCCCCTTGGCATTGGTGTTCTTCTGGGGCTTGCGGTTTTCGGACTTGCTATGAACAAGCTCCTTGCAAACTATGAACAAACCGTTATTTATTGTTTTATAGGTCTCATTATAGGAAGCTTGCCATCACTTATTAAAGAAGCCACAAAAGAAGGAATCAGAAAAAAATATTTTCTGTTTGCAATAGTTGCATTTTTAATAGGACTTTTCTTCTCCTTTGCCGTTGCTCAAAACAATACAGAAGCTTCTGCATCATTTATTCTTCTTATGATTGCAGGCGTATTTCTTGCAATGGGCATTTTGATTCCGGGCATCAGTTCTTCCTTTCTTCTGATGCAGTTCGGTGCATACGATGATGTGATCAACTCAATCGCAACACTGAACATTTTAAATCTTGTGTGGATTGGTATCGGAGTGGCAGTATTCTTTCTTGTAACTGCAAAGCTCATAAACCTTGCATTCAAAAAGCATCACGGTTATGCATACTTTACTGCTCTTGGTTTCCTTTTTGCATCGGTAATAACCACATTCCCCGGAGCACCATCTTTAATTGATATTTTCCTGTGCCTTATGGGAATGGCAGGCTCATATTTGTTTATGAAAAAAGCATCAGACGGTTAACCGTCTGATTTTTCATATTTATATAATTTTTTACAAAAAGTACTTTACAAACCAATTCTTATGTGGTATAATACATATCTGTTGAGAACATTTCAACTATGCACCATTAGCTCAGCTGGTAGAGCACCTGACTCTTAA
>JAZROD010000010.1:0-92508 GCA_045648505.1 Clostridia bacterium | reverse complement strand
GATGATATAGTTAGAACAATAGCTATGGAATCAACTGATGGATTAAAAAGAGGGATGAAGGCATTAGATATGGGAAGATGTATTTCTGTTCCTGTAGGAAGAGAGGTATTAGGAAGAGTATTTAATGTTCTTGGTTATCCTATTGATAATGAAGGCGATGTATTTAGTAAAGAAATGTATCCAATTCATAGACCTGCACCAAGTTTTAAAGAGCAATCTTTAGAGCCGGAAATGTTTGAAACTGGTATAAAGGTAATAGACCTTTTAGCTCCTTATCAAAAAGGGGGGAAAATAGGGCTTTTTGGTGGAGCAGGAGTTGGAAAGACGGTATTAATACAAGAATTAATTAATAATATAGCAAAAGAGCATGGTGGCCTTTCTGTATTTACAGGTGTTGGTGAAAGATCAAGAGAAGGTAATGATTTATATTATGAAATGAAAGAATCAGGAGTTCTAGAAAAAACCGCTTTAGTATTTGGACAAATGAATGAATCTCCTGGAGCTAGAATGAGAGTTTCATTAACTGGATTGACTATGGCGGAATATTTCAGAGACCAAGGTCAAGATGTTCTATTATTTATTGATAATATATTTAGATTCACACAAGCAGGATCTGAAGTATCTGCATTATTAGGAAGAATTCCATCTGCTGTTGGTTACCAACCGACTCTTGCTACTGAAATGGGAGCATTGCAAGAAAGAATTACTTCAACAAAAAGTGGATCTATAACTTCTGTTCAAGCAGTTTATGTTCCAGCAGATGACTTAACTGACCCAGCACCTGCTACAACATTTACTCACCTAGATGCAACAACAGTTTTATCAAGAAGCATTGCATCACAGGGTATTTATCCTGCGGTTGATCCCCTTGATTCAACAAGCCGTATTCTTTCACCTGAAATTTTAGGCGAAGAACATTATTTTGTTGCAAAAGAAGTGCAGAGAATACTTCAGAGATATCAGGAACTTATGGATATTATTGCTATTATGGGTATGGATGAACTTTCAGATGAAGATAAAATCCTTGTTCAGAGAGCAAGAAAAATCCAGAGATTCTTATCACAGCCATTTACAGTTTCTGAAAAGTTTATTGGTATTGAGGGTAAATATGTTCCTCTTGCCGAAACAATCAGAGGCTTTAAAGAAATCATTGAAGGTAAGCACGATGACTTGCCTGAATCAGCGTTCTTATTTGTAGGAACTATAGATGAAGCAGTGGCAAAAGCCAAAGGCTTATAAGGCTTGAAGAGGTGTTAAAATGAAAACATTTCGTTTAATAATTTCATCACCTGACGGCAGTATTTTTGACGGTCAGGCGGTGTGCATTAGTGCAAGAGGTGCTATGGGTGATTTTGCTATTATGGCAGGTCACGCTCCATTTGTTACAACAATAAAGGCAGGTAAATGCAAAATAGAACTTGAAGACGGCGAGAAAAACGGCGTTACTGAAGGCGGTATTTTAACCGTTTCAAAAGAAAATGTAACCCTTCTTTCAAGCTCGTTTAAATGGGAATAAGAAAAACAGTTCAGAGGATTTGCTCTGAACTGTTTTTTTGTAGCGCCGTTCTTGACTTTTTTTATTTATATAGTATAATTATAATAAGGTGGTGTGAATATTGGCAGATAAAATTTATAAGCTTAAAGATGTTCCCAAAGAACAGCGTCTTGCTCATATCTGGGAGTATTATAAGTGGCATATAATTATAACAGTTGTCTTTGTTTTGGCGTGTGTTTCCATGGTTGTTCAGAACCTTAACAAAGAAAAATACGATTCTTATATTCTCTTTACAATGTCAGGCGGTCAGCTGATGGAAGAAAGCAGATACGGACTTGAAACAGGTATTGAGGAGCTTGGTATAGATAACAACGGGGATAGCTACAGTAATCTTTATATTTCTGCTGTTTTGTTCCCTGAAGATATGCTTTCTTCGGTAACTGCACAGGAAGCCCAAATGAATATGCAAAGACTTGTTGCAGAGCTTGCTGCAGGTGAATGTGTAATTCAGATTACAGACGATAAGCTTTACAAAACTCTTGAAAATTACGAAGTGCTTGCAACTTATGAAGACTTAAAAGGCGAGGTTGAAGGCGAAGGGGTTATTAAAATTCCTTATACAGAAACTGTTCTTGAAGACATTGTTCCAATGGAAAGCTTTAGCAAAGAACTTTATCTGACTTTAAGACCCGGTGACCTTGACAATGTAATTTATCGTGACCAGATTGAAATATTTAAAAAGTTATTGAAATAATACGGAGAGTTATTATGAAAAAGATATTTTGTTTGATAATTGTACTTATATTAACAGTTTCTGTTTTTACTGCGTGCGGTGAGAAAAAAGAAAAGGATTTTATTGAAACCATAACTTTTGAGAAAATTGCACAGGTGAATTCGGTAACAAATCTGCTTAAAAAGTATGACAGAATAACAGAAAAAACAGTGAATAAAAATCTTGAGGACGATGGCGAGTTTTCCTGGAATCTTTCTTACGAAAAAAGTAAGGACGGTATAAATGCCATAGTTGATACAGGCGACCAGTATAAATGCTTCTACTACAACAACAAGATTTTTGCGTGCTATGACGGAGAATATCTGCCTGTTTTATATTTCAGAGAAACATACAATGACATTGTTGCTGAGACTGTAAAAAGAGATAACATCTTAAATTCAATTTATCATACAGTTGTTTCAAGAAACAAAATGAATGACGGAAGATATACCATTACTTTTGAATTTAAGGCAACACCTGATATGCTCAACGATTTTGAAACATGGGATGTTGTAACAGGTCAGAAAATGCAGATAGTTTATTTTCTTAAGGAAAATCTTGAAATTGACCACTATGACTATTATCTCTTTGATAAGAATGACAATAAAAAGAATATAGCCAATATTTATGTGGATTATGATTCAAAATTCACATTCCCTGAAGAGGTTATAAATCTTGCAAACACAAAAGATACCTGCAGGGTAACTCTTTATGAAAATTACGGACTTGGTTCACAGTATACAGAAACCTATGATGTTCCGAGAGGATCATATCTTGAAATAAACAGCTATCTTTATTCTTACAACATTTTTACAGATAAGGAAATGAAAAAATATTGGAATTTTTCAACTAATTCCATTGATAAAAATACAGACTTGTATCTTAAAGAAAATATCTATTATGAAATAGAAGAAGAAACAGGAGATACAATTATCACCAGGGAGGAAACAGAAAATGAGTGAATGTACACACGATTGCAGCACTTGCGGTGCTGACTGCTCAAGCAGACAGCCTGAAAGTCTTATTGAAAATTTAAACGAATTAAGCAGTGTTAACAAGGTTATTGCTATTGTTAGCGGTAAAGGCGGAGTCGGAAAATCTTTCGTAACAAGTATGATGGCGTCTGAAATGAGCAAAAAAGGTCATCAGACTGCAGTTCTTGATGCGGATATTACAGGCCCGTCAATTCCTAAAGCTTTTGGTATTAAGGAAAAAGCAAAAGGCGATGATGCAGGTCTTATTCCTGCAACATCACAGTCAGGAGTTCAGGTTATGTCTATTAATCTTTTGCTTCCTGATGAAACAGATCCTGTTGTATGGAGAGGTCCTGTTATTGCAGGGGCGGTTAAACAGTTCTGGACAGATGTTATCTGGAAAGATGTTGACTTTATGTTTGTTGATATGCCTCCGGGAACAGGCGATGTACCGCTTACTGTTTTCCAGAGCTTGCCTGTTGACGGAATCATTATCGTAACAAGTCCGCAGGATCTGGTTTCAATGATTGTGGGCAAAGCAATTAAAATGGCGAAGCTTATGAACATTCCTGTTCTTGGTATTGTTGAAAACTACAGCTATTTCGATTGCCCTGATTGCGGTAAAAAACATTTTATCTATGGCGAAAGCAAGGTTGATAAGATTGCGGAAGAAAACGGACTTAAAGTTCTTGCTAAATTACCTATTAACCCTGAATTTGCAAACCACATTGATAATGGCGATGTTGAAGGCATAGACGGTAGCTTTATGAATGGCGCTATTGAGGCAGTAGAAAATGCTTAAAAAATATTATGGTGAAATTTACAGATTGTTAGACAAAGTAACTCCGCTTTCTAAAGATTGCGGAGTGCTTTGTGATAAAGCTTGTTGCAAAGAAGAGGACGAGCCTGCGGGAATGTTCGTTTTTCCTTTTGAAGAAGAACTGCTGAAAGATGTTGATTTCGGATACATAGAGGAAAGCAACTGCGAATATGGTGAAGATAAGGTCGCAAAAATATTTTACTGCACAAAGCCCTGCAACAGAGAGCAAAGACCTCTTTCTTGCAGAATTTTCCCACTTACTCCTTATAGAAAAAATGGAAAAATAAAGTTTATTATGAATCCTGCGGCAAAAAAGATGTGCCCTTTGGCAAGAAGTCTTCATCCTTCACAGCTTGAAGAAGATTTTGAAGAAAATGTTATGAGAGCCATCAACAGAATAAGAAAACTTAAAGATGGCGAAGATTATATTGATATGCTCACAGAAATTGCAGAGCAATTTGAGCAGATGAGCAAAAAGCTATTATAAACTATTGACAAAAATCATAAGGTGGGGCATAATATAATAGTTATCTGGGTGTGGCGCAGTTTGGTAGCGTGCTTGAATGGGGTTCAAGA
The DNA here is from genome assembly GCA_045648505.1 of Clostridia bacterium. Taxonomy (GTDB): domain Bacteria; phylum Bacillota; class Clostridia; order RGIG6154; family RGIG6154; genus RGIG8700. The sequence continues at coordinate 87,871 of JAZROD010000010.1, read as the reverse complement.
GGCCGGGAGTTCAAGTCTCCCCACTCAGACCAAAACAGAAATATCATATAGCGGTATTTCTGTTTTTTCTTATGGAGGGACATATGAAACCAAAAATTTTACTTGCAGCAAAAATAAATACACAGTATTATATAGATGCAGTTAATAATCTTGGAGCGATTGCAGAAGCAAAATATCTTCCTGAAATTGACACAAGCTATGATGGACTTCTCCTTTGCGGTGGTAGTGATACTGACCCCAAATACTATGGTCAGGAAATAAACGGCGCTGTTGATATAGACTATGAAAGAGATGCCTGTGAGTTTGAACTCTGTAAGGCGTATGTTAAGGCAGGAAAGCCGATTTTTGGTATTTGCAGAGGATTTCAGCTTATAAATATTGTCTTTGGCGGAAATATGCATCAGCATATAGAAAATGCAGACAGGCACACATCGGGAACAGAGGTTGACCTTGTTCATAATGCTTTGGCAAAAGAGGGAAGCCTTTTATATGAATTATATGGCAAAGAGTTTGCTGTAAACAGTCATCACCATCAGGCACTTGATAAAGTTGCAGACGGATTTGATATAACCGTTATGTCTGATGACGGAGTGATTGAAGCTATAGAACATAAAAACCTGCCTGTCTTCGGCGTACAATGGCACCCTGAAAGAATGTGCTTTGACGCATCAAGAGAAGATACGGTTGACGGTTCAAAAGTTATAGAAGCATTTATAAAAATGTGTAGAAAGGGATGAATGTTATGAAAATTTCAACAGAAATCGGTTCAACATCAAGAATTATAGGAGAGGAAAAGGCGGTTGAGCTTATTGCAAATGCAGGATTTGACGCCTGGGATTTTTCAATGATGTCAGCAATAAGATACGACTGGGAAAAGAAGTGTGCTATAAAGACTGACCACCCTTTTTTAGGAAACAACTATCTTGCATTTGCAAGAAAGCTTAAGAAAATCGGACTTGATAACGGAATTGAATGTAACCAGTCTCACGCACCGTTTCCTACATATTGCGACGAAATAAGAAGTCACTATAAAAGAGCAATTGAAAGTACTGCAGAAGCAGGCGGAAAAATCTGCATAATTCACCCTGACAATTATAAAGGTGCAGAAGAAAATGCAGAAATATATAATGAACTTTTGCCTTTCGCAAAGGAATGCGGTGTGAAAATAGCAACTGAAAATATGTTCAACTGGAATTATGGCCCTGCACCTGCGGCTTGTTCTTCACCTGAAAGTTTTGTTGAGCATCTTAAAGCAGTAAATGATGATTATTTTGTGGCTTGTCTTGATATAGGACACGCAGAGCTTAAAGGACTTGGAACAAGTGCCGTAGAAATGATAAAAGCAATAGGACCAAAGCTTCAGGCACTCCATATTCATGATAACGACAAGGAAAATGATAAGCACCAGATTCCTTTTTCAATGAACATAGATTTTGATGCTGTGACAAAGGCACTTAAAGAAATAGGCTACAAAGGTGAACTCACTTTAGAAGCTGATGCATATCTTAAAGAATATAACGAAGAAAATATTTTTGAAGGAATTAAAAACCTCGCAGATTCAGCTAAAAGATTAAGAGAAATGATGAAATAAAAAATAAGGGCAGTTTTTAAACTGCATCATTTTGTAAGGGAATAGGAAAAATGCTTCAGAATGAGCCAAACGAACACGAAGTGGTTACCCGACGGCGTATGTGTATACGCCGAGAGGTGAGTTTGGTTCATAACAAAAAGGCATTAAATCAAAGAAAAAGCTCACAAGTGTGGGCTTTTTCTTCGTTTTGTTATAAAACTTATTGACTAGCACATACTAAACATTTGTATTTTACTGCCTTTTTGTGTTCTGGAGCATTTTAACATTCCCATTAAAATTGACAAAGATTTGGTTTAATGATAAAATATAATATCTATACATATAGGGTGGTGAAAGTGTGGCAAGAAAGAAAGACGGTTTTTTCGGAAAACTGCAATGGCGACTTGTTTTAATATTTATGCTTCTTATTGTTTCGGTTGTTGTTATAACAGGAACATTCCTTTTAAGCAATGTGTCAACTTTCTATTTGCAACGATTTGAAACACAAATGGAAAATGCATTTGAAACAGGCGTAGGAAAGAGTCTTGAAGAGGCTGCATCGGAAACTGATGCAAAGGCAAGTCTTGAGGAGAGAATGAGAGCTTTTTCCACCAGCAGATTTGGTATAAATGAAAACAGAGATTACTATATTTTAAATGGCGAAGATGCATCGGTGATTTCTTCAAGCGCACAGACCATTACAAGCCCTGAACTTTCGGAAAATCTTATAGCCGCTATGTCGGGAAAAGTGGGGAACAAGGTTTCTGTGGGACTTAACTATATGGATTATGCATATCCTGTTTTGAAAGATGAACAGGTTAAGTATATTATTTACATACAGGACAACAAACAGGAAGTAAATGATGTGCTCTTTAAAATGTTTACGGTTATTGCACAGGCAATTCTTTTAAGTGCACTTTTTGCTTTGCTCCTTGGAATTTTCCTGAGTCGTACCATAACAGTGCCTATTACTCATCTTACAAACAAGGCGGGTAAAATGGCGGAGGGTGATTTTGATACAGTTATTGAGGTTAAGAGTGACGATGAAATCGGTACACTTACAAACACTTTCAACACCATGGCATCAAGGCTTAAAAGCACACTTTATGACATATCCTCCGAAAGAGATAAAATTTCGGTTATACTTAAAAACCTTGCAGACGGTGTTATGGCCTTTGATTCGGAAAAAGAGGCACTTCACATAAATCCTACTGCAGAAAAAATGCTTGGTATTGATGCAAGAAAAGAGCATACCTTTGACAGTATATTTGAAAAATATGCCATCCCTGTAACCTTTGAACAGGCACTTTCAGATGATGAGGAAATTGAAAAGTCCTGCGTGCTTGAAATAGGTGAAAATGTTATTGCACTGCACTTTGCACCATATAAAACAGAATATAAAAAGGCAGATGGCGTTGTTGTTGCACTTCAGGATATTACAAAGCAACAACGACTTGACGATTCAAGACGAGCCTTTGTTGCGGATGTTTCTCACGAACTTAGAACACCGCTTACAAACATAAAAAGCTACTCGGAAACTCTGCTTGATGCGGATATCAGCGATGAAGCAACAAGAACAAGCTTCTTAAAGGTTATTGACAGTGAAGCGGACAGAATGACAAGACTGGTTAAAGACCTTCTTGCTCTTTCTCAGCTTGACCATTCAAAACAACACTTAAAGCCTGAAAGCTTCAGTCTTGGCACACTTGTTGAAAACATTGTGAACACAATGAGTATGGATGCCAAAAAGCACAGACAGATTCTGACCTATGTAAGGGGTGGCGGAACAGACAATGTTTTTGCCGATAAGGACAGAATAAGTCAGGTGGTTGTAAACATTGTGTCAAATGCACTTAAATACACACCTGAAGGCGGAAATATAACGGTTGTATCAGGTCAGCAGGAGCAAAATGTTTATATAAAAATCTCTGATACAGGTATGGGTATTCCTGAAAAAGATTTACCACATATTTTTGACAGATTTTATCGTGTTGACAAGGCGCGCTCAAGAAAAATGGGCGGTACGGGTCTTGGTCTTGCCATTGCAAAAGAAATTATTGAAGCCCACGAGGGTACTATTTCAATAGACAGTGTTTATGGAGAAGGTACAACTGTTACAATTAAGCTTCCCATAGAACAAAACGAAAGGATGGAAAATGATGAATAAATTATTTAAAACTTCAATGTTTGGATACAAGAAAAAACTTGTAAATGCGTATATTGAGGAGTTGAGCGTTAAAACTCAGCAGAGCCTTGATGCAAGCGAAGATAAAATCTATGACCTTGAAAAAGAAATAGATGCTCTTAAAGAAAAGCTTGAAAAACTTGAATCAGATGCAGCGACAGTAAGTAATGCTATTATTACTGCAGAGAAAAAAGCAGAAGAAGTTGTATCTGTGGCACAGGAAAAAGCTGATGCCATAATAAGCGATGCAGAAAAATTAAAAGAAGAAAAGATTAAAGAAACAGAAATTGAAACAAAAGAAGCGGAAATGAGATTAAGAAAGCTCAACGAAGAAATAAGACAGCTTAAAACAAACATAATCCTTTCTGCAAACAAGTACACTAAAGAACTTGACCAGCTTATTGATGAATGAGGAGAGCGTATATGGAACAGAAAATATTAGAAATTCTTGAAAAAGACGGCAGAGCTACCGCAAAAGAAATTGCAAGAGAACTTTCTTTAAATGAAAAAGATGTTGAAAGAATTATTGCAGAGCTTGAAGAAAAAGGTATAATCGGTGGCTATAAAGCTATGATTAACTGGGACAAATTTGATGAAAATCTTGTTTCTGCGCTTATTGAATTAAAGGTTACTCCACAGCTTGACCAGGGCTTTGACAGAGTTGCAGAAAAAATTTATCAGTTTGAACATGTTAAAAATGTTTATCTTATGTCATCGGGTGCGTATGACTTATCAGTTATGATTGAAGGCAAAAACTTAAAAGAGGTTGCAGGGTTTGTTGCAGAAAAGCTTGCTCCTATGGAATGTATTACTTCAACTTCAACTCATTTTATTTTAAAAAGATATAAAGAAGGCGGAATCGTTTACGAAGCAGAAAAGGAAGACAGCAGGCAGGTGATAGAATATTGAATATTCAAAGTAAAATAACGAAAACCGTTACAGAAATAAAGCCTTCGGGCATAAGAAAATTTTTTGATATTGCAAATCAGATGAAGGACGCCATCTCTCTTGGAATCGGTGAACCTGATTTTGTTACGCCGTGGCATATAAGAGATGCAGGTATTTTATCTCTTGAAAAGGGAAGAACATACTATACATCAAATGCAGGCCTTGTTGAATTAAGACAACAGCTTTGTAAATATTTAGACAGAAGATTTAATTTACAGTATAACGAAAGCCAGATACTTGTTACTGTTGGCGGAAGCGAAGCCATTGACCTTTGCATAAGAGCGCTTATATCTGCCGGCGATGAAGTTCTGATTCCTGAACCAAGCTTTGTTTGTTATTCTCCCTGCACATCTCTTGCAGGCGGTGTTCCTGTTCCTATTGTTACAGATGAAGAACACGATTTCAAGCTTACTGCAAAGGCACTTAAAGAGGCAATAACACCAAAGACAAAGCTTCTTGTGCTTCCGTTTCCTAATAATCCTACAGGTGCGGTTATGGAAAAAGAGGAACTTGAAGAAATAGCAAAAGTTCTTGAAGAAACAGAAATTATGGTGCTTTCAGATGAAATTTACGGAGAGCTTACTTACGGAATTAAACATACTTCAATCGCAAATATTGAAAGTATGAAAGAGCGCACAATCATTGTGGGTGGTTTCTCAAAATGCTATGCTATGACAGGGTGGCGTCTTGGCTATGCGGTGGGTGATGAAGCGGTTATTAAGGCTATGACTAAAATTCATCAGTTTGCCATTATGTCTGCACCCACAACAAGCCAGTATGCGGCAGTTGAAGCGGTAAGAAATGGTGACTCTGATATAGAAGAGATGAAAAGAGAATACAACAAAAGAAGAAGATATTTAATTGACAGACTTAATGAAATAGGTCTTGATTGCTTTGAAGCAAAAGGTGCTTTTTATGTATTCCCGTCAATTAAATCAACCGGTCTTTCTTCGGAGGAATTCTGCGAAAGACTTTTAAGAGAGAAAAAAGTTGCGGTTATTCCGGGAAATGCTTTTGGTGATTCGGGCGAAGGATTTGTAAGAATTTCTTATGCTTATTCTTTAAATACCATAAAAAAGGCACTTGATAGAATAGAAGAATTCGTTAAGGAGATAAAAGGGTGAAGCTTGGAGTTTTAGACCTTGGTTCAAATTCCCTTAGAATGGGAATTTACCAAAAGGAAGAAAATATTATCAAAGAAATTTTCAGGGAAAGACATCAGGTTCGTCTTGCGGAAGGTCTTAATCTTGACAATATGCTCAAGAAAGAGCCTATGGAAAGAACCCTTAAAGTTTTTGAGAAATACCGTGCAATACTTATGGAGCAGAATGTTGATGATTTTAAGGCTATTGCTACCGAAAGCTTAAGGCGTGCGGAAAATTCTTCACAGTTTATTGCCAGTGTAAAGCTTCTGACAGGTATTGATATTCAGGTTTTAAATGGTGAAGAAGAAGCAAAATACGGAGCATTGGCGGCAAGCACCTCAATGGATTGTGAGAGCTTTTATGTTATAGACATTGGCGGAGGCTCTGTTGAAATTTCAAAAATCAAAGACAAGACTGTTGAAAATTTCATAAGTATGCCTTTAGGCTGTGTGGTTATGAAGGAGAAGTTTGAACCTGACATTAAGGGCCACGAAGAAATGAAAGATTTTATGACAAAATCAATAAGAGAAAACAGTTGGCTTGACGAAAAACTCCCCGTATGTGTGCTTGGCGGAGTTGTGAAGGAGCTTGCAATAAGTGTTTTCGGCAATGTGGATTTTGACGGTAAAAACATATCAGACAAACAGGTCTTTGATATGTATGAAAAAATATATGCAACACCTGTGGAAGAAAGGGCAGAAAAGTTTGGCATTGACCCTAAAAGAGCCGATGTTATGACGGCAGGTCTTTGTCCTTTGACTGTGCTTCTTGAAACAACAGGTGCAGATACAGTTGTTTTCTGCACCAAGGGAGTGAGAGAAGGGGTTGCAATGGAGCTTTTAAATGAATAAATTTATCTATTCAAACGATAACAAAAGATATCACACATTAAATTATCATATTAAATCTGTTTTTGGCAGAAGAGTTTTTAAAGCCTCTCTGGATGGAGGCTTTACTTGTCCCAATAAAGGCGGATGCACTTATTGTGTATCGGGTGGGAGTGAGTTTTCGGCAGACAGTCGTATTTCTGTGTCAGAACAAATAAGACTTGAAAGAGAAAGAATACACAAAAAATATGAAAATGCAGACCTTATTGCATATTTTCAGGCAAATACAAACACCTATGCACCACTTGAAAGACTTAAAAGTTTGTATGAAGAAGCCCTTTCCTGTGAAAATGTGGTAGGTTTAAGCGTTGCAACAAGAGCTGACTGTATAGAAGATAATGTGCTTGATTATCTTGAAGAAATTTCAAAAAGAACATATTTTACGGTGGAGCTTGGACTTCAGACTGTTTTTGATGAAACTGCAGAAAAAATAAACAGAGGTCACAGTTTTGAGTGTTTTCTGAAAACATATAAAAAGCTTAAAGAAAGAAATATAAGAGTTTGTGTGCATTTAATAAACGGACTTCCCGGTGAAAATTTTGAAATGATGGTTGAAACTGCTAAAGTTGTGGGTGATTTAAAACCTGATGCGGTAAAAATCCATCTTCTGCACATAATGCAGGGAACGGTTATGCATAAGCAGTTTTTAAATGGCGAATTTGAAGAAATGTCATTTGATGACTATATAAAAACCGTCTGCACACAGCTTACTTATCTTCCAAAAGAAACCGTAATAGAAAGAATAACGGGCGACGGCTCAAAGGACAAGCTTGTTGCACCACTCTGGAGCAAGGACAAAATAAGAGTTCTTGGAACTATTGACAAATATATGGCAGATAATGACCTGTATCAGGGAATGAAAATAGGGACTGTTTAAAAATATTTTTAAACAGTTTCCATTTGGGGAATAGGAAAAATGCTTCAGAATGAGCAAACTGAACCGTAAGGGATACCCGAAGGCGTATGTGTATACGCCGAGAGGTGAAGTTTGTTCATAACAAAAAGGCATTAAATCAAAGAAAAGGCTCACGAATGTGGGCCTTTTCTTCGCTTTGTTTATAATTTTTATTGATTAGCAGATGATACATATTTGTATTTTACTGCCTTTTTGTGCTCTGGAGTATTTTAACATTCCCTCATTCTTTTTCAAGGAAATATGTTGCTTCCATATCTGCAATCGATACGGCGAAAGCTAAAGGATATTGTTCAAAAGCTTTGCCTACAGAGTTTTTATCATCTGTGTTTGAGAAACCCATATGGTATCTTATGGCAAAGGCTTCTTCTCTTTTAAGTCTCATAAAGCCTGAAATGATGTAAACTGATTTTTCACCGTGTCCGTATGGCAAAGGGTCATCAAAATTATAGGTTGGAACCTGTTGCCACTTGCCTGATTCATCTTTAACATTTCTGAAGCCTTTGTGGTAGCATCCGATTTTGCAAAGGTCGTGAAGAAGAGCGGTGATTGCGATGGTTTCGTCGCTGTATTCAATACCGTAAAGTTCTTTAACTCGCTGTCTTTCAAGATACGCCTTTAAACATTCATAAACCTTGATGCTATGCTCTGCAAGACCACCTTCGTAAGCACTGTGGAATCTTGAAGAAGCGGGTGCTTCAAAAAAATCGCTTTCGAGAAGATAGGCAAGAAGTTTATCTGCACCTTCTCTTTTGATGTTCTGATTATATATTTCAATAAATTTTTCTTTAATCATTTTATTTCTCCTGTGGTTTTATCAAGAATTTTTCAACAGTAGGATATGTGTTTATGCAGAGCATAAGTCCGTATGAGCTTATTCCTATTATGCCAAGAACGATAACGGTTACAAGACCTGCAGATATTGTTGATAAAAGGTACATAATAAACCAGAAGAAAAGAATTGATAAAAAGTAAAGTCCGTTTCTTTTTGCATCTACAAATAAAAGGAAAAAAGAGTTTTTGTAAATGGCTAAAAGGTTCATATCAAAAGTTACAATCATAATCCATTTATATGGAATTGAAAGCATAAAGAATATAAGAATAAGCAGGAACCCGCCAAGAAGAATAAGTATTGATGAGCCCATAACTGTGGCAAGAATAACATAAATTCTTATGGCGAAAAATGATGCACATACAAGGAATGTATCAATTAAAAATGAAATGATGCTCTTTCCGGCATTTGCTTTGAATTTTCCGAAGAAGTCTGTAAATTCCCAGGCATTATCTTCTCTTGAAAAATTACGGAGAACATAAAAATATCCTGAAGAAAACGGACTTAAACTGAAAAGAACTGCAATAAGGATAGATGCAATTGTTGTTAAAGAAACAACTGCAGAAGCGGTTTCCTGATTGTCAATAAAATCGCTTGTGCAGAACATAAGTGAGAACCATACTGCTAAAATACCCGGTATTAAGGTTATTAGATATGCAAGGTTCAATGTTATGTATGAACCGAATTTTCTTGTTAAAAGTTCAAAGAATAATATGAGCCCCTTTTTAGGTTTTTCGTTTTTGCTTACGCCCGGACCCGGTTTGCTAAAATTATTAAATAATCCCATTTTTGTGTCACCTTTCGTTTGTTTTTAAATATTATACAATAAAAAAAGTTATTTTTCAACAAGTGGTTGAAAAAAAGTGAGTATTATTATATAATAATATAGTCTATGATATATAGGAGGCAGTTATGGAAAAATTAAATGTACTTGTATTATTCGGTGGGCAATCAACAGAACACGATGTTTCTTTGATTTCTTCAGCAAATGTAATAGAATTACTTGATAAAGAAAAATATAATGTTATAAAAGTGGGTATCACAAAAGAAGGTCAGTGGCACTTTTATGAAGGAGATACAGAAAGTATCCGTGATGGCAGTTACATAAATAAAAACATTAAAAAAGCCATTTTAAGTCCTGATTCATCAGATGGTCTTATTGTTTTTGGCGAAAAGGGAATTGAAAATATCAGAATTGATGTTGTTTTCCCTGTTCTTCACGGAAAATACGGAGAAGACGGAACAATACAGGGTCTTTGCGAGCTTGCTAAGCTTCCTTGCGTTGGTCCTGAAATGCTTGGCTCTGCAATCTGTATGGATAAACCTATGGCAAAGCTTGTGTTTAAAGATTGCGGAATCAATCAGGCGGACTGGGTTACTGTTTACTCTGATGAATTTGAAGATATGGATGCAGTTATTGGTAAAATTGAAGCAAAGTTTGAATATCCTGTATTCATTAAACCTGCAAATGCAGGTTCATCTGTTGGTATCGGTAAGGCGCACAATAAGAATGATTTAAAAGAACAGCTTTTAAATGCTTCAAAGGTAGACAGAAAAATTCTGGTTGAAGAATTTATTGACGGCCGTGAAGTTGAATGTGCGGTTATAGGAAACAATGAACCTTTTGCATCGATACTTGGTGAAATTATTCCTGATAAAGAATTTTACGATTACGAAGCAAAATATGTTTCTGATTCAAAGCTTGTTATCCCTGCAATCCTTTCTGAAAGAAAGGCAAATGAAGTGAGAGAAACTGCAGTAAAGGTTTTCAAGGCTATGGGACTTAAAGGTATGAGCCGTGTTGACTTTTTTGTGCATAAGGTAACAGGTGAAATCTATCTTAACGAAATCAACACAATCCCGGGATTTACAGGCATAAGTATGTATCCTATGCTTCTTGAAAAATCAGGATACAAAAAAACAGAAATAGTGGATAAACTGATAGAACTTGCAATGGAGAATTTTATACAATGAAAGTAATAGTTGAAGTAACAGGAGTGCAGACAATAGACGGCGAAAAAAGTGACAGTCAGATTTTCTGCGAGGGAACTTACGAATATAAAAAAGACAAGGCAATTATAAAGTATACACATATGGATGCTCAGGCAGAAGATGAATATACAACTACCATTGAGCTTACATCATCAGGAATGACAATGGTTAAAGAGGGGCAGTTTTCATCAACAATGCAGTTTGCCCCTGCAATGAAATATACAGGAAACTATTCAACGCCCTTTGGAAGTCTTAATATAAATGTGCTTACTGATTATATTGATGCTTACCTTGATGAAGATGGTGGTCTTATAAGGCTTGCCTATGTGCTTGAAATGGGTAATATGGTTAATTCTCATAATGAGCTTTGTGTAAAAGTCAGCAAAAAAGCTGAATGAAATACCGAAAGGAAATTAAAATGAAAAAAATAACAGCAATTTTTCTTGCTATTTTAATTCTTGCTTCCTGTGTTGTGCAGGCAGAAGAAATAAAAACATACGGCGGAAATGATGAGTTTTATTCAACCGTCAGGAAAATAAGCTTCACCGATATGGCGTTTAAGCCTGTTGACCATTGGTCAAGAGATGCGGTTTATACGGTTGCAGCTCTTTCCATAATGAACGGTTCGGAAGGAAATTTCAATCCTGATGACAATCTTACAAGGGTTGAGGCACTTGCTATGATTTTCAGAGCGGCAGGTCTTGAAAGTGTTGCAAATGGCTACAATGAAGTTGTGCGTAAGCAAAAACTTGAAAATCCAGACAAGTTTAACAATGTATGCGGATGGGCGGATGGTTATTTAAGGCTTGCGGTAGATTATAAAATTATCAGTACCGAGGATTATACGGCAACAATGAGTCCTGATTATGCAAAAGCATCCTTCAGGAAGGACGAACCTGCAACCAAAGGCGAGGTTGCTTTGTGGATGGTTTCGGTTTTCGGGCTTGAGCTTTCAACAAAAGAAAACTATGTAACCGAATTTGCTGATGTTCCTGCAGAGCCTGCATATTCAAGACTTTATTATGAAACTGCCATTAAAAACGGCATTTTAAAAGGTGACGGAACAAATCTTGGAGTTTTAAATCTTGTAACAAGAGAAGAAGCGGCACAGATGTTTCTTAATTCAGTAGAATTGTATAAAGACAAGCTTGGTTTTGATATTGTTAAAGATATTGTTGTAAGTAATGACCTTGTTTCTGAAAACGAAAAAGATAAAATCAGAAATAAAAGAATTATAAAGCTTGAAAATATGCAACTTGAGGCAAACAGAACATATAACTTAAATGGCGAAGCGGTTGATCTTAATTATAACCCTGAAAACGAATATAAAGACATTGTTGTGGTTAAACACAATTCTCTTCCACAGGGAATTGAAGCTCTTAACCAGGGTGATGTTGTTAATGTTTACATAAGAAACGGACAGGCGGTTTTAGTAACCTGTTTCAGTCACAAAACAGAAACTATAAAGAGAGATGAACAGGATTATGTGGATTCTGATGCCTATAGCGGAACTCTTTATTATGTTGATGATGAAGAAAGAATGGTTGTTATAAAAGACAGAGAAGGCAAATTAGTTGAAATTCCTTATTTCGACGATGCGGTTTTCTGTAACAGAGAGAACGCTTTAACTGTAGATGAGCTTAATTCACAGTGGGTGGATAAAGAAGTTTATGTTTTTACAATAGTAAGAAAAACCGGAACTGTAAGCAGAGCGTACAGAATTCAACTGGTAAATAAAGGAGAGTAAAAACAATGAAAAAAAGATTATTGACTTTAATGCTTGCGTGCATTGTGGCAATTATGCCAATATGTGCATCAGCGGAGGGTGAACAGGCGTTTAATCTTGCAAACGCCCTAAAAGAATATATAGATGTTAACTATAAATATGAAATGGATAAGGATGCAGTTGTTGAGTATCTTATGAAAGAACTGCTTACAAGAAATCCCGAAATGTTTGAAGATGTTGCAAGGGTGCTTTTAGACAGCCTTGACGAACATAGCAAATACTACACAAAAGAAGAATTCGACGAATTTTTTGCATATGTTGAGTCAGAGTATTCAGGCATAGGTGCATACCTTACAAGTGAGGGTGAATACTGCAAAGTTACAGGCTTCCTTAAAGGTGCTCCTTCAGAAAAAGCGGGTATGCTTGAAGGGGATATTATTTACAAAGTAAACGGTGAGATTGTAACAGGTCTTGATTCAAATGCAGTTGCCACAAAGGCAAGAGGTGAAACGGGTACACCTGTTGAGATTACTGTTTTGAGAGACGGTAAGGAAATTACTTTCAGAATAATCAGGGAAAAACTCAATGAAAATACCGTAGAACATGCACTTCTTGAAAAAGATGTGGCATACATAAGAATTATAAATTTCAGTTCTGCAACAGGTCAGGAATTTACAGATGCATTAAGTGAATACAAAACAAAGGGCATCAAAAAGTATATAATCGATTTAAGAAACAATTCAGGTGGTGTTACAAGCGAAGCACTTACTGCTGCGTCAAACTTTATTGAAAGGGATAAACCACTCTTAAATGTTTCAAACAAAAGAACCGGTGAATATACATATTACAATCCAAGATATGGCGAAAAGCAGGATATGGTTGTTCTCATAAATGAAAATACTGCATCTGCAGCAGAAATCTTTGCCGCTGCAATCAAAGATAATGATGCAGGTATTCTTATGGGTGTAAAAACCTACGGAAAAGGCACAATGCAGAATACTTTAGGTCTTGGTGAATTCGGTGGTATAAAGCTTACAGTTTCTGAATTTTTCACACCAAACGGTGATGCTATAAACAAGGTTGGTATTTCTCCTGATGAATATGTTGCAAATGTTGAAAGACTTGCAACTGCAGAAGATTTTGAACCACTTACCTTTGAAGCAAAATATTATCTTGGTGACAGTCATCCGCAGATTGTGGCACTTAAAGAAAGATTAAGAGTTCTTCAGTACTTTGGCGGTGATATGGACGAATATTTTGATACAACTTTAGATGAAGCAGTAAAAAGATTTCAGACAGATACAGGTCTTTACCCATGTGGAGATTTAGATTTCACAACTCAGACTTTTATAAATAACCTTGTTTTAGAGGCAACAGTTTTAGAAGACACTCAGCTTGACAAAGCCTTTGAGTATCTTACGAAATAAATTTGCTTGCAAAACAAGAAAAGGAGAGAGAAAAATGCCAATAATTTATGATGAAAAAAACAAAGCATTTAATTTACAGACAAAGAGCTCATCTTATGTGTTCTTTATTTTAGAGGACAAGCTTGCAATCCATTTGCATTACGGAAAGAAGATTAACAATCTTGAAAGTATTGCCGAAACAATGCTTGTGAAGTCGGTGGCACACACAAACAAAGACAGAGAAGTATCAGGAAAAGACGGATGGTTTACAAGTGACGGCAGTATGCAGGAATATTCCTTTGCAGGCTCTGTGGACAGAAGACCTACAGCCTTTGAGGCAATTTACCCAAACGGAAGTAATGCTACATACCCATATTATAAATCTCATAAAATCTATAAGGGCAAACCAAAGCTTAAAGGTCTGCCTGCAACCTATGTTGAAAATGATGACGAAGCAACAACTCTTGAGCTTGTTTTAAGAGATGATTCTGAAAATATGGAATTTACATTAAGATATACAGTTTTTGAAGAGCTTGATGCAATCACAAGAAATGTTGAAATCAAAAACTGCGGGGATGAAACTGTTAAGTTAAATTCTGCTCTTTCAATGAGTGTTGATTTTCCTGATAAGGACTATGATATGGTTCACCTTTACGGTGCGTGGGCGAGAGAAAGACAGATACAGAAAACACCTCTTTTCAACGGTGTTCAGCATATTGAAACCTTAAACGGTGTAAGCTCGCACTCATACAGTCCGTTCTTAGGACTTTCAAGACCAAATGCAACCGAAACAGAGGGCGAGGTTTACGGCTTTAGTCTTTTATACAGCGGAAATCACTATGAGGGTGTTGCAGTTAATCCTGCTGATGCTTCAAGAGTTATGATTGGTATTAACCCAAACAACTTTGGCTGGAATTTAGGTGCAGGGGAAACTTTTGTAACACCTGAGGTTGTTATGGTTTATTCAGATGAAGGCTTTGGAAAAATGTCAAGAATTTATCATAAGTTATACAGAACAAGACTTGTTCGCGGAAAATACAGAGATGCATACAGACCTGTTCTTTTAAATAACTGGGAGGCTACATATTTTGACTTTAATGAGGAAAAAATATTAGCACTTGGCGAAAAAGCGGCAGAAATCGGTGTTGAGCTTTTAGTTTTGGATGACGGCTGGTTCGGCAAGAGAAACGACGACAAAACCTCTCTCGGTGACTGGTATGAAAACAGAGAAAAGCTTCCGAATGGACTTGACGGACTTGCTAAAAAGGTTAACGACCTTGGTCTTAAATTCGGTGTATGGTATGAGCCTGAAATGATTTCTCCAGACTCGGAGCTTTGCAGAAAGCACCCTGATTGGGTATTAAAAGCTCCCGAAAGAGAAAACTCTCTTGGCAGAAATCAGTGTATTTTAGATTTAACAAGAAAAGATGTTTGCGATTATGTTAAAGGCTTTTTAACAGAAATGCTCACAAAAGCAAACATTTCTTATGTTAAATGGGATATGAACAGAATTTTTGCAGAAATCGGCTCAATGAAGCTTGAGCCTGAACAGTTCTGCGAAATCAGCCACAGATATGTTTTAAGTCTTTATGATATTTTAGAAGAAATCACAACAAAATTCCCTGATGTACTTATTGAAGGTTGTGCAGGTGGTGGCGGAAGATATGATGCAGGTATGCTTTATTATGTTCCTCAAGTTTGGTGCAGTGATGATACTGATGCAATTGAAAGATGCTACATTCAGTATGGTACAAGTATGGTTATGCCTGCAACAACAATGGGTGCCCATGTTTCATTCAGCCCTAATCATCAGGTAGGAAGAAGCACACCTTTATCAACAAGAGGATATGTGGCAATGTGCGGAACCTTTGGTTATGAAATAGACCTTTTATCTCTTCCTCAGAGTGAGCTTGACGAAATGAAAGAGCAGATTAAGGAATTTAAAGAATTAAGAGATACTATCCATTACGGACAGATGTACCGTTTGCGTTCACCTTATGATGCGAAGAATGTTTATAGAAGCAAAAATGCTTGCTTCTCTTATGTGGCAGAGGATAAATCAAAATGCGTTACCATTTATGTTACCGTTATGGGCAGAGCAAATCAGTCTGAAGACAGACTTAAATTTGCAGGTCTTGATGAAAATGCAATGTATGTTGAAAAGGAAAGCGGTAAGGTTTACGGCGGTGATGTTTTAATGAATATAGGACTTCCTGTCAAAGACGGAAAAGACTACCAATCAAAGCTGATTATTCTTGAAAAATGTTGACATATTTATTTTAAAAATGTATAATAAAGAAAATTAAAAATTTTGGAGGAAAACAAATGTTAGTTTCAGCAGCAGAAATGCTTAAAAAGGCAAAAGAAGGAAAATATGCAGTAGGTCAGTTTAATATCAATAACTTAGAATGGACAAAGGCTATTCTTCAGACTGCACAGGAAAACAATTCACCTGTTATTTTAGGTGTATCAGAAGGTGCAGGTAAATATATGTGTGGTTACACAACAATCGTTGGTATGGTTAACGGTATGATTAAAGAACTCGGAATCACAGTTCCTGTTGCTCTTCACCTTGACCATGGTAGCTACGAACACGCTTTAAAAGTAATTGAAGCAGGTTTCTCTTCAGTTATGTTTGACGGTTCACACTACTCAATCGAAGAAAACATTGAAAAAACAAAAGAAATCATCGAAATCGCTCATTCAAAGGGTATTTCAGTTGAAGCTGAAGTTGGTTCAATCGGTGGTGAAGAAGACGGCGTTGTTGGCGGTGGCGAAGTAGCTGATGTTAACGAATGTAAAATGATTGCAGACCTTGGCGTTGATATGCTCGCTGCAGGTATCGGTAACATTCACGGTAAATATCCTGAAAACTGGGCAGGTTTAAGATTTGATGTTCTTGAAGAAATCGGCAAGGCAACAGATCCAATGCCACTAGTTCTTCACGGTGGCACAGGTATCCCTGAAGATATGATTAAAAAAGCAATTTCTCTCGGTGTTTCAAAAATCAATGTAAACACAGAATGTCAGCTTTCATTTGCAGCTGCAACAAGAAAATATGTTGAAGCAGGCAAAGATTTAGAAGGCAAAGGCTTTGATCCAAGAAAGCTTTTAGCACCGGGTGTTGAAGCTATCAAAGCAACAGTTAAAGAAAAAATGGAACTCTTTGGCTCAGTTAATAAAGCATAAAAATTGCAGAAAGGGATGTAAATGCACATCCCTTTTTTTATGAGGTAATATGATAAAGAAGAATGAAATTTATACAGTGACCGCCGTTGATGATGGCTTTGGCGGTGAAGGAATTGCAAAAATAGATAATTTTACGGTTTTTGTGCCATATTTAATTAAAGGCGAAACGGCAGAAATTAAAATCTTAAAGGTTTTAAGTACTCACGCTTTTGGTAAAATCGAAAAGCTTATAACAAAATCTGCTGACCGTGCAGAACCAAAATGCCCTGCATTTTATAAATGCGGAGGGTGTAATTTTCTGCATCTTTCTTACGAAAAACAGCTTGAAATCAAGAAGAAACAGGTTGTTGAATGCATGAAAAAATACTGCAAGGTACCGGTTGAGGTTGCAGACTGTATTGGCGCAGAAAACCCATATAATTACAGAAATAAGGCGCAGTACCCATTTGAAAATGAAACATACGGTTTTTATGCATCAAGAAGTCACAGACTTGTTCCTATTAACAGTTGCCTTATGCAAAATGAAAAAGATGAAGGCATTTTAAAGGTGGTTTCTGCATATATTAAAAAGTCGAAAGCACCAATAAGACACCTTTATACAAGACATTCAAAAGATAATACTATGGTTGTACTTGTATCAAAAACGGCAAAGCTTCCTTTTACAAATGTTTTAACAAAGGAGCTTCTTTCGGTATGCCCTGAAATTAAAAGTATTATTATAAATGTTAACAGTAAAGACACAAATGTAATACTTGGAGATAAAAATATAACAATTTACGGCAGTGATACCATTGAAGGTTATATCGGTGATGTGAAATTCAACATTTCTCCCCATTCATTCTTCCAGGTAAATTCAAAACAGACAGAGGTTCTTTACAACAAAGCAGGAGAGCTTTTGGGTGAAAAATGTGGGCATTTAATGGACCTTTACTGCGGAATAGGCTCAATAGGATTGTATCTTTCAGAAAAAGCAGAGAAAATAACAGGGGTTGAAATTGTAGAGTCTGCAGTAGAAGATGCACAAATTAATGCTAAATTAAACGGAATTGAAAATGCAGAGTACATTCTTGGTGCAAGCGAAGATGTTGTGCCTGAAATACTTAAAAAAGGCGAAAAGATAGATGCAGTAATTCTTGACCCACCAAGAAAAGGCTGTCACAAAGAACTTCTTGACTGCTTACTTGAAACAGAAATAGAAAAAATTGTCTACATTTCCTGTAATCCCGCAACCCTTGCAAGAGATTTAGATATCTTATCGCAAAAATATAACATCTCAACTGTAACTCCCGTAGATATGTTCCCAAACACTCAGCATGTGGAAAGCGTTGTAAAACTTACGCTTTCCAACTAAGTTTGCCTGAGGGCAATCACAAATAAGGAGACTTTTAATGAAATCCATTGTAATTTATAAATCAAAATACGGCTCAACAAGACAGTATGCAAAATGGATTGCAGATGAGCTTGGGTGTGAGTGTTTTGATGCAAAAGATATTAAAGCTGAAGATTTGCAGAAATATGATGCTATTATCTATGGCGGAGGTCTTTATGCAGAGATTATAAACGGTGTGAGTCTTATAACTAAAAACATTGAGGCTTTTAAAGATAAAAAGATTGCAGTTTTTTCAACGGGGATAACACCTCTTGATTGCAGAGAGTACTATGATAAAATGGTAATAGAGAAGAATTTTAAAAACGGTCTGCCTGAAAATGTCAAGGTTTTCAATTTTATGGGTAAGATGGTGCTTTCAGAATTAAGTCTTGTGCACAGGACTGCACTAAAAACTCTTAAAAAAATAATGAGCAGTAAAGAAAATGCAACTGAAATGGAAAAGCTTTTGATTGAACTTTGCGATGCGGATTGCGATTTTTCCGACAAAGAAGCAATAAAAGAGCTGTTGGAATACATAAAATAAAAAAGAGCAAAAAATAGCACAAAAAAATCAAAATCTGACTTGAAAAATTATTTGACATATGTATAATTAAGCAGGTGTTAAAAATCTGAAAGGCGGATTTTTGTATGAAAAAAACAGGGACTATTGACTTCACAAGAGGTCATATGCTTAAAAAATTTATAATTTTTGTTATTCCGATTATTTTTGCGGGACTTGTGCAGATGCTTTTTAATGCAACAGATCTTGTTGTTACAGGGCAGTTTATAGATGCAAATGCTATGGCGGCAGTAGGGGCAACAAGTTCACTTGTAAGCCTTATTCTTGCACTTGCTATCGGACTTTCGGTGGGAGCAAATGTTGTTGCTTCGATTTTTATCGGTTCATGCAACAAGCAAATGGTAAAAAAAGCAGTTGATACATCTGTTTTAACTGCAATTGGTTGTGGTGTTTTGTGTACCATTGTTGGTGTGTTGGGTGCAAGACCACTTTTGACATTGATGAAAACGCCTGCAGAAATTTTAGATATGGCAGTAATATACTTCAGAGTTTTCTTTATTGGTATTCCTGCACAGATGCTTTATAATTTCTGCTCTGCAATTTTAAGAGCGGCAGGCGAAACAAGAAAACCGCTTATGTGTCTTGCAGTTGCGGCGGTTTCCAATATTGTGCTTGATATTGTGCTTGTTAAAATCTGGGGTGTTGCAGGGGTTGCTCTTGCAACCGCAATAACACAGTATATGTCTGCGGCACTTGTTCTTGGACATATGATGAAAACCGAAGAGATTTATAAATTTACTCCTGCAAAATTAACTCCAAGCTTTACGGTGTTTCAAAGAATTTTAACAGTAGGACTTCCATCAGGACTTCAGAGTATGGTGTTCTCCCTTTCAAACATTATTATTCAGTCTGCGGTTAACAGCCTTGGTCCTGATGTTGTTGCAGGTAATGCGGCGGCAAGTAACATTGAAAACTTTGTTTATATTGCAATGAATGCCTTTTCTGTTGCGGCAACAACCATTGCCGGTCAGAATATGGGGGCAAAGCAGTATAAACGAGTTGATAAGTTGTTGGGAGAAGCAGTTATTATGGTTACCATAATAGGTGTAACTCTTGGTATTGTTACATATACTTTTGGTGAACCTCTTGCTAAGCTTTATTGCCCTGATAACAAAGATGCGATTCAGTATTCTATGGTGAGATTCTTGTGGATAACAGTTCCTTATTTCCTTTGCGGAATAATGGAGGTTTTTACAGGCATATTAAAATCCTGCGGAAGCGCACTTTCTTCAATGATTGTATCTCTTGTTTTTTGCTGCGGAGTAAGAATTATATGGATTTATACTGTTTTTGAAAGCCTTAAAACGCTTGAAAGTGTTTATGTTTCATACATAATAACCTGGATTCTTGCAATTGTGTTTAACGGACTTATATATTTACTTTCTACTAAAAAAAGAATGAAATATCTCTCTTTATGAGAGATATTTTTATTTTTAGGGTTGAATAAATTTATAAAAAGAGTATAATGGGTCTTGAGGTGGTTTAATGAAAACTACAGCTATTGATTTTACAAAAGGACATTTGCTGAAAAAATTTATAATATTTGTGTTGCCACTTATAGCAACGGGGGTTTTGCAAACCCTTTTTAATGCGGCAGACCTTGTGGTTGTGGGACAGTTTGCAGGTGAAACGGCACTTGCGGCAGTTGGCTCAACCAATTCCCTTATAAATCTGATTATAGGTCTTGCAATAGGAATTGCAGTTGGTTCAAATGTTGTTGCGGCGGTGTTTATCGGTGCAAATGACAGAAAAATGGTTAAAAAGACTGTGGACACTTCTATACTTACTGCACTTGTGTGCGGTCTTATTTGTGCAACTGTCGGCATATCCTGTGCAAGAATTTTTCTTGTGGGAATAGATGTTCCCCATGATGTTGTTGACCAGGCGGTTATTTATTTCAGAATGTACTTTTTAGGTGTTCCTGCTTCTATGGTTTATAATTTTTGTGCAGGCATTTTAAGGGCAGACGGAGAAACAAGAAGACCCCTTATTTACCTTTCTGTTGCAGGGGTGGTAAATGTGGTGCTCAACCTGATTTTTGTTATTCAGTTTAAGATGGGAGCAGCAGGTGTTGGTCTTGCAACTGCAGTTTCCCAGTATGCGGCGGCAGGACTTGTTTTAAGAGATATGATTAAAACCGATGAGGTTTATAAGTTTGAGCCTAAAAATTTTACACCAAGCTACACAGTTCTTAAAAGAATTTTAAGCATTGGAATTCCGTCAGGGATACAGGGAAGTGTGTTTTCCCTTGCAAATATTGTTGTTCAGTCATCAATTAACAGCTTTGGCTCTGATGTGGTGGCAGGTAATGCGGCGGCGCAGAATATAGATTCTTTTGTTTATATTGCAATGAATGCTTTTTCTGTTGCAGCAACTACAATCGTTGGACAGAATATCGGTGCTAAAAAAGGTAGAAGAATAGATAAGGTGATTTTTGAAGGAAGCTTGCTTGTTACAGTGCTTGGCCTTTTAATGGGAATTTGTTTGTTCATTTTCGGTGAAAATCTGGCAAAACTGTATTGCCCTAATTCTCCGGTTGCAGTTGAATATGCAAAAATAAGATTTGCATATATTTGTCTGCCGTATTTTGTGTGCGGAATAATGGAAATTTTTACAGGTACGCTTAAAGCTTGCGGATATGCAATACAGACAATGATAATCTCACTTGTAACCTGCTGTGGATTCAGAGTTTTATGGCTCTGGACGGTATTTAAAACACTTGGAACAATTGAAAGTATTTATATAATTTTTCTTCTAACATGGATTTTGTGTATATTGTGCTGTGGTGTTTTATATTTCTTTTTTGCAAAGAAAAAACTCAGAATGTTAAAGGATGAATAGAGTGATATGTATATTGTCTGTTTAAATGACGGCAGGGCAGAATATTTCGAAGACAATGTTCACCCGAACAATACTCTATTAACCTTTTAAAAGAGATTGACAGAGCATCAAAACTGTGATATACTCATAATGTTTTAAAAACGACAAAATATGACCACCGATTTATATCGGAAATGGCAACGGACAGCCGGGTCGAACGCCGAAGACAGCAGTTTATCTGCATTATTGATTGAGTTAAAAGCTCAAATTTTATAAGTTGGTTACTTTATAACCAAAAAAGATGATTTTACATCTGCTTGTGAAACGGTCAATAAGAGTACGCGTAAGACTCTCGAAACCTATCCGAAAGCCTTTTATACAGGGATTTTTTAAGGACAAGTGATGTAATCACTTGTCCTTTTTTTATTCAGGAGGTGAAGACTGAATAAAATCACACATCTTGCACCGTTTTGCTCATTTGTGTACACAAAGTACACGACAGTCGCAAATCAGCGCAACCTGTGCAATTTTCTTTCAGCTTTGTTTTGTGAAAGGAGTTAATGAACATAAAAATGAATAAAATTATAGAACTTAAAAATATTTCAAAAGAATATGACGGTGAAACTGTTCTTGACAATGTAAGTCTTGATATTTATGATAAGCAGTTTATCACTCTTTTAGGTCCTTCGGGATGCGGTAAAACAACAACATTAAGAATGATTGGCGGTTTTACACAGCCTGACAGCGGTGAGTTGTTTTTTGAAGGCAAGAAAATGAATGAAATCCCATCTTATGAAAGATATGTTAATACAGTTTTTCAGAAGTATGCCCTGTTCCCACACCTTAATGTTTATGAAAACATTGCTTTTTCTTTAAGACTTCAGAAAGTTCCTAACAAAGAAATTGCAGAAAAGGTAAAGGAAATGCTTGAACTTGTTGCTCTTAAAGGCTTTGAAAGAAAGAATGTTAATCTTCTTTCAGGCGGTCAGCAACAGAGAGTTGCAATTGCAAGAGCTTTAATTGCAAATCCTAAAGTTCTTCTTCTTGACGAGCCACTTGGTGCTCTTGACTTAAAGCTTCGTAAGGATATGCAGAACGAACTGAAAAAAATTCAGAAGCAGACAGGCATTACATTCATATATGTAACTCACGACCAGGAGGAAGCTCTTTCAATGTCTGATGTGGTTGTGGTTATGGCGGACGGAAGAATTCAGCAGATTGGTACACCTACTGACATTTACAACGAGCCTGAAAATGCTTTTGTTGCAGACTTTATCGGCGAAAGTAACATTGTTGACGGTGTTATGCTTGAAGACTTTAAAGTTAAATTTTCAGGACACACTTTTGAATGTGTGGATAAGGATTTTGATAAAAACGAAGCAGTTGATGTTGTTGTAAGACCTGAAGATGTTGACGTTGTTGAGGTTGAAAAAGGTATGCTTACAGGCGTTGTTACATCTGTTACATTTAAAGGCGTTCACTGGGAAATTATCGTTGATATCGGCGGTTTCAAGTGGATGATACAGACAACAGACTTTGTTGCAGAAAACGAAAAAATCGGTCTTTATATTGAGCCTGATGCAATTCACATTATGAAAAAATCTGAATATTCAGGTCAGTTTGGTGACTATTCAACCTTCAGTGACGAAATCGAAGAACTTTCTATTGTTGATGATGAGGAATAAGAATGAGAAATTTGTTTAAGTCAGGTAAGGGTGTAGCCGCACCGCATATTGTGTGGTCTGTGCTCTTTATCATACTTCCCCTTATTTTTGTTGTTTATTTTGCGTTTACAGACGGAGAGGGAAGTTTTACATTTGAAAATATTTTGGCACTTTCCGAGCATGCAGAAACCTTTGCTCTTTCTGTTAGTCTTTCGGTTATTGCAACATTTTTCTGTTTTATTATCGGTTATCCGCTTGCATACTTAATAGCAAGGTCAAGTGCGAAAAAACAGAGACTTTATATTATGCTTTTAATGCTTCCTATGTGGACAAATCTTCTTATAAGAACATATTCCATGATGGCTATTATGGATGATGGCGGAATGATTAACACATTTTTAAGAAGCCTTGACCTTAATACTTTTCGTATGATTGGTACAAAAGGTGCGGTTATTTTTGGTATGGCCTATGACTTTTTCCCTTATATGGTTATGCCTATTTATACCGTTATTTCTAAAATTGACACAAGCCTTTTAGAAGCTGCATCAGACCTTGGTTGCAGTCCTTTAAAGACTATGACAAAAGTGGTGCTTCCACTTTCAGCGTCAGGCATTGTTTCGGGAATTACTATGGTTTTTGTGCCTTGTATAAGCACATTCTACATTTCACAGAAACTCGGTGGCGGAACATTTGAACTTCTTGGTGATACCATTGAAAGACAGTTCCAGAATGTTTCAACCTACAATGTAGGTGCGGCAATTTCCCTTGTTATGATGATTCTTGTTCTTTTATCATTGTTTGTGATGAACAAGTTTTCAGGTGAAGAAGGAGGTGCAAAATAATGAAAGCACTTTCTAAAATTTATACATTTTTAGTGTTCACAATTTTGTATATTCCTATTGTTGTTCTGGTGCTCTTTTCATTTAACAGCACCGGCAATACAGGGTCTTTTTCAGGGCCTTCACTTTACTGGTACAGAGAACTTTTCTCAAGTCCTGAAACCTTTAATGCCCTTAAAAACACACTTGTGCTTGCAATTTCAACTGCAGTTATTTCAACCATAATCGGCACAGCGGCGGTTGTGGGAATAGAAAAGATGAAAAGCAAGGCGGTTAAAGGCTCAATATTATCTGTAACAAATATTCCTATGATGAATCCTGAAATTGTGACAGGTATTTCTATGATGCTTTTATTTGTTTTTGTTGGTGGAATTATTGGTGCAGAAGAAAAGCTTGGCTTTAATACTATATTGATTGCACATGTTACTTTCTGCTTGCCTTATGTTATTTTATCGGTAAGACCAAGAGCTTTAAGCTACAACAGATCTCTTACCGAAGCGGCTATGGACCTTGGTTGCACACCTGTTCAGGCATTTTTCAAGGTGGAGCTTCCAAATATTATGCCGGGTATTGTTTCAGGCTTTATTATGGCATTTACTTTATCACTTGATGACTTTGTTATCAGCTATTTCACAACAGGAAATGATTTTCAGACATTACCTCTTCTTATCTACTCAATGACCAAAAAAGAGGTTAAGCCTGACATTTATGCACTTTCTGCACTTATGATCGGGGCAGTTCTTATTCTGCTTATCCTGTCAAATATTGCAGAGTCAAAAGGAAAGAAACAGGAGGCAGGCAAATGAAAAAAATAATTGCACTTGTTTTTTCTGTCATTATCCTTGCAGGCCTGTTTACAGGTTGTGGAAATAAAGATGAAGTTTTAACTCTTAATGTTTATAACTGGGGTGAATATATTTCTGATGGTTCGGAAGGGTCACTTGATGTTAACAAAGAGTTTGAAAAGTATTATTACAGCGCATACGGACAGAAGGTTAAAGTTAACTACACAACTTATGCAAGCAACGAAGATATGTATAATAAGATTTCAAGCGGTGCGGCAAGCTATGATGTTGTTATTCCTTCTGACTATATGATTGCAAGAATGATTAAGGAAGATATGCTTTTAAAACTTGATTTTGAAAACATTCCAAACTTCAAGTATATAGATGAGCAGTATAAAAATGCTTATTATGACCCGACATCAGAATACAGTGTTCCATATTTTTGCGGATATGTTGGAATTATTTACAACACAGCTATGATTGACGGTGAAATAGACGACTGGGATTGTATGTGGGATGAAGCCAACAAAGGAAAAATCCTTCAGTTTAACAATCCAAGAGATGCTTTCGGAACAGCGCTTTATTATAAGGGTTATGATGTAAACAGTTATAATAAGGCAGAGTGGGATGAAGCAAAAGAACTTTTGAAACAACAGAAGCCTTACATCCAGAGCTATGTTATGGACGAGGTTTTCAATAAAATGAAAAACGGTTCTGCGGCAATTGCTCCTTATTATGCAGGCGACTTCCTTACAATGTATGAAGACAACGAAGACCTTGCGTTTGTATATCCAAAAAGTCAGACCAATATTTTTGTTGATGCAATGTGTATTCCAAAGGTTGCAAGAAACAAGGAACTTGCAGAAGCATATATAAACTTCTGTCTTACAGAGCAGATTTCTGTTGCCAATGCAGAATATGTATATTACGCTTCTCCTAATATGCTTGTAAAAGAAAACCCTGAATATATTGAATGTATGACAGAGGTTCACGAAGATGCCATTGAAATTCTTTATCCTACAAAGGGCATAAATTCAAGTTACTATCAGAATCTTTCACCTGAAATGCTTTCTTATATGAACTCCTTATGGGAAGAGCTTAAAATTGAAAATTCAGTTGGTGCGTGGGTTTATATCTTCGCAGGTTTAATAGTGGGAGTCCTTCTTTTACTTGGCATAGTAAATGTTATCAAGAAAAAAATAAACAGTAAATATTATTAATAATAAAAGCCGTCATTTGACGGCTTTTCAGACCGTCGAAAAAGTCGTTTTACCGCAAGTAAATATGAAAAATGTAGGGTTCGGCGTCCTCGACGAACCGTAAATAACAGAAAGCTTTTATTGAATCGATCCCCAAATGTTTTAGATATACATTTGGGGATTACTTGCTTTTTAACAGCCGAAACCTCTCATGTATACACATACACTTCGGATTTCGGCTGTCAAAATATAACTTCCTTTTTCGAACTCTGCCAGGGTGTCGATATGTTTATCGACACCCTAAAAAGCCGTCGTTAGACGGCTTTTTATCTTGTATATTTTATATCACTGACTTTGAACCCATTTGAATATTTATGTACGGATATTAAGTTACATAGAGGCAGATTTGAATTTTTTGTTTTGATTGTCTGTGTTCCGCAAAGCTCATAGATGCCGTCACCCTCTAAATCCATAGGAAGCAAAGAATGGTATGGTGTGATTTCGGGAACATCTTTTTCCTTATATGTTCCGCTTTCGGTATAGATACCGTAGCTTACAAGTGCAGGCTTTACATGTTCAAGATTGATTGCAAGCTTTGAACTGTCTGCAAAGCTTCCGTTAAGACAAAAGCCTTCACCGAAAGCAAGATTGAGCTGAACACCGATGTTGTCTGCTTCCTGAAAAACAGGGGTTATTATATCTTCCTTTATGTTTGCGATGCTTGTGAGAAGAAAACTGTCATTTTCTGCAGAAATAAGTACCTCGGGAACATTATCTCCCGTAAATTCATAAAGGGAAACAGTTGGGTTTGCACCTTTTAGAAATTCAGGGGAGAATTTACGCTTCAGTTGAGAATCACCGTCTGTTACGGTTAATTCAAAGGAAAGGAAGCTTTTATCATCAACATTGGTTTTCTTTCCGTAAAGCTCTATTTTGTCCGCGAGATTGTCGTTGTTTATGTCATACATAAGTTCTTTTACAAGAAACTTATTTGCACCTGACGAATCAGGACTTTTAATGTTAAGTGCTGTAAAAATTACAACACAGGCAATAAAGAAAAGTGATAGAACAAATTTGAATCTTTTCATAGCATCACCCGTTAAGCATATAAACCATAAAAGTCAGCCAGCCTGCAAAGGTTACCCACAAAAGATAGGGGATTTGCAGATATGAAGCAAGCTTATCTGTTTTATAGAAGGATAATATCATAAGAAGAATGAAAACCCACATAATAACAAGCCAGATAAATGCAAGAAGAAATGCATTCATATTAAAGAATATAATGCTCCAGAAAAAGTTTAATATAAGCTGAACTGTATAATAAAACAGATTTCCACCTTTGATATAAATTCTTGCACTGCTTATGCCCATAAGAATATAAAGGATAGCCCATACAATAGGAAAAACAATGGCAGGGGGAGCGAGAGAAGGTTTAATAATCTGGTCGTAAATATCCATATTACCCATTGTCAAAAGAGAAGAAAGTCCGCCAACTGCAAGAGCAATTAAAATGGAAACAATATAAGGCTTTGCCTTTTGCATATAAATCAACACCTTTCGGTTAAAGGGTATGCAGATTTATGGTTTAATATGCAAAAAAGGATGCAATTTATGCATCCTTTTTCAGTTAATGTGCTGTGCAAATTTCGGGAACAGGCTGAACTCTTGTTTCAACCGAGCTTAACGGACAATTATCGTTTGCCGTCATATTGGTTGTTGTATCTATGTTTACATATTGGTGAAGAGTACATACTTCTGTTGGTATTTCGTCTTCAAACACGCGTTTTTCAACAACTCTTGTGCCTCTGTAATCAAGGGCACAAAGCTCACCAGGAAGAAGACCACTGTCTTCACATACTATAACACTTTCTTCGCCCTCAAGTGGAGCAGTTTCGCCTGAATTGTCTGCCTTGTCAAGCCTGAACTGTTTTTGAGGAAGCTTATCGTGAACAGGATTCATTACGGCTCTCCATAAAGTGAGAGCAGGGTTTGCACCGTGACCTGTTATCTGTCTAGGTGTGTCATATCCAACCCATACTGCGGAAGTGTAGTATGGTGTAAGACCAACAAACCATCTGTCCTTATCGTCATCTGTTGTACCTGTTTTACCTGCAGACTGTGTGCCTGATGAAAGCCATGCACCACCACCTGTACCGTGTGTTACAACAGTTCTTAATGTGCTCATAGTTGTGTGTGCACCCTTCTTTGAAAGTGCAGTGCTCTTTTCAACTTCGTTTTCAAGAAGCACATTTCCGTCCATATCACAAACCTTTGTGTAGGTGTATGGTTTAATATAAACACCATCGTTTGCAATTGAACTGTATGCTGCAGTAAGCTCAAGTACTGAAACACCATTTGTAAGACCGCCAACCGCAAGAGGTGAATGTGCAAGGTCTTCCTTAACAATCTTCTTGAAGTGGAACTTGTTTTTCATATAGTCATAAGATGTTGCAAGTGTAACATCGTCAAGACATTGAACTGCAACAGTATTTATTGACTGCTGAATTGCATATCTTACAGAAACTTTGCCCTTGAAGCCTTCGTAGTAGTTTTTATAACTGTGACTGCCTACTGAATATGGCATATCCTTATAAACGGTTGAAGGGGAGAAAACATCCCTGTCAAAACCGGGACCGTAAACAGAAAGTGGTTTTATTGTACTGCCAGGCTGACGGTAAGACTGTGTTGCTCTGTTTAATGTACGACTGTCTTTTTTGCCAAGACCACCGCCGATGCCCACAACTTTACCTGTGCTCTGGTCAATAACAACCATTGCCGCCTGAATAGGGTCGTTTTCGTTATAATAAATATGCTTTGAAGGGTTTGAAAAAACTTCGTCAATACGGTCCTGAACATCAGGATTTACTGTTGAGTAAATCTGCAGACCGCCACTGTATACCATTTTTATGGCGATTTCTTTTGTAAGATTTTTCTTTTCCTGTAAATCGTTAAGAACATCGCTTATAATCTGTTCTGTAAAGTAGGAATGGTTTGAATTGATACCGCTTACGGCGTTGTTGTGGAAAACAAGGTCCTGCGCAACGGCTTCATCATGTTCTTCTTTTGTTATATAGCCAAGCTCGAGCATTTTTGAAAGAACAAGCTCTTGCTTTTCCTTGTTGTTTTCAGGGTTCTGCAAAGGGTCATAGTAAGTAGGGTACTGTGTGATACCTGAAATTGATGCACATTCTGCTAAAGTAAGCTCTGATACATCTTTGCCGAAATATTTTTCAGCAGCGGTTTTAACACCGTAGCAACCCTGACTTAAATAAATTGTATTTGCATAAATCTCAAGAATCTGTTTTTTGTCAAGCTTTAAATCCATATCAATAGCACGGACAATTTCAAGAATCTTTCTTTGAGGGGTAGCATCCTTTTTGCCTGTGATGTTTTTGACAATCTGCTGATTGATGGTACTTCCACCGTAGGCTGAACTTCTGTTGAAGATATAGTTCATTGTTGCTTTGGCGGTTCTTTTAAGGTCAAAACCGTGATGCTTGTAAAATCTTTCATCTTCAATGGCTACGAAAGCATCAAAAAGGTCCTGTGGAATCTCATCGTAGGTTGCCCAGATTCTGTTTTGTTCTCCGTACAACTGCTCGTATTCTTTGTGGTTTCCGTCTTCATCTGTGTAGTAAATAATGCTGGAGAAGTCAAGTCCAAGAGATGAGTAGTTAATGTAATCCACGCTGTTTATTGCCGCAAAGTATATGATAAGTCCTGAAACAATTATGCCTACAATTGCGAAAATAAGTAAAGAACGCAAGAAAACCTGAGTGGTCTTTTTCATAGGCTTATCTTTCTTCTTTGAAGAACGTTTCATTATATCACTCCCTAAAAATTACATATTTTCAATTTAGTATAGCAGAAATTGTAATAAATGTAAATAAAAAAATCAATATTATATACAATATTATTGACAAAGATGAGCAAAAAATGTTATTATTACAGTAATCTTTAACGAAAATGAGGTGCTTTATGGAGCTTTTGAAAAGAGTTGCTGAAAAACTTGAAAATAACAATATGCAGGCTTTTGTGGTGAACTCAAAAGAAGAAGTTTACCCATTGGTTAAAGAGCTTATTTCAAAGGATAAAGTTGTTGGGTTCGGCGGAAGCGTTACCCTTGATGATACATCGGTTCTTACAAATCTTGAAAAAGATGGTTACAGACTTTTGGACAGAAGAGTTGAGGGGGCAGATGTTCAGAAAATTTACAGAGATGTTTTTTCTGCAGATTTCTATCTTTGTTCTTCAAATGCCATAACAGAAGATGGTGTGCTTTATAATGTTGACGGTAATGCCAACAGAGTTGCGGCAATTACATTCGGACCTGAAAATGTTATTATAATCGCAGGCAAGAATAAAATAGTAAAAGATATTGATGAGGCAGTTAAAAGAGTTAAAGAATGTGTTGCACCAAAAAATTGTGTAAGACTTGGTCTTGATACATATTGTGCAAAAACAGGAAAATGCATATCCCTTAACAAAGAAAATCCTGCTATGTCTGATGGTTGCGCAAGCGATAAAAGAATTTGTTGCGACTATGTGATTTCATCAAGACAGAGAATAAAAAACAGAATTAAAGTGATTCTTGTAAACGAAGAGCTTGGATATTGATTGGAAGGAAGCTTATGAGTGAAAAAATTAAAAAAATAACAGGTAAAAAACTTGCTGTTCTGATTGCTTCAGCTATAGCAGTTTTGTTACTTGTGTCCTTGTTTGTATATGCAGGGATGTATGACAAAATTTTCGATAATGTGTATGTTCTTGAAACAGACCTTTCAAAGCTTACACAAAAAGAGGCAGAAGACCTGCTCTTTGCGGAATATTTTGAAAAAGACCCTAAAGCTACAATAACATATAAGGATGCGTCTGCTGATGTGTATTTCAGCGAGTTCGGAGAGCTTGATTATGCAACAACTGCAGGTGAAGCATTCAAAAAAGGCAGAAATTTAGGCTTTTTAAGTAAGACTTATGCCCTTCTTACGCCTTTTCAGAGAAAAGATGTTGAGTTTACAACATATATTGAAAAAGCGGTTATTGTGGAAAAAATTGAAAAACTGCAGGAAACAGATGCAAATGCATATAAAGATACATCATACGAAGTTAAAGACGGTGTTTTATACATAACAGCAGGAAGAAGCGGTGACTACAGCGATACTGAAGCTGCCATAAGCACCATTGCTGAAAATATGAAAAGACTCCGTGATGTTGATGTTGTTCTTGAAGTTAAGCAGAATAAAAATTATGAAGGCGTAGATGTTCAGGAAATCTACGATGAAGTATGCACAGACCCTAAAGATGCATACTATGATGAGAAAAACGGAAAGATAGTTTCCCATGTTGTGGGTTATTCATTTGATATAGGCGAAGCCAAAAAGCTTGTTGAAGGTATGGGAGAAAATGAAACCGTAAGTATTAAGCTTACTGTTCGTCTTCCTGAAATGACAGAAGCAAAGCTTACAGAGAAAATGTTTTCTGACACAATAGCTTCTTACAGTACAAAATACAACCCTGATGAGGTTGACAGAACATATAATATGTTCCTTGCATCAAACAAAGTTAACGGAACTGTGATTCAGCCGGGCGGAGAGTTCTCTTATAACAAGGTTGTGGGAGAAAGAAGCGTTGCGGCAGGCTACAGAAATGCAAAGGTTTTTGAAAACGGCAGAGTTGTTGATGGTCTTGGCGGCGGTATTTGTCAGGTTTCTTCAACAATTTATAATGCAGTACTTTATGCAAACCTTGAAATCGTTGAAAGACAGAACCATTCATTCTCTGTTGTATACACACCTCTTGGTCAGGATGCAACAGTTGTTATGGGCACTATAGATTTCAGATTCAGAAATAATACAAAAAATCCTATAAAGATTGTTTCGAGTGTAAAGGACGGTCTTTGCAAGGTTTCAATTCTCGGAACTGCAGAAGAAAAATATACAGTTGAAATTGTAAACACCATTACTGCAACAAAGCCTTTTGGTGTTACTTATGTTCAGGATGATACTTTAGCTTTCGGAGAAGAGAAGATTCTTCAGTCAGGTCAGACGGGATATAATGTTTCAACAGTCAGAAAAGTATATTTAAATGGTGAACTTATAAAAACAGAAAAACTTACACCAAGCTACTATTCTGCAAGAACTCAGGAAGTTGCAAGAAATGAGAATGCAGTTGACCCGGGCACATTGGTTGACCCACAGGCACCAACAGATACAGGTGCATTGGTTGAACCAACCACTCCTGTTGAGCCGACTGTTCCTGAAGGTGAGAACGCTCCTTCTGTGGAACAGACTCCTGAAGAGGTTGTGCCAAGACCTATGGACCCGAATGTTACTACAGATTTAATACCACAAGCATAAAAAACTGCCTATTGGCAGTTTTTTTATGCTTGTAAATATTTAATTAAATCAGGGAGTCTTTTTTCTGCTTCGCTTCTGCCGATGTTATAAACTCTCATAAGTTCATTTTCGTCATGGCAGATTGATTTTATATTTAAATTTTCTGGCGGTCTTATAACAAAAAGCTCGCCTTTTTCTTCTTTTTCTCTTATATATGATGTGGTTTCGTTGTATATGTTATGTCTGTTTGCAACTGCATTTACAAGGTTTGGATATTTCTTGTATTTTATTTTTATAATGGGAAGCATAGGATTCTTTTCTTTTACAAAATCTTCAGGTTGAGTTAAAACAACCACATTTCTTTCGTATCCTTTGTCTTCAAGGAATTTTATGGGAACGGAATCTGCAACACCGCCGTCAAGAAGCTTTAAATTGCCTACCTCTACAATTCTTGAAACAAGGGGCATTGATGCGGAAGCACGAAACCATAAAAGGTCTTCGTCAAGTCCGTCCCTGCATTTGTGATAAACGGCTTTTCCTGTTTCAATATCTGTTGCGGTAACAAAAAATTCTACAGGTGAAGATGAAAAGGTTTTTGTATCAAAAATATCAAGCTCAAAGGGTAACTTCCTGTAACAAAAATCTCCGCCGTATATATCCCCTGTTGTTAAAAGGGATTTAAAACTGCAATATCTTTTGTCTTTGCAATACTTTGTATTATATCTTATAGCTCTGCCGATTTGTTTTGATTTATAGTTGCATCCAAAAGCAGCACCCGCAGAAACACCCACAACACCATCAAAAGGAATGTTGTTTTCCAGAAAAACATCTATAACACCTGCGGTGAACATTCCACGCATAGCGCCGCCTTCAAGAATAAGTCCTTTTTTCATAAAAACACCTCCACGAAATTATATATTAAATTTTTATACTTGTCAAATTTGCCGAGTTGACATTTCGGGTTAATTAAAGTATAATTATATAGATTGAAAGGAGGAGTAATATGCTGAAAATAGGTATTGAAAAAAATGACACATATTTAAATGCTGCAGTTATAGTTTCGGCACTTTACGGACTTCTTTTGGTTTCAAGTGCGGTAAGAAGCAGCGGAAGCTGGTCTAACATTATAGTTCAGGCGGCGGCGATTTTAATAGGTCTTGGTGCTATGCTTATTATAAGCAGAATTGACTATGCTTATTTTACCGAGCTTAACAAGGTTATTATGGCAGGATATATTTTCTTGCTTATACTGGTGCTTATAATAGGTATCGGTAAAGAAGATACAGGAACAACAGGATGGATTAGTCTTGGTCCTGTAAACATTCAGCCTTCAGAGTTTGCGAAAATAGGTTATATAATAACTTTTGCAACTCATCTTTCAAATGTGCAGAGAAAAATTCATAAGTTCTCAACACTTATAGGACTTTGTATGCATGCGGCAATACCACTTGGTCTTGTTCTTCTTCAGCCTGACTATGGTACTGCAATGGTTTTTGCATTCATAACCATTTTTATGATGTATTTCGGCGGTGTTCGCATAAGATATTTTGTAATGGGATTTGCGGCATTTCTTGCAATGATTCCTGTTTTATGGTTCTTTGTTTTAGATCAGTTCCAGAAAAACAGAATCTATGTATTTTTAGATCCGCAATCAAGCCCTATGGGTGCAGGGTATAATGTTATTCAGTCAAAGCTTGCAGTTGGTTCGGGTATGCTTTTTGGTAAAGGTCTTTTTAAAGGCACACAGATTCAGCTTGACTATCTTCCGGGTAAGCATACAGACTTTATCTTTGCGGTTGCAGGGGAAGAGTTTGGGTTTATAGGTTGTTTAATTATAATAGCATTAAGTGCGGTTATAATTTCAAGACTTTTCATAGGTGCAGAAAGAGTTAAGAAAGACAGCGGTGCATTTATTTTAATTGGTATTGCGGCTATGTTCTTATTCCAGAATTTTGAAAACATTGGTATGTGCATAGGCCTTATGCCTGTAACAGGAATTCCGTTGCCATTTTTCAGCTACGGTGGTTCATCTATGATAACAAGCTTTGTAAGTATCGGTGTTGCACAGAGTATATTAAAAAGAAAGAACTATATTTAAAAATACAGAAAAATAAGCTACGCATCTTGCACTGATTGCTTCACATCAGCACAACCTGCTTGCTTATTTTTTGTATTTAACATAGTGGAGATAAAAAACAATGGAAAAAATAAGACTTGATAAAATACTGTCCAAAAGCGGATTCGGAAGCAGAACAGATGCCAAAGCAATTATAAAAAAAGGCAGAGTTTCTGTTGATGGTAAAATTGCAAGGTCTTCAAACGACAAGGCAGACCCTGAAAAAGTTTTTGTTGACGGTGTTAAGGTTAAATATAAAGAATTTATATATCTTATTTTGCACAAACCGCAAGGTGTTGTAAGTGCAACAGATGATAATGTTCATACAACTGTTATAGATTTAATAGACGAAAAATATTTAACTTATGAACCATTCCCTGTAGGAAGACTTGATATTGACACGGAAGGTCTGCTTTTAATCACAAATGACGGTCAGCTTGGGCATAATATGTTATCTCCCAAAAAACATGTGGAAAAAACATATTATGTTGAGCTTTTGAATCCTTTGTCTGTTGAAGACAAAGAAAAGATTGAAGAAGGCATTGATATCGGCGGATATGTTACACAGCCCTGCAATATTGAAATTCTTGAAAAGGGAGTTAATATAACAATCCACGAAGGGAAGTTCCATCAGGTGAAAAAAATGTTCGAAGCGGTAGCAAATAAGGTGGTTTACCTTAAAAGAATAACCTTTGGACCTTTGACCTTGCCTGAAGATTTACCACTTGGAGAATATATAGAAATAGAAAAACCGCAAATTTAATTTTGCGGTTTTTTTGCTTTAGGCAATTCTATTTTTTTGTTTTCTCTTGATTCTTTGTAGATTACAAATTTGCTTCCTATAACCTGAACAGGCTCTGCATTTATCATTTCACAAAGTCTGTGACAAACTTCGTAAGTATCTTCCATTGAATTGTCAAGAACGTGAACTTTAATAAGCTCGTTTGCCTCAAGGGCATCTCTTATCTGGTCAATAAATGCATTTTCAAGACCTGATTTTCCAATCTGATATTTTGCGGGCAATTTATTTGCAAGCCCTCTTAAATATGCTCTTTGTTTACTTGTCATAAATATCTCCTAAATTGTTATTTTCTTAAATAATACACCAAACAAGCAAAAAAGTCAATAAAAGAAACCGCTTTAGCTGTATATGGAATAGGGAAAATGCTCCAGAACGGACAAACTGAACCCGAAGGCGTATGTGATACGCCGAGTTAGGTGAAGTTTGTTCGTAACAAAAAGCTATAATAAAAGAAAAATCCCACTATGTGGGATTTTTCTACATTCAGTTTTATTATTGTGTTATTACCTTTTGTGTTCTGGAGTATTTTAACATTCCATTAGATGATGCCCTGTGCCATCATAGCATTAGCAACCTTCTTGAAGCCTGCAATGTTTGCACCTGCGATAAGGTCATAACCAAGACCATATTCTTCAGCAGCTTCAACAGAAACTTTATGAATGTTAATCATAATGCCTTTAAGTTTAGCGTCAACTTCTTCTTCTGACCAGCTGTATCTCATTGAGTTCTGAGCCATTTCAAGAGCTGAAACTGCAACGCCGCCTGCGTTAACTGCTTTTGCAGGTCCGATAATTGTGTTTGCACCTTTAAGAACTTCAATACCTTCAGCTGTTGTAGGCATATTAGCAACTTCGATGTAATATTTTGTGCCGTTAGCAACGATTTTAGCTGCTTCTTCAGCGTTGATTTCGTTCTGTGTAGCAGATGGCATACAGATGTCAACTTTAACTTCCCAAGGCTTTTTGCCTGCGAAGAACTGACAACCGAATTTTTCTGCATAATCCTGAGCACGGTCTCTGCCTGATGCTCTCATCTCTAACATATAGTCGAATTTTTCTTTTGTTGTAACACCTTCAGGATCGTAAACATAACCGTCAGGACCTGAAATTGTAACAACTTTACCGCCGAGTTCTGCAACCTTCTGGCAAACACCCCAAGCAACGTTACCGAAGCCTGAAACTGCAACAGTTTTACCTTCGAATGAATCGCCTTCGTGTTTTAAAACTTCGTTAGCATAGTATGTAGCACCAAAGCCTGTAGCTTCTGGTCTGATTAAAGAACCGCCGTATTCAAGGCCTTTACCTGTTAAAACGCCGTTTTCCCAAACAGCCTTAATTCTCTTATACTGACCATAAAGGTAACCGATTTCTCTTGCACCTACACCGATATCGCCTGCAGGAACATCAACATCAGGACCGATGTGTCTGTAAAGTTCTGTCATAAATGCCTGACAGAATCTCATAATTTCACCGTCACTCTTACCTCTTGGGTCAAAGTCTGATCCACCTTTACCACCACCGATAGGAAGACCTGTTAAGCTGTTTTTGAATGTCTGTTCAAAGCCGAGGAATTTGATAATGCCAAGGTAAACAGATGGGTGGAAACGAAGACCGCCTTTGTAAGGACCGATTGCACCGTTGAACTGTACTCTGAAACCACGGTTAACCTGAACTTTGCCGTTGTCATCTACCCATGAAACTCTGAAAGAGATTGTTCTTTCAGGTTCTACCATTCTTTCGATAAGACCTGCTTTTTCGTATTCAGGATGAGCTGCGATAACAGGTTCAATTGATTCTAATACTTCTTTAACTGCCTGATGGAATTCAGGTTCTGCAGCGTTTCTTGCAATAACCTTATCCATTACATCGTTAAGATACTGACTTTTAAACATTTTAGTTCACTTCTTTCTTTTAAATTAAATGATAATATATTATACAACTATTTTTTTTTAATATCAATACTTTTTGCGAAAAATAATGAATTTTCTGTCAAAAATAGCGAAAAAAAAGATGTTAATGTTGATTTTTTGCAAAAACTATTGACAACTTCTTGCACAACTGTTATACTTGTTATAGAACAGTTAAGTCAGTTGTACTATAGTCAAATATGTTTTAGACATGGATTTTTGCTCCAATACTGTGTTAAAATACTCGCAAATGCACACAAGCATTCGCTCCGTTTTTGCCTTGTCTTGAAACAAAAATCCTGTGTCTAAAATTCTACGAACCTAAAGCAAGATAAAATAGTTATTTATCGAGGCGGAAGGTCGCAGGAATACTTGCGTATTTCAAGACCGACAACAAAGAGAAATGGCTATTTTACTTGATTTAGGCGTACTTGACTATAGCACAACTGACTTGAAGGAGGTGGAAATGTGATACAACTTGATTACAGAGACCCAAGACCTGTTTACGAACAGATAAAAGAGAAAATCAAGGAGCTTGTTGTTGCGAAAATTCTCAAGGCAGACGATAAGATTTTCTCGGTAAGGGAAATGTCGGCATATCTTACAATCAACCCCAACACAATTCTGAAAGCTTACAAGGAGCTTGAAAACGAAGGATATATATATTCCTTCAAAGGCAAAGGTTATTTTGTTGCAGACCGGAAATCTGTAATGGAAACAGTAGACAAAGCTCCTATTTATGCAAAGGTTGAAGAAAGCCTTAAAGAATTGTATTATCTTGGCGAAAGTAAGGAAACGGCTATGGAAATTATAGAAAAAATATGGAAAGGAGAGAAGTAAAGTGATTAAAGCAAAAGAAATTGTCAAAAGCTTTGACGGATTCAAGGCTCTTGATGGTATTTCAATCAACATAAAAAAAGGCTCAGTATATGGTCTTGTTGGACCTAACGGAGCAGGAAAAACCACTCTTATTAAAACAATGCTCGGAATTTACAGACAAAATCAGGGCGAAATAGAAATAGACGGCATAAAAGATGTAAACAGTGAAGATTTGAAGCAGAGAATTGTGTATATAAGCGATGATTTATATTACTATCCTTCATATACCATAAAGGAGATGGCAAAGCTTTATAAAAGCATATACAAAAACTGGGACAACGAAACCTACGAAAAATTAAAAGCTATTTTTAATATAGACGAAAAAAGAAAGGTTAAAAAACTTTCAAAGGGTATGCAAAAGCAGGTTGCTTTCTGGCTTGGTCTTTGCACAAAGCCTGATGTTATGATACTTGATGAGCCTGTTGACGGACTTGACCCTGTTATGAGAAGAAGCACAATGAAGCTTGTTTTATCAGAAGTTGAAGCAAGAGAAATGACGGTTTTGATTTCATCTCATAATTTAAGAGAGCTTGAAGATGTGTGCGACTATGTGGGAATTATGCACAAAGGAAAGATTGTTATTGAAAAAGCTCTTGACGATATTAAAGGAAACATACATAAAATCCAGGTTGCTTTCAAAAACGGTATGCCTGAGGACTTAAGCAGTAAGCTTGAAATCCTCAAAAGCGAAGTTTTCGGAAGTGTGTATAACATAATTGTAAAGGGCGAAAATGCGCAGGAAATTATAAAGTCCTATGAGCCACTTGTGTGCGATATTATTCCCCTTTCACTTGAAGAAGTATTTATTTACGAGTTAGGAGGTATGGGATATGAATTTGAAAATATCATTATTTAATAAAAGCATATTCAAAACAGATATAAAGAGATTCTGGATAGCATCCCTTCTTTACACTGTAATTCTGTTTTTCCTTGTACCTTTTCAGTATGTGGCAAGAGAAAATCGTTTTTATAACATTATAAACACAATACCTGATGAATATATTAAAACAAGCTTTGCATCAGCTACATACCCTGCAATATTTTTAGGTATACTGTGCGGTGGAGTATTTGCACTTATGATATTTATGTATATAAATTCTACACCTGCAATATCATTTTATCACTCACTGCCATACAGAAGAACAACTATCTATTTCACAAAGCTTTTATCAGGAAGCATACTTCTGGTTCTTCCTGTACTGATAAATCTCTTTGTTCTTGTATCGGCAAAGATGTCTGGAACATATATTCCTGCTCACTTTGAACATTTGTATATGTGGGCATATCTGCAGTTTGCATACACATTGATTACATTCTTCGGTGTTTCATTCGTTGCAATGTTTACAGGTAATTTTATGTATCTGATTGCAGTATCGGGAATATGCGTAATAACACCGCTTTTAACAATTACATTTATTGAAAATCTTTTATCCGAGCATCTTTACGGATATATTGGTTCATTTGAAGAAATGTTATACTGGTTTTATCTTATCCCAAATTATATGCTTTCTTTGAGGGCTTTGATATACCTTGCACTTGCAATAGTTTTCATAGTATTCGGATGTATTA
Organism: Clostridia bacterium; assembly: GCA_045648505.1. Taxonomy (GTDB): domain Bacteria; phylum Bacillota; class Clostridia; order RGIG6154; family RGIG6154; genus RGIG8700. Next base: position 48,215 of record JAZROD010000010.1, on the reverse strand, counting down.
TTTACAACAAAAGAGACCTTGAGAAAAACGGTGAAGCAATAGTATTTAACAAAGCAAAGGTGTTTTTCCTTTACCTTGTGGCATTTTTGTGCGGAATATTCAGCTACTGGTATTTCTCAAGCCTTCTCGGAAAATCAATACTCTGGATGCTCCCATTCGGCATACTTGGCGTAATGGGTGCAAATATGATAAACAAAAAGCAGGTGACATTAAAGGGTTTTGTAAAACCTGCCCTGATTTATGCTCTTGCAGTTGTTATTATATTCCTTGGATTTAAGCTTGATATAACAGGCTTTGAAAGAAGAGTTCCAGAGGCAGAAGATGTTGAAGAAGTTTTTGTTGAAATTCCTTTATTTGAATACAATTATTCTCTCAGAGATATAAATTACAGCTACAGACAGCAGTATGAAAAACAGTTTATGGATTTAAGTGTAAAAGATGCTAAAGACATTGAAAAGGTAATTGCACTTCATCAGTATAAAACACAAAGCAGAGAACTTAAAAATCAGTCATCATTTTTTGTAAATTTCAACTATAAGCTTAAAAACGGAAAAACTTTAAAAAGAGGTTATAATGTTTATAAATATGATGGTGAACATCTTGCGGAAGATGTGCTTATGCTTGAAAGTATGAAAGGCAGAAGATACCATCCGTACAAAGATGAAACAGTAAAATATAAGCATATTACCATTTCCCACGACTTTACGGGAAATATTACATCATACTTCATAGGGAATGAAGAATTTGAAGAGCTTAAAAATGCCCTTCACGAAGACATAAAAAATGTTCCTTATAAGTATGACAGTACAATCAGTAACATTTACTACGGCAGCAAGGATATGAAGCTTGATATAGTTTTTGAACCTGAAATCTATAACTATGTTGAACAGACAGACGTAGACTATACTGAAAAAACACCGTCTGTAATATACAGATATACTATTTCTGACGGCTATCCGAGAACAAAGGCTGTTCTTGAAAAATTAGGAGTATATGATGCCATACCAAAAGCAGAAGATATCAAACAAATGAATCTTTTGTATTACGGAGAAAAAATAAGAGAAATAGAAATTACGGACAGAAATGATATTGAGGCTCTTTACGAAGCCGCACTTTCTTATGATGGCTTCGAAGAAATTTATGACGACAAGCTTATAAATATAGCAATCCATACAGAAGTACGCAATTTTGAAATCGGCTTGCCGGAAAAGGTAATAAAACCAGTTGCAGATAAATATACAAAATAAAATTAAACCACAAAAAACGGTGCATTTTGCACCGTTTTTTTTGTATCTGTTTTTTATGTCCTTGCTTGTCATAAGAAAGTCAATATATAATTCCCTTCGCAGGACGGGGAGGTGATGCTTATGGCAAAGAAAACAACTCTTTCGGATGCCCAGATTTTAGAGGAGCTGAGCCTTATTGCCGTAGACAAAGAAAACGCCGCCAATTACCGCATCAAAGCTTTGGAGCTTTTAGGAAAAGCAAGCAAGCTTTTTGGTGACGACCAAAACGATGTTATAAAAGCGGTGAAGATTGTGGATGATGTTCCGTAAAACTTAAAAGTGTAATTTCCCCTGCGTTTTACAAGGTGCATAAGTCCATAAAGCAAAATAAGTATACCCATTACTTTTTAAAAGGCGGACGAGGAAGCACAAAGTCCAGCTTTGCGGCAGTTGAAATGCTTTTAAATGTTATGAAGAATAAGGATGTGAACGGAGTGTGCGTACGGCGCTACGGAAAATCCTTGAGGGAAAGCGTTTTTAATCAGCTTCTGTGGGCAATGGAGGTTCTTTCTGTTTCACATTTATGGGAAAGCAAAGTATCTGTTCCCGAACTTATTTATCTTCCCACAAATCAGAAGATAATTTTCAGGGGTGCAGATGATGTAAGCAAAATCAAGTCGGTGAAGTTTGTAAATGGCTACTGTGGTTTTGTATGGTATGAAGAATGTGATGAATTTAAATGCTACGAGGATATTTTAAGTATAAATCAATCCCTTTTAAGAGGGGGTAAAAAGTACAGTGTGCTTTATACTTATAATCCGCCCAAATCAACAAACCACTGGATAAACTCTCTGTGCAAAGAAGAGAGAGAAGATAAGCTTGTTCATCATTCAACCTATCTTACAACACCAAAAAAATGGCTTGGCGAACAGTTTTTTAAAGAGGCGGAGTATCTGAAAAAAACAATGCCTCAGCTTTATCTGAATCAGTATATGGGTGAATCAGTCAAAAAAGAAGGTCTTGTTCTTAAAAACTATACTGTTGAAAATAAAGAGTTTAAAGGCGATGTGTTTTTTATGGGTCAGGACTTCGGTTTTAATCACGCAAATGTTATTCTTCTTCTGGGATTTTATGAAAATGAGCTTTACATACTGAAGGAACTTTATGTAAAAGGTCTTGAAACCAACGAAATCATAAATCTTGCGGAAGATATGTTCGATAAGCGTATAATAATGTGGTGCGACAGTGCAGAACCGGACAGAATAAAAGCGTGGCAGAAGGCAGGCTTTAGGGCTGTTGGAGTTTCAAAAGAAAAAAACAGTATCACGGCACAGATTGACTATCTTATGGGTAAGAAAATTATTATAAATCCCTCCTGCAAAAATACCATAAAAGAAATAGAAAACTGGTGCTGGATGAAAGACAAAAATTCAGGGGAATACATTGATATACCCACGCCTGTAAATGATGATGCTATGGCGGCTCTTCGTTACGGCGTGGAGTATATGAGAAAAGTCTGACAAATTACTGAAATTGCTTTGGCAATTTCAACTTCACTGCGAAGTATTTGCAACTTCACTGTGAGTGAAACAAACAACTTCACTTTTGCAAAGCAAAAACTTCACTATGTTTTCTGTGAAGTTTACACAAAAGTGTAAGTGAAGTTATCTTTGATAGTGAAGTTACTATGTAGTGAAGTTTTACCTGAAGGTAAAGTGATTAAAGAAAGGAGATAATGGATTACAGGTATGAATATTTTAAGCGTATGCGAATATTTAAGGCAAAAGCTTGGAGTTAATGTTAACGGTGACTACTACAACAACATAAGTCAATGGGCAGACTGGTACAAAGGCTATTACAAACCTTTTCACAGTTATACAGACTACAACGGCAGAGAAACAGTCCAGCTTGACCGATACAGTCTTAAAATGGCAAAAAAGGTGTGCGAGGACTGGGCGAATATGCTTCTTAATGAAGAAACAATGATTGTTCTTGAAAATAAGGATGCCCAGAGTTTTGTTGACGAAGTTTTTGAAAATAATGATTTTCTTGCCAATGCAAACACTCTTATTGAAAAGGCTTTTGCACTTGGAACGGGGGCAGTTGCCGTAAGGCTTAATAATTATAAAATTGCTCTTGAGTACATTACTGCAGATTGCATTATACCTATTTCCTACAACAACAGAAGCATAACAGAGGTTGCCTTTGTTTCAGAGCATATTTATAAGGGAAAACCTTATATTTATCTTGAAACACATCTTAAAAATCAATACGGAAACTATGTTATAAGAAACGAATATTTAGATGAAAATTTCAACAGAGTAAAAACCAATAACAAAACTGTTGAGGTTTATGATACAAAGTCTGATATTCCCTGGTTTGTTATCTTTAAGCCAAACATAACAAACAACATAGACATCAACTCACCTATGGGTATTTCGGTTTATGCCAATTCGACAGATGTTTTAAAAGGCGTGGATCTTGCCTATGACAATCTTTGCACCGACTTTTTCCTTGGCGGTAAAATGGTGCTTATGAATGAAAGCATTATTGCAAAAGAGCACAACGGTGCGAGAGTTGTTCCGCAGCATTCAAAGAAAAGACTTTTTATGTCCATGGGCGACAGTGTTATAGACGGTAAAATGTATGAAGAATACAATCCCGAGCTTCGTGTTGATGAAAATGTAAAAGGTGTGCAGAGTCAGCTTAATTATCTTTCTTCAAAATGCGGTCTTGGTGAGAAATATTATAATTTTGAATATGACAGAGCCACAACCGCTACGGAAATTATCTACGATAATGCAAATCTTTTCAGAAATGTTAAAAAACATGAGAAGGTAATATCACAGGCAATAAAAGGTCTGGTTAAATGCATACTTATGCTTGGCGGATTTGATGAAAAGCAGAAGATTTCTGTTATCTTTGATGACGGTGTTATTGAGGATAAAACAAAAATCCGTGCACAGGACAGACTTGATATGGAAAAGGGTATTATGAAAAAATGGGAGTACAGAATGAAGTACTACGGCGAACAGGAAGAGCTTGCCAAAAGCCTGGTAGGCTCTGAATAAGGAAGGAGATGGAAACCATTAAATTCTTGAAGGAACTTTTAAAGAATAACGGCATCACTGTAGAAAAAGAAATTTTTGATGCCATAAAAAGTGCAATCACAGAAAAATATGTGTCCAAAGAAGACTACGAAAGTATGCTTATAGACGGACATCTTAAAAATGCACTTATTAAAAGCGGTGCAAGAAGTGAAAAGGCCATTTTAGGGTTTATAGACAAGAATTTGCTTAAGCTTGAAAATGGTGAACTTAAAGGCTTTGAAAATCAGATAGCCGAAATAAAGAAAGAACACAGCTATCTTTTCAATGAAACTCAGAGCACCGGCTTTAATCATCAGTCGGGAATGAGCATTGATTATGATGCTCTTTCCGATGAAGAATATTATCAGTTAAAAGAAAGGAATTAAAAAATGAATCAGTTAATTACCATTAAAGAAATTGCAAGACAGGCACTTCCAAGACTTATGGAGAACCTTGTGTTCCCAAATCTTATTCACAAGGATTTTTCAAAGGATTTTGTTAACGGCAAAGGCGATAAAATTCAGGTAAGAAAGCCTGTTGTTTTATCTGCAGAAGATTTTGACCAGATGGGCGGAATCAGTCCGCAGGATATTGAAGAAACATCAGTTGAAGTAACACTTGATAAACTTGCAACAGTTGATGTTGAGTTTACAGCACTTCAGTCTGCCACATCTATTGATGACCTTAACAGACTTTTCATCGAACCTGCGGCTGCAGCTCTTGCACAGAAAATCAACGCAGACGGTCTTGAACTTTATAAAGACATTTACAATACTGCACTTACTGCAGGTACAACACCTTCAACACTCAAAGACCTTTCAGAAGTAAGAAAAGTTATGAATAAGGAAAAAGTGCCTGTTACAGACAGAAAAGCAGTATGGGATACAGAAGCAGATGCATCATTCACAACAATTGATGCAATCGTAAATGCAGAAAAAAGCGGTTCTTCAAAGGCGTTAAGAGAAGGTTCTATCGGTAGAATTTTCGGTCTTGACAACTATATGTCTCAGGCGGTTAAGAAACACGAAACAGGTATCACAGGTGCAACTGCAGTTAAAGTTAACGGTGCAGCTTCAAAGGGTGCGGACAAAATTGCCATTGACGGTACAACTCTTACAGGTAAGCTTGTTAAAGGTGACCTTTTAACAATCGGCGGAAATACTTATGCAGTTACAAAAGATACAGAAGATGCGGTAAATAATACTATTGCAGAAGTTTGCATTTCTCCGAATCTTGCGGAAAATGTTAAAGACAATGCCGAAGTGAAACTCGTAAGCTCACACACAGCAAACCTTGCTTTTAATCCTATGGCGTTTGCCTTTGTTACAAGACCTCTTGCAACTCCTTCAGGTGTTGAAAGCTATGTTACAAGCTACAACGGTATTACATTAAGAGTTGTTAAAGGTTATGATATGAAATACAAAAAGGACATTATTTCTATGGATGTTTTATACGGCTATAAAACAATGTATCCGTCACTTGCAGTGAGAGTGCTCGGTTGATGCCATACATAGATTTTGACTGGTACAAAGAGGTTTATCAGGGCAGGGAGGTTGAAAAGGAAGGCTTTTATAATCTTGCCCTTAAAGCTACAAAGTACATAGACAAAATAACCTTCGGCAGAGTTGATGAAGCCGATGAAAATGTTAAATATGCAGTATGTGCCGTTATGGAAGAAATGCATAAGGATTTATTAAGATATGGCATATCTGCAGAATCAAATGACGGTTACAGTATTTCATATACCAAAAATAATGGTGGGGAAAATCTTTATAAAGCGGCAAAATTATTCTTACCGCCTGAACTTTTATACAAAGGGGTGTAGTTATGATTTGTGCAGATAAAGAGATTACTCTTTACCATTTTGACAATGATGATGTTACAAAAGAATTTTTTGAAAAAGTTAGTGTTTTTTCAGAGGTAAGAGCAGGCGTATCGGGAGTGGAGAACTATTCTTCAAGTGAAATAACAATAAGAATCCCTGCTTGTTTCAATGTCTTGGTGGATATTGGTGACAGGGTGGTATTAAGAAAAGTAGAAGAGGACCAAGTCCCATATAGCGAAGCTTTTACGGTATATAGCATCAAAAATAACATAAGGGGGAGCAGACAGGCAAGTCACATCTGTCTGAAATGCAGATAAAATGAGACAATATGCAGATTTTATTAAACAATACAAAGGTTTTGAAGGGCTTTCATTAAAGCTTGATTATTTGGATATGAAGCCCGGAGACCTTTGTGTTAAATCAGAAAAATACGAGCCGGTGGTGAAAACATATACAGATGGTGCAAAGCTTAAACAATGTGTTTTTTCAGTATGCCTGAAGGAAGCGAGAGTTCCCCTTACAAAAGAGAGCATAAGTAATATAGGCATTCTGAAAGGTTTTTTAAACTGGCTCGAAATCCGTGACGGGGAGGGAGATTATCTTCTCCCCGGTAACGGAGTTTCCATTACTGCCATAACTGATGTGGAAACAGAAAGCTCGGATATTGGTTGTAATGTTTACAGTATTAAATTGAGATATTTATATTATACGGAGGAGTAACATGGAAAAATTCGTAAAAAGATGCGACAAAGTGGCGTATTACGGTGTTCCTACAGATGAAGGAACAGTTTTTAAAAGAATGACGGGCTTTACAGATATAACTGTAACGAAAAATCCTAAAGAGTATAAAAGACAGTATATAGACCAGGAGTTTGAACAGAGCGACATAGTTGGTTTTGCGCCCGTTATTTCATTTGCTTTTGACCAGTTTTCAGGAAACGAAGTTCACGATGACATCATGAAAATTGCAGACAATGAGCTTATCGGCGAAGATGCGGTAAGGGAAATTGTTATGGTGGATTTTTCATCAGGAAAGGAAAATCCTGTTGCAGTAAAAAGAGAGTTCAGCGTTATTGTGGAAAATGAAGGAAGCGGAATGGACGGATATATTGTTAAAGGTTCATTTAAAGTTAAAGGTGAAAAGGTTTTCGGCAATGCCTCCTCTGCCGATGATTTTGCAACCGTAACATTTACTGAATAATGAACATATTAACCGAAAAGCTTCCGACAAGTGTTTGTGTTAACGGAAAATTCTATAAAATTAACCCTGACTTTAAAACCGCAGTAAAAATCATAACTTACAGCGAAGAAAATGAGGGGATTAAGCTTATGATTTATGCACTTAAAACATTTTATGAAGAAGTGCCTGAAGATATTGCAGGGGCTATTGCTGAAATGAGAAAATTTTTTAATGGCAAAGGTGATAGCAGGCGGGCAGAAGAAAGAAAAAAAGCGCCTCTGTTTTCCTTTGACAGAGATGCTGATATTATTTTCAGCAGTTTCTACGGTCAGTATGGAATAAATCTTGCGGAAGATAATTTGCACTGGTATGTTTTTGTGGCACTTTTAAGGGGACTTTGCGGTGATAATATGTTCAGCAGAGTGCTTGAAATAAGAAGCCTTAATATTTCGGATATAAAAGATGAAGGGCAAAGAAAAAGGCTTGAATCGTTAAAACAAAAATACTCACTTTCGGAAGCAATAACTTTAGAAGAAGGATTAAGGGGGGTGTTTTAATGGATAATGTTACAAAAGCACTTGAGTTATATTATGAGGCGGTAAAAATGGGTGTTGCAGATGTTAACGGCGCGTTGAAAACTCAGACTGAAAACACTATAAATGAATATGAAAAGCAGATTGAAGAAATAACAAACCGTGTTAATGAGAGTAATCTTAAAATCAAAGATATGCAGACCCTGAAAACAACTGCCTCAAAAGAGTACAAAAAAGTTCTCACAACAATGATTTCTCAGGAAAGAGAAACTATTGCACAGATGAATCTGCAGATAAAGACAATAAAAGCAGAAATAAGCGATGCTAAAGACAGGATGAAAGAGCTTACAGAAGGGTATGAGCTTATAGAAGGCGGACTTTCCAGCACCTTTGCAAATATTGACACAAAAGATAAAAATGCCTTGTATTCATACGAATTATGGTATGAAAATACAGGTGAAGATTTGCAAAATGGTGAGGCAGAGAAAAAGAAAAAAGAGCTTTTAAATGAAAGACTTGAACTTCAGGCACAAAAAGTGATTGAAGTGAAAAATGCATACGAGAAAATGATTGAGATATACGGAGAAGCCCACGAAAAAAGTATATCAATGGAAAATCAGCTTCTTTCAGAGTGTATTGCTTATGAAAAATTGAAGGATACTGCAAATAGTCTTGCGCAAGATAAAAGCTACAGCAGAGAAAATCTGGAAGAAATTGTTTATAATATGAATGATTATATAAAAAATAATTATTCAAAGCTTAAAGAAGCAGGCTTTTCAGATGATGTTATATATTCTGCCGCAAGGGGAAGTTCAGGATATGACAAATATCTTGAATCTATAAACAAACAAGTCCCTGAAGTTGAAGGAGTAAGAGAAAGCGCAGAAGAGATTATAGACGGACTCAATGAAAAATTTACAGGAGTTACCGCAGACTTTGCGTCTAATGTTGAGAGCGTTGTGACCAATCTCATAAATAATGTTTCAGATGTATTAAGCAATATATTAAATCAGGCAAGTGAGAAATTCAGAACTGCTGCAAATAATGTGTATAACAACAATTACACCAGTAACTATACTGTAAAATCTGTTGAAGGAAGCAGTATCTATGACAGTATAAATGCTCTTAAAAACTTTGAAGCGGTTAAGAAAGCGAGAGGGGTGTAATATGAAGCTTATACTTGAAAATGAAAAAGGAAAAATTGTTATGGGAGGCGGAGTTGATTGCGATTTCAATCTGCTTTCTGCAGAAGGACTCGGTCTTCCGCCTAAAAGCTACACAACGGTTGAACGAGTAGGCAAAAGTGGTCAGGATACTGTTAATGTTCATACCATGTCACGAATTATTACAATATCAGGTGACATATTCATAAAGGATAATCATAATATTGACAGACTTCCCAAGGTTCTTGCGCAAGATATTTGGCTTACAGTTTGCAAAGGAAGAAAAATCAGAAAAATTTATACAAAAATCAAAGAATTTGAAATTTACAACAAAAACGGCGGTTATTCAGGCTTTGTGCTTCAGCTTGAAGGAGATGAGCCATACTTTAAAGATGTGAAAAGTGAAGAAAATTACATTTTCAGGCGTGAAAATATGGTTAGAGGAAGCATAAGTCTGCCGTGCATTTTCACAAAGCGAACTATAGGCGAGAACATTGTTAACAAGGGCAATGAAAAGTCATATCCTTTGTTGAAAATTTACGATATGGGCAGTAACGGAAAAATAGTAACAGATAAAAGCATTGGTTTTGTTAACAGAAAAACAGGTGCATCGGTTATGTTTGAGTGTGGCACGAAAGAAGGAGAAGTCCTTACTGTTGACTTTGAAAACAGAAAAGCATACAGTAATATTTCAGGTGATATTACTGGCTTTCTTGCACTTGAAAATTATCTTTCTGCTTTTTATCTTGATGTGGGAGAAAACTTCATTGATATAATCAACAACACAGACAGAGAAGTGAGTCCTGTGTGTATCCACGATAATTATTATAATGAATGCTTGTAGGAGGTAATATGGAGGATTTAAGATTTTATGACTTTGAATTTAATCTCCTTTACATAGTGCCTGATGTTTATGATGTGTGCTGGGAGCTGAAATTCAACGGTATAGGCACTTTTGAAGCAGGGATAGCCCAGGATGAGGAAATCGTAAAGACAATTATGAATAATGAGCATATAATTGTGATTCAGGGCAGAAAGCAGGCAATAATAACAGAGAAGTTTGCAGATAACAACAGACTTACTCTTTATGGTAGAACTGTGAATTTTATGCTTTCTAAGAGAGTTGTTGAACCTTTTGATATTAAAAGTACCTATGACGAAACAAAAGGATTTAAGCTTATAGAAAAGCTTATTGCAAAGCATTTTCCCGAAATAGAGGTGGAATATGACTGTGAAGACGAAGAAATAGAGTTTTATCGCCTTGTAATGTATGAGTTGTCTGAAGTTATCTGTGATATTCTGGAAAGAATGAACTGCGGACATACACTTTTGTATGACATTAAAAACAGAAAATGGACTTTAAAGCTTTATAAAAAGAATGAAAATGAGATTTTTCTTTCGGAGGATAATAAAAATATATACAATTCTTCATACAGAGAAAGCATACTTGATTATGCCAACTGTGGTGTTTATTTAAGAAATATAAGAGATTGCGGTGAATGGAATGCTCATTCAAACAATCCACCCATTTCTATGGGTCTTGCAAGTAACCTGGGGAAGCTTTACCGTGTTTCAGAAAGTGGAAGACAGTTTTTCACGGATTATGAAGAAGGAGAGTATATTGCCTGTATCAGCGAAGACGGAAACTTTGTAAAAACAGATTATATTACAGAGTTTTATCTGAAAATAGAAACAGACAAAGAAGGCTTTTATAAATGGGAAAGCAAGCTTTCAGGCAATAGCAGAAAAGAGGCGGAAAAAAGCCTCGAAAGGAAGAAAAAAGAAAACAAAATAAATGCAAAGGTACGAGAACTTAAATATGAAAAAGATTACAATTTAGGTGATATTTTAAGAATTCAGAAACATATTGGCGGAAAAGTTATAGACGAAAAAAGATTTGTCAGCAGTGTTCAAATCTGGTACACAAGCAGAGAGTGTGGCGAAATGCCAAGCTTTAAGGAGGTGTGAATATGAGTGTAAATTATTCTTTTTTTGATAATCAGCTTATTGGGGTTGATGAACTTAATAAAATAACATCCAGACTTGTTACAGAAGGGGTTGCAAGAGAGATTTCTTCTGTGAAGGATTTAAATAACTTTGTAAGCGATGTGGCAACTACAGGAGTTGTGCCTGAAAGTAATAACAGTCTTAAAGTTGAAGCAAAAGACGGCGTATTAACCATTAAAAAGGGTACTGCGTTTTTTTCTGACGGAACGGTGATAGAACTTACCGAAGCAGAAACCTTTTCCTATCTTACGGATGTTAAACAGTATGTATATTTAATCTCCGATAAAGCTTCTAACAGAGCATATGCGGATGTTTTTACAGAGGAGCCGTCCTTTGAGATTAAGCTTCTTCTTGCCACGGTAGAAAACAACAAGGTTACAGACAAGAGGGTATATTCAAGAGGTAAGCTTGCATATTATGCTTCTGCGGATGTTAACAGCAATGTAGTTATTGAAGAAGATAATATTGAGAGCAAATATGAAAAAGACGAGGATGGCTACATAAATTACAGAATAAATATAAATGCCGCTATGTATAAATATATCCAGATTTTAGATAAAAACAGCTTTAATTTTACAAGATATAATATAGAAACAGGAGAATTTTTATGCTTTGGTTACGGATATGCATCATACTATGAGTTGAATGAAGCTTATATGGTTGCGGCATCTCAAAGAAAAAAGAGATGCATGTGTATAATTGAGAAAGGCGAAGGATATGTGAATTTCAAGCTGAAAATGGAAAACAGCTATGACATTATTCCCATATCGCTTAAATTTGAATTCATAGCATGAAAAGAATGACGGGAATAATTATATCTTTAGTGTCGTTTTTTATGGGTGATCTGGATGTTATGCTTAAAATACTGATTTGCGTTATGATTGTTGACTATATCACAGGCGTGTTAAGTGCGGTTTATAACAAAAAACTGTCAAGTAAGGCAGGATTCAACGGCATACTCAAAAAACTGTGTATATTAAGTGTTATATGCTTGTCAAATTTTGCAGGTCAGGTAGTTGGAGTAGAAGAATTAAGGCATATTGCCATCAGCTTTTATATGGCAAATGAAGCAATATCGATTCTTGAAAACGCCTGCGAAATGGGAATTGCATTTCCTGAAAAATTAAAAGAAGTTCTTAAACAACTGGAAAATAAATAAACCTTGCCCCTGCATTTGCAGGGGCTTTTCACTAAAAAAGATTATTAATCTTTTTCTTAACGCAAAAACCTTCACAGGTTCGAGCCTAAAGAAAGTCATTGAAAACAAAACAGACATCCTAATGGATGTCTGCTTGTTTTGGTGGGAACAATAGGGCTCGAACCTATGACCCTCTGCTTGTAAGGCAGATGCTCTCCCAGCTGAGCTATGCTCCCATATGGTAGCGGCGAGTGGATTCGAACCACCGACCTAACGGGTATGAACCGTTTGCTCTAGCCAGCTGAGCTACACCGCCATATAGGTTTTCTTTTTCGTACTTGAACATTATAATTGTTTTTTTTGAATTTGTCAAGTGTTTTTTGCAAAAGTTATTGAAAATATTTTTATTTTGTTGTATAATTGTAAAAAAGAGAAGATAAGGAGATATGAAAAATGAGCAATTTACATGTACTTGATCATCCAATGATTCAACACAAACTTACTCTTATGAGAGATAAAGACACAGAAACAAAAGATTTCAGAGAGCTTTTAAATGAAATTGCAATGCTTATGGCATATGAAATAACAAGAGATTTCCCACTTAAAGATACAGAAGTTGAAACACCTATCTGCAAAACAACATCAAAAATTATTGCAGGTAAAAAAATCTGTATTGTTCCTATTTTAAGAGCGGGTCTTGGTATGGTTGACGGAATCTTGAAACTTGTTCCTGTAGCAAGAGTGGGACACATCGGTCTTTACAGAGACCCTGTAACTGCAGAACCTGTTGAATACTATTGCAAGCTTCCAAACAATATTGAAGACAGAGATATTATCGTTGTTGACCCAATGCTTGCAACAGGCGGAAGTGCTGCAGCTGCCATTCAGATGATTAAAGACAGAGGCGGTAAAAACATTAAGATGATGAATCTTATTGCTGCACCTGAAGGCGTTAAGGTTGTTCAGGATGCACATCCTGATGTTGATATTTATGTTGCAGGTCTTGATGAAAAATTAAATGACCATAAATATATTGTTCCGGGTCTTGGTGATGCAGGGGACAGAATCTTTGGTACAAAATAAAAGGGAATGTTAAAATCCCCCAGAACGCAAAAAGCAGTAAAATTTAGATATTGAGTATCTGCTAATTATAACAAAACGAATAAAAAGCTCACAGATGTGAGCTTTTTATTCGTCTAAAATACCGCTCATCAGCTTAACTGCTCTTTTCCAGGCAATTTCTTCTTCTTTGGTGAGTTGTTCTTTATTGTAGCGGTAATCGTGCTTTCGTATTATTTCGTCAAGACATCCTTTTGCATATTTTAAGTTTTCTATCTGCACTTCGTCAAGCTTTGCAAAAAGCTCTTTGTTTCTGGTGAGCTTTTTCATCTTTTTTAAGTGCGGTCTGCAGATGCATGATTTTGTGTCTGCAAACTTCTGAGCAAACTCGTCTGATTCCGTAAATGAGGCTATAAAGCTTTTTAAAAGGATTTCTTCGTGTAATGTTTCAAGGTCACACATAAGACAGCCTGGCTTCATTTTTTTGTTCATAGCATCAATATATTCGTCTATGAGAGTTGTGTATATAACACTATGACCAAGTGGGTCACCTTTTTTCATCATTGCTAAAGCGTGGTCTTTACAGAAACCGCCTGTTTCTCTTATTCTTTTTCTCATACTTCTGTCGTTAACACATTCGTACAGAAAAGTGTCTATATAAGTGCTTCTCCATTTTGAAAGGAGCACACAAGTGGGACAATCAGGATGACCGAAGGTTTCCATATAGTCATAATATTTTTGAGTCTTATAAAGCATATTATCTCCTTAAAGCAAAGCCCGAACCGTAAGTTCGGGCTTGATTTTATGTTACATTATAACGATTGTAATAGCAACGAGTGTTGCATTGTCTGTTGTTGAAACTGTTGCGGTGATTGTATCGCCTGCTTTGATAGTTGAAAGCTTCTTAACCTTTGTTGTTGAGCTATCAACAATATAAGTATCTTCGCTTACGAAAATCTGTTTTGTTTCACCTGAAACAGTTGAAATTGTGATGAAGTTGAAGTTTGTGTCAACTGCTACAACAGAACCTGCGATTGAAGCTGATTCACCAACTGCAGTGTCAACTGCTGTGATGCTGATGCTCTTAACTGAAGAACTTTCAAGTTCAACAACTGCTTCGTAACCAAGTTTTAAATCATAAATGCTGCAATTCTGACCATTGATTTTGATATAGTCTGTTTTTGTTGAGTTTACACTGCAATCAATAGAACCGCTGCTGTTTGAAATTGTAATCTGCGGATCTTCTGAAGAAATAACAATCTTTGTAATTTTACCTGTTATATTCTTTGTTGAGCTTGTTGCATTGATAGCAGAAACTTTATTGTATTTAATTGTAAGTGTAACCTTATCTCCGATAGTAAGTTCAGAAACAGCAGAATCTTTGTTATTTTTCTTAACTGCAACAGTTGTACCCAGTTCGTATGCAGTAACTGTTCCGTCTGTAGATTTTATAGAGATTGAAGATGGAGTGTCGTATGTGAATTCTGTAATAGTACCTGTAGCAGTTCTTGTTGATTCTGCTGCTTCAACAGAAATCGCTTTACCTTCGCTTACAGTGATTTTAACAGAAGCTTCTTTAGCGATGTCGTTAAGAGCAACTGCTTTGTTGTTGAATGTGATTGCGCAGTCATCAGCAAGAGGAATTTCAAGTGTTGTTGTATCTGTGATAGCTTCTTTATACTTGATTTTATTTCCTGTGCTTGATGAAACATTACCCATATAAATACCCTGGTATACAGAATCTGTAACAACAGAAGCAAATTCGATAGCATAAAGCTTATCATCGCTGTAGATAACATTAATCTTCATACCGTTTTTGATGCTTGCAACATCTGCAAGGTCTCCGCCGTCAAGCTTAACAGGAACTTCGCCAACAAGATTAACGCTCTTTTCGTTGCCTGAAGCATCAATGTATGTAACTGCATCAGTTAATGTGTTTACATTTGAAACAACACCTGCAGAGTATGAGAAGTCAAGCTTCTGCATAACTGTGTTAAGCATTGTAGCCATCTGAGCTCTTGTTACATTTGTGTTAGGGCTGAAGTTATTGTCATCCATCCCCTTCATAAGACCGTTTGTAGCACAGTATTCAACATAAGCCTTTGCAGATGCAGGGATTTGTGCAGAATCGTCAAATTCGAGCATTGGCATTGAATTTAATTTAACTTCTTCTTCTGCGCCCATAACTTTAACAAGGATGATTGCAGCTTCATATCTTTTTAATGCTTTATCGCCTGCAGAATTTGCAACGAAATCTTTAAGGTCTGCAGCTGTGTACGCATTTCTGTATAAAAGATATGCAAGAGTCTTTTCATAAGCAGAATAACCTAAAATATTTACATTTGGAAAATATTTTGTATAAGCAGCATCAAGATATGCTTCCTGAGAAGAATCAGATGCACCTAAAATCCTTGAAACGAGAAGGAGAGAGTCAACTCTTCTTACAGGGTCTTCAGGACCAAAAGTTTTTGCATCGTAGCCGTTAATGATTTTAAGGTCTGACATTTTTTTGATTGTATCTGCTGCCCAGTGGCCCTTAACATCGTCAAATGCGAGTGCGCTTACCTGAGAAAGAAGAAGTACAACACAGACTAAAATCGCAATAATTTTCTTTTTCATAACATTCCCACCTCTAATATGTAGTTTTATAAGTATATAATACCATATATTGTGGTTTTTAGCAATAGTTTTTTTAAAAAAACACATGTATATTATATTAAATTCTGGTGAATAATAATGGTAATTAAACAAGGGAGGCAGAGCATGAAAAAAAACAGGATTCATAAAAGATTTATTTATATGGCAATCATTATAGCAATATGTCTTTCCGCAACATCGGTAAGTGACAGGAAAAGCGAAGAAAAAGAACCTGAAAAAGAGGTGGTTTCAGGTAAAGCGGTTGTTGTGGAGAATGAAATGAAAATCGAAGACAAAGAGCTGGAAAAAGAAGAAACAGCAGTTGAAGCAGAACAACCCTTTACTCCGCAATATCCCACAGGGGGAGAAATAATAAAAGAATTTTCAGACGGAATGCTTGTGTATAGTGAAACTTTAAGAGATTACAGAGTTCATAACGGAGTGGATATAAAGGCAAAAATTCTTGATAAGGTGTATGCATCGGAAAAGGGTGTTGTAGAGAGTGTCAGGAATGATGCACTAATGGGAATAACAGTAGTAATAGACCATGAAAACGGTTTTAAGACCGTATATGCAAATCTTTCTTCAATGGATATGGTTTCGGAAGGAGAAAGGGTGAAAAAAGGTGAGATAATCAATGGCGTGGGAGATACCTCACTGATTGAAACAGGTCAGGAAAGCCATATACATTTTGAAATGATAAAAGACGGAAAAAGTGTAAATCCGAAAGATTATATTAAATAAAAAAGGTGTCCTTACGGACACCTTAAATTTTTTAGTTTTATGCAAGACCCATAACTTTAAGAACGATATAAAGTACGAATAATGCAACTGAAACCCACATTACACCGCTGATATCTTTAGCTTTGCCTGTGAGGATTTTAAGAACAACCCATGAAAGGATACCAAACATAATACCGTTTGCAATTGAGTATGTGAGTGGCATCATAATGATTGCGAGGAAAGCACCGATTGTGTCTGCAGCATCTGATGAGAAGTCTACATTCTTAATAGCTGAAAGCATAAGAAGAGCAACATAGAGCATAGCAGGAGCTGTAGCGAAGCTTGGGATTGCAAGGAATAAAGGAGCAAGTGGAATAGCAAGTAAGAACATAACTGCTGTTGTAAGAGCTGTTAAACCTGTTCTTCCGCCTGCAGCAACACCTGCACTTGATTCAACATAGCTTGTAACTGTTGATGTACCAAGGCAAGCACCTACAACTGTACCAACAGCGTCTGCCATTAAAGCACCTGATGCTTTTGGAAGGCTACCGTCTTCATTAAGAAGGTTACCTTTCTGTGCAACACCGATAAGTGTACCAACAGTATCAAAAATATCTGTATAAAGGAATGTGAAAACTACAATTGCAAAACCTGCAAAGTTCTGTGCAATAAATGCAAAATCGAACTTAAAGAGAGCAGGAGCAGCAAAGTTAGCTTTGATAGCTTCCCATGAAAGGTTAGGAATTACAGAGTAAACGCCGTTTGCAGGATCAGGAATGTACCAGCCAACGAGTTCAGCAAGAATACCTAAAATCCAGGTAGCGATAATACCAAGTAAAATTCCGCCAGGAACCTTAAAGTGTTCTAAAACTGCGATAATGAGAAGACCAACCAAAGCAAGTACAACACCAGGAGCTGCAATGTTACCAAGAGCAACTGTTGTAGCAGGGTCTGCAACAACGATTTTAGCGTTGATAAGAGCGATAATTGCGATAAATAAACCGATACCTGCAGTAATACCGAATTTAAGGTTAGCAGGGATTTTGTTTACCAAAGCTTCTCTGAATTTGAAGAGTGAAAGTATCATAAAGATAATACCTTCGATTAAGATAGCTGTAAGAGCAACTTCGTATGAATAGCCCATAGCACCGCATACTGTGAATGCGAAGAATGCATTAAGACCCATACCTGAAGCAAGAGCAACAGGGTAGTTTGCAAAGAATGCCATACAAAGTGTAGCGATTGCTGCTGAAAGGGCAGTTGCCATAAAGATAGCAGCAGCTGATGCACCAGGGATACCACCGAGATAGCCAGGGTTTACTGCAAGGATGTAAGACATCGCAAGGAATGTAGTAATACCGGCAATGATTTCGGTTTTAACATTGGTGCCGTGTTCTTTGAGTTTGAACAATTTTTCCATTTTTAAAACATCTCCTTCTTTTGTTTTGGATTTTTCATCCATATTTGGATTATAACATAAAACTTTACAATTGTCCATAAAAAAATTAACTACCGAAATGGTAGTTAATTTCATACAACATAAAATAAAACCGCAAACATCTGCAGAATACTTCCTATCAGTACGAACAGATGAAAAATTGAATGTGCATAGCGGTATTTTTTCAAAAAGTAGTAAATTCCTGCACCGATTGTATAGGAAATTCCGCCTGCCAGAAGAAAAACAATTCCGCCTATGCCAAGAGCGGCAACGGTAGGTTTCCAGGCGGCAACAATGCACCATCCCATTAAAAGATAGCATATGCCGGAGATTGCTTTGGAACATTTAAGATTAACTGCAGTTATGGTTATTCCGAAAACTGCAAGCCCCCAGACAACGCCAAAGTATGTCCAGCCCAGTGATGTACTGTATTCTCTTAAAGGTGAAAGTACGATTGGAGTGTATGTGCCGGCTATGAGCAGAAAAATTGAGCAATGGTCTATAATTCTGAAAACCTTTTTTGCCACAAGGTGAGGTTTAAGACCGTGATATATGCTTGACATTGCGTATAAAACTATCATTGAAGCACCATAAATTGCACTTCCCACAACTCCGTATACATTTCCGTGAAGTGCGGCAAAGATAACACAGAGCGTAAGAGCAACAATTCCCACTCCGCCGCCGACTATATGAGAAACCATATTGAAAATTTCTTCACCTTTAGTATAGTCGGGAATAGTTATTTCTCTTTTCGACATAATTCCACCCTCTAATTGATGTAGTTTTGTATAACAGATTATAACATAAACATTTGAGTATGTAAAGAAAATTCTGTTGAAATTTAATTTTGTATGTGCTAGAATGATGAAGGGGGATAAGTTGATGAGATACATATTTATGCGTTTTCCTGAAGGAAAAGGAAAAGCAGTTTCTTTTAGCTATGATGATAATGCAGTGGCAAACAAAAAGCTTTCAGATATTATGGCAGAGTATGGAATTAAATGTACTTTTAATTTAAACAGTCAGAAATCAAATGAAATGTTTGGCAATATGCTTACGGTTGCCGAAGCAAAGGAATATATTATTGGCAGAGGTCACGAAATTGCAGTACACGGAGCTTTTCACAAGGGGTTAGGTCTCGTAAGACCTGTTGAGGGCATAAAAGATGTTCTTGACGCAAGACTTGAGCTTGAAAAAGATTTCGGTGTTATCGTAAGGGGTATGGCGTATCCGGACAGTACAAAAATGCTTTACGGAAATAACTGGGGAACAATTAAAACATATCTTAAAGACCTTGGAATTGTTTACAGTCGTTTAACAGGATATAAGCCTGATTTTGATATGCCTGAGGATTGGTATTTATGGACTCCCACTGCATCTGAAAATCATCCCGAAATATATGAAATTGCAGAAAAATTCGTTAATCTGGATATAAATAATATTTATATTGCAGGACAGAATCCAAAGCTTTTCTTAATGAGCGGACACGCAAGTGGATTTGAAAGAAAAAACAACTGGAACCATTTTGAAAATATCTGCAAGATATTGGCAAACCGTGAAGATATATGGTATGCAACAAGTATGGAAATATACGAATATACTAAAGCTTATGAAGCTCTTGTGTGGAGTGCAGATTCAACACGGGTATATAACCCTAATATCTTTACAATATGGTTTGAGGTAGATGGAAAACCATATAAAGTAAATTCAGGAGAAATAATTGAAATAGGAGAGTAAAAATGGAATTTTCAAACTTAACAAATTTACTTCATCACATAGTTGATGACCTTCATGTGCCTTTCGTACAATGTCAGGTTTATAAAGAAGGAAAAGAAGTTTACAATCACGGTTACGGCGACGCACAAAAAGATACACCCGTAACACCCGAACATACATACAACCTTTATTCAACAACAAAGTTTATAACCTGTACTGCGGCACTTCAGCTTCTTGAACAGGGAAAACATTTAATGACAGAGCCTCTTTACGAATATTTCCCACAGTTTAAGGAAATGTTTGTTAAAGTGAAGGACATAAATGCAGACCTTGCAGAAAAAGTTGTTCAGGGACAGAAGGTTGAGTACAAAACAGATGGTGATATTGTTCTTGTTGAAGCAAAAAGACCTATTTTGGTTAAAGATGTTTTCAATATGACTGCAGGCTTTGACTATAACCGAAACGCGCAAAGCTTTCTTGATATAAAAGAAGAAACAAATGGAAGATTCCCGACTTTAAGAATAGCAGATGCTATGGCAAATAAGCCCCTTTCGTACCATCCGGGCGAAAAATGGGGTTATAGCCTCGGCCACGATTTACTGGGCGCTTTTGTTGAGCTTGTTTCAGGAAAAAAATTCGGAGAGTATTTAAAAGAAAATATATTTGAACCTCTTGGAATGGACTCATTTACATTTGAAAGAAACGAAGAAATCTATTCAAAAATGGCGGAACAGTACCAGTATGACTATGAAACAAAAACAGCCCATAATGTGGGAAAAGAAAATCCTCATATTTTAGGAACTGAATTTGAAAGTGGTGGTGCAGGACTTGCAGGTAGTGCTGAAGATTACGGAAAGTTTGTCACTGCAATGTCGCTTGGAGGAATAAGCCCAAAAGGGGAGAGAATTTTATCTGAAAGTACAGTTAACTTAATGAAAACAAACTGTCTTAATGAAGAACAACTTAAATGTTTCAACTGGTCACAGCTTATAGGCTACGGTTACGGCTACGGTGTAAGAACTCATATGGACAGAGCAAAAAGCGGTGGCTTAAGCCCTGTTGGAGAATTTGGTTGGGGCGGTGCGGCAGGTGCGTATGCAATGGTTGACACAGAAAATCAGATTGCCGTATTTTACGGTCAGCATATGCTCAACAACCTTGAACCTTATATCCACCCAAGAATAAGAAATGCAGTATATTCATCATTAGATAAATAAATATATGTAAGGAACGACCTGTATGTCGTTCCTTTTTGTTATTTTACGATAACTATTTCTTTAACTTCGTCTTTATAGATTCTGATAAATACTCTTTCTTCGTTTGCATCGTCTTCCCATTTAGAAATTTCGCCTGCATCTGTAACAGAAACTTTGTTTGTTGTTTTGTTTGTGTCAAGTTTTAACACGGTTGCGTTTGTTGTTGAATAGTTTTGTGCTGTCTGCTCGTTAACTGTTACATTGATTGAGTCAGAGAATTTCTTAACTACCTTACCGTAAACAATAACCATTTCGTTGTCGTTTCCGTAAGTTTTGCTGAATTCTGTTGCTGTGTTATCAGAATTGAAGAGAAGTGTGAATCCGTCCATTTCGCCTTTGGCATTTGTTTTAATCTGAATGATGTCGCCTGCTTTAAGTGTTCTGCCGTCAGCTGTTATGATTGTATCGTCTTCTGTTGAAATTACTTTTGTTTCGCCTTCTGTTTTAACAGTAAGCTTGTGGATATCGTCGCCGTCTTCGTTGCTTGTAAGAGAAATCTTTTCGATTACTGCGATAGCAGATTCGAGTTTTCCTGCATTAACAATGTTTGTAATTCTTATGAGCCCTGCTGTCATATCATCTTTGATGTCAAATACTTCAACATTGTAGCTGCTTGAATCTGTGAAAGTTTTAAGTGAGCCGATTTCCATTTCATCTGTGTTAGTTGAATTTTCAGGTACAATTAAAACTTTTGTGTTTTCATCAATGCCGATTGAACCTGTAGCTTTACCGTCTTTGATAATTGTGAGTTTATTAACCGCTGCTTTGAAGATTAAGCCTTCACCTTTGAAGTTAAGGGCAAACATATCTTTTTCAAAGCTTGATGGGAAAGAAGCGGTTTTGTCCTGTGCTGTGTTTATGGCAGAGATTTTTCCTTCCGCATTAACATCAAGTGTAACAATTTCAGGAACGATTTTGCCATCTGTTAAAAGTGCTTTGTATGCTTCTTTAGCTTCTGAATAAGTTTTACCGTTGATTTTGATTTTGTTTGCAGCTTCTGCAGTTACAACGCTTCCATCTTCTGCGAAATATTTAATGTCAAGGTAGGTTGCGAGTGAACCTGATGTTCCTGCAGCTACAAGGTATGCATACTGACTGCCTTTTTTAACTTCGGCATCGTATGCGGCAATTTTGCCCTGTGCATCAATATAGAAAGTACCTTCAAGACCAAGTGTATAATCTTTGAATTCTCTGTTGTCTGCAATTTCAAAGTGTTTTCCGTCAATGCCGATTGTTTCGTCTGCTTCAGAGCGTTCGTCAAGCTTACCTGTTACATATTCTGATGAAACAATAGCTCTGATATAGTCTGTGTTTTTATAAACAGAGAGTACATTCCATTCTTTAAGTTCTTCGAACTTAACCGCATTGCCGTTTGCATCTTCAAGGATTACGATTAAGTTTTTGTTTTTATCTGTGTTAAGGTCAAGTGCAGGTTTTTCATATTTATCATAAACTTTTTTGCCTGCAGTTGAAAGGTCATCGATAACATAAGTTACATATTCGTTAATAAATACTGTGTCAAATTTGTTATCTCTTGTTGAATCAATAAGTGTGATTGTGCCTGTTTTCGGGTTTGTGAGTTCTTTTGCCAACTTATCGTTGTAAACAACCTTGAAACCGTCTGCAAGGAGCACTTCTTCTTCGTTTGAGTCTTCATTTTCTTTGTAGAAAATAGAAGTTGTATCTTTGTTGATTTCTTTTGTTAAGTCTTTTGCATCTATTGTGATAACAGTGTTTTTGTTTTCTTCTTCTCTTGCAAGAATAACTGTTTTGTCACCATTTTCTTCTGTTTTAACATAGTAAGTTACATTTCTTCCTAAAAGTCTGTCAGCTTTTGATGTGCCTGTGAAGAAAATTTCTTTTCCGTCAAATTCAACTCTGCCTTCATCAAGTGCAGAAGTGCCTGAAAGACTTGTAACATCGTTAGCTGTAACTGTTCCTGTTTTCTTTACAACATTTAATTTGTTTTCAAGAACTGTTTTGTCAGTAACTTCGTAAGAAAGGTTACCGTCTGTATAGCCTGTTGCTTCCATAAGGTTGATTGTAAGAGCGTTGAATGCAAGCTGTGCTGTTATACCTCTTGAGCAACCTTTAACGCCTGATGCGTTAGCTTTTTTTGTAAGACCGATATCGTTAGCCTGAACAAGGTAACCTGTAGGATATCCGCCTTTGTTTAAAGCAAGCTTTTCATAACCTAAAAGTCTGATTAAGATTGTGTTTGCTTCCTGGTATGAAATACCGTCTTCAGGTCTGAATGTGCCCGTATCATCACCGATGATAAGACCCTGTGCTGTTGCAACATTGATATAACCGTTTGCCCAGTGGTCAATGCTTACATCGGGATATTTAGAAACCTCTTTTGAGCTTTCGGCAACATCCGAAAGACCTAAAAGATGAACAGCGATTTTTGAAAATTCTGCTCTTGTAACAGTATCTTCAGGTCTGAAATTACCTTTGTCGTCACCAATCATAATGTTTAAAGCGCCGAGAGTCTGTGCAGCTTCTTCAAAGGCTGTACCTTTAACATCTTCTGCCACATCATACGCCATAACAGGTGTAACCATTCCAAAGGCAAGAATCATAGCCAGAAGATATGAAACTATTTTTGAAATTTTTGACATTTATATGTCCCCCTTATAATTTTTTTGGTTTTCATAATTTCGGATTATGTCAACCACAAGTAAGATTGTAAAGGAAAACACATAAGTCTTCAACCCACAAATAATGGAAATGCAGTAGGCTTTGCTATTTCATAAATCTTTCACAAATAAAACATTTCTTTTTCAAATCATTAAATTATAATTCTGAATGTAGGAACAAGAAACTCTCTCTAAATCCTATTTATAACACTCCAAAAAAGCGAGACCGAAGGTGTAAGCCTTCGGTCTTTGCTTTATATGAAAAATATGCTAACCAAAAAGGTTAGCATATTTTTGTTATGGGGTAACAACAAGAATGAATTTTGTTGTACCGTATGATGTTAATACAAGAATTTTTGAAGCACCTGACAATGTATCTTCATAGCTCAGAAGATCACCTTCAGAGCCAAGTGTAAGCTTGCCGTCTGATACTGAATATTTGTAGTATACAACAGATGAACCTAACACAATTCTGATTGGGTTTGCTTCATCAAGTGATGTGGTAGTATCATTTTCAACAACATCGGCTAATACAATGTCAAAGCTACCGTCATATTTCTTTGAAACAGTGCCGTACATCATACAGAATCTTAAATCAAGTCCTCCGTCGATATTGTCTTTTGCTTTTGTGATGTCATTACCGTTTGTAGCAGCAAAGCGTTTGTTGCCTGCTATGCTATTGTCTTGGAACTGAAGTTTGAGATTTGTGTTTTCAGGTGAGTACATCTTAAGAACTTTTGTTACAACATTCTTTGTAATCTTCAACTTGATTACATCACCAACTTCAACTCCTTCTAATACGCTGAGGTCTTCAGTTGTGTATGTTTTTTCAGAACCGTTGAGGTAAGCAGTGAACTTATGAGCTTCACCATTGTCTGTACTGATATCCTGAATCTTTGTTACGACAACCAATGGAGCAGAGTAGTCGGTTTCAGTAATGCTGGTATCACCAAAGAGAATTAATACTTTTGGAGTACCGTTTTCAATATCGTATGTTTCAAAAGTGTATGTGGTCTGGTCTGCAGGGATACCGCCTGAAAGAAGGCCAACAGAATAATCATCTGCAGAAGATCTCTTTGAAGGTACAAAGAAAATTTTGGTATTTGAACCGATATAATGAGTGCCAAGCATTTTTGTTGAAGATTTATATTCTGCAGTTGTTGTTCCGGCACCGATAACAAGGTTTTCGGCAACAGTTGTTGAAGTGCTTGCAGGAACAGCAGTTAAAATTTTATTGATTTCGCTCTTTCCGTTAAGAGTGTATTTAATAAATTGAGCATTTGCTGTTAATTCAGCACCGGCGTCTTTGTTGATGGTTGTTTTAACAGTTGGGTCGAAAACAAGGGCTGCTAAAGCATCGGCTTCTGTTTCTTTTGGATCGCCATCAATCTGAACTTTGCTTGCTAAAGGATAGTTCTTAACAAGACCATCCTGAGTGAAAAGTCTTACAGTGATTTTTGATTCGTCAAGCCCCTGTCCTTCAGCACCTGCATAAATAAGGTAACCATATTTAAAACTTTCTGTTGCTGTTGAGTTTAATTTGACATAAACAATACGTTCCTGAGAATCAAGATAGATAGTTACTGTTGAACCTTTCTTGAATTTGCTTTCACAATTTGTCCAGCAGATTTCAGCTATTTCATAATCTTTTGAAGCAATTGTTGCAATGCGGTCTCCTGCGTTCATAGAAGTGATTGTTCCTGTTTTTGTGTTTGAAACAACTTCAACATTGATATGCTTTTTACCTTTACCAATTTCATTCTTGCTTTGAGCAACCAGTAAAACAGTGTCTTTTGTAAGAGAAGAGAAAGAAACTGTTGTGCCATTCTTTTTAATAGAAATAACCTTGTTTGAAGCTTCGGTAAGATCTAATGAATCCTTTGGGTTGTAAGCGTCATAAAGAATAGATTCTGTTGCAGTTGATTTAACCGCACTAACAACGAAAGGTTTAGCATCTTCAATGATAATAATATCGGCTGTGTTGTTGGAATCGTTGTCAATGAGTGTCAGGCTTCCGTCGTATGGTTTATATTCTGTATCAAGGAAACCTGTTGAAGATTCAACATACGGAGCTGTGTAATTATTGTATATAAGAATTACATCTGATTCAACTGTATAGACATCATAGTCATCGTAATCTTCATCTCTGTAAATTTCAATTTCGTTTTGGCCTAAATGTTTGATTTCATCAGGTTTAAATACAGATTCATTGTTTGAATTTGTAGGTTTACAGCTCTGGATAATATAATCGTCATCATCTTCTGAATAGTAGAAAGTGATTTCTTTACCAAAGTATTTGTCGGCACCTGATGAACCGATTTTATAAATTTTATCGTAGTCAATCTGAACATAGCCTGATCTTATATAAGAGTTTTCTGTTAAAGAAACATCGCTTGTAGCAGTAACGATACCGGTTTTTTCGGTATATTTGAGATTGCTGTCAAGGATTGTTGTACCGCCAGTTGCAACGCCTGTTGATGTGTTATTCATTTCAGGAATGTCTAAAGCGTTGAATACGAGCTGAGCGATAATCTGTCTTGGAGCAGGTTCTGCTGCAATAGCGATTGCCTTCTTTGTAAGACCAATCTGAGCACCTGCAGCTATGTAGCCTGCTGGCCAACCGCCTGCCTGTTTAGCCATTGGTTCGTATTTAAGCAAGCAAACAAGCATTTTAACAGCCTGTTCATATGTAACAGGAGCGTCAGGAGCAAAAGTTCCGTCACCCATACCTGCAACAATACCAAGGTCTGATGCGATTCTTACTGCTTTAACTTTCCATTCATCGCAAAGTGCAGTTGTAACATCTGTGAAAGTAGTTTCTGCAGGTACATTTAATGCACCTAAATTTTTAAGTCTAGCAACGATAACACAGAATTCTGCTCTTGTGATACCTGCTTCAGGTCTGAAAGTGTTTGCACCGGCATCACCTAAAATAATGCCAAGACCTGTAAGTGTTGATATTGCCTCTTTATATGGACTATCTGAAGGCACGTCCGTAAACTCTGTTGTGACTGTTGTTGCTGTTGCTGTTTCTTCTGCCATAACGCCGAAAGGCATAGCAAGAGAGAACAACATAACAAAGCAGAGTATAAATGCTAATGTTCTTTTCATAATCTTTTCCTCCTAATTTATATGATTAGATTTTAACACAATGATATTCTAACAAAAAACAGACAAACTGTCAATAATAATATATTTACAATTATGTAACAAAAAGAGAATGTTAAAATACTCCAGAACACAAAAAGGCAGTAAAATATAATATAAGCATTTGCTAATCAATAAGATTTATAACATAACGAAGAAAAAGCTCACAAAAGTGAGCCTTTTCTTTGATTTAATGCCTTTTTGTTATGAACAAACTTCACCTCTTCGTCACAACCTTCGCTATGTATTTAAGTTTTGCAAACTTAAACTTTTTGCTCGGTTGCTCCTCTTCCCCATAAAGCCGTTCAGCTTTTCGGGGACCCCAAAAGAATACATACGCCTTCGGGGTGTGTAGGGCTCCCGATGCACCGTAAGGGGCATTGGGAAAAAGGAACAAACGACCGAAAGTGAGTGTTGCAACGCAATACGAATAAAAGGGAGCTTTGCGACGCACGTGTTCAGTTTGCTCATTCTGAAGCATTTTTCCTATTCCTTTTGAAAGAAGGGATGTTTTTAAACATCCCTTTGATTTTATTTCAGATACTGACCAAGTAACTGATTAACAAGTCCGCCATCTGCTTTGCCTGAAACAAGAGGCATAAGATTTTTCATAATAATGCCTTTTTCTTTGGCAGTAGGATTATCAAGACCAAGTTCTGCAAGCACTTTTTCAATGGTTGCTTTGATTTCAGCTTCATCCATTCTTTTTGGAGCAAATTCATTATAAACTGAAATTTTAAATTCACAGTCTTTAATAATTGCTTCTCTTCCTGCGGCAGACTCTAAAGTTTCTTTTGTCTGCTTTATTTCTTTTAAGATGATGCTGTTTTCTTCATCTTCTGTAAGTGGTGCAAGTTTATCTTTTTCTTTTGCCTTTAATGCTGAAAGAAGGAGAGAAAGAGCATTTTTTCTTTCTGCTTCTTTGTTTTTCATAGCGGCAAACATTTCCTGTCTTACGAGTTCAATTTTTGACATATTATCAAATCCTTTCTGGTGATATTTTAATATAAAATATGCAAGTTGTCAATATTGCATAAATGTATTGCAAATAAAACTTATATGTGTTATAATAACACTTGCCAAACAAAACTTAATAGTTTTCTTATACAACAGGTTTTTATTATCGGTAAAAACGCTGTTTTTCCTATACCTGTGTATGAGTGAATTCGGTTTTGTTTGGCGACAACGAAGCGGCGTTTTTCATGCGTCGGAAACGGCGCATTTTTTAATGCCGTAAGCTTCAGTTAACGACCAAGCAAAACCCACTCCGAAAATCGGGGTGGGTTTTGCTTAATTTTTATATAAATTTTCAAGACCTCAAAAATAATAGGCAGATTTTGACAAAGGCAACCCGTAGTGTATTGTAATACATGAGTGGTTGCCTTTGTTAAAAAGCACCCCTGTTTATTGGGGTGCGGTGTGACATAATTTTTGTGGTCTTATATTTCTGTTCTGTTTTCAAGGGCTTTAAGTAGCGTTATTTCATCGGCATATTCAATGTCGGAGCCGATTGGAATTCCCTTGGCAATTCTTGTAACTTTTATACCGAAGCCTGTTAAAAGTCTTGCGATGTATGAAGCGGTTGCTTCGCCTTCAACATTTGGATTTGTGGCGATAATAACTTCTTTTACTTCATCGGATGCAAGGCGTTGTATAAGTTCTTTGATTTTAATATCGTCAGGCTTTACACCGTCCATAGGGGAGATAACACCGTGAAGAACATGGTAAAGACCTCTGTATTCTCTTGTTTTTTCAAGGGCAACCACATCTGACGGATTTTCCACCACGCAGATTATAGATTTATCTCTTTTTGTATCTGTGCAGATTTTACAGGGGTTTTCATCTGTTAAATTGCAACAGATGTTGCAATATGTAATCTTCTCTTTGGCTTCCAGTATAACATCTGCAAGCTTTTGTGCCTTTTCGTTTGAAAGACCAAGCACATAAAAAGCAAGTCTTTGTGCAGATTTATAGCCAACCCCCGGCATTTTTTTAAATTCGTCTATTAATTTTTCAACAGTTACTGCATAGTAGCTCATATTTTACCTCTTATTAAAATTAATTAAACATCCTGAAAGGATTATCGCTCTTTCGTCGTCTGTTAAGTTTGCAAGAGTCAAGTTAAGCTCTTTGTTTTTGCCAACAACATAACCCTTAATGCTTTCTTCTTTGTTTTCAATAGCTTTTTTGATATCAGGAAGGAAAATGTAATCGTCTTTTTCAAAGCATACATCTTCATCCATAGTAAGTGGGAGCATACCCCAGTTTATAAGGTTGCTTCTGTATCTCTTTGTGGCATATTCCTTTGCAATATTTGCCCAACCACCTAAAACCTTCTGGCAGGATGCAGCCTGTTCTCTCGCAGAACCGTCACCGGGCTTAATTGCATAAACAAGGCTTCCGATACCAACCTTTTCAGGTTCAACTGCTTTGATTTCATTAACTTTATCAAAAACTTCTTTTAAGCCTTCAACGGCATCAAAAATATTTTCACCTGAAATTCTTGCTTTTTCTGCTTTCTGAATTTCCTTTGCTTTTGCAACATAATCAGGTGCTTTTCTTGAAAGTGTGAATGATGCAAGCTTTAATGGATTTGAACGGTATGAAGATGTTTCGCCTGATGGAATAAGTTCGTCTGTTGTTGTAACGGGATCTTCAATTACACAGGCAACCTTTAAGAGAAGGTCATCTGTTAAAGCTGACATTTCAGGCCAGTCTGCAATATTTGGACCGTATTTAAGTTGTGCATCTTCATTGCCTTTGTTAAAGCCTTTATAAACTCTGTTTTTATAAACAGTATCGTCATAATTAAATTCGTATTTTTCAGCTTTTTCCATAACTGCTTTTGCAGATGTAAGGAAACCGCCACATTTAGCAGTTGCGGCAATTGAACGGGCGTCCATAAGTGCAACTGATGCAATCTGTCCGTCTGATGGCTTTGAGCCTTCACGGTTAGGGAAGTTTCTTGTGGAGTGTCTTATTGAAAGACCGTTGTTTGCAGGAACATCACCCGCGCCAAAACAAGGACCACAGAATGCAGTTTTAACAATTGCACCTGCCTGCATAATATCTGCAACAACGCCTTTTCTTGAAAGCTCAATGAAAACAGGCTGGCTTGCAGGGTAAACACTCATTGTAAATTCACCGTTTCCGATTGATGAATCTCTTAAAATATCTGCTGCGGCACAAAGATTGTCATAAGTTCCGCCGGCACAACCTGCAATAATACCCTGTTCAACCTTGATTTTGCCATCAACAATTTTATCTGTAAGCTTTATTTCGATTCCGCTTTCTCTTGCTTCGTCTTCAACCTTTTTTAAGATTTCATAAGGGTTGTTGACAACCTCTTCAATTGTATAAACATTGCTTGGGTGGAATGGCATTGCAATCATAGGCTCGATTTTATCTAAATCTACTATAACCGCTTTGTCATACATTGCACCATCTTCGGCTTTAAGTTCACTGTATGCTTCAGGACGGTTGTGGTTTTCAAAATATGCTTTAACTTCGCCATCTGTTTCCCAGATTGATGAAAGACAGGTTGTTTCTGTTGTCATAACATCAATACCGTTTCTGAATTCGATAGGAAGGTTATGTATGCCTTCGCCGATAAATTCCATAACAGAGTTCTTAACAAAACCGTTTTTGAAAACTGCACCGATAATTGCAAGAGCAACATCCTGAGGACCAACATAAGGCTTAACATTTCCCTTTAAATAAATGGCAACAATTTTTGGCATATCAATATCATAAGTCTGGCAAAGAAGCTGTTTAACAAGTTCAGGACCGCCTTCGCCTACTGCCATAGTGCCCAAAGCACCGTATCTTGTGTGGCTGTCAGAACCAAGTATCATTTTACCACAGGCAGACATTTCTTCTCTCATATACTGATGAATAACTGCCTGATGTGCAGGAACATAAATTCCGCCATACTTTTCTGCTGCAGAAAGACCGAAAACATGGTCATCTTCGTTAATAGTTCCGCCAACTGCACAAAGGCTGTTGTGGCAGTTTGTAAGAACATACGGAATAGGGAATTTTTTAAGTCCGCTTGCTCTTGCAGTCTGAATAATACCAACATAAGTTATGTCGTGTGATGCCATTGCATCGAATTTGATTTTAAGCTTATCCATATTCCCGGAGGTGTTATGAGCCTGAAGGATTTTATAAGCCATAGTTTTGTTAATGTCACCGTTGCCCTGCACAAGAGCTTTGTCTTTAAGAACAACTTTTTCATCAATTAAGTTTATCATAATAGTTCTCCCTCCATTAAACTGATTATTTCGTCTTTGTATTTTGTTTCACTTCTCTGAAGCGGTAAATCTTTATTTTCAACAGGAATTCCGATAACTGCAATTTTTTCGCAGATTGCAGAAGCACCTGCAGAAATTTCTTCTGAATCTATTGAAATATCAACACCGTATTTTTTGGTGAATTTTTCACACATTTCTCTGTTTCCTGAAAAGCCCTTTGCCATAAGCTTGAAGCAAAGCTTGTCTTTTTCACATTCTTCAAAAATTATAAGCTCGTCAGGTTTTATTTTTTCTATTGAAGCCACAAGACCTGTGTTTCGCATTTTGCTTTTTACACCAAAAACAAAATAAACATCATGAGCACTTTCAAGCTTTGTTGCTTCGCACATGGCAGAGATTGCAAGCTTTGATGCCACTTCTTTTGCAAGAAGCACACCTTCGTCTTCATAAGATGGGGCATAAAAGCAACCAACATCTGCGGTATTTAAGTCATATTCTTTAAGAGCTTTACAGCTTTTTTCATCTTCTGCAACTGCCCTGAAGCCGTCAAAGGAAAGAATATCGCCTTTTTTGATTTGTCTTTCACCCTTGTGAGAAAAATTTATTTTTCTCTTATCTTTGGTCATAAGAACAAAAGCATCTTCGTCAACAGAGGTGTAAAACATAAGTTTTTTTCCTGTGCCTTTTTTGTGAGCAACAAGATTTCCCACTGCATCATACTCAAAGTCGCAGGAAAGTCTGGTCTGTATAAATTTTAAAATAGATTTTTCGCACGATGTGGGTGCATCTATCATACATAGCATATCAAGCATTTTAAATTACCTCCAGATAATTTTCAAGCATTATAATTGCATTTTTTATATCGTCTTCGTGTATAACAGAAACAGGTGAATGAATATATCTTGCAGGAACTGCAACTGCAGCAGCCTTTATATTGTTAAACTGAAAGGCTCTTCCGTCTGTTCCGCCAACACCTACTCTTTTAAGCTGTACTTTTTCACCACACTCTGAAAGGGCGTTGTTTAATTCTGTATCATAGTATGTTCCGCTGTCTGCTATTGCAAGTGCGACACCTTCACCTGTTTTGGTGGAAACATCTTTTTCTTCAATGCCCGGCAGGTCAAGACAGGTGGTACATTCAACGGTTATGGCAACATCTGGATTTACCCTTCTTGATGCAACTGTGCCACCGCGAACGCCGATTTCTTCCTGCACCACAAAACAAAAGTAAGCATCGTTTTTATATTGCTTCTTCATAAGCTCAAGAACTATGAAGCAACCGCATCTGTCGTCAAATGCTTTACCTTTTTTGTAGCCGTTGCCGAAGTTTTCGGCTTTGGTGTCAAAATGAGCATAATCGCCTACATTTACAAGCTTTAATGCTTCTTCTTTTGAAGAAACACCAATGTCTATATACATCTTCTCATAAGATGGTTTTTCGTTTCTTTCTTCTTTGGTCATAAGATGAATAGCTTTAATGCCTGTAACACCTTTAACCTTGCTTTTGCCTACAGTTACTCTCTTGCCAACAAGAACATTCTCGTTGATTCCGCCCACAACTCTGAATTTTAAATAGCCATCATCTGTAACAGATGAAATAATCATACCAACTTCGTCAAGGTGAGCAGAAATCATAACAGTTTTTTTAGAGTCTGTGCCTTTTTTGAAAGCATAAACATTTCCCATTGTATCACGGGTAACTGTATCTGCATATTTCTTTGCTTCGGAAATTATAATATCCGAAATTTCTTTTTCATAGCCTGAAGCACCATTTGCTTCACTTAATTTAAAAAGCATTAAAACACCTCCTCTTTCGGGAAGTTTTTAAGGTTTAAAATAAACTGCTTTAAAATTTCCTTTAAATTGTCATAGTCTGAAATATTCATTGTTTCAACAGGTGTGTGCATGTATTTAAGCGGAAAGGACAAAAGTCCGCAGGGAATTGATGAACTTAATGTCTGATAAGCCCACGCATTTGTGCCTGTTGAATCCTCTAAAACCTCTATCTGATAATCAAGATTATTTTTTATGCAGGTTTCTTTCAGAAGCTCAAAGACTTCAGGGTGTATATTAGGACCAACTGCAATTGCAGTACCTTTTCCGCATTTAAACACCATATCCCTTTTTTCGTCAGGAGTTTCACCGTGGGTTACATCTATTGCGATTAACATATCTGCATCCTTTTTAAAGTTCTTTGCACCTTTAAAGCCCATTTCTTCTCCAACGCTGAAGAAAGCACCAAGGTTAAAAGGAAGATTATCAAGCTCTTTGAAAAGTTCAAGAATAACCGAAACACCTGCTCTGTCATCAAGATATGCACCTGAAACGCAGTTTCCCATAATTTCAGGAACGGTGGCAAAACGGATAGTATCACCGATTTTAATATGGTTGCTGTTGTTGCCTGTATCTATAACCATATTTTTAAGCTCAAAGGCTTTTTTTCTTTCTTCTTCGCTCATTAAGTGAGGTGGCTTTGATGAGATAATACCAGGAGTATCACCGATTAAAACTTCAGAGGCAGGTAAAATGTTACCTGCAACACCGCCAACAGTATCAAAACTTAAAAATCCTCTTTCAAGTTTTTCTTTAACAATTAAACCGATACTGTCAATATGAGCATCAAGTATTAAAGTTTCAGCATTTTCATTTTTACTTTTTTTAAGGGCAAATACACTGTTTAAAGGAGAAATTTCAACAATGTCTGCAAAAGGCTTTATTTCCTTTGCAACAAACTGTGCAATTTCTTTTTCATCGCCCGAAACACCTTTTTTTGAGCAAAGGTCTTTAAGTAAATTAAAATCCATATTTAAAGTGAGTTAACAATGTCTTTGAAAACTCTTCCTCTTTCTTCAAAATTTTTAAACTTGTCAAAGCTTGTGGAAGCGGGGCTTAAAATAACAATGTCGCCCGGCTCTGCAAGATTTTTTGCAGCAAGCACAGCTTCTTTGAAATCATCACATTCAATTATTTCAAAATCGGAGTGGTAGAGCTTTGATTTTAAAACTGCCTCTTTGATTTTAGGAGCGGTTGCACCTGTTAAAACAAGCTTTTTAACCTTTTCCATAACAACATCGCCTATTTCATCATAAGGGATATTCTTATCTTTCCCGCCTGCAATCAAAATAACCTTTTTTTCAAAGGATTTAAGTCCTGTAATGGTTCTGTTAGGGCTTGATGCGATAGAGTCGTTATAATATTTAACACCCTCAAATTCTCTTACGAATTCAATTCTGTGTTCAACCCCTTTAACGGTTTTTGCAGTTTCTCTGATACCGTCAATGGTTGCAACGCCCCATACAACGCCGATTGCGGTCATATAGTTTTCAATGTTGTGAACACCGGGGAGAAGAATTTCGTTTGTATCAAGAACCTTTTCCCCGAAAACAGTTATAAAACCATCTTTAAGGCAAATGTCGGCATCCTGTTTTCTTGAAAAATATAAAACATTTTTTGCCTCTTTTGATGCATCAACTGAATCTTTATTGTCAAGATTTGTTACAAGCTTTTCACATTCATCATATATAAAAATGCTCTTTTTTGCATCGATATATTCTTTATAATCTTTGTGCCAGTCAAGGTGGTTAGGGGAAAGGTTTGTTAAACCGCTACATTTTGCACTTTTCTTAATGGTGAAAAGCTGAAAGCTTGAAAGCTCTAAAACAACCTTGTGGTCTTTTTCAATTTTATCTATTTCAGGAAGAAGCGGTTTGCCGATGTTTCCGCCAAGATGAACTGTGTATCCTGAATTTTTAAGCATATTGTATGTAAGGGTAGTGGTTGTGGTTTTACCGTCGCTTCCTGTGATTGCAAAAATTTCGCAGGGACAAAGGTCGAAAAATACTT
Organism: Clostridia bacterium; assembly: GCA_045648505.1. Lineage (GTDB taxonomy): Bacteria > Bacillota > Clostridia > RGIG6154 > RGIG6154 > RGIG8700. Next base: position 13,343 of record JAZROD010000010.1, on the reverse strand, counting down.
CCATTTCGGATGTAAGATATGCACCTTTGTTTTGTGCATCAACAAAACCTTTAAGGTCTGGTCTTATACCGGGACTTCTGAAAATAATATCTGCATTAATATCATCAAGCCAGCTTTCGCCTGTCTTGTATGAAAGATTTAAACCTTCAAATTGCTGTTCAAGTTCGTCGTCAGATTTTTTACCATCACAAACAGTAACAATTGCACCATATTTAACGAGCATTTTAATTAAAGGAGTGTTGCTTACCCCTGCTCCTGCTACCGTTATTTTCTTGCCTTTTAAACCTTCAAAATATTCTTTAAAGTCCATAACTTTCCACTTACCTTTCATAGTATCCCTATATTCTATTTATTATAACACAGTTTGTTGCTTAAATCAACAAAAAGAATCAGAAGTATAAATCGAAAAAAATATGGCAATAATTTTAGTATCAAGGAGGATGGGCTATGAATAAGGTTGATTTGTGCGGAGTGAATACGGCAAAGCTTCCGCTTTTAAGTAATGATGAGAAAGAAAAGCTTTTAGTTAAAATAAAAGAAGGGGATATGCAGGCAAGAGAGCTTTTTGTTCAGGGTAATTTAAGACTTGTTTTAAGTGTTATTCAGAAATTCACCGCAAGAGGCGAAAATGCAGATGATTTGTTTCAGGTGGGATGCATCGGTTTAATCAAAGCAATTGATAATTTTGATTTATCGGTGGGAGTTAAGTTTTCAACCTATGCAGTACCTATGATAATAGGCGAAATAAGAAGATATTTAAGAGATTATAACGCCATAAGAGTTTCAAGGTCTGTTAAGGATACTGCCTATAAAGCACTTACCGCCAAAGAAGAGCTTATAAAAGAAACGGGCAGAGAGCCAACGGTTGCAGAGATAGCAAAAAGAATAGAAACAACCGAAAAAGCGGTTAATTATGCATTAGATGCAATTCAGGACCCTCTTTCCTTATATGAACCTGTGTTTCACGATGGTGGAGAAACATTGTATGTTATGGACCAGATAAGCGATGAGAAGGTTCTTGATGAAAGTCTTATAGACAGTATCGCACTTTACGATGCCCTTAAAAGACTCAATGAAAAGGAAAGAAGGATTGTTTCCATGCGATTTTTCAGCGAAAAAACCCAGATGGAGGTCGCAAGTGAAATAGGAATATCTCAGGCACAGGTTTCAAGGCTCGAAAAAAACGCCATTGAGCATATGAGGAAATATATATAAAAAATATGCTAACCGAAGAGGTTAGCATATTTTTTATTTAAGCAAATTAAGTGTATTTTCGTAAGCCATTGGTGACGAAATCACATCGTTTGCCACAAGTTTTTTGTCTTTGAACACGAAAACATAATATTTCAGTTCTGAAATTGTGTAGTCTTCAACATTGCAGAAGTAAAGCTCTGCAGATGTGTGCTTGTATTTTTCAAGGTCTATATCTATTTCTGAAAGAATTGCAAGATTCTTTTCATCAAGAGCAATCGTAAACTGCTCTTTTGTGTTTTCAAGCACCTGAAGATTAGGTGTGAGAACCGAATATATCTGTTTTAAATAAACATTTGAGCTTGAACTGTCTTTAAGCATAAGAAGTTTTTCTGTGAAATCTTCAAAGTTGTTAAGACTTTCAGAAGCATCTTTCAAATCATCTGATGTGAAATCACGCATTTCGTCTGTGAAAATAAATCCTGCTTTATCTCTTGAGAATGAATAAAATTCACCGTAGTTGTCCGAAACAGTAAGTCTTATGTTTTTAAGGTTGTCCACCAGAACAAAAAGGGTTGCACAGGTCTGATTGAAGTTTTTATTGTAGTCTTCAATAAATCTGTATTTGGTTCTGCTGTCAACTTTGTATTCTATTGTTAAAAAGCCTGAAGATATTTTAATATCATTGATTTCAAAACCTACAAAGTTCATAGAGTTCACAAGAGAAGTAATTGCTGGTGTGTCAGAAATATCAATATGAACATAGTCGAAAAGGTTGTCTGCTATTTCTGCAGCATTACCTGAAACAAGGGTAGGTGTTTTAGTTTCTTCAACCTTGATTTCCTTTTTTTCAATTGATTCTTTATATGCAAAATATCCTCCGGTTGCCATCGTAACAATAAGAAGAAAAGAAACTACCGAAATTATAATTCTGTGTCTCATAATATCACCTTATATTTTGAAAATTATTCCTAATATTGCCCCTAAAACTATTACTACTATAGGATTAAGCTTTTTATAAGAAAGCACAAGAAGAGTAAAAACAAGGAGAATAACAAGTGCTTTTATATTTAAAACAAGGTCAGGGAAAACAGTTGTTTGTAAAAGCGCATAAGCCGCAACGGTTATAAGTCCTGCAACTGTAGGACGAAGACCGTAAAAAATGTTTTGTGTAAGTTTGTTTTCTCTGAATTTTTCAAGTATTTTTGAAATGATGCAGATAACAATATAAGAGGGAAGAACAAGACCAAGTGTTGCAATCACACCACCGATTATACCATAAGTTGTAACACCTGCATAGGTTGCGGTGTTAACACCGATAGGACCGGGAGTTGATTCTGCAACCGCAATCATATTGGCAAGCTCGCTTTGAGAAAACCAACCGTATTTGTCGGAAATGTCCATTAAAAACGGAATGGTAGCAAGACCACCGCCCACTGCGAAAAGTCCTGTTTTAAAGAATTCAAGGAACATAACTAAAAGTGTGTGCATTATTTCCCCTCCTTCTTGATTGCTTTATAGCAAAGCGCTGATACTGCACAAATTAAAATAACAATAACAGATGAAAGGTCAAATAAAAGGGCAAGAACTATTGAAAGACCAAACAAGATGCCTGTGAAAGCGTCAACAACCCCTTTTTTTGTAACTGTTATAATTGTTTTAATAATTAAGGCAATAACTGCAACTCTTATGCCTGAAAAAGCATACTGAACCCATATAATGTCCATAAAGTTTCTTAATATAAGCGCAATAGCAGTTATAATAACAACACTTGGGAAAACAACGCCTGCTGTTGCAAAAGCCGCACCAAGCACCCCTTTTCTTCTCATACCGATAAAGGTTGCAACATTAACTGCAATAACACCTGGGGTAAGCTGACCTATTGCATAATAGTCAAGGACTTCGTTTTCTGTGGCATAGCCGTTTTTGTCAACAATTTCCCTTTGAATCATAGGGAGCATAGCGTAGCCGCCGCCAAAGGTGAATGCGCCTATTTTAGCAAATATTAAAAACAGTTTTAAAAGTTCACTCATATATTGTAAATCCTTTTAGCATTTTCAAAAGTTATATTTTTAATATGTTCAAGAGATACTCCTCTTATTTCAGCCAAAGCTTCTGCAGTATGCAAAACCTTGGTTGAGTCATTTCTCTGCCCCCTGAAAGGATGGGGAGTGAGATAAGGAGCATCTGTTTCTATCAGTAAAAGGTCATCGGGAACAAATTTTGCAACATCCTTAAGCTTGCCTGCATTTTTAAAAGATACAGGCCCGGCAAAAGAAATATAATATCCTTTTTTCACAAGGATTTTTGCAGTTTCAAGACTGACAGAGCAACAATGAATAATAACTTTGTTATGGTCCTTTTCAAGAAGAACATCAACAATGTCACCTGTTGCATCTCTGTTGTGAACTGAAACAGGAAGGTCAAGCTCTTTTGCCAAATCCAGTTGTTTTTTAAAGGCATCAATCTGTATGCTTCTTTCGGGATTCTCCTCCCAGTAGTAATCAAGCCCGATTTCGCCGATTGCCACAACTTTTTTGTGTTTGGCAAGTTCTCTTAAAGCATTTATATCAAGCTTATCTGCAAATTCAGGGTGGTAGCCCACTGTTGCATAAATATGCTCAAATTTTTCTGCATATTCCACCGATTGCTTTGAGCTTTCAAGATTTGTGCCGATGTTTACTGCATAAGCAACCCCGTTTTGAGGTAAGTTTTTCATTATCTCAAAACGGTCTGCATCGAATTTTGTATCATCGTAATGTGCGTGGGTGTCAAATAACATCAGCCTACCACACTTCCTGGTTTAATATCGCCGATTGTTGTAAGGGCAGTTAAATTATCGCCTTCAAAAGCAGATAAAATCATACCTTTTGATTCAATACCCATAATTTTTCTTGGTTTTAAGTTTGCAATAATAACAAGGTTTTTGCCAACCATTTCATCAGGCTTGTACCAGTGCTTGATACCAGATAAAATAGTTCTTGTTTCAAAACCAAGGTCAAGCTCGAATTTAAGGAGCTTTTCGCTCTTTTTAACTTCTTCACAGGAAATAACTTTTGCAACTCTGAAATCTGCTTTTTCAAATTCGTCAAAAGAAATTTCTTCTTTCAATGGTTCGTAATTTTCTTCCTCTTCGTCTTTGTTCATTTCTTCGATTTCTGCCATTTTTGCGGCTTCATCAATTCTTGCAAAGAGTGGTGTTGCATCAGAAACTTTTGTGCCTGATACATATCCGCCAAAAGCTTCAAGGCTTTCATAAGAATTAACATCGCAGTTAATCTGCTTTAAGATGTTTTCAGCAGTTTCAGGCATAAATGGTGCAAGAAGAACTGCAGAAATTCTTAAACCTTCGCAAAGGTTGTATAAAACAGTTGAAAGTCTGTCTTTTTGTGCTTCGTCTTTTGCAAGAACCCAAGGCGCAGTTTCGTCGATGTATTTGTTGCATCTCTTTAAGAGATTGATGATTGCATCTAAAGATTCTGCGGTTCTGAATTCGTCCATTTTAACCTTAACTGTTTCAACAGTTTCTTTTGCAACAGAAATCAAGTCTGCATCTGTTTCGCCAAGTACATTCTTGTTTTCAAGAACACCACCGAAATATTTGTTTGCCATTGAAACTGTTCTGTTTAAAAGGTTACCCAGAACATTTGCAAGGTCTGCATTATATTTTGCGATAATTGATTCATAAGTGATGCTTCCGTCATTACCATAAGGCATTTCAGATAAGAGATAGTATCTTACTGCATCAACGCCGAAAAGTTTAACCAGATCATCAGCATAAATAACATTACCCTTTGATTTTGACATTTTATCGTTACCGAATAAAAGCCAAGGATGACCAAATACCTGTTTTGGAAGTGGTTGATTTAAAGCCATAAGCATAATAGGCCAGTAGATTGTGTGGAATCTTAAAATATCTTTACCTATAATATGAACATCTGCAGGCCAGTATTTTTTGTAAAGGTCTGATGGATTTTCGTTATCATAGCCAAGGGCTGTAATGTAGTTTGAAAGAGCGACAATCCAAACATAAACAACGTGCTTTTCGTCAAAGCTTACAGGAACACCCCATGTAAATGATGTTCTTGAAACGCAAAGGTCCTGAAGTCCCGGTTTTAAGAAATTGTTAACCATTTCTTTTTTTCTTGATTCAGGCTGAATAAAGTCAGGATTTTCTTCAATATACTGCATAAGTCTGTCCTGATATTTGCTCATTTTGAAGAAATATGCTTCTTCTTTAGCAGGTTTTACTTCTCTTCCGCAGTCAGGGCATTTGCCATCAACAAGCTGGCTTTCTGTGTAGAAAGTTTCGCAAGGAACGCAGTACATACCTTCGTAGTGACCTTTGTAAATATCACCCTGGTCATAGAACTGTTTGAAAATTTTCTGTACCTGTGAAACGTGGTATTCATCTGTTGTTCTGATGAACTGGTCGTAAGTTGTGTTCATCATATCCCAGATAGTTTTGATTTCACCTGCAACATTATCAACATAGCTTTGAGGTGTAAGACCGCAGTTTTCTGCGATTTCCTGAATTTTGATACCGTGCTCGTCTGTGCCTGTCAAAAAGTACACATCATAGCCACGCTGTCTTTTGTATCTTGCAATTGCATCTGTGAAAACAACTTCAAAGGTGTTGCCGATATGTGGCTTTCTTGAAGTGTATGCAATGGCGGTGGTTATATAAAATTTTTCGCTCATTATAATCTCTCCTTATCCAATCTTATATGAATCTTTAAGTGATGCAGTAAGATTGAAAATCATATTATCTGCAGTTGATTTCTTATCTACTGTAAAGTATCCGTTTCTCATAAACTGGAAGCTGTCACCTGGTTTTGCATCTTTAAGGTCTGCATCAATTTTGCAGTCTTTTAAGATAACTAAAGATTCAGGATTTAAGTTTTCAAGGTAATCTTCAAGTTCACCCGGGTTTGCAGTTAAGAATAATTTATCATATTTATAAACATCTGCAGTTAAGCAGTTGTTTGCATCAACCCACTGAATTGTACCTTTAACTTTTCTTCCGTCAGGTGCGTTACCGCCCTTTGTTTCAGGATCGTATGTGCAGATAAGTTCAACAACTTCACCATTTTCGTCCTTGATGATTTCGTCAACCTTGATAAAGTATCCGCCTTTAAGACGAACTTCGTTATCAGCAGTTAATCTCTTGTAGCCTTTAACAGGAACTTCCATAAAGTCTGTTTTTTCAATATAAAGATTTTTAGAGAAGCTGATTTTTTTCTTTCCTGCGCTTTCGTCATTAGGATTAATATCAACTTCGATTAATTCGCTTTCGCCTTCAGGGTAGTTTTTAAGAGTAACCTTTAATGGTTCTAAAACTGCCATTGCTCTTGGTGCGTTCATATTTAAGTTTTCTCTTACGCAGTGTTCAAGAAGTGCAAAATCAACAACAGAGAATGCCTTTGAAACACCGATTCTGTTAACAAAATCAATAAGTGCTGCTGCAGGGTAGCCTCTTCTTCTCATACCTGAAATTGTTGACATTCTTGGATCGTCCCAACCATCAACAATGTTTTCTGTAATAAGCTTTAAGCATTTTCTTTTACTTGTAAGTGAGTTTGTTAAGTTAAGTCTTGCAAATTCAATCTGTCTTGATGGTGTTTCATAGCCACATTCTTTTAATACCCAGTCATAAAGAGGTCTGTGGTCTTCAAATTCAAGTGAGCAAAGTGAATGTGTAACACCTTCTGCAGTATCAGAAATAGGATGAGCAAAGTCGTACATAGGATATACGCACCACTGGTCGCCTGTTCTGTGATGTGTGGCGTGAAGAACTCTGTAGATAACAGGGTCTCTCATATTAAGGTTAGGTGATGCCATATCAATTTTTGCTCTTAAAACCTTTGATCCTGTTTCAAATTCACCGTTTGTCATTCTTTCAAAAAGGTCAAGGTTTTCTTCAATGCTTCTGTTTCTGTATGGGCTTTCTTTACCGGGAGTGGTAAGTGTGCCTCTGTATTCTCTGATTTCTTCTGCAGTCAATTCGTCAACATAAGCTTTACCGTCTTTGATGAGCTTAATTGCACATTTGTGAATTTCAGGGAAGTAGTCAGATGCGTATAAAACCTGATCCCACTGAAAACCAAGCCATTTAATGTCTTCCATAATAGAATCAACATATTCAACATCTTCTTTTGTTGGGTTTGTATCATCAAGTCTTAAATTACAAGTACCCTTGTACTTTTCAGCAGTTGAAAAGTCAATGTTTATGGCTTTAACGTGTCCGATATGAAGATATCCGTTAGGTTCAGGAGGAAATCTTGTCTGAACCTTATTGTAAACGCCATCTTCTAAATCTTTGTCAATAGCATCGTGTATAAAATTAGAAATGTTTTCAAAATTTTCCATTAGTTTAACTCCTTAATATATTTTTCCATTCTTTCAACAGATTTATTCTTTCCGAGTGTTTTCAAGATGCCCCAAAGGTCAGGAGTTCTTGTTCTTCCTGTTACCGCAACTCTCACAACTGTGCTTACATCACCAACGTGACCGCCGAAGGCTTCAGGATTCTTTTTGTATTCTTTAACTTCTGCCGCAAATCCAACCTTTGTTGCAACTTCTTTAAGTGTTGCAAACCAGGTGTCTTTGTCTGCGCTTTCATCATAAATATCTTTATAGATTTCAATGATTTCTTTCTGTTTTGCTTTGTCAACATTTGGAATTTCTTCATACTGACCGTCAAAGAGCTCGTCAAACATATAGCTGAATGAATCTCTCACTTCGTTGAATTTGCCGATGTCTTTTCTTGGTTTTTCAGGGTTTCTGTCAAAGTTAAACATTGCAACAGAGAAATCTTTATCTCTTGTTAAGAGAGTATAAAGTTCTTCGTCGTATTCTTTCGCCCAGTTAATTGCAAGTTCGTAAACCTGCTCTGCAGTATAAGATGCAATTTTGTTTTTACAAACATCGTTTAATTTAACCAGATCGAAAAGTCCGCCTGAATTACTCATTTTGTTCATTTCAAGCTTGAACTCTGTCCAGTGTGCAGTTTTGTTGTTTCTTCTGAAATCTTCAAAGGTGTAGTTTGCAAGATTTAAAAGATATTCAATAACACCTTCAACAGGGAAACCTTCTTCGCTGTAGTAGGTAACAGCTGCTTCAGGGTCTTTTCTCTTTGAAATTTTTCTCTTTCCGCCTTCATCTTCCTTCATAATAGGAGCGATGTGTGCGTATTTAGGAGCTTTTAATTTTAAAAGGTAGAACATCTGCAAATGTATAGGTGCAGACGAAATCCATTCGTCGCCTCTGATAACTGTTGTTGTTCCCATAAGGAAATCGTCAACAACATGAGCAAAGTGGTATGTTGGAATACCGTCAGACTTTAAGATAACCACATCAACAATGTTTTCAGGCATTTCAATATTGCCTCTTATGGCATCTTTGAAAGAGATTCTCTTTTCAGGGCTACCAGGTGATTTCATTCTTACAACATAAGGCAAGCCGTTTTTGATGTTTTCTTCAATCTGTTCCATTGAAAGACTTCTGCATTTTGCATATTCGCTATGATAACCGGGAAGAACTTTCTTTTCTTCCTGAATGTTTCTGATTTCTGTTATTTCTTCTTCTGTGCAGAAGCAAGGGTATGCAAGACCTTCTTTAACAAGCTTTTTAGCAAAAGCCTGATAGATTTCAGCTCTTTCTCTCTGCTTGTATGGACCATAATCGCCAATGCAGGTATCAAAGTCCACAAAACCTTCATCAATTTTAATTTCAAAGTTCTTAAGTCCTTCAAGAATTCTTTCAACGCCGTTTTCAACTTCTCTTTTTTTGTCTGTGTCTTCAATTCTTAAAATGAAAACACCGCCTGACTGGTGAGCAATTCTTTCTGAAATAAGAGAAGCAAAAAGTCCGCCTATATGGAGAAAACCTGTAGGGCTTGGTGCAAAACGAGTAACCTGTGCACCTTCTTTTAAATTTCTTTTAGGATAAATTTCCTGATAATCTTCAATTGTTTTAGTGATGTTTGGGAACATAAGCTCCGCTAATTTATTGTAATCCATTTAAACACCTCGGTACATAATTATAGATAATATATTTTACTACATTTTATTTAATTTGTAAAGAGTTTGCTTTTAAACTTTTTGAATTTGCACAATTGTAAATTTTTTTAATACAAATTGCAAAGTTATTTACATTTAAGTAATTTTGTGTTAAAATGTAAAATGTAAAAAATTTAGGGAGAGAAATAATATGAAAAAATTATTAAGTGTTGTTTTAGTTTTTGCAATGCTTTTGAGCTCTTTGGCTCCATTTGCGTTAGCGCAGGAACTTGATAACAACATAGGCTATTCAAAGCTTCTAAGTTCAGCGGCAGAAGCTGAAACAGATAACAGAGTCTGGTTTGACCTTAACGGTAACAGCAGATTTTTCGTAAAATCAGGCGAAGAAACTTACACAAGCAGAAATACATACAAGGATTATCTTCCGGGTGTGGATTTTGCAGGTTTTGTTGCAGCACCTACAGGTGATTTTGCAATAGACCAGGCAGCTGTGAAAACTCCTCCATTCGGCGGAGCTATGTTTTTATATCAAATAGGAGAACCAAAAGATACGCATGACAGGTGGACTACCCCTGTTTTTACAAAAGTAACAGATGATTCTAATTACTGGACCATTAAGGGTGTTTCATATCTTATAAAGCCAAAGGAAAATGTAATCAAAGTTTCTAAAAATGCTATTGATACATCTAATCTTACCGATGCAGCAAAAATTGCAAGATACAAATCTATAAATGAAGAAGCAATTATTGATGTTGCAGACGGACAATACAAGAGCGTAGGTCTTCTTGCGGGAATAACTGCAGGTGATTCAAGAAATGCAACAGTTACACTTGTTTATTCAGATACAAGCAAGGAAGAAAGAATTACTATTAAAACTGTGGCAATGACAGAAGCAGAAAGTTATAAAACAGGAACTATTTACCTTAAAAACTTTACTAATTCGAATGATAATTCCAACGGATCACATGGCTTTGTTCCTGTTACAATAGAAACAGACCCAACAAAGACACTTACTGCAATAAAAATCAAAGATGCAACATTATCATCTACTGCACTTTGTATTCTTGTTGTTTCTGCATGGGGTGAAAAAGCAGATACAGACGATTTCGTTTCATTAATAGAAGAAATTATGGCAGACGGAATCAGCAGCTTAGATGAATATAATTCTGTTAAAGCATATATGAACTTCATCAACGAAGAAGAACTTACAGATGAGCAGAAAGCGGTTTATAACAATACACTTTCAGCAATTGCAGCCTTTGAAGCTAACCTTGAGGAAATGCAACAGGAAGCAGCAAGACAGGAAGCAATGACAAAAAGAACACATAATTATTTAACAATTTCTGCAAACAAAGATGTATTTGTTACATGGAAAGATGTTACAGACCTTGCAAGATTCCAATATAATGCTGCAGGAACCTCAACCTCTGTGCCTGAAGGCTTCAATACAGCAACATACGACTATAATGGCACAACTATCTTTGAATGGATTCCTCATGAAAGAGCAGACGGTACACCTGTAACAGGTAAGGAAACTTTCTATTATAAAGGTTTCAAAAATGTTGCAATTACCACTCTTTCAGAAAACGAAGATGAAAGAGGAAATGCCCCTGCAGTATCAAGTTATGCATATCTTATAGATGACATATATGGTGAAAACGGCACAAGCGTTGTAGGAAGAAAGGTAGCGGGAATAGCTTCAGGCAAACCAAAAAATGAAGCAGACGTAGATACATCAATATTCGGCGCTGACGAATACTATGCAGGGCTCGGTGGCGTTGAAAGAAGCACAACAGACAATAAAAAGACTGTTAAAAATCCAAACTTTATACAAGAACCTGATGAAAATGGCTACTTTATTATTTCAAATAATGATAAGCTTCATAAAATCGGACCGGTACTTGAAGAAGGTTATGCACCTAATGCTCAGATTTTAGGCACATCAAAAGGTTCAAAAATTGAAAATGTAAATGTAAAGGGTTCAACTCTTGATGTTCTCATAACAACTGCTACTCTTAATGTAGCAAGTGGATATACAACAACAAAACTTGCCGTAGGTGCAACTCCTAATGCGGCACTTCAGCAGGTTACTGTAAAATACAAAGACGGCACAGAAGATACAAAGTATGTTCTTGCAACAAGAAATGTAAACACAACTTCAGCGGCTGCAAATACAATCGTGTTTGCTCCTAAGTATGAAGAAGACGGCGTAACAGAAATTAAATATGATGAAAACTCATTCTACCTTGATGCGGCAAACCACAGCTTTACAAAGCTTTCATCAAGTAACTGTTCAACAATTGAACTTTCATCAATTGATGACGCAAATTCATCAACAATTAAGTTTAAAAATCCCGACATTATTATGTCGGATAATGCAACACTTGCACAGATGATTCTTCTTAGACAGGATGGTTGTCAGAATAACTACGGCAACTCTTCAACCCTTGCTTCAATTCCTCTTGACTATAAAGAAATTGATACAATTGTTTTCCCTTATAATGCGGATGCGGCTGTAAACGATCCAACAAGCATTGTTATTAAAAACAACACAACAAGCACAACAGCTCCTTCACTTGCTCTCCTTCCTTTGGAAATTGAAGGTGCAAGTGATGAGTATGTATACTTTGCATATTGCAGCAGAATTGCAAATGATTCATATCTTATGGCTGCAACAGTTACAGAAAATTCTTCAAATGAAAAAATTGCAGCTGCACATGAAGCCATGTCAAAGATTACTGCAGAATCAACATTTGAGGAAGCAAAGGAAGCTTTAGAGCTTTATAATGTTGCCAAAGCTGATACATATCTTAAAGAATCTGATTTTGATTCATCTATTGTTGATACATTTATGAATACTTATACAACAATAAGAGAAAATATTAAGCTCTCAGGTAAAATTTCAGTTAAATATTATAACGGTGAAAAGCCTTCTGCAGATGTTGAAATGTACAACTATGCAGAACTTGCAGGAAAAACATATAAGGTAATTCTTGCATATTATGATGAAAACGGAATTTACCTTGGTTCAGATGTTTTTGACAAAGCAACTACAGAAGCAGAAAAAGAAGCCTTCACAGTTAAAGGTGAAAAATGTCCAGAAAATGCTGCAAAGGTAAAAGGCTTCATCTGGAAAGACTATGATAAGCTTATTCCTCTTGCAGAACCTGATGAAACAGAAAAGAAGAGCACATTCAAGATTCTTTCAATAGGTAACAGCTACAGCCAGAATGCACATTCACATTTAGTAAAGATTGCAGCTGATGCAGGTTTTGAAAAGGTTCAGATTGCAAATCTCTTTATCGGCGGCTGCAGAATTGAAAAGCACTACAACAATGCTGTGGCAAACAACCCGGAATACACATATCAGTATCAGGAGCTTAATGCCGACGGAACAGTTAAAAGGGTAAATACTTCAGGAACAACAATGCTTGATGGAATTAAGGCTGAAGACTGGGATATTATCACAATTCAGCAGCAGAGCCTTGACTCAGGCGTAGAAACAACTTATGTTAAAGAACAAATTGACTACCTTGTTGATTATATAAATACACATAAAACAAACAAGGATGCAAAGGTTGTATGGCATATGACATGGCCTTATGCAACAGATTACACAGGCAACACACTCTATGGAACATATTTTGATTACAAGCAGGATGCAATGTATCAGGGTATATTAAGTGCAGTTAAAACTCACATCGCCCCAAGAAATGATTTTGATTATATCATTCCTGCAGGTACTGCTATTCAGAATGCAAGACTTTTAAATCTTGATGAAGAAGAGCTCAGTGAAGATGGTACACATCTTAACGATTTAGGTTGCTACATTATTGGCTTAACATGGTTTGCAAAAATAACAGGTATGTCAATTGACAATATTACATATATGCCTGTAGGTGATTCTGCAGATTTACCTGCTATCAAAACAGCAGTTAAAAATGCAATTGCAAATCCTTATGCAGTAACAAAATAATTTAAAAAGCTGACTGTGAAGTGAACCCCATTTAGTTCACAAAAAATAAAAAACCTACACCAAAAACAGGAAGAGAAATTTATCTTTTCCTGTTTTTTAATCTTGTTGTATTGTAAAATAATAACCAATCTTCAACAAGGGATAGATATTCTTCA
>JAZROD010000009.1:0-2988 GCA_045648505.1 Clostridia bacterium | reverse complement strand
TGATAGTTTTTCTTCTTTGCTATGGCTTATATTCGTTCCGCCTTTTGGTCTTCCCATATTTCTTCAACTCCTTTTCTTTAGTATAACATAAAAAATGATGGCAGACACTTTTTTGTGTCTACCATCATTATATCACTTCAGTATTAAACCCTGTCTTTTTTAACTCATTAAATCTTTATAAAGATACAAAGAACCGCAGATAACAATTAAATTTTCGTTTTCTTTTGCAAGCTTATAAGCTGATTTCACATTGTCTGCACATTTAGTATCAAAACCATGTTCTGAAAATTTGTTGCACAGATTCAAAGGTGTGTCTGCACGCTCATTATTAAGAACAGTGGTTGTTATAATTTTGCAGTGTGATTTATAAGGGGATAGGAGAGAGAATATATCTGAAATATCTTTGTCCTTCATAAATGCACATACAAATGTTATGTTTTTAGTTGAGAAATATCTATCTAAATTTGACAAAAGCGACATAAACCCATTTTGGTTGTGTGCTCCGTCATATACTGTGTATGGAGTATCTGATATTATTTCAAATCTTCCCATATGTTTTGTGTTTGCAAGACCTTGGATTATATAGTTTGCGTCGATATTAAGTAATTTAGCAGTTTCTATTGCTAAGGATGCATTTTCAACCTGATTTATACCTGCAAGTGATAAAACAATATTTTCAATGTCACCATAATTAAATGTTTCTTTGTGGTTAACAGGTTTGCTTTCAGGAATTTCTGAAATTTTCAGTGTGCAGTTATTGGTTTTGCAACTTTCTTCTATAATATTCAGAACCTCTGGATTTTGCGGAATTGTAACAACATTTGAATTGGGTTTGATAATTCCGCATTTTTCTCTTGTAATTTCTTCTATTGTATTGCCAAGATAGTTGGTATGGTCCATATCAATTCTTGTGATAACAGAAACTAAAGGGGGGTCTATTACATTGGTTGCATCAAGCCTTCCGCCAAGACCTACTTCTAAAACAACAATATCACAATTCATTTCTTTAAAATAGCAAAAAGCAGCTGCAGTCCATATTTCAAATTGTGTTGGCATATTTCCAAGTTCTTTTTCTGTTTTAAGCGCAGCATTTTTAACTCTGTTCATCAGCAAAGTCATATCATTGTCTGAAATTGATTCACCGTCTATCGAAATTCTTTCACAGACTGAAAGCATATCAGGAGAGGTGAATTTTCCTGTTTTATAACCTGCTTTTGTTAATATACTTTGTAAAAAACAACAAACAGAGCCTTTTCCGTTCGTGCCTGCAACATGTATAAATTTCAAAGAACTTTGTGGATTGCCTAAATGCTCGAGCAGTTTAGTAGTAGATTCCAGACCAAGCTTTGACACTGCCTGAAAACTATTTGCATAATTTATGAAATTATTGTTCATTTGTTTATTAACCTTTCAAAAACCTTTAAATATTTTTTCAGAAAAATCAGTACAAGTATATATACTAAAAATTTAATTGCTGTTGCAGGAAATCTTATGACCATTGCAGTAGCAAAATCCGGAAAGTAATTTACAGATGTAAGTATATATGAAACAATTGTGATGTCAATTATGCATAAAAGAAGTGAACACAATAGTGTTTTTGTTATATATCTATTATCTTTTCTGTAAAAGAACAAGCCAAATACAAATCCGTATATAAATTCAACAACAGTAATCTGTGGCAATGGTGCACCGACAGGGAAGAGTGTTGAGTTTAATATATCTCCGATTGCTGCAATAACACCGCCCCATAATGGGCCGAAAGTTACTGATGTAAGGAACACGGTTATAAATTTAAGTGGAATTTTAATAGCATTGCCGATTCTGAATGTACAATAAATCGCCAACACAACCGTTAACGCCGTAAGAAGTCCAAGTATACACAATTCTCTTACTGTTAATTTTTTTAATCCTAAAAAGTTTTTCATAATAAAAAATCCTTTCTGCGGATTGCAAAAAGGGGATAGGTTATATTCTCTTTCTGCAACGGAATGCGAGAAATGTACCGCAGGTAAACCTTTCGTAGAAAAGACAACTTCCCGTTCTTTTCTCACTTAACGCACAAATCTCTACTTTGCAATAAGAATGTTAGCATAATATTTTAAAAAAGTCAATAATGACTTGACCTTTTTTAACAATTGCAGTAAAATGATTCAGAGGTGATATTTTGAAGTATTATTTTCAGGCTTTCAGAGATTATGCAGATTTAAAAGGTAGATTGGGCAGAAAAGAATATTGGATTTTTTCTCTTATAAATGTAATTTTTTGTTTTGCTTTACAGGTTTTGGGAGTTGCGATGGATTTTCCTATCCTTGGTTCTTTATATGTATATATAGCTGTTATACCTTTTGCATCAGCCAGTGCGAGGCGTTTGATTGATGCAGGTAAATCAAAATACTGGTTGTTCGCTTCGTTGGTTTTTCCAATAGGTACTTTGTTTGTTATTTATTATCTTTGTCTGAAAAGTACAGACGTAAAAAATAAAAATAATAAAAATTCTTAAAAAAATTCAAAAAAGGTCTTTACAAATGGAAAATGATATGTTATAATCTCATTTGTTGAAGAAATGCGGGAGTGGCTCAGTGGTAGAGCGTCACCTTGCCAAGGTGAACGTCGCGAGTTCGAATCTCGTCTTCCGCTCCAGAAAAAAACGACTTGCAGATGCAAGTCGTTTTTTTCAACTAAATCCGTCTTTAAACGGAATAAATCTGCTTTGCAGATGAAATCACTTCGTGATGAAATCCGACTTCGTCGGGAGTTTAAGACGGATTTAATTTCATCGAAGCCGTAAGGCTTTGATTTCATCCAAACTTATTTGGATTTCATCGTAAACAAAGTGAACGATTTCATTATTGAATTTTGTTTATAGTTTATGATAAAATGTTCTTGAGGTGATGTATATGAAAGAAAATAAATTAGCAGACTTATCTATGGATTTTGCTGTTGAGATATTGAAACTTTGTGAAAATATAAAAGGACACTATTCTATTG
>JAZROD010000008.1:0-58649 GCA_045648505.1 Clostridia bacterium | reverse complement strand
AAGGTTATAGGAATAAGAATTCCTGTTTTGAGAAAATTTGCAAAAGAGCTTGAAAACTACGATGAGTTTTTGAAAGATTTGCCCCACGCATATTTTGAGGAAGATAATCTTCACGCTTTTCTTATAGAAAGAGAAAAGAATTTTGATAAATGCATAGAAAAACTTGATGCATTTCTTCCTTATGTGGATAACTGGGCAACCTGTGATTCTATGAAACCTAAGGTCCTGAAAAAAGAAGCTGAAAAGCTTATTCTTCACATAAAAAAGTGGATTAAATCAAATGAAACATACAGGGTAAGATATGCAATTAATCTTTTGATGAGTTTTTATCTTGATGATAATTTTAAAGAAGAATATTTAAAGCTTGTTGCAGATGTGAAATCTGACGAATATTATATCAATATGATGCGAGCCTGGTATTTTGCAACTGCTCTTGCTAAAAAGTGGGAAAAGACGGTACCGTACATAGAAAATAATATCCTCGATAAATGGACACATAAGAAAACCATTAGAAAATCTATAGAAAGTTTTCGCATTACCGCAGAACAAAAGGAATATTTAAGGAGTAAAGTATGAAAAAAATATTGCTTGACGCAAATAAAAATTATTATAAAGGCAATCTTCATTGTCACAGTACAAAATCAGATGGAAAAATGACTGTGGAAGAACTGAAAGAGCGCTATAAGTCAGAAGGATATTCAGTTCTTGCAATAACTGACCACGAATATCTTGTGGACAATTCATATTTAAATGATGAAGAGTTTCTCACAATAACCTCTTGTGAACTTGGAATTAAGGAATTTGAGCATATTTCTTCTCTTAAGAAAAGAGATATGAAGGTTTGCCATTTTAATATTTATGCGAAAGATCCAAAGAATGTAGATACTCCTTGCTATAGCTCTGCCTATAACCACTATGTTACAAAAGAAAATGAGCATCTTATTAAGCATTCCTGCGACGAATATCACAGAGAATACACTAAAGAATGTATAAATGAAATGATACAGACTGCAGTTGATAAGGGTTTTCTTGTTTCATACAATCATCCAACCTGGTCACTTGAGAATGCAACCGATTATCTTAATTATAAAAATTTATGGGCAGTTGAAATATATAACCATAGTTGTTGGGTTACAGGTCTTTACGAATATGATATCAATGTTTATGATGATTTATTAAGAAACGGAAACAGACTTGGATGCATAGCAGGAGATGACAGTCACTCATTAAAAGCAACCTGTGGCGGATATGTAATGATAAACGCAGAAAAACTTGACTACGATTCAATCATCAAAGCACTTGAAAACTATGATTTTTATGCATCAACAGGACCTGTTATAAAAGAACTCTATGTGGAAGACGATAAAGCATATTTAACCTTTGAAAAAGGCGAGTATGCAACTATGTCAACAAAAGGAAGAAGAGTTGAAAAACAAGAGGCACAAAACGAAGGCGGAGAAAATAAAGTGTGCTTTAACATACTTCCTGAAGATGGCTATATAAGATTTGATGTGGTTGATAAATACGGAAAAAGAGCAAACACCTGTGCATATTTTACAGAGGATATACTTGCAGAATAAAAATGAGCCGAAAGGCTCATTTTTATTTTAAGAATCTGTATAATATAGTTGCAGTTTCTGCTCTTGTGGCATTGCCGTGTGGGTTGATGGTTGTGGCGGAATTTCCTTTAATAAGCCCTTTGCCAACTGCGTATTGAACAGGTGCTACTGCATAGTCTGATATGTCTTTAAAATCATGGTATTGAACAAGGCTTATATCTGCAGTTGTATCAAAATTTTTATACTTGGCATAGCGGTATAAAATAGAAACTAATTGTTCTCTTGTGATACTTAAGTCGGGAGCAAATTGTTTGTCTGAAACACCGCTTACAATTTTATTATCTTTTGCCCATTTTACTGCATCGGCGTAGTACATGTCAGTTTTTACATCTTCAAAAACATTACTGCCATTAACAGATGGACTGTTTTCGTTTCGGTACAGAATGGTAACAAGCATTGCTCGTGTCAAGGTAAGTTCCGGTGAAAAAGAAGTTTCAGAAGTTCCTTTCATAAGACCTTTTTCAACAACATAAGCTGTTGCATCATAATACCAGTCATTTGTGTTAACATCGCTGAATGTGTGCTTTTTTTCTTCTGCAGGCTTGGATGGCTCTTTAGGATAAGAAACCCCGGTGGAAGAATGACCTCTGTTGCCTGAAACATTGTTTTCTTTTGTAGGCGGTATATCCGTAATGTTTACTAAACCATTTTTAATGTCTATTTTAACATTGTTTAAATCTGCATCATACACATTTTCAGGATTATATGAAATTCTGATATTGGCAGTATTTTTTTCAGGGTTATCAAGAACTTTGAATGTTAATGTGACAAGGGTTCCGTTATCAGTAAAATTTTTTGCGGAAGAACTATTCCAGAGCATTATGTAGGGATAATTTTCGTAGGTCTGGCTGAAAACAGCACCTTTAAGCAAGCCTTTGTCTTCAGCTTTTACAAGTTCAAGACAACCTTTGTCATATTCAAGCTCAAACAAAGCGGCAATAATACCGGGATTATTTGAAAATGTTAAATCTATTGTTACAGTTTCACCTGCTTTTGCAGTTTTACTGTCAACAGTAAGCTCAAAGCCTTCTGCATAGCAAATCTGTGCAAAAAATATTAATGTAACAATCATTAAAATTACTTTTTTCATAAATATAGCTCCTTTTTATTAATTATAGCACAGTTTTTGCAATATTAAAAGGGGTAAAAAAATATATTGAAAATTTATACAATGTGGTATATAATTGAAGTAAGGAGATGATATGAATGAAAAAATTTCTTAGTATCTTAATTGCAGCTTTGATGCTTATGCAGATGTTTACATTTGCGGTGTCATCAGAGGAAGCATCAATGTATGCGTACTGGACAGGAGAAGGTCCTGCAGAAATTGTCTTTAGCACAATAGCGGGAGTTGATTATTATGACTTGAAACTGTACAGAAACGAGAAATTGGTGGAACAAACAAGCTGCCGCACAGACAGTTATGAGCGTGCGGAAACACGCCATTGTTTTTTTGATGGCTTTGTAAAAAACGGAAGCGGAACATACAGAGCGGAAGTGTTGTATCCTGACGGTGTTTCTGTGAGCACAGATAAATATTATTACAAAAAACCGTCAAATGCTTTGGATGAAGTAGAAAATTTAGAATTCAATCAGCGAAAGAATTATGTTGTATGGAACGGTGTTGAAGGAGCAAGTCTGTATGTTCTTGATTTTGTTTTTTCAACAGACGGAGGTCACACATTCTATCCAGTGTGCTCTTATTTATTGGATGCACAGGAAGATGGTACATTTTTTGACTTCTGGGGAAATCCTGAAGACGAACTTAAATGGATTGAGGAAAACTATGAGCAGGCAATAATAGACCATGAAGCAACTGCGGAAAATTTCATAAGAGCAATACAGGTTGTTGCTTACCCTGCAGATTTAAATAATGCAAAACCTTCATATTCAGATTATGTAACCTTTGACGGTATAACAATTCCTGACAGCGGAGATGACAATGTAAGTGACGGTTCATACAGCTATATGGAAATTTATGATTACCAGTATGAATACTATCAGGGACAGAAATTTTATGCTGATCTGAGATTGGTTTATGTTTCAGACGACGGCACAGAAACATATACAATAATCAGTAGTGAAGAATGTGAAATTGAAGGCTTTAACAGCTACAAAGCAGGTGAGCAGACAGTAACAGTACGCTTTGGTGAGCTTTTTGTAACCTGTGATGTTTATGTAAAAGAAACAGATGAGATAAGACCTAACTATTCAGTATCATTAGAAAATGTAAAGACAGAATATGAATACGGCGAAGAATTCTATGCAGAAGTTTGGGTTACAGATATAGATGGAAACAGATGGCATACAGAAGATTATGAGGTTGAAGGATTTGACAACACTATGCCTGGTTGGCAGACAGTAACTATCCGGTATGATATCTGCAATGAACTGTATAAAGTATATGTGGCTGAAAAAGATGACAGCGAAAACACATCAGGTAATGTGGAATATGTTTACTGGTCAGAGGACTTGCCGGGTCAGTTAAACTTTACAATGATAGATGGTGTGGACAGATACAGAATAAACCTTTACAGAAATGATGTTTTAATTACAGAGACAACACACAGCTATGGCAGTAACTGGTGGCAGAATGAAGGTTATCACCAGTTCCTTGAAGAAATCTGTGAAAATGGAAGCGGTACATACAGAGCTGAGGTAGCTCCTGATGACGGAAATGATAATTACACAGTATCGGAGGATTATGTGTATAAAAAACCGTCAAGAAATTTAGAAAAGCCTCAGAATGTGGTGCTTGACAGAGATGCACATTGTATCACATGGGATGAAGTACCTGATGCAAGATATTATAATGTGAGCTTCGGTTATTCCACAGATGGGGGAGAAAGCTTCTTTATGATGGCTTCAACGCAGGTTCTCCCTGAATATGATGGATGTTATTATGATATGCAGTATGACCTTCAGTGGCTTGAAGAAGATTATATAAGAGCAGCTGAAAACAACGGTATAGCCATTGATAACCTGATAAGAGTAATGCAGATTGTTGCATTTCCTACTAATTTGAATGATGCTAATGTTTCTTATTCAGATTATGTAACCTTTGATGCAATAACCATACCTGATGACGGTGGCGAGCCTGAACCTGTTTATGCAGTATCGTTTGAAAATGTAAAGACTAAATATGAATATGGCGAAGAATTCTACGCAGAAGCTTGGATTACAGATGCAAACGGTGAGTACTGTCAGGTAGAAGGCTGGTGGGTTGATGGCTTTGACCCATATATGTCAGGCTGGCAGACAGTAAATCTCTGCTACGGAGATTACAGTGAAATGTATAAAGTATATGTGGCTGAAAAAGAAAGCACAGAAGATTCAGGTTACATAAAAATTGTTGATTATCAGCGAGAATATTATCCGGGCGAAGAATTTTATGCAGAGTTGTTGGTATGGGAAAGAGCAGATGACGGTAAAATGTACTCATACGAAGTTGATATCAGCGACTGTCAGATTGATGGCTTTGACAGCTATGCGCCTGGTGAACAGTGTGTAACAATATGGTATAACAATTATGTTGTTGATTGTTATGTTACAGTATATGCAGAAGAACCACCGGTACATGAAACTATTGGTGATGGTGTTACATGGAGCTACGATCCGCTTACAGGGGAATTTTATTACTATGGCGCAGGTGATATGCCTGATTACGGAAGATATAATGGAATTAACTCGCCAGCACCTTGGAGCGAATACTGTAAAGAAATAAAAACAATTATAATCGGTGATGAGGTTACAAGCATATCCACAGGAGCTTTTGCTTATTGTCCTTTGCTTGAAAATATCAATTTTGGTAACAACTTAATAAAAATTGAAGGTTATGCATTTGAAAGATCACCTCTTATTAAGAATATAAATTTACCTGATAGCCTTACAACTCTTGGAAACAGTGTTTTCCGTGAGTGTTATGGGATTACAGAAGTTATATTCGGTGCAGGCATTAGAAATATGACAGATTCATTCTCATTCTGTGAGAATATTACAAGCATAACATTGCCTGAAGGTCTTACAGAAGTTGGACTTATGTCATTTATAGGTTGCTCCGGACTTACAGAAATTCATCTTCCTTCAACACTTGTTAATATTGAAAGTTCAGCATTTACATTGTGTAAAGCATTGAAAGATGTATATTTCAACGGAACAATAAGTCAGTGGAAAGAAGTATCTGTTTCAAGCGGAAATGAATATCTTACAGAAGCAGATATTCACTGCAATGATGGAGATGTGCCTGAAGAGGAAGAGCCGGAGCCTGCAGTTTCGGTAACTTTTGAAAATGTAAAAACTGAATATGAATTAGGCGAAGAATTTTATATTGAAGTTTACCAATATACAACAGAAGGCATAAAAGTTGCACTTACAGGTTGGGAAGTTTTAGGATTTGACAGCAGTGTGGCAGGTGAGCAGACAGTAACAGTTCGCTATGGCGAGTATGAAGAAACTTTTGTTGTTTATGTAAACGGAGTATATGAACCTTCATGGTGGGAATATAACCCAGACACCCGTGAGCTTATTATCAGAGAAGAGATGGGAAACTATGGCTTTGACTTAAATGCAGGCTATACAGAAGCTCCATGGGCACATCTGGCTCAAGAGGTTGAAATAATTTCAATCTGGGACGGTGTAACAAGTATTACAAGTGGTGTATTTATCAACTTCACTAATCTTAAAGAAGTTAATCTCGGTGGAACAGTAAACAGAATCGCACCATCTGCTTTTGATGGCTGCACAGCATTGGAGCATATTACAATTCCTGATTCTGTAGTGAATATAGGAACAAGAGCCTTTGCTAACTGTGGTTTAAGAACAATAGATTTAGGAAAAGGTATTAGAGTAATAGGTCCTACAGCTTTTCAGAATTGTAAATTTGAAACTGTTTATCTTCCTGAATCGTTGAGCGCAATAAGAACAGGTACTTTTGCAGTTTGCAGATATCTTAAAGAAATACATATTCCAGCGTCTGTTACGAAAATAGAAAGTGGTGCTTTCAATGGCTGTATAGCATTGACTGATGTTTACTTTGGCGGAACAGAGGAAGAATGGAACAACTTTGAAATTGCAAATGGTAGCGGACCTGTGTTGAATGTAACAATACATTACAATAATGAAGAAAATCCAACAGAATATGTGAGCTTTGAAAATGTAAAGACTGAATATGAATACGGCGAAGAATTCTATGCAGAGGTATGGGTTACAGATATAGAAGGAAACAGATGGCAGGTAGAAAATTATGAGTATCACGGATTTGACCCATATGTATCAGGCTGGCAGACAGTAACAATACGCTATGATGAATACGAAGAAATCTTTGATGTATTTGTTCGTGAACCGGAATATGACGAACCTGTGGTTGTAAATGTAGATTTTGAACTTCGCAGAGATGAATATTATCCGGGAGAAGAGCTTGACATTTTTGTATATGAGCATATGTCAAACGGAGAATGCAACCGTGTATATGACTACGAAATTGTAGGTTTTGACAGCACAAACCCTGGCAGACAGATGGTTACAATCAACTACAAAGGATTTGGTCAGCAATTTGTTATAATGGTTAAAGAACCTTCAACCCCTTCAGGACCAAGCGGCGGCGGTGGCGGCGGAAATGACGGCACAGGTCCTGTAATAACAGTATCACAAGAAAAAGGCAGAGTCGGAAGCACAGTTGATGTAACAGTTTCAATTTCAGAAAACACAGGCTTTACAAATCTCGGACTTGAAATTAATTATGACAGAGCATTAACCCTCGTTGATGTTAAGGAAAACACAAATGTTGGTGCAACCTTTACAGGTGCCCAGGATCTTAATGCATATCCTTATAATATAGGATTTGACTCAACAGGAAATGTGGATTATAACGGTACATTGGTAACTCTTACCTTTGAAGTACCGGAAGATGCTTATGTTGGTGATTACTTTGTAAATGTTGACTTCTACAAAGGCAGAAACGGAGATTATATAGATGGTATCAGCGTAAACTATGATGCTAATGAAAATCCTCTTAACCTTCGTTATGAAAACGGAAATATAAATGTTTATAATTACATTCCAGGCGATATAAACGGCAATGGTGTGGTTGACAACAAAGACGGCACTGCACTTTTAAGATACCTTGCCGGATGGACAACAGTTAATGTTGACATTAATACACTTGATGTAGACGGAAATGGTATGGTAGACAACAAAGACGGTACAAGACTCTTAAGATATCTTGCAGGTTGGAATGTTGAGGTACATTAAATAAAGGAGAGAGCTTTATGAATAAAAAAGTAATAGCGGTTCTCTTGTCTTTGTGTATAATTTTTAGTCTGATACCTGCTGTGGCTCAGACAGAAGCGGTTGTAAGTTTTTCAAATCAGGAAATATTTGCAGACGCAGGTGAAGTTGTTGAGCTTATGCTTGATTTAAGCGGATGCGAAGGGTTTACCGACCTTGGACTTGAAATTCAGTACGACACAGGGGTTATGCAGCTTGTTAATGTTGAAGCTAATCCCTCTGTCGGCTTAGATAGCACAACAGCTCAGAATTTTGATAAAAATCCTTACAACATTGGTTGGAATGGTACAGGAAATACATATTTTAACGGTACTCTTGCAATATTTATATTCAGAATTTTACCAGATGCGCCTGCAGGTGATTATATTGTTAATGTTGATTACTACAAGGGCAGAAATGGTGATTATAAAGACGGCATATCGGTTAACTATGATGAAAATGATAATCCTCTTAACCTGATATATAAGCCTTGCCGCATATTTGTAGAAGGAAACAACAATACACCGCCGGGCGGAGGAAGTATAGGCGGCGGAGGCGGTACAGGAGAAAGAACTACCGCTTCTCTTTCAAAAGCGGAAGGATATGCCGGCGAAAATGTAGATGTAACACTTGACCTTTCTAACAATACTGGCTTTGCAAATCTCGGATTTGAAATAGCCTACGAATCATCTTCATTGACACTGCTGAAGGTAAATAACAATGTATCGGGTGTAACATTCACCACTGCAGAAAGCATTGGTGAAAATCCGTTTAATGCAGGCTGGGACAGTGTATCAGATATTGAGTATAACGGCAATCTGGCAACATTTACATTTAAAATCAACGAGGAGACACCTGCAGGCACATATCCTGTAACTCTCAGCTACTACAAGGGCAGAAACGGGAATTATATTGACGGTGTATCAGTAAACTATGACGAAAATGATAATCCGCTTGACCTTTTATATGCTGACGGCTGTATAACAGTTCTTGAAAAGCAGGTTGAAGAGCCGGATGAAAGTGTTTACCGTGTTGAATTTGTTTCTGAAAAGAAAGAATATGCAATAGGGGAGCCTTTTGAGGTTGATGTCTGGCTTTATACTGATGACTATGTTATCAGAATATATGATGATTATAAAATAGAAGGCTTTGACAGTTCTCGTGCAGGTATATGTAATGTGGTTGTTTCTTATGGCGGATACAGTCAGCAGTTTCAGGTTGAAATAATTGAAGATAAGGTAATTGAAACTATAGAAACCTATGTAGTTCAGGCGGTTGCAGCAGAAGGTGCAGTGATTTCACCATCAGGATACAGTCAGGTGAAAGAAGGCACAGTTATGAAGTTCGCTGTAAGTACACAGGACGGATACGAAATTAAAAATGTGTCTGTAAATGGTGAGTATGCAGAAATCACAGATGGAAATATAACTGTAACTGTAAATCAGAACACAATTATTGAAACTTTTGCGGAAAAGAAAAAATACTCTGTTATAGCAACAACAAACGGCAACGGGTATGTTGAATTATCATCAGATAGTATTGAATACGGAAGTAATTGCACAGCAAAAATTGTTGCAGATGACGGATATATTATTTCAGATGTGTTGGTTGATGGAAAAAGTGTTGGTGTATGCAAGGCTTACACTTTCACAAATATCAAAGAAAATCACACAATAGATGTTGTTTTTGAAAAGGTAATTAAAACTGTAACTGTAAGAGCTTCGGCAACACAGGGAGGAAAGGTATATCCTGCTAAAAGTACCATAAATTCAGGAACAAATGCTAAATTTACCATAACACCTGATTACGGATACCGTGTTGACTATATCATAATAGACGGAGAGAAAAAGGATATATTATCCAACGAAATAATTATTGAAAATGTAACCGGGGATACTGATGTTTCAGTAGTTTTTGAAAAGGTTGAATTTTCTGTAACTGTAAACAATTCAGAGGGTATAAATATGTCGGTTGAATATAAGGGACAAAGTGCACAAAGTCTTAATGTACCTTATATGGAACAAGCAGATATAGTTATAACCTTAGAAGAAGGATACAAACTTAATACTCTTTATGTAAATAATACACCTGTGAAGGCGCAAAAAACAAATGACAGACTTGTTTATAATGCGGTTATAACAAAAGATACAGTTGTGTCAGCAAGATGCGCAGTAACAGTTGAATACGAGTTTAATCAAAAAGTTGCACAGGCAGGGCTTGCGGCAGAAATAAATATTTTAAATGCACATTCAAAAAAAGAAATATTTACTCAGCTGGCAGAAGAATATGCGCGTCTTTCAACAACGCAACAGCGTGCCTGCACATCAGCTTATGCAACAGTACTTGCGGCGCTTGACAGAGCTAATGCATATATTGCACTTGCGGATAGCAACATAATCGAGCGTATTACACAATTGCCTTCTCCAAGAGATTTGACAGCTATGAATTATCGTGTTCATAAGGCTGAAATAGATAGTATATATAGTGAATACGAAAAAATGACATATCTTTCAAAATCGTTGATTGACTATGTATATGTTACAAAGCTGAATGAACTTAAGAAGAAAACGGAAGAATTAGACAAAGAGAGCAAAGGTATAATTTCATATCTGTATGAACTTGTAGACTCAGTTCCTGATGATAATTTTGATGAAAACAATTTGGCAGAGGCATATTCAAAGCTTATGCTTGCGGAAGAAACATACTATGGTATGAGTGAGCAGGATAAAGGCGATGTGTCAGAAACAAAGTATAACGAACTTATAAATAAACACGGGGAAATTTCCACACAGATACAAAGACTTTATGTAACTCCTTTTACAAGCAGAGTTTTAAGATGTTCACCTGTTACGGCAGAAGATACATTTGCAGATGCTGAAAGCAAACGAGTGACCATTTACAATCTGATGAATGAATATCATTCTTTCCCTGCATTTGTGCAGGAACAGATTTTCTCATCAACAATACAGAAACTTAACAGTCTTTATGAAAGTGCAAGTATAAAAGTGTCAACAACGGTTAATAATCTTCCGGTTGATATGAATGGCGATTTTGATGAAGAAGTAGAGCTTGTTTTAACTGAACCTGAACTTGATGATAATGCGGTATCAGATGCTACGGGAAAATCGGTTTATCAGGCGATTGATGTTAAGATGTATTCAAATGAACAGGAAATTCAGCCTGCATCAAAAATCAGAATAAAAATGGAAATAAGCAAGGAACTTTCAAATGCCGATGTAAGCGTTGTTTATATAAATGACGAGGGTGTGGTATATGATGTTCAGGGCGAAGTAATTGAAGAAGACGAAAAGTATTATATTGTTTTCTTTATCGACCATTTCAGTAGCTTTGCGGTGCTTTATGATCAAAGTGTTGCAGAAGAAACACAGATAAGCTTTGAAAGTGACTATGCAGAAACAGGGGATGTTGTGACAGTAAACATAACGGGAACTGTAAATACTGCTAACTGCATTATGCTTTTAACAGGTTATTCTGAAACAGGAGAAGTTACATTTGTAAAAATGGCTAACGGCAGTGCATCTGCAACTATTGTTGATAAAACAGACATAGTTAAGGCTATGCTTTGGAACAAAGCTATGGCACCGATAACAGATGATATAATACTGACGGTAACTGAATAATTTAATACAAGAACCTGCAAATATATGAGAAGTGTCCGTAAGGACACTTTCTTTGTTATAAAAGTAAAATATAGCAACCGAAACGGTTGCTATATTTTAGCGATATTCTCACATTCGTTCGAATGATATTTTTGTTACACAAAAGCGATATTGCTTCGCAACGATATGATATTAATCAACTCCCGAAGGGAATATCGCTGTGCAAAGCACAATATCGCTAATTTCGTTAGAAATTAATATCGTTGCCGAGTGTCCTTAAGGACACTCGGCATATGGTGGATTTTTTTATCAACCTCCAAGTTGTTTCTTAAACTTGGTTTCATCTGTCATTCTGCATGCATATTCAAGGGAAATCTGATGTTTAAGTTCAGTTTCTCCTTCAAAGAACTTTTTAACATCCTGTGCAAGTTCAATAGTTACCCATTCTCTTACATCAGTTGTAGGACCGCCTCTGTGTGGCATTAAAATAACATTATCAAGACCTCTTAAACCTGAATCCATTGGGAGAGGTTCGTTTTCATAAACATCAAGGATTGCTCTTATTCTTCCTGTTTTAAGTTCTTCAACCATTTCTGCTTCGTTGATTACTGCACCTCTGGCTGTGTTGATAATGAGAGCATCATCTTTCATTTTAGAAAGAAGTTCTTTGCCGATTGAGTGATAGCTTTTGTCATTTAAAGCTGAGTGAACAGAAACAATATCACAAGTTTCAAAAATTTCTTCCATTGTGCATTTTTCTGCATTGTATTTTGCGAGTGTTTCAGGAGAAATATGACCTGAACATATTTTAAGTTTAACATCAAATGCGTTTAAAATTCTTGCAAAGTTTTCGGCAATCATTCCAAATCCGATTAAACCAATAACTTTACCCTTTAAGCCTTTGTTATGTACATACACATCAGGCCAGCCGATTTCAGCAGTTCTTTTAATATCACCAAGCATTTGTCTCTGTGATAAAAGTATATAGCAAAGAGCACCTTCTGCTACTGATTCAGCGTAAAGTCTGTTACCTGTTAAAAGAGTGAGATTTCTTTTTGGAAACTCATCACTAACAAGACCTGCAGCACTACCGCCGGTATGTGCAACAATTTTGAGTTTGTCAGCATATTCAAGGATGTTTGCATCGTATTTAGGAACGCCCCATCCTGTAAAAACAGCATCAACATCTCTGAGAGCTTCTTTAAGCTCATCATCTGTAAATTCTCTGTCAAAAGGATTGTAAATTACTTCGCCGATTTTTTCAATTTCTGCAATAGCTCTATCTGAAAAAAATGTTTTGTAAACTTCTGTTCCTTTTGGTTTTGTAATTAATACTTTCATATTCCACCACCTGTATTTATTTCAGATTTACCATTAAGATATTATACAATAGTTTAATATAATTGTCAACGGACATCTTGAAATTGTGGCATTGATATGGTATAATCATATAGCAAGATTTAATAGAAAGAGGAAGAAGATGTTTGATTTAATTAAAACAGAAGGCAAGGCAAGAAGAGGTACATTTACCACTAAACACGGACTTATTCAGACACCTGTTTTTATGAATGTGGGAACTTCTGCTGCAATAAAAGGCGGATTGTCTTCAACAGACTTAAAAAATATAGGTTGCCAGGTTGAACTTTCTAATACTTATCATTTACATGTAAGACCGGGAGATGAAGTTGTACGAGATTTAGGCGGTCTTCATAAGTTTATGAACTGGGACAGACCGATTCTTACCGATAGCGGTGGCTTCCAGGTATTTTCACTGGCAAAAATAAGAGATATAAATGAAGATGGAGTTAAATTCTCATCACATGTTGATGGCAGAAAGATTTTTATGTCACCTGAAAGCAGTATGCAGATTCAGTCTAATTTAGCATCAACAATCGCTATGGCTTTTGATGAATGCATTGAAAACCCTGCACCAAGAGAGTATGTATTAAAAAGTGTTGCAAGAACAGAAAGATGGCTCGAAAGATGTAAAATCGAAATGGCCAGACTTAATTCTTTAGAGCATACTATCAACAAAGAACAAATGTTGTTTGGCATAAATCAGGGCGGAGTTTACAATGACATCCGAATTGAAAATATGAAAAAGATTGCTGAACTTGATTTAAATGGTTATGCTATTGGCGGACTTGCAGTTGGGGAAACAGCAGAAGAAATGTACGATGTTATTGACCATGTTGAAGAATATATGCCGAAAGATAAACCAAGATATTTAATGGGTGTAGGTACGCCTGTGAATATTCTTGAAGCTGTCCACAGAGGTGTTGACTTCTTTGATTGTGTTATGCCCAGCAGAAATGCAAGACACGGCCACATATTTACATCAAAAGGCATCATAAATATCAGAAATGAAAAGTATATTAGAGATGACACACCTTTTGATGAAAATTGCGATTGCGAAACTTGCAGAAATTTTTCGAAGGGATATATAAGACATCTTATAAAAGCCAACGAAATGCTTGGATTGAGATTGTGTGTCATTCATAACTTAAGATTTTATAATTCTCTTATGGAAAAAATAAGACTTGCTCTTGATGAAAACAGATTTGAAGAGTTTTATAAAACAAATGTTGAGATATTGGGAAATAGATTGTAAAAATATTGACTTTTGTAGACAAAAGTGCTATTATTAACAGAATGAAAGGAATGATTTATAATGAATTTTAAAGTTGGTATTATTGGAGCTACAGGTATGGTAGGTCAGAGATTTATTACACTTCTCGAAAACCATCCTTGGTTTCATATTGAAGTTTTAGCAGCTTCTCCAAGAAGCGCAGGTAAAACATACAGAGAAGCAGTTGGCTCAAGATGGGCAATGAAAACTCCGCTTGCGGACAAAATTGCTGATATGATTGTTATGGATGCTACTGCAGATATTGAAAAAATTTCTTCAATGGTAGATTTTGTGTTCTGCGCAGTTGATATGAAAAAAGACGAAATCAGAGCACTCGAAGAAGCTTATGCTAAAGCTGAATGCCCTGTTGTTTCAAATAACTCAGCACACCGTCATACAGACGATGTACCTATGATTATCCCTGAAATCAACCCAGAGCATGCAGAAATTATCAAAGCTCAGAGAGAAAGACTTGGCACAAAGAGAGGCTTTATTGCAGTTAAATCAAACTGTTCACTTCAGAGCTATGTTCCTGCACTTCATCCATTAATGGAAAAATATGGAGTAACAAAAGCACTTGCTTGTACATATCAGGCAATTTCAGGTGCAGGTAAAACTTTTGAAACATTCCCTGATATCGTTGATAATATTATTCCATTTATCGGCGGCGAAGAAGAAAAGAGTGAAATTGAACCACTCAAAATCTGGGGTAAAATTGAAGACGGAAAAATCGTTGATGCAACAGAACCTAATATTACAACACAGTGCTTAAGAGTTCCTGTTTCAGATGGTCACACAGCTGCAGTTTTCGTATCTTTTGAAAAGAAACCTACAAAAGAAGAAATTCTTCAGTGTTGGAAAGAATTTGCAGGTGAACCACAGAAACTTGAGCTTCCTTTAGCTCCAAAACAGTTCTTACACTATTTTGAAGAAGATAACAGACCACAGGCAAAACTCGACAGAGATATTGAAGGTGGTATGGCTGTTTCAATCGGCAGATTAAGAGAAGACAGACAGTTTGATTATAAATTCGTATGTCTTTCACATAATACATTAAGAGGAGCTGCAGGTGGTGCGGTTCTTATGGCAGAACTTCTTGCAGCAAAAGGCTATTTCAATAAATAATTAGGAGGCAGTCTATGAAAAAGTCTGTATTTACCGGAGCAGGTGTTGCTATTGTAACACCAATGAAGAACAATAAAGTTGATTATGATGCTATGGAGAAGCTTTTAGAGTTTCAAATTGAAAACTTAACTGATGCTATTGTTGTTTGCGGTACAACAGGCGAAGCTCCTACACTTGAAGATGATGAACATCTTGATGTGATTGAATTCTGTGTAGAAAAAGTAAATAAAAGAATACCTGTAATTGCAGGAACAGGCAGTAATAACACAGCTCATGCAATTATGATGAACAAAGAGGCAGAAAAAAGAGGTGCTGATGGTCTTTTGTGGGTATCGCCTTATTATAACAAGGCAACACAAGAAGGTCTTGTGGAGCATTACACTCAGCTTGCAAAATCCACATCACTTCCTGCTATTTTATATAATGTTCCTTCAAGAACAGGCGTCAATATATTACCGGAAACTATTGAGAAACTTGCTGATATAGACAATATTGTTGCAGTTAAAGAAGCCAGCGGTAAAGTTGAACAGGCAGTTGAAATTATCAAAAGATGCGGTGATAAAATTGATGTTTATTCAGGAAATGATGACATTACTGTTCCTATTATGTCTATAGGCGGCAAGGGCGTTATTTCTGTATTATCAAATATATTACCTAAAGAAACTCATCTTATGTGCAAATATGCTCTCGATGGTGATTTTAAATCTGCCGGAGATATGCAGGTTAAATATTATGATTTGATAAAATTGCTTTTCAAAGAAGTAAATCCTATACCTGTAAAAGCTGCACTTAATCTTATGGGAATTATTGAAAAGGATATAAGACTTCCGCTTGTTCCTATGAGTGAAAACAACTTGCTTTTGCTTAAAGATGAAATGAAAAAAGTTGGCATATTATAATAAAGGAAAGATATACCTATGATAAAATTGATTATTTCAGGTTGTAATGGCAAAATGGGTGGTGTAGTTACCCGTATTGCTTCTGAAGACGAAATTACAGAAGTTATTGCAGGTTTTGATATCAATACTGAAAACAGATATGGTTATGATGTTTATGCAGAGCCTGATGATTTTACAGACAGAGCAGATGTAATCATTGATTTTTCTCATCCTCTTATGCTTGAAAAATCATTAGCCTATGCAGTTAAATCAAAAACACCTATCGTTGTTGCTACAACAGGACTTGACGAAAATCAAAAGAAAGCAATGTTTGAAGCAGCTAAGGTTGTTCCTGTTTTCTTTTCTGCCAATATGTCTGTAGGTGTTAATCTTATGATTGAACTTGCTCAAAAAGCTGCAAAAGCCTTAGAGCAGAAGTTTGACATTGAAATTATAGAAAAACATCACAACAGAAAAATTGATGCACCAAGCGGTACTGCGCTTGCTATAGCAGATGCTGTTAATGAAGCTCTTGAAGTTAAAAAAGATTATGTTTATGACAGACAGAGTGTAAGAAATAAAAGAAGCGTTACAGAGCTTGGTATTCACAGTGTTCGTGGCGGAACAATAGTAGGGGAGCATGAACTTATTTTTGCAGGTGAAGATGAAATTATTGAAATAAAACATACTGCAATGTCCCGTGATATTTTTGCACAAGGTGCAGTTACTGCCGCAAAATATATCAGTGGTAAAGATGCAGGATTTTACGATATGAAAAAAATGTTGTCAGAATAACTATAAAAGCTGAGCGTTGACTCAGCTTTTAATAATGAAAGGAAGAAATTTATGAACGAATTTAAACCGATGTTCTTCTCAACACTCAAGGAATACAACGGACAGAAATTTTTAAAAGATGTTATTGCAGGTATAATAGTCGCAATTGTTGCACTACCACTGTCAATTGCACTTGCACTTGCTTCAGGAGTAGGTCCTGAGCAAGGTCTTTATACTGCAATCGTTGCAGGGTTTTTAATTTCATTTTTTGGCGGAAGCACTGTTCAGATTGCCGGTCCTACTGCCGCATTTGCTACAATTGTTGCAGGAATAGTTGCTAAAAGTGGACTGCAAGGTCTTGCAACTGCAACGGTTATGGCAGGTATTTTGCTTGTTATTATGGGTTTATTAAAACTCGGTAAGCTTATTAAGTTTATTCCTTATACAATAACAACAGGTTTTACCGCAGGTATAGCTGTTACTATTCTTATTGGACAGTTTAAAGACTTTTTTGGTGTTACATATTCAGAAAAGCCTATCGAAACAATTGAAAAACTTGAGGTGTTTTTTCACAACATATCAACTATCAACTGGCATGCTTTGATAGTAGGTATTGTATGTTTGATAATTCTGTTTGTTTTCCCAAAAATAACAAAGAAAATACCGGGCTCTTTAATAGCTGTTCTTGTTGGTATAGCATTAGTTAAATTTTTACCTGTTAATGTTAATACAATAGGCGATTTATATCCTGATATAACAAACAAGCTTCCTTCATTTGTTATGCCTGATTTAAGCCTTACATCTATAAAAGAATTATTCCCTGATGCATTTACGATTGCAATTCTTGCGGCAATAGAATCTCTTCTTTCTTGTGTAGTTGCAGATTCAATGGTTAACTCAAAACACCGTTCTAACGCGGAACTTATTGCACAAGGTATCGGTAATATGGGTTCTGCAGCATTTGGCGGTATCCCTGCAACTGGAGCAATCGCCCGAACTGCAGCAAATGTTGATAATGGGGGAAGAACACCTGTAGCAGGTATGATACATGCAGTTGTTCTTGCACTTGTGCTAGTTATACTTATGCCTTATGCTAAAATGATCCCAATGCCGACTATTGCAGCTATTCTTATAAATGTTGCTTACAATATGAGTCACTGGAAACCTTTTGTAAAGCTTGTAAAAAAAGCACCTAAAAGCGATATTGCGGTGCTTGTTACAACATTTATATTAACAGTTGTATTTGATTTGGTTGTTGCAATTGAATTTGGTTTAATTCTTACTGCGGCATTATTTATTAAACGAATGACAGACGAAGCCAATGTTAGAAAATGGGAAGAAAACGTTGACAAAAAAGAACTGCCTGCCAACACAGAAGTATATGATGTAAATGGAGCTATGTTCTTCTCAGTTTCAGGGCTTCTTTCTGAAATTTCTCCAGATGAAAATACAAAAACTGTAATATTAAGAATGTCTACAGTTTATGCACTTGACATTACTGCTTTAAAGGCCCTTGAAGAGTTGTTCGATAAACTTACCGCTAAGGGTATGACAGTTATTTTCTCACATCTTAATCCACAACCTTTGAAAACATTTGAAAAATATGGATTTGATGAAAAAGTAGGAAAAGAAAATCTCTGCGAAAGTATAGATTCAGCTCTGAAGCTAGCTAATAAATAACAAAAATCCGTATAAGTGAAAATTACTCACTTATACGGATTTTTTACTTATGCCTTTCATTATTCATCTTTTGAGATTGGCATTGTAATATGATTTTTTGTATTGTGTTTTTTGTTATAGTCTTCCAGAATTTTCCGCATCACTTTATCAGCGTTTTTTATCTCGTCTAAAAATTGTGATGTGGGAATTCTTATTGCTCCCTGACCGAGAATTATCAACTGTTCAAGACCATCTGATGTAGCAACATATACTCTGTTGTTTTTACACAACTGATGAGTAGCCTTTTCTATATAAGCATCTGCTGTCTCATCTTCTTTAGTATATACAATACTAATTCCGTTTTTATCAAGACTTTTTCTTGTGTTGTCCTTAACATTATAAGCATCAAAAACAACGATTATGTCTTCTTTCTTTAAAGTTTTATATGCATAAAGCATTTCTATTAATTGCTCACGGGCGTGCTCAAGATTATCTTTCGCAAGCAATTTAAGCTCATCGTGTGAATAGATAACATTATACCCGTCTACAAGAAGAATTGTTTTATCATATTTTTTTGGTGAACCTTTATAATTATTGTTTTCAATGTTTTTAGGTGTTTTCATTTCTTTATAAGGCTCACTGTTTATTTTACCATAGGTCATCTCAAAAACACGCATTAACTCTCCATCAGAACAATTTGAAACATTTGTTTTGGGTTTGTGAACATAAGTTGTCTCTTTGGATTCATATTTTTGCTCGTATAACGGTAAATGCATATAGTTAAATACTTCGTCCCACTTTACTGAAAAACCTGCTCCATGGGCACAAAATACAGAATCTGGGGTGTTGTCCAAATCTGCTTCAGGATTATAGTTAATTTCATTAACCACTACATCCTGATTTTTACAACAATTATATCCTGTCAACTTACAGGAAAGCTTACCCTTACCTTTGGTATAGCTGATTACATCTTTATAATAACTTCTCATTTTTGATACGGGAGCCGTTCCTGTGAGAACTGTGAAATCTGCATCATTTTCTGTTATACTGATGTTGCCGCCCATATTTTCCACATCTGTCATTGCTCGTCCAACACAATTTGATGGAACTTCAAGTATAAAGCTATATATCGGTTCAAGCAAAATACTTTTAGCCTGCATAAGTCCTTGTCTTAATGCTCTGTATGTTGCCTGTCTGAAATCTCCGCCTTCTGTATGTTTAAGATGCGCACGACCTGAAATCAAAGTTATTTTTACATCTGTTAATGGTGAGCCGGTAAGCACACCTAAATGTGTTTTTTCTTTTAAATGAGTGACAATAAGTCTTTGCCAGTTTTTTGATAATTCGTCTTCTGTGCATTCAGTTTCTATTGTGATACCGCTTCCTCGTTCTTGAGGCTCAATTAACAGATGTACTTCTGCATAGTGCTTTAATGGCTCATAGTGACCAACACCTTCTACTTTTTGTTCAATTGTTTCTTTATAAAGAATACTTCCTTCAACGAAATCTACATCTAAAGAAAATCTTTCGTATATTATTCTTTTGAGAATTTCGCATTGGATTTCTCCCATAATACAAAGGTGAATTTCTTTTAAAGTGCTGTTCCAGTTAACTTTCAGCTGTGGTTCTTCTTCCTGAAGCTTTTTAAATTTTGATAGTGCAGTTATGGGATCCGTACCATCATTTATATTAACCTTGTAAGAAAATACCGGTTCAAGAATTACAGATACATCGGATTTTTCAAACCCTAAACCTTGTCCAGAATATGATTTAGACATACCAACAACAGAGCAAATTGTACCTTGTGTTGCTTCATCTATAGTTGTAAATTTATTTCCTGAATATATCCTAATTGAGTTTATTTTTTCAGTAATTTCATTACCGTCACAATCGTTATATTGAATGGTTTGTTTTACTTTCAATGACGAGCCTGTAATTTTTAGATGTGTTAACCTGTTACCTTGCTCATCCTGTGTAATTTTAAATACTTTAGCACCAAAGCTTTCGTTTTCGAAAGAGGGAAGAGAGTATTCATCAATAATATTCAAGAATGAATCAACGCCATCTTGTTTAAGGGCTGAACCAAAGAAGCAAGGGAATATTTTGCGTTCTTTAATTAGCTTCATAATTGTATTTTTATCAATGAGACCTTGTTCGAGATACATATTCATTGCTTCTTCACTGCACATAGCTGCATTTTCGTAAAACTTATCAGTATTTTCAATTATTAAACAACTTTCGTTTAATTTATTTTGTAAATTAACAAGCAGGG
Source organism: Clostridia bacterium (assembly GCA_045648505.1). GTDB lineage: Bacteria > Bacillota > Clostridia > RGIG6154 > RGIG6154 > RGIG8700. The sequence continues at coordinate 37,809 of JAZROD010000008.1, read as the reverse complement.
ATTCCTTATCGTATGGTGATATGTCCATTTTGTTAATAAAAATAAACACCGGAATATTATGACTTTTCAATAGTGACCAAAGAGTTACGGTGTGACTTTGCACACCATCTGTGCCACTGATTACCAAAATAGCATAATCAAGAACAGAAAGGACTCTTTCGGTTTCTGCAGAAAAGTCTACATGTCCCGGAGTATCAAGTAATGTAATAAGACTGTTTTCAGTTTTTAAAACAGCCTGTTTAGAAAATATTGTAATACCTCTTTCTTTTTCAAGAGAATCAGTATCCAAAAAAGTATTTTTATGGTCAACACGACCAAGTTTTCTTATTTCTCCTGCACTATATAGCAGTCCCTCTGATAAAGTAGTTTTGCCTGAGTCAACATGTGCAAGTATTCCTATGGTAAAATTTTTCATAATATATATTTTTTAATTAATTCCAATGCTTTAATGTAACCATCAAAGCCGAGCCCACTGATTGTCTCTTTTGCAACTAATGATACATAAGAAAATTTTCTGAATTCTTCACGAGTGTTAATATCCGAAATATGAACTTCTATTGTTGGGACAGATACAGCTTTTAAGGCATCAAGAATAGCAATACTTGTATGTGTATATGCAGCAGGGTTAATAATAATGCCATCAAATTTACCATAAGCTTCCTGTATTTTGTCAACAATATCACCTTCGTGATTTGACTGGTAAAATTCAACAGTTATATTATTTTTATCTGCATAAGATTGAACTATACCTACTAAATCTTCATAAGTGTTTTTCCCATAAATATCAGGTTCTCTTAAACCAAGAAGATTTAAATTAGGCCCGTTAATAACAAGTATTTTCATATATTACCTCTTTTTATTATTGTTAGTATTTCATTTACTGCATCTTCTGATTTTGAATTGTTTGAAATTTCAAAGTCGCAAAGGTTTTTATATTTATCTTCACGCTGACTTGCAAGCAATTTAAGTTTTTCAATTCCGCCTTCAGAAAGGGGACGGCCGTATGTTGCAAGCTTTTCAACATCTCTTTTTATATAAAATATAATACTGTTTTGCTTCAGAATATCAATATTTTTGGAATAAGTTACAATTCCGCCGCCTGTAGCTATAACTTTACCTGATTGATTTAAAATGTTTTTAGAAACATTATGTTCAATTTCCCTGAATTTAAGCTCACCTTCATTTGTAATAATGTTTGAAATATCCATTCCTTCATTGGTTATTACATCATCTGTGTCTATAAACTCTCTGCCAAGCTTTTCGGCAAGCATTTTACCAATTGTAGTTTTTCCTGAACCAGGCATTCCTATTAAAGTGATATTTAAAGTGATAGTTTCAATATGAGTTGTGATTTCATCTATACAGCTATCATCAATTTCAATTCCTGTAAAAATTTCTGAAGCTTTTTTTGCCTGTGCAACAAGCATGGAAAGACCATTAAGACTATATATATTGTTTTTCTCTGCATAAAGCATAATTTGAGTTTTAGAGGGATTATAAATTAAATCCAGAACACCAATGCATTTGTTAAACGCTGAAATATCTACAGGTGAAATTCCTGTGTTGGGATACATACCAACAGGAGATGTGTTGACTAAAATATCACAATCACAATATTTCATTATATTATCAGGAGTGTTTTCTTTGTGCGACAACACATATTTAGTTGCTCCTAAATCGTCTATGGCAGACTGAATAGTTTTTGAAGCACCGCCATTGCCGATAATAAGAACTTTCTTATTGCTGAAATCAATTGCACTTTTTTTAACCATATACATAAAACCGAAATAATCTGTATTATATCCAATTAATTTACCGTTTTTCTTTAATATAGTATTAACACTGTTAAGCATTTTCGCTTCAGGAGAAAGTTCATCAAGATATTTGATCACTTCCGTTTTATAAGGAATAGTAACATTAAGACCATCAAACTCTCTTTTTGCTATAAAAGTTTCGAGTTCATCTATTTTTAGTTCTTTAAGCTCGTAACTATAATTTCCCAACATTCTGTGAATAAGAGGGGAGTATGAATGTGACAGTTTTTCTGCAATTAAGTATATTTTCATATATTTCACCTGTTCTGGAGTTAATCTGAATCGTGAATAGCAGTTTTTATTTGTTTATTATTTTGTTTTGATGTGTACGGCTTAACTCCATAATTTTGCCATACAATTTTCTTGTATAATTGCCGTATTTTTCTCCTGCTTTATTTTCAACTTTATTTAATAATTCTCGTTCTCTTTCAGGGTCAAATACAGGTTTATTGTTTTCAGTTTTATAGCGTGCAACTTCTTCAGCTATATCCATTCTTTCTGTAAAAATTGATACTAATTTTTCATCTATTTCATCAATTCTTTTGCGTAGTTCAATAATATCTCTCATTTTACACCTCAAAATAATAAGTCACAAACACAAATCGCCGCAGCCGCTTCAATACAGGGAACTGCTCTTTGAACAATACAAGGGTCATGTCTTCCTTCTATAGTTAATTTTGTGTTGTTTTTATTTAAAATAGATACAGAGTCCTGTTCTATGCCAATCGATGGGGTAGGTTTAATAGCTACATTGAAGATAATAGGCATTGAAGAAGATATTCCTCCTAAAATTCCGCCGTGATTGTTAGTTTTAGTTTTAATAACACCATTATCATAGAAGAATGGGTCATTATTCTCTAAACCATAAAGCTTAGATCCGTCAAATCCTGAACCGAATTCAATTCCTTTAACCGCAGGAATACCAAATACACAGGAGGAAATTTTACTTTCGATTCCATCAAATAATGAACCGCCCAATCCCGCAGGTACACCAATAATTGCACATTCTATTGTTCCGCCAACAGAGTCTTTTGCATCTTTTGCTTTTAAGATTTGTTCTTGCATCACTTTACCTTTATCATCATTTATAACAGGGAACTCTTTAGAATCAACAAAATCAGCCAGTGAAACATCTGTTTTGTTGAACAAATCATCATAAATTTCTTTGATAGAAGATATATGTGCTCCGATATATATGCCAGTCTTTTTAAGGTATTGAAGGCATAAACTACCTGCAATGCATAAGGGGGCAGTAAGTCTGCCTGAAAAATCCCCTCCGCCTCGTATGTCGTTATTGCCATTAAACTTAACATATGCTGCATAATCACTGTGTGAAGGTCTTGGAATATCAATGTGTTTATAATCTTCTGAATGTTGATTTGTGTTCTTTATAATAGCACAAATTGTTGCACCGGTAGTTTTGTTTCCGATAACTCCTGATAAGAATATTACTTCATCATCTTCTTTTCTTTGTGTAGAAAACTCATTTTTACCAGGTGCTCTTCTACTCATAAAAGACGATAATTCATCAGTATCAATTTCAAATCCTGCAGGGAAGCCATCAATTGTAACTCCGATTGCAGGGCCGTGAGATTCTCCAAATATTGTTATTCTTAATTTATTTCCGAATGTAGACATATTTTACTCCTTTGTGAAATTATTAAAATCATCAAAAAATTCAGGATACGATTTATTTACCGCTTCTGCTCCCAGAATTGTGACATTTTTCTCACATACTAAAGATGCGATTGCAGCAGACATTGCTATTCTATGGTCATTAAATGAATCAACTGTGCCACCGTCTAAAAATTCTCTGCCTTCAATATAGATATTATTGTCGTCATATTCTATCTTTCCACCTAATGATTTAATCATTGTTACAGTTGATAAAATTCTGTTGCTTTCTTTGATTTTTAATCTTTTAATGCCTGATATGGTTGTTTTGCCTTTAGCTACAGATGCAACAACTGATAATATGGGTACTAAATCAGGAATATCTGAAGCATTGATGTCTATTCCGTGTAAAGTGTTATGCTTTACAGATATGTCGTTGTCACTAAAAGTAACATCAGCTCCAAAAATCCCTAAGATATCGACAATTTTCTTGTCACCTTGTTTGCTTGTAAAGTTTATACCTTTACAGGTTGTTCTTGAATTTTTATCACTGATTGCTGCTGCACAAAGCCAAAATGCACCGTTTGAGAAGTCTCCTTCAACAACATATGAATTGGGTGCTTCGTTTCTTTGTGCAGAAATATGATATTCTCTTTCGTTTTTCTTGTCAATATTAAAGCCAAAACTTCTCATAACATTAACAGTAACGTCGATATATGGTGCCGACTCAATATTTTCTGTTATATATATTACTGCATCTTTTTTCATTGCAGCAATTGCAAACATAAGTCCTGTTATATATTGTGAGCTTATATTTCCGGGAACTTCAAATCTGTCACCTGTTAAGCTTCCTTTTATAGATAGGGGAAGGTTTTTACCCTTTTCTTCAAATACAAGTGATATACCGTTATTTATCAATATAGAAGCAAGTGGCATTATAGGTCTTTCTGCAAGTCTTTCACTTCCTATAATTTTCGTTTCGATACCAAGTGCTGCACATAATGGTAGCATAAAACGAAAAGTAGAACCGCATTCTTTACAATCAATAGTAGCTTTTGACTTAAAGTCGGCTCCATCAACTATGTAGCCATCATCGTTTGTGGTTATATTTACTCCTATTGCTTTCAGACAACTTACAGTTGCGACAACATCATGAGAAACAGAAAGAGGAGATATACTTATTTTCTTGCCAGATAGTGCCGCACAGATTAATGCTCTATGATAAACAGATTTAGATGGCGGAGCATAAGTTATATCAGTGAGTATTCTTTTATTAAGCGTAATTTCCATATTTCTGCCTTTCATATTATTGAATTGATAATTTCTTTTAATTCGTTCATAGTTATTTTTTTCACTGAACATTTACCGATTTCAAGAGGTAAAATTACATTTATATAATCTCCATCACGTTTTTTATCCGAAGTAGCTGCATTAAACAATTCATCAGCAGAAAAATCACATTCTAAAGGAAGGTTGTATAACTTAATAATTTTCATAAGTTCTTCATAACATTTTTTTGATGTTATTTCTTTTATTACAGCATATTTGGTAATCATTGCCATACCAATTGCAACACCTGTACCATGTGTAAGCTTATAATTACTGCATTTTTCAATAGCGTGTCCAATGGTGTGACCAAAATTTAAAATCTTTCTTAGACCGCTTTCAAATTCATCTTCTACGACCACATCTCTTTTGATTTCTACGCATCTGCCTATAATTTCTTCATCGATTTTCTTTTCTTTTAATCTTTCAAAAAGTTCAGCATCGTATATAACACCATATTTGATTACTTCTGCCATTCCATCAGAAAATACTGAATCTTTTAATGTTCTGAAGGTGTTTAAATCACATAGAACAAGCTCAGGATGATAGAACGAACCTGCTAAATTTTTACCCGCAGATAAATCAATTGCAGTTTTTCCTCCAACTGAAGAATCGACTGATGCCAGAAGGGTAGTGGGAATTTGTATGAAGGATATACCTCTTAAATATACTGATGCACAAAACCCTGTAAGATCTCCCACAACACCGCCACCTAAAGCTATAAGCGCATCACTTCTTGTGAAGTGCTTTTCAGCAAGAAAATTAAGTATTTTAAGAAATTCATCAGAATTTTTAGACTGCTCTCCGTTTTTTATAGTATATGTTTCTACAATATAACCATTTTGTGATACTGAATTCTTAACATATTCTAAATAAAGTTTTTCTACAATATCATCTGTAACTATAAGTATCTTATTACCTTTTAATACCTTTTTTGCATATTCACCTGTATTTTTAAGAAGATCTTTACCGATTATAACATCGTATGGTTTTGAGACATTAATATGAATTTTTTTCATTTATGCAATCCTCCTAAAATTTTAATCATACAGTATTAATTATTTTTGCTTTCTTTAATGGTTAAATAACTTACACCTATTATTCGGATAAATATTAAAACCATACCAATAAAATGGTAGTAATAAAAATGTTCGCCGTTAAAAGCTACACCTAATACTACGCCTACAAGAGTCGACAAACCGCCAAATGCTGCCATTGTGGTAACAGGCATTCTTCCAAGTGCAAATACATTCATTTGTACGGCTACAATAGAACAGAAAACCGAAAGAAATATAAACCCAACTAAATTATCAATATTAAATAATGGTGTAAAGTAATTGTTCAATGTTCCAAAATATGTGTGTCTTGCTATATTAATTATATTGAAAATCAATCCACCTAAAAATGTTGCGAAATATGTAATATCCATTGATGAATAATTATTTGAGCTTTTTCTGGTATAAACACAAAACATTGAACCGCAGATTACTGCGAGTAGTATGAAAATCATGCCCATAATTGTATCTGTCCCGTTTTTTGTATCAGTTTTAAAGGCAATATATACAACACCAACTATACCGATGATTAAAAGGATAATTTTCTTTAAACTTGTTTTTTCTTTTAAGATAAGAGTTTCTGCAACAGAACTGCTTATAGGTGTTAATGAAAGAAGAACAGAAACAGTAATAGTTGATGCCATTGTTATACCTATTGTTTCAAACAGCATATACAATACAGGTTCAAACATAGCTGCAAGTAAAAGAGATGTAAAAATTTTATTTTTATATGTATTTATTCTTGTTAAAGCTCTTAATTTAAAATCGATTTTAATTATTTTAGTTTTATTTAGTATAAAAAGAATGATAAATGATAATAAAAATCTCAAAGCTAAAATATCAAGAGCATCTGTGCTTGCGTTCAGTTTACTTACAAAATAAACCGAACTGCCGTATATCATGTTTTTAAGAACTGCAAATAAATATATAATAAATGTCATATTCTGCCTCCATAAGACAAAATTTATCAAATTATTATAGCATAAAAATCTTATAATATCAATATAAAAAATATCAGCTTCCCACCTTTTTCCTTACATAAAAATTCCTTTGATGTGCAAAATAGAAATGTAATTCAATTTAAAGGAGTATTTTGTGAATGAAAGCGACTGGAATTGTAAGAAGAATTGACGACCTTGGTCGTGTTGTTATACCGAAGGAAATCAGAAGAACAATGAGAATCAGGGAAGGAGACCCACTTGAAATTTATACTGATTCTGAAGGTGAAGTTATTTTTAAAAAGTATTCACCACTTGGGGAACTTGGTAATTTTTCAGGACATTATGCAGAAGCGTTATATAGAACAACGGGAAAATGTGTTTGTATAACTGACTGCGATATGGTAATTGCGGCTTCAGGTGTGCCTAAAAAAGATTTTGTTGAGCAAAAAATCACAGAAGATGTAATTTCTTTTATGGTTGACAGAGAAGAATATATACTGAAGCATCCTGATGATAAAAAATATTGTTTACTTCAAAATAATGACGGTTATGTTATTGGAATATGTATTCCTATTATTGCTGAAGGAGATATTCTGGGTTCTGTGGTATTTTTCTGCGAGAACACTTTGGAAATTCCTTCAGAAACAGATTATAAACTTGCAAAAACGGCTGCAATATTTTTAGGCAGACAAATGGAAGAATAAATATAATCCCTGTGCAGCAGTCGCAGGGATTATTTATGTTGAAATTTGTATTAATATATGATATAATAAAATGATTTGAGGTACAAAAAAGAAGGGGAGTGATGTATGTGGATTTTAAAGTTGTATCTGATTTTCAACCATCAGGCGATCAGCCTCAGGCTATTGAGAAGTTGTCAGGCGGTGTTTTTGATGGTTTAAAAGGACAAATATTAAAAGGCGTTACAGGGTCAGGCAAAACATATACAATGGCAAAAGTGATTGAAAAAGTAAACAAGCCTACGCTTGTACTGGCCCATAATAAAACACTTGCCGCACAGCTTTGCAGTGAATTCAAAGAATTTTTCCCTGAAAATGCAGTTGAATATTTTGTTAGCTTTTACGACTATTATCAGCCTGAAGCTTACATTCCGCATACAGACACTTACATTGAAAAAGATTCATCTATAAACGATGAAATAGATAAATTAAGACATAGTGCTACTGCTTCGCTTGCTGAACGAAGAGATGTAATTATTGTTGCATCGGTTTCGTGCATTTATGGTCTTGGTGACCCGATTGATTATAACACAATGGTGCTTTCGCTTAGACCTGGTATGACTAAAGACAGAGATGAAATAATAAAAAGACTTGTTTCAATGCAATATGAAAGAAACGACATTGATTTTTCAAGAGGAAAGTTCAGAGTAAGAGGGGATGTAATTGAGATTGTCCCTGCTGCTTCAAACGAGAATTCCATTAGAATAGAATTATTCGGAGATGAAATTGACAGAATCTCTGAAATTAATATACTTACAGGTGAAATTATTGGTGAAAGAAATCATATTGTAGTTTTTCCGAATTCTCACTATGTTACAACTAAAGAAAAAATGGAAAATGCAATTTTTTCAATTAATGATGAACTTAATGAAAGAATAAATGAATTTAATTCAGAAAAGAAACTTCTTGAAGCTCAAAGAATCGAGCAAAGAACTTTATATGATATAGAAATGATGCAGGAAACGGGATTTTGTCAGGGAATAGAGAATTATTCAAGACACATAAGTGGACGAGAACCCGGTTCACCACCTTTTACACTTTTTGATTATTTTCCTGACGACTTTTTATTGATTGTTGACGAAGCACATGTTACAATTCCACAGGTAAGAGCAATGTATGCAGGGGACAGATCAAGAAAAGAAAATCTTGTGGATTTCGGCTTCAGACTCAAAAGTGCTTTCGACAACAGACCACTTTGTTTCGATGAATTTGAAAAGAAAATCAATCAGGTTATTTTTGTTTCTGCCACACCTGCAGAATACGAATATGAGCACAGTAGTGCAATTGTAGAGCAAATTATAAGACCGACAGGACTATTAGATCCAATAATAGATGTTGTTCCGCAGGAAGGCCAAATAGACCATCTTATTTCTGAAATAAACAAAAGAATTGAAAACAACGAAAAAGTGCTTGTTACAACACTTACCAAAAGAATGGCAGAACATTTGACCGACTTTTTGGATGAGCATGGCATAAAAGTAAGATATTTACATTCAGATGTGAAAACCATCGAAAGAATGGAAATTATCAGAGATTTAAGATTGGGTGTTTTTGATGTTCTGGTAGGCATTAATCTTTTGAGAGAAGGATTGGATTTACCTGAAGTTTCCCTTGTTGCTATTTTAGATGCAGATAAAGAAGGCTTTTTAAGAAGTGAAACATCCTTAATACAGACTATCGGAAGAGCAGCTCGTAACGCCAACGGAAAAGTAATTATGTATGCCTCTGATATGACCGACAGTATGAGAAGAGCTATAAACGAAACAAACAGAAGACGAGAAATACAAATGAAATTTAATGAAGAACATGGTATTGTTCCGAAAACTATTGTCAAAGATGTAAGAGAAATCATAGAAGCAACAAAAGAAATTAAAGAAACAAAATCAACTTATAAAGGTGATATTAAAAAACTTATTAAAACTCTCACAGATGATATGTTCGATGCCGCCAAACGCTTACAGTTTGAGCGTGCAGCAATATTGAGAGATAAGATTCAGGAACTGGAGGAAGAAATTTAATGCGAGACAGCTTGTATATTAAAGGAGCGAAAGAGCATAACTTAAAAAATGTTGATGTTGAAATCCCTCGTGATAAGCTTGTAGTACTTACAGGCTTAAGCGGATCGGGTAAATCTTCGCTTGCTTTTGATACTATCTATGCAGAAGGACAACGCAGATACATTGAATCTTTATCTTCTTATGCCAGAATGTTTTTAGGTCAGATGGACAAACCTAATGTAGAATCTATAGAAGGGCTTTCTCCTGCCATATCAATTGACCAGAAAACAACAAACAGAAACCCACGCTCTACTGTGGGGACAGTTACTGAAATCTATGACTATTACAGATTGTTATATGCACGCACAGGGATTGTGCATTGTCCAAATTGTAATAAGGAGATAAGACAGCAATCTATTGATGAAATAATTGATAAACTGATGAAGCTTGAAGAAGGCACAAAATTTCAAGTTCTTGCACCTGTTGTTCGTTCAAGAAAAGGTGAATATCATAAAATATTCGAGGATGCTAAAAAATCAGGATATGTTCGTGTTCGTGTTGATTCTGTTATGTACGAATTAACTGAAGAAATAAAACTTGATAAAAATAAAAAGCATAATATCGAAATAGTTGTGGACAGACTTATTGCAAGAGAAAATATGAGAAAAAGATTAACCGATTCTGTAGAAACGGCTCTCAAGCTTGCAGATGACCTTGTTCTTATAGATATTATAGGCAAAGAAGAAATTCTGTTCAGCCAGAATTACGCCTGTCCTGATTGCAATATAAACATTGAAGAGCTTACTCCAAGAATGTTTTCATTTAACAGTCCATTTGGTGCTTGTCCTCAATGTACAGGTCTTGGTATTGAACAAAGAATTGACAGGGATTGTATTGTACCTGACCCATCAAAATCTTTGGCACAAGGTGCTGTTGTTGCCAGTGGATGGAATTCTGTTTCTAACAAAAACAGTATTGCTTATACACAATACATGGCATTATCAAAGCATTATGGCTTCTCTATAGATACACCTTTTGGTGAGTTAAGCGAAGATATACAGAACATTATATTATATGGTTCAGGTAAAGAACGAATAAAAGTAGAATATCAAAGCACCTATAGCGGTGGAGTTTATAATGTTCCTTTTGAAGGTGTTATTACTAACCTTGAAAGAAAATACAGAGAAACACAGTCAGAATATATGAAAAACGAAACTGAAATGATAATGGTTGATGTTGTATGTTCTATGTGTCACGGCAAAAGATTGAGAAAAGAAAGCATAGCAGTAACTGTTGCAGATAAAAATATAATAGATTTATGTGATTTATCTATAGTTGATACTGTTGAATTCTTTAAAAATATTAAGCTTGGCGAAAATGACACAATTATCGCTTCACAGATACTTAAAGAAATAAATTCAAGACTTAAATTTCTTATGGATGTTGGGCTTGGTTATCTTACTTTATCAAGAGCAACAGGTACACTTTCAGGCGGTGAAGCGCAAAGAATCAGACTTGCTACACAAATAGGTTCAAGTCTTATGGGTGTGTTATATATCCTTGATGAGCCAAGTATTGGCTTGCATCAAAGAGATAACAACAGACTGATAAAAACATTACAAAATCTCAGAGATTTAGGTAATACAGTTTTAGTTGTTGAACATGATGAAGACACAATGCTTGCAGCAGACCATATAGTAGATATTGGACCGGGTGCAGGTATCCACGGTGGTGAAATTGTTTGTTCAGGTACTGTTGAGGATATAATAAATTGTAAAAATAGCATTACAGGTGATTATTTAAGCAGAAGAAAATTTATTCCTGTTCCTGAAAAAAGAAGGGAAGGTACAGATAAATTTATTGAAGTTATAGGTGCTAAAGAAAACAATCTCAAGAATGTTAATGTAAAATTTCCAATAGGTCTTATTACTGCGGTTACTGGTGTTTCAGGTTCAGGTAAAAGTACACTTGTAAATGAAATTCTTTATAAAACACTTGCAGTTGAACTTAATAATGCTAAAAAGAAAGTAGGAAGCTGCAAAGAAATAAAAGGCATTGAACACCTGGATAAGGTTATAAATATTGACCAGAGTCCTATCGGCAGAACTCCGCGTTCCAATCCGGCAACTTATACAGGCTTGTTCAGTGATATCAGAGATTTGTTTGCATCTACAAGTGAAGCACAGGCAAGAGGATACAAATCGGGAAGATTCAGTTTTAATGTCAAAGGCGGAAGATGCGAAGCTTGCAGTGGTGATGGTGTTTTAAAAATTGAAATGCACTTTTTGTCTGATGTATATGTGCCTTGCGAAGTTTGCAAAGGAAAAAGATATAACAGAGAAACTTTAGAAGTTAAATACAAGGGAAGAAATATTGCAGAGGTATTGGATATGACAATAGACGAAGCTATGCAGTTCTTCGAAAATACACCAAAGCTTCACAACAGATTAAAAACTCTTTATGAAGTAGGACTTGGATATGTTAAGCTTGGTCAACCTGCCACTACACTTTCAGGCGGTGAAGCACAAAGAGTTAAACTTGCAACCGAACTTTCAAGAAAAAGTACCGGAAAAACTGTTTATATACTTGATGAACCTACAACCGGTTTGCATACTGCCGATGTTCATAAGCTTATCGAAGTAATTGACAGACTTGCAGAAGCAGGAAACACAGTAATTGTTATTGAACACAACCTCGATGTAATCAAAACAGCTGATTATATTGTAGATATGGGTCCTGAAGGGGGAGACGCAGGCGGAACGGTAGTAGTTTCAGGAACTCCTGAAGAAGTCGCAAAGTGCAAAGACTCTTTTACAGGTGAATTTTTAAAGAAAATGCTTTAATACAAAGGAGAAAAATATGTCAGTAAAATCATTGTTGTTTTTTAATAAATTATTTAAACTTCCGGTACACCCATTTAATATGCAGAATGACGGTGTTATGACCTATAGTATGTGGCAGTACAACAAAGGAATGGAAACTATTAAGTTTTATCTGCAACATACTGATGCTGAAAAAATGTTTAAAGGCAAAGATGTTCTTGATATCGGATGCGGTGCAGCAGGTAAATCACTTTTTTATCTTTCACTGGGAGCAAATTCTGTTACAGGAATTGATGTGGTTGAAAGATACGAAAAAGAAGCTTATGAGCTTCAGGAGAAATTAGGATTGTCAGGCTTCACATTTAAGCTTGAAGATGCTGCTAAGATGTCCTTTGACGATAATTCTTTTGATACTGTAATTATGAATGATGCTATGGAACATGTTGCAGAACCTGAAAAAGTTTTAAATGAAGTATACAGAGTATTGAAACCGGGTGGTAAATTGTATGTGAATTTCCCACCGTACAATCATCCATTTGGCGCGCATTTAAGTGATGTTATCGGTATTCCGTGGGTACATCTATTCTATAGTGACAAAACTCTTATTTCTGCCTACAAAGAACTTGTTAAAGGGTTACCTGACGAAGAAGACAGACTTTCATTCAGAATCAGTAAGAAGGAAAACGGGGAAGAGTATTTTTCGTATATAAACAAGATGACGGTTCCAAGATTTAATAAATGTCTTTCTGCAACTGAATTCAAATGTGAATATTATGCAGAAATCCCTCTCAGAAAGTTCTTGAAACCATTAAGTAAAATCAAATTATTCAAAGATTGTTTTACAAAGATGGTTGTTGCTGTTCTTTCAAAAGAATAGCTTGATTTATTGAAGAATTTGTGGTATTCTATTACAGATATGTATTTTATTATCAGATAGGAGAACTGTTATGTGGACAACGGTGTTTCTAGCACAAGATAAAAATTCTGCAGCAGAACTTAAAGAATTGTTTTTGACGAATGGTATTATTGTTAAAATAAGACCTATTATTAACAAAGATAACGGTGTAACAACTTATGAATTTTATGTGCCTTATGCAGAATTAAACTATGCACTAGAGTTAATAATAGATTTTCAGGAGTAGTTTTGTATGTTAACCATACCTAATATAATAACATTATTCAGAATTGTTCTTGTTCCGTTTTTTATTGCTGTGTTATACAGTAATAACGAAAGCAGAATAACAATTCTTGCAGTAATGATTTGTCTTTCAGGATTCAGCGATGTTTTGGATGGATTCATCGCACGAAAATTCAATATGCAATCAAAGCTTGGGGCAGTATTAGACCCATTAGCAGATAAATTGATGCAATTAGTAATATTGCTTTGTTTATACAGATACAAATGGATACCATTATCTTTAGTCGTATTTCTGTGTGCTAAAGAATTTATCCTTTGTTGTGGTGCTTTACACCTTCTAAATAAAGGCTTTACCGTATCCTCTGATAAATCAGGTAAATTTGCAACCTTTGCACTTTATTTATCCACTTTTATTTTTGTATTTTTACAACCAACCGAGGTTGTTAAATATATTTTATTTGCAGTTTTAATATCTACTGCAGTTTATGCATTTGTTGATTATTCAATTATATTCATAAAAAATACTAATATTATACTAAAAAGGAATGAAGATAATGACAGAGAGAAACAATCTTGATACAACTTACAATCCTAAAGCTTTTGAAGAAAGGATTTATAAGTTCTGGGAAGAAAGCGGATATTTTGAGGCAGATACAAAATCTGAAAAAGAGCCGTATACTATTGTAATTCCGCCTCCAAATGTAACAGGCCAGTTACATATGGGTCACGCACTCGACGAAACTTTGCAGGATATTCTTATCAGATACAAGAGACTTGCAGGTTTTGAAGCACTCTGGGTTCCTGGTACAGACCATGCCGGAATTGCTACACAGATTAAAGTTGAAGAAAACTTAAGAAAAGAAAAAGGTCTTACAAGACACGATATTGGCCGTGAAGAGTTCCTTAAATTAGTTTGGGATTGGAAACATCAATACGGAAACAGAATCATAACTCAGTTGAAAAAACTTGGTTCTTCTTGTGACTGGTCAAGAGAAAGATTCACTATGGATGAAGGTTGCTCTAATGCAGTCAGAGAAGTTTTCTATAACCTTTACAACAAAGGTCTTATATACAGAGGTAACAGAATTATAAACTGGTGCCCTAACTGTACAACTGCATTATCTGATGCTGAAGTAGAATATGAAGAACAGGATGGAAATTTCTGGCACATCAAGTATCCTATAAAGGATTCTGATCAGTTCCTTACAATCGCAACAACAAGACCTGAAACACTTTTAGGTGATACTGCAGTTGCCGTACATCCTGAAGATGAAAGATATAAAGATATCGTTGGTAAAATGCTTATTCTTCCGCTTGTTGGCAGAGAAATACCAATCGTAGCAGATGAATATGTTGAAAAAGACTTTGGTACAGGTGCCGTTAAAATCACTCCTGCACATGACCCTAACGACTTTGAAGTTGGTTTAAGACACAATCTTGAAATCATCAAAGTTTTAGACGATAATGCAAATGTTAATGAGTTCGGCGGCAAATATCAGGGAATGTCAAGATACGATGCAAGAAAAGCTATCGTTGCAGACCTTGAAGAACAGGGATATTTAATCGAAATTGAAAAACATTCACACAATGTTGGTACATGTTACAGATGTGGAACAACTGTTGAACCTATAGTTTCACGCCAGTGGTTTGTAAAAATGGAACCATTAGCCAAGCCAGCTCTTGAAGTTGTTAAAAATGGTACTCTTAAATTTGTTCCTGAAAGATTCTCAAAAACATATGTTGGATGGATGGAAAATGTTAGAGACTGGTGTATTTCTCGTCAGCTTTGGTGGGGACACAGAATTCCTGCATTCTACTGTACAGAATGCGGAGAAATGACTGTTTCAAAAACAGATATCGATGCTTGTCCAAAATGTAGTGGTAAGGTAGTTCAGGATGAGGACGTTCTTGATACATGGTTCAGTTCTGCTTTATGGCCATTCTCAACACTTGGTTGGCCTGAAAACACAGAAGAATTAAAGAGATTCTATCCAACAAGTACACTTGTTACAGGTTATGATATTATTTTCTTCTGGGTAGCAAGAATGGTATTTTCTGCTCTTGAGCATACAGGTGAATGTCCGTTTGAACATGTATTCATCCACGGCTTGGTTAGAGACAGCCAGGGAAGAAAGATGTCAAAATCACTTGGTAATGGTGTAGATCCGTTGGAAGTTATTGATCAGTATGGTGCAGATGCATTAAGATTTACACTTGCTACAGGTAACTCACCTGGAAATGATATGAGATACTATGAGTCAAAAGTTGAAGCAAGCAGAAACTTTGCAAATAAGATATGGAATGCTTCAAGATTTGTACTTATGAATCTTACAGATGATAAAATTGAATTACCTGCTTTATCTGAACTTTGCATGGAAGATAAGTGGATATTAAGCAAATACAACAGAGTTGTTAAAGAAGTATCTGATAATCTTGATAACTTTGAACTTGGTGTTGCTGTTTCAAAGCTTTATGACTTTATATGGGATGATTTCTGTGATTGGTATATCGAACTTGTTAAATCAAGACTTTATGAAGCTGAAGACCCAACAAACAAAACAGCACAGGCAGTACTTGTTTATGTATTAAGAAACACATTGGTTCTTTTACATCCGTTTATGCCTTTCATCACAGAAGAAATCTGGCAACACTTACCACATGATGGTGAAACCATTATGAGAAGTGCTTGGCCTGTGTATTCAGAAGAATTTAATTTTGATGCTGATGAAAAGAATATGGAAATCATTATGGATGCCATAAAATCTATCAGAAACACAAGAACTTCTATGAATGTTGCTCCATCAAGAAAAGCAAATATTTTCATTAAGACAGAAAATAAAGAAATCTTTGCAAAAGGGGAGTCATTCTTCAAAAAACTTGCTTCAGCATCTGAAGTAGAAATTATAGATGATGAATCTTCACTTCCTGAAAATACTGTTTCTGTTATTTCTGAAAGTGCAGTAACTTTCATTCCTTTCGGTGAACTTGTTGATATCGAAAAAGAAAAAGAAAGACTTCTTAAAGAAAAAGAACATCTCGAAGCAGAAGTAGAAAGAGTTGTAAGAAAACTTTCTAACGAAAGCTTTGTTGCAAAAGCTCCGCAAAAAGTTGTTGAAGAAGAAAAAGAAAAAGAACTTAAATACAAGGATATGCTTGCAAAAGTAATGGAAAACCTTGCAAAATTATAATTAATTAAATTAAAGTTGCAAACTATTTTGGTTTGCGACTTTTTTTTATTTTTTTTGCAACTTTTTTAATATATTATATATTCATAAAGGAGAGGATACAATGAATATTACAGTTTCAGGCAGTGTGTTGATTGCAACACTTGACAAAGATGTGGACCATAGCAGTGCAGGAATAATACGAAGCAAGTTAGATGCAGAAATTAAGCGTAATCCTGTTTCACTTCTGGTGTTTGATATGTCAAATCTGGATTTTATGGACAGTTCAGGTGTGGGACTGATACTTGGCAGATATAAATTATTAAACAGTTTAGGTGGTAAAATCTGCATTGCAAATCCTAAAAGCCACATAATTAAATTGATTAATATGTCAGGGCTCCATAAAATATTATCAATTTATGATTCTGTAGATGAAGCTATGTCCGAAAGGGGGATGTATGTTGGATAACATTATAAAAATTGAGCTTGACAGTAATCCTGCCAATGAAAAAATTGCTCGACAAATGATTTCTGCAATTATAATAGATTTAAATCCTACTATTGAAGAAATGTGTGATATTAAAACTGCAGTTTCTGAAGCAGTAACAAATTGCATCATTCACGGTTATAAAAACAAAAAAGGAACAATTTACATAACAACAAGTATAAAAGATTACGATATTACTATTGAAATTACAGATTTTGGTGTCGGAATAGAAGATGTTGAAAGGGCGAGAGAACCACTATATACTTCAGAACCGGAAATGGAACGCTCAGGGATGGGATTTACTGTAATGGAATCATTTATGGACGATGTAGATGTAACATCTGAAAAGAATTTTGGAACAAAAGTTGTAATGAGAAAGAAAATAAGTCAAAATGGATAAAACAATCAATCCTGAAGAGTATTTTGGACTCGTAAAAGCCATAAGCACGAGATTTCAGGACCGTGGTGTGGAATTTGATGATTTATATCAAATTGGATGTGTTGGGTTAATTAAAGCAGTAAAATCCTTTGATTATACAAGAAATGTAAAATTTACAACTTTTGCATTTAATTATATTGTTGGAGAAATTAAAATGTTTTTACGAAATAACAACAGTATGAAAATTTCAAGAAAACTTAAAGATAACTATATTAAATGCAGAATCAGTTCTGAAGAATTTTCTCAAAAAAAGGGAAGGAGTCCTACATTTGAAGAGTTATCATCTATAACGGGAATTGGTAAATATGATATTATAGAATGCCTTGAAGCTAACTCAAAATTGATGTCTTTATACGAACAAACTGATAATGACAATTATCTGATTGATTATTTGAAATGTGAGCAAAACGATGCATCGTGGGAAGAATTTAAATTTGAAGATTTAATAAGTATATTAGATGAGAGAAGTAAAATTATACTAAGATACAGAATAATGTTTGATAAGACGCAACAGGAAATATCAGAGATGATGAATCTGTCACAGGTACAAATCTCAAGAATAGAAAGGGCTGCTAAAAACAAATTAAAGCGACTAATTTTATCAAATGATATATAAGGGGATATACACTTGACAACATCTGAAATTTGTGATACAATTATACAAAATAAAGATTTTGTATAATTGAGGTGAGGAAATGAAGCAGTTCAAAATATCAGAACAACCCTATGTTTTCAGGGAATTTTTAACTTATATGATGACTATTAAAGGAAAATCGCCTAACACAATTAAAGAATACGCTTTAGACCTTAATATCTTTTTTAAATTTATGAAAAAACATTTTGGATTATCAAAAGATGACTTTGAAGATATTAAAATAGATGATCTGGATTTCTCTGTTGTTAAAAGAATTCAATTAACAGACATCTATGAATATCTATCTTTTATGAATTCTGAAAGAAACAACTCTGCAGCAACCCGTGCAAGAAAAGTTGCATGCATAAGAAGTTATTTCAAATATATGACCAATAAAGCAAATCATTTAAGTGATAATCCTGCAAAAGATTTAGACTCACCTAAAATTAAACAGTCTTTACCAAAATATCTTGAGCTTGAAGAATGTAAAAAATTGTTGAGTGTGATTGATGGGCCAAATAAAGACAGAGATTTTGCAATTATTACATTGTTCTTAAATTGTGGAATGCGTCTGTCAGAGCTTGTTAATATTAACCTTACTGATATTAAAGAAGATTGTATTACTGTTACAGGTAAAGGAAACAAAGAACGCGTTGTATATCTTAATTCTGCCTGTATTTCTGCAATAAAAAAATATATGAAGGTTCGTCCTGTTGACAATGTTAAAGACAGAAATGCTTTATTTTTAAGTGGTCGTCTTCAAAGAATTAGCCCCAAAACGGTGCAATATCTTGTTAAAAACTATATAGAATTAGCAGGTCTTGATACTGAAAAGTATTCTGTTCATAAATTAAGACACACAGCTGCAACTATTATGTATAAATACGGAAAAACCGATTTAAGAACTCTTCAGGAAATACTAGGTCACGAACAACTTGCAACTACACAGATATACACACATATTAACGACGAAAATAAACGAGAAGCTGCAAAAAACAATCCTCTGGCTAATTTATAAAAAAAGTGTCCATAAAGGACACTTTTTTGTTAGCTTTTAAAACCATTAGGATTTTTAGTCTGCCAATTCCATAAATCACGGCACATATCGTCTAAATTATGCTTTGCAACAAAGCCGAGCTCTTCCCTAGCCTTTGATGCATCTGCATAACAACTTGCAACGTCACCAGGTCTTCTGTCAACAAGCTTATATTTAACATCTTTGCCACAAGCTTTACTGAAAGCTTTAACCATATCAAGTACGCTATATCCGTTACCTGTACCAAGATTATAAATATGAACGCCTGTATCATTTTTAATCTTATCAATTGCTCTTAAATGTCCCTCTGCAAGGTCAACTACATGAATATAATCTCTTACGCCTGTACCGTCTTTTGTATCATAATCACTGCCAAATACAGATAAACATTCAAGTTTGCCGATAGCAACCTGAGAAATATATGGCATAAGATTGTTAGGAATTCCGTTAGGATCTTCACCGATAAGTCCACTTTCGTGAGCACCAACAGGGTTGAAATATCTTAAAAGAACTACACTCCATTCAGGGTCAGAAACACATAAATCTTTTAATATGTATTCAATATCAAGCTTTGTCTGGCCGTATGGGTTTGTGCAAGAAAGTGGGAAATCCTCTTTAATAGGAACTGTATGTGGGTCGCCATATACAGTTGCAGATGAGCTGAAAACAAGCTTTTTAACGCCATATTTGTTCATAATATCACAAAGATGGAGTGTACCTGTAATATTGTTGTGGTAATATTTCAAAGGCATTCTTACGCTTTCACCAACTGCTTTTAAACCTGCAAAATGAATAACTGCATCGAATTTGTGTTCTTTAAACACTTTTTCTGTACCTTCATAATCAAGTAAGTCTACTTTACAGAAAGTAAGCTCTTTGCCTGTAATCTGTCTTACTCTGTTTAAAGATTCTTCACAACTGTTATCAAGATTATCAAGAACTACGATTTCATCGCCTCTTTCAAGAAGCTGAACACATGTGTGACTTCCGATATAACCTGCGCCACCTGTAACTAATATTTTCATTTAATCACCTCATTATATAATTTCAATAGTTTTAATCTGCTGTGGAACTAATGGTCTGTCCATATAGTTACATTCTGTTGCTGCAATTTCATCTACAACATCCATACCTTCAATTACTTTACCAAAAGCAGCGTATTGACCATCAAGGTGTGGAGCATCCTGATGCATAATAAAGAACTGTGATCCTGCTGAATTAGGATCCATAGCTCTTGCCATAGAAATTACACCTCTTGAATGTTTAAGATCGTTCTTAACGCCGTTTGAAGCAAATTCACCTTTAATGTGATATCCGGGTCCACCCATTCCTGTACCTTCAGGACATCCACCCTGAATCATAAAACCGCTGATTACTCTGTGAAATACCAAACCATCATAAAATTTTTCTGATACAAGCTTCTCAAAATTTTCAACAGTTATTGGAGCAATATCAGGATAGAGCTCAAGTTTAATTTCTTTTCCGTTTTCCATTGTGATTTTAATCATTGTTTTTCTCCTTTATAGTTAATCTGACATAATTCAAAGCATGCATACAAACTGCTTCTCTGATTTTCTGTCTTTCTCCTTTTAAATTCAATTTATATACTTCTGTTTTATTATCAAATGTAATGCCGATATAAACAAGTCCCACAGGCTTATCAGGTGTTCCACCATCAGGACCTGCTATGCCTGTTACAGATACAGCAACATCTGCAGAAGTTTTATTGTATAAACCTATCGACATTTCTCTTGCAGTTTCTTCACTTACTGCACCATACTTTTCAAGTGTTTCTGTTTTTACGCCCAGCAGATGATTTTTGGCTGAATTAGCATATGTTACATAGCTTTCATTAAAAATAGCTGAAGCACCTGAAACATTGCCAATCTTTGATGCAAGCAGACCACAGGTACAGGATTCTGCAAATGAAATAGAATAGTTATTTTTAATTAAATCTTTTACAACAATTTCCTCTAAAGAATCGTTATCAAATCCATATATAGCATCGCCTAATACATCATACATCTTTTGAATAACATTGTCAATAATTTTAAGGTTATCCTTTTCACTATTTCCTTTTGCAGTTATTCTGAACATCATTTCATTTGTTTTTGCATAAGGTGCAATAGTTGGATTAGTCTGACTGTCAATTAGCTCTTTTAGTTCAAATTCAGCTTGGGACTCTCCTACTCCAAACACTTTAACAAATTTAGATGTAATAATTGAATCACACTTTTTAAGCAAATATGGTCTCAATTTATTCTTAAACATTGGGACCAATTCTCTTGGCGGACCCGGTAATACTGCAATAATTTTATTATCATACTCCGAGAAAAATCCCGGTGCAGTTCCAAAATCATTTTCAAGAATTGTTGCACCGTCAGGTATATATGCCTGTTTTTTGTTAGAGGGTGCCATTTTTCTGTTTTTGAAATATTCAGTCATTTTATTATATGAAGCTTCATCAAAAACAAGTTCTTTTCCAATTACTTCTGCTACTGTTTCTTTAGTAATATCATCTTCTGTTGGTCCTAAACCACCGGTAATTATAATTATATCAGAGCGAGAAACAGATTCAGTAATCTGACTCAGTAATCTCTGATGATTATCCCCTACTATGGTCTGATAATACATATCAAATCCAAGTGCAGAAATTTCATTTGAAAGAAACTGCGCATTGGTATTTAATATATCGCCAAGCAAAAGTTCTGTACCAACATTAATAATTTCACATTTCATCAATTATCTTCCTCTGGTTCGATTTTTATAACTTCACAATCTCTGATGCAAGTTTCAATAATTTCTTCCATATTAAGCACTTTTTCATCTTCGATGATTTTATCAAGTCTTGGTTTTGTTTTAGGGTGCTTTGGAACAAACACAGTGCAACAATCTTCGTAAGGAAGTATTGATGTTTCAAATGCATCGATTTTCTTTGAAATAGTAACAATTTCGTCCTTATCCATTGCAATCAAAGGTCTTATTACCGGTAAATCTGTTGAAGCATCAGTAACGGCTAAACTTTCAAGCGTCTGGCTTGCTACCTGACCGATGCTTTCACCTGTTATTAAAGCAAGACTCTTATGTTTTTTTGCAATTCCTTCTGCAATCTTCATCATAACTCTGCGCATAATAATTGTAAGTTCATCTTCAGGGCATTTTTCGTAAATGTCAAGCTGTGGTTGAGTAAATGGTACAACATACAGATTGAAAGGTCCTGTATATCTTGCAATAATTCTACCGAGTTTGATTACTTTTTCTTTTGCGCGTTCACTTGTATACGGGTATGAGTAAAAATGAACACCGTTTATTGCAACGCCTCTTTTAGCAGTCATATAACCTGCAACAGGGCTGTCAATACCACCTGAAAGGAGTAATGTTGCTTTACCGTTGCTTCCTACGGGCATACCACCTGCACCTTTTATTCTTCCTGTGTGAAGATAAGCACCGAAATCTCGTATTTCTGTAACTACTGTTATTTCCGGATTGTGCACATCTACTTTTAAATCAGGAAATGCATTTAATATAACTTCACCAAGCTTTAAATTTATTTCAGGACTTTTGAGTGCAAAAGATTTATCAGAGCGTTTACTCTCACACTTAAAGGTTTTAACATCTTTAAGTAAGTCTTTTAATAAAATTGGTGCTTCCTGACAAATTTTATCCATATCTTTTGGAAGTTCATGTGCTATAACAATAGACACAATACCAAAAATTTTCTTAAGCTTCTCTATTGCATTGTCAAAATTAAATTTCTCTTTAGGGAAAATATATATTGTTGATTGTGCATTTTTGTAGGTATATTCTTCCCCTTTAAGCACTCCCCTTATGTTATTGATGAGTCTGTCTTCAAATTTTTTTCTGTTAAGTCCTTTAAGTACAATTTCACCTAACTTGAGCAAAATAATCTTTTCCATTTTTATCTCCTTTTAAACTTTCTTAAAAAAGCAACGCCCGATTTAATTTCTTCTATTGCTATGTCTATTTCTTCTTTAGTATTATACTTCGAAAGTGATATTCTTACAGCACCTTCTGCATATGCTCTGTCTATATTCATTGCTTCAAGAACATAACTTATTTTAGTTGACTTTGCATTACAAGCTGAACCTGTTGATACATAAATATTTTTATCTTCAAGATAATGAAGCAAAACTTCACCTCTGATACCGTTAAAAGAAACATTTACTATATTTCCCTTATCTTTAGAATTTATTATAATATCATCAATTTCATTCAATCTTGTAATTAAATAGTTCTGAAGTTCATTTATATAATTATTATTTTCTTCAAATTCATCAATCAATTGAGAAACGGCAACACCAAAGGAAGAAATAGCAGGAACATTCAATGTTCCGGAACGCAGATTCCATTCCTGTCCGCCGCCAAAAATCACATTTTTAATTTTAGTTCCGCTTTTAACATACAAAGCTCCAATTCCTTTTGGTCCATGAACTTTATGTGCAGAAACAGTAATTAAATCTGCATCTATCTGCGATAAATCAATTTTGCCAAAAGCCTGAACTGCATCTGTATGTATAGTTGCATTTTTTGCGATTTTTCGTATTTCGTTTATAGGCTGAATTGTTCCAACCTCATTGTTAACAGTCATAATACTGATAAGTATTGTATCATCTCTTACAGCGTTTTCTAATTGCTTTAAATCGATTCGACCTAATTTATCTACAGCAATATATGTAACCTCATATCCCTGTGTTTCTAAATATTTGAAACAATCAAGTACTGCATGATGTTCAATTTTTGATGTAATAATGTGTTTGCCTATTTTATTTTTAGCATTAACTGTTCCGAAAATAGCGAGATTATCTCCTTCGGTACCGCCAGATGTGAAAATAACTTCTTTCTCATTTTTAGCACCTAATGCCTTCATTATTAATTTTCTTGCTTTTTCTACCTGTTTTTCTGCCAAAAAACCTGATTTGTGCAATGATGAAGGATTTGCATAATAGTTTAAAGAACACTCAGTGTATTCATTTAGTGCTTCAACAGAAATTCTTGTTGTTGCACTGTTATCTAAATATATTTCTTTCAAACAATCACCTATTCAAATAATTTATTAACTAATTTTTCTATATTTTCCTCTGTTGTTTTATCTTCAATTTTATTTAAGACATATACCTCCCCTTCAACTGCATCAGGAAGAATGCTTAAGGGTAAGTCAAAAATAATTTTTTCGCAAGAACAGATTATTTTTTCATTTTCGATTCTATCTATGTAAATTTTCAATTAATTCACCTTCATAAGTTATATTTGTCCCATCTGATTTAATAACAATTGTTCCGCTTATATCGGTTCTCAAAATTGGAATATTAAAGAAATTGTATCTATCTAATATTTCTTTATCAGGATGACCGTAATTATTGTCCTCGCCCACTGAAATTACCGCAAGTTTAGGATTAACTCTTTCAATAAATTCAGCTGAAGATGATGTTTCCGAGCCGTGATGTCCTACCTTGAGCACATCAACAGAAATATCACCGATAAGTTCTTCTTCGTTTATAATTTCTGCATCACCGGTGAATAAATATGAAGTATCCTTATATGTAATCTTCATAATAACACTGTAATGATTAATATCATTATATTTTTCTCTTACAGGAGAAAGTATTTCTGCTTTATATTCATCGGTTTCGGCAATAACTACACCTGTTTTTGCAGTAGTAATCTTTTTGTTTTTATTGTCTATAGCAGTAAGCAAATCCTCATATATAGTCGAATTGTGAACAACTTTCGGCATAAATATTTCTGAAATATCAATGTTATTTACAATTGTTTCCAGTCCGCCAATATGGTCTTCGTGAGGATGAGTTGCTATTAAATAATCAATTTTATCTCTGCCGCATTTATTTAAGTGTCTTAATATTAAACTTCCGTCATTTTGATTACCGCCATCAATAAGCATAGTTTTACCATCAGGTAAAAAAACAATTGCAGAATCCGCCTGACCAACATCAAGATAATGGATTTCAAATCCTTCTATTTCAGATGTATTATTGTTTATGAAAAATGCAATTGCGAAAACAACAATTAAAATCAACGCATAGGTTAATAATTTTTTCATACTTCACCTCCTTATTATTATATCAAAATTTCATATATAATTCAATAACATTTGACAAATTTAAAAGGCAGTTGTATAATTTTTTATCAAAGGAGTGGTACAAATGAAAAAAACATCTGAATTTCTTAAGAAGAAAAAAATCAAACTATCATTAAAAACTTACGGAATTGATGCAATGAGTGCTATGGCACAAGGTTTATTTGCATCACTATTAATTGGAACAATCTTAAATACATTAGGTACACAGTTTGCCTTACCTATCCTTAATCAAATCGGTGGATTTGCCACATCTGTAAAAGGTGCGGCAATGGCAGTAGCAATCGGATATGCACTTAATGCACCGGGTCTTGTTCTTTTCTCATTAGCTACAGTTGGATATGCCGCTGATACACTTGGCGGTGCAGGCGGACCTTTAGCCGTTCTCTTTATTGCAATTATTTCATCAGAACTTGGTAAGCTTATCAGTAAAGAAACTAAAGTTGATATATTAGTAACTCCGCTTGTTACTATTTTATCCGGTTGTTTGTTATCTATTTATTTTGCACCATATATCGGCACTGCGGCAAATTATGTTGGAAATGCTATTATGTGGGCAACGGTACAAAAACCTTTTATAATGGGAATTATTGTTTCTGTAGTAATAGGTATTGCACTTACTCTTCCAATCAGTTCTGCCGCTATTTGTGCAGCGCTTTCGCTTACAGGTCTTGCAGGCGGCGCTGCACTGGCGGGATGTTGCTGTCAGATGGTTGGTTTTGCGGTTATGAGTTATAAAGAAAACAAATTCGGCGGTCTTATTGCGCAAGGAATCGGCACAAGTATGCTTCAGATGGGAAACATTGTGAAAAATCCTAAAATATGGATTCCCACAATATTATCTTCTGCAATATGCGGACCAATATCAACCTGCATTTTAAAATTAGAAATGAAGGGTTCTGCAATTTCTTCAGGAATGGGAACTTGCGGACTTGTTGGTCAGATTGGAGTATATACAGGTTGGATTAACGATATATCAAACGGTTTGAAAGTATCAATTACAGCTTTTGACTGGATATCTCTTGTTTTAATCTCCTTTATTCTCCCTGCTGTTATAACTTTAATTTTCAGTGAACTTCTCCGTAAAATTGGATGGATTAAAAAGAACGATTTAAAACTTGATATATAAGAATACAAGCCATCATTTTGATGGCTTGCAGGTTGTCGATAAACCTATCGACAACCTGTCAGAGGTAGAAAAAGGAAGTTATATTTTGACAGCCGAAATCCGAAGTGTATGTGGATACATGAGAGGTTTCGGCTGTTAAAAAGCAAGGAATCCCGATTGTTTTCGAAAAACAATCGGGATTAATGCTATGAATTTTCCCATTTTTTACGGTTTGCCGAAAATCGCCGAACCCTACAATTTTTATTCTTTTGCTTGCGGTAGAACGACTTTTTCGACAGTCTGACAAGCCATCATTTTGATGGCTTGTATTTTATTTCACCTTTAATTTTTAATTCATCTTTACTGACAAAACAATCAACACAAAGGATTTTAACACCAATTTCTTCTGCCTTTAGTAGTGCATCAGCAAATTCAGGATGTGTTTCTCTGTTAGGCGTGAGATAATCTGCGTTTTCCATCTGCACAACAAAAACAATATATGCTTCATATCCGTCTTTATATGCATCTATCAACTCGTTGATATGTTTTACGCCTCTTTGTGTAGGTGCATCAGGAAACATAACAATACTATCTCTTTCGAGAGTAACACCCTTAACTTCAACAAATATTCTTTTTTCTTTAGTTTCAATGTAACAGTCAAATCTTGAATTTTGATATTTACATTCAGGCTTTAACAAAACAATATCATTGAAATAATTATGCGCCCATTCGTAAAACACTTTATTGGGTGCCTGACTATCCATATTTATGAGTTTGTCCCCTTTTTTGACGGCAATTAAATCGTATTTTGTTTTTCTGTTGGTATTATCAAAATGTTGTAAATATATTTCTGCACCATCTGTTAACAGTTCTTTGCATCTTCCTGTATTTTTAACATGACAAACTTCAACTTTACCGTCAATTTCAGCATAAGCAATAAACCTGTTAGGTCTTGAAATAAACTTTCCTTTTACAATGTTATTGTATTTCATTCTTCATCAATAAGGGAAATCTGTTCCATTCCTTTATCTTTGATTGAAAGAACTTTGCTTCCTGCAGCAGGAAGATTTCTCGCTCTGTACCCTTTTGAATCAGTAAGTCCTGATGCTTCAAATGTTTTGAAATCTATCATAGTACCGCGTTTTCCAGGATTAAATGTTTTAACACCTTGTGAGCTTCTTGTTGTCTTTTCAGGTACCATAACTGAATTAAACACCATAATTTTATCATTACTACCATAAGTTACGAAGTCACAATCTTCAAGGATGAAAACTGCATTTACCAAAGGTGAGTGCGCTGAATAAGCTTTCTGAAGCATTTTTCTGTTTGTTTTAGTTTCGTATGAAGAAAGTGGTACTTTACAACATCTGCCGTCTGTGTAACCAAACATCATATAACCTTTATAGTCAGATGTGGCAACAATACTTTTAATTCTTTCGCCATCTTCTATTTCAACAAGATTTGCAAAATATTCACCAAGCTGACTTGCTTTAGTGTCAGGAATGTCATTGATTTTAAGCTTGTAAACGTTACATTTGTTTGTAAACAACAATAAATCATCTTTATTATCCGCATCAAATTCCTGAACAATTCTGTCGTCATCTTTGAGTTTTTGTTCGCCTGATACTCTTAATGTGGCATTAAGGGATGCGTGAGAAATTTTTTTGATATAACCTTGCTCTGTAAGGAACATTCTTAAAGCATAGCTTTCAACAAATTTTTCTGAAGCAGTGTTTATTGTTTGTTCATATTCTGTAACGATTTCTGTTTCTCTCTCTTTGCCAAACTTTTTAGCAACGTTTTCAAGCTCTTTTGAGATAATTCTCTTAACTCTTCTGTCGCTTTCAAGTGTAAGTTTGATTTCTTCGATTTCTCTTTCGATATCAGCAATTTCACTGATATTTTTCAAAATATATTCTTTATTAAGGTTTCTCAACTTAATTTCTGCTACAAAACCTGCCTGAATTTCATCAATGTTAAAACCTTGGCAAAGAGCAGGAATTACATCTGCATCTTTTTCTGTTTTTCTGATGATATCAATAGCTTTATCAATATCTAGAAGAATTTTCTCAAGGCCTCTTAAAAGATGCAATCTGTCTTGTTTCTTTTTAAGGTCAAATGCAAGTATTCTCTTAACGCAATTCATTCTGAAAGCAATCCATTCAAGAAGAATTGATTTAACTCCAAGAACTTTTGGAGAACCATTTACGAGAATATTGAAATTACAGGAAAATGTATCCTGAAGTGTGGTGTTTTTAAACAGGAGCATCATAAGTTTATCAACATCTGTGCTTCTTTTTACATCTATCGCAATTTTAAGACCATTGATATCTGTTTCATCACGAACATCTGTAATTTCTTTGTATTTACCGCCTTTAATTCCTTCGATAATTTTATCGATAATCGCTTCTACATTTGTTGAATAAGGAATTTCAGTAACTTCTATAATACTATTTTTCTTATCGTAGGCATATTTGCTTCGGAGTTTAAAACTACCTTTACCTGTATTATATATTTCTCTTAAAGCGTCTTCATCATAAAGAATCTGTGCTCCGCCAGGAAAATCAGGAGCTTTAAGAGTTGTAAGTACATCGTGATTTTCATCACGCATAAGCGCAATTGTAGTTTCACATATTTCTTTTAAATTGAAGCTGCAGATTTTACTTGCCATACCAACCGCAATACCTTCATTGGGATTAACAAGAATATTAGGGAAAGTAACAGGAAGTAATGTAGGCTCTTTCATTGTTGCATCATAGTTGTCCTGAAAATCAACAGCGTCTTTATCAATATTATCAAACAACTCTTTACATACAGCACCAAGCTTTGCTTCTGTATATCTTGATGCGGCATAAGCCATATTTCTTGAATAATGCTTACCAAAGTTACCTTTAGATTCAACAAAAGGATGTAAAAGTGCAGCATTACCTTCAGTTAAACGAACCATTGTTTCGTAAATAGCGCTATCGCCGTGGGGATTCAACTTCATTGTCTGACCAACAATATTGGCAGATTTTATAAGTTTGCCGTTAATAAGGCCCATCTTATACATTGTGTATAAAAGCTTTCTGTGAGCAGGTTTAAAACCATCAATTTCAGGTATCGCTCTTGAAACAATAACACTCATAGCATACGGCATATAGTTGGTTTCAAGTGTATCTGCTATCTTTTGTTCTGTAAAATTCAAGTTTTATCCCCCTTTCTTATGAAATATCTGCAAGGTCAAGATATTTGTGACCGCAGTTTTCTATATGTTCTTTTCTGCCTTCTAAATTGTCACCAAGAAGAAGCTCGAACATCTGTTTTGTAATTTCTTCATCCTGTGGCATAACTTTTATAAGTCGTCTTGTTTCAGGTGCCATAGTAGTAAGTCTCATCATATCAGGCTGGTTTTCACCAAGACCTTTAGAACGCTGAATATCATATTTTTCATCACCAATTTTTGCAATAATTTCGTTTTTCTCAACTTCATTATATGCAAAATAAGTTTTCTTCTTTGTGTTGATTTCAAACAACGGTGATTCAGCAATAAACACTTTGCCTGCTCTTATAAGGGTTGGCATAAGTGAATAAATCATAGTGAGAATAAGAGTTCTTATCTGGAAACCGTCAACATCGGCATCAGTACAGATAATAACCTTATCCCATCTTAAATTATTTAAATCAAACATCTTGTCATTACTGTTATGCTTTGTTTTTATCTCAACTCCGCATCCCAATACTTTTATAAGGTCAGTAATAATTTCGCTAGCAAAGATTTTATTGTAATCTGCTTTAAGACAATTAAGAATCTTACCTCTTACAGGTATTATCGCCTGAAATTCTGCATCTCTGCCAAGTTTACAAGAACCGAGAGCGGAATCACCTTCTACAATGTAAAGTTCACGCTTTGAAACATCTTTAGTTCTGCAATCAATAAATTTCTGAACTCTGTTTGTAACATCAGTATTACCTGTGAGTTTTTTCTTATATGAAACTCTTGCTTTTTCAGCATTTTCTCTTGAGCGTTTATTAACAAGAATCTGGTCAACTACTTTATCTGCAACTGCTTTATTTTCTACGAAGAATATTTCAAGTTGTTCTTTAAGGAATGTTGTCATTGCTTCCTGAATGAATTTGTTTGTTATAGCCTTTTTGGTCTGGTTTTCATAACTTGTCTGTGTTGAGAAAGAGTTTGAAATTAAAATAAGACTGTCTTCTACATCCTGGAAAGTAATTTTAGATTCATTTTTATTATATTTATTAGCATTCTTGATAAACTTGTCAATAACATAGGTAAATGCATTTCTGACAGCTTTATCAGGTGAACCACCGTGTTCAAGGAAACTTGAGTTGTGATAATATTCAAGAAGATTAATTTCATTGTTGAAGCAAAATACGCAAGAGAGTTTAACTTTATATTCTTCTTTATCTTCTCTGTCCTTACCTCTTCTTTCACATTCAATATAATGTGGCTCTGAAAAACTTTTTTCATTCTGAATTTCTTTTATATAGTCAACAATACCTTCAGGATAACAGAACTCAAAATTCTGTTTATCTTTATAATCAATGAATTTAAATTTAACACCTTTGTTTACAACTGCCTGCTTCTTCATAACAGTTATAAAATATTCTGCAGGAATGCAAATATCGTTAAAAACTTCTGTATCAGGCTTCCATGTAATTTGTGTACCGGTTTGTTTATGGTCATAAGCTTCTTTTTTAAGCCCGCCGATATTTTTACCCTTTTCAAAATGTAAACCATATCTGTATCCATCTCTGTATACAGTAACATCCATAAATTCAGAACTATACTGTGTAGCACAAGCACCAAGGCCGTTAAGACCAAGTGAATATTCATAGTTATCAGATGATGAGTTCTTGTATTTACCACCTGCATAAAGCTCACAAAAAACAAGCTCCCAGTTATAGCGCTGTTCTTTTTCATTAAAGTCAACAGGCACACCACGGCCAAGGTCGGATACTTTAATAGAATCATCCGCAAATCTTTCAAGGACTATTAAATTACCGTGGCCTTCTCTTGCTTCGTCTATAGAGTTTGAGAGGATTTCAAAAACTGAATGCTGACATCCCTCAAGACCATCCGAGCCAAAAATAACAGCAGGTCTTTTTCGAACTCTGTCCTCATCTTTTAAGGAAGTTATACTTTCATTTCCGTATTCTTGTTTACTCAATTTTATTACCTCTCTTTGAATCTTAATAAATATCCTTCTTGCATATCTCTTGTGTTTATACAGATATAATAATACTATATTTTGTGCATAATTGTCAAGTAACACATAGAAAAAAAGGCAGATTTCTCCGCCTTTTAGTTAAATCTTATTATATATTGACCTTTTTCTACATTTTTATCTTCATTAAAGCTGAAATCATTGTACTTATCAGAATTTGTTATCACAACCGGCGTAATAACATTATATCCTTTTTTTCTTACAGATTCAAAATCAACACTTACCAATTTGTCGCCCGTTTTAACTTTTGAGCCCTTTTTCACATTAAGCTCAAAGTGTTCACCGCCCAGATTTACTGTGTCAAGACCAATGTGAATCAATATTTCTGCACCATTTTCAGTTTTAATACCAATAGCATGCTTTGAATCAGTAACAGAGGTTACAACACCGTCGCAAGGCGAAAATACTGCAGAAACATCTGTATCAGGAACTATAGCAATCCCCTCACCTAACATTTTCTGAGAAAAGACTTCGTCAGATATGATGGTAATAGGAAGAGTTTTGCCTTTAAACGGTGCTTTTAGCTCGATATAAGTTTCATCAATTTTAGTATCAAGTTTATTTTCTCTTATATAATCTTCAAGTTTAGATTTAATTACGGTTACTTTTGGTCCGTAAATTACCTGAATACCATTACCCTTAACAACAACACCAAGTGCGCCTGTGTTCTTCAACAAATCCTTATTTACTTTTTCAGCACTTTTAACTGTCACACGAAGTCTTGTTGCGCAACAATCAAGATCCGATATATTATCTCTTCCGCCTAAACCTTTCAGAATATCTTGAGACACATCACCTGAATTTTTCTCATTATAATCTTTTCTGGAATAGAGTTTTGTTTCTTCATTATCATCTTCTCGGCCCGGTGTTTTCAAATTAAACCTTTTAATCAGGAAATAGAAAAGAGCAAAATATACTGCAAAATATGCAAGTCCTACTATTACTATTCTTATCCAGTTTGTTTTTGCATTTCCCTGCAGAACACCAAACAAAATAAAGTCTATAAATCCACCTGAAAAAGTAAGACCTACACCTACATCAAGAATATGCATAATCATATATGAAAGACCTGCAAACACGCAGTGTATAACATACAAAAACGGGGCTACAAACAAGAAAGTGAATTCTATAGGCTCTGTTATCCCTGTAAGAAAAGAAGTCAATGCGGCAGAAATCAATAAGCCAGATACAACTTTCTTCTTGTTATCTTTTGCAGTTAGATACATTGCGAGAGCAGCACCAGGCAAACCAAACATCATAAATGGGAATTTACCTGTCATAAATCTCGTGGCTTCAACACTGAATTTTGTAATGTTTTGAGAAGCAAGCTCCGCAAAGAAGATATTTTGTGCACCTTCAATCAAAACACCATCCACAATCTGTGTTCCGCCAACTGCAGTTTGCCAGAAAGGTAAATAAAAAACATGATGAAGTCCAAATGGAATTAAAGCTCTTTCCATAAAGCCATAAATCCATGTACCTGCGTAATTTGATCTTAAAACTAAATCACCAACGGCATAAATTCCTCTTTGAACATACGGCCATAGAAAATACATCAACATTCCCACAAACAAATATACAACTGCTGAAATAATCGGAACGAATCTTGTACCACCGAAAAAAGATAAAACCTGATGAAGCTCAATTTTATAAAATCTGTTATGAAGTGCTGCAACACCAAGCCCTACTATAATTCCGCCAAACACACCCATCTGGAGCGATTGTATTCCCACAACATTTGATATAGAACCTTCAAGCAAAAAAGATGATGCATTATTTATATCTATTAACTTACTGATAGCCATATGCATAACTAAAAAAGCTATCACTGAAGAAAGTGCCGCAACTTCTTTTTCTGCTTTTGCCATACCAATAGCAACACCAATAGCAAAAATAATCGGAAGATTATCAAAAATTACAGACCCTGTAGCACTTAATACAGACAACAAAGCATATATCGGTGTTCCTTCACCCATTAATGCAGTCAGTCCGTATGATTCTAAAGTTGCAGTATTGGTAAAAGAACCACCAATACCAAGCATCAATCCTGCAATAGGTAAAATCGCAATAGGAAGCATGAAGCTTCGACCTACTCTTTGTAAAATCCCAAAAAATTTATCTTTCATAAATCAATTAGCCTTTCTTAAAATTTTACTAATATTATTTACCGCTTATGCAAATTTATACAACTGTAACAATTAAAGTTATTAAGAATATTTTAATAATGAGAATTAATTGAGGTGATTATTATTAAAAGTTTAGATATGTTAAACATTGGTGAATCAAGTTGTGTTAAAAATATAAAACTTAAAAACTCATTAAAAAACAGGCTGAATGATATAGGATGTGTAAACGGAACAGAAATATCCTGTGTTTTTAAAAGTCCATCTGGCGACCCAACCGCCTATCTTGTAAGAGGATCAATTATTGCCATAAGAAAACGAGACTCAAGAAAAATAGAGATATGTGAGGATTAAGTATGAATAAAGTTATATCATTGGTAGGTAATCCCAATGTTGGTAAAAGTACATTGTTCAACGCACTTACAGGGTTAAAACAACACACAGGTAACTGGACAGGTAAAACAGTAGAAAATGCCAAAGGAACTTTTGAATATAAAAGCGAAAAATATGAAATATATGATTTACCCGGCTCATATTCAATTTATCCAAAATCAGAAGAAGAAAAAATAACAAGTGAATTTATTTTAAATGAAAAAACAGATATAACCATAATTATATGTGATGGTAATGTATTGGAAAGAGGGCTTATTCTATGTCTGCAAGTTCTTGAAATTAAAAGAAATGTTATACTTTGTATCAACTTTACAGATGAACTTCTTAATAAAAACATAATAATAGATTATAATAAATTATCTCAAATACTTAATATACCTGTAATACCCATAAGTGCAAAAAACAAAAAATCAATCAAACAACTCCTTGACACAATAGATAAATACAAACCATCAGAAAATGTATACAGAATAAATTATTCATCAGAATTAAATACTCTTATCGAAAACACACAATTACCTAATCATCAATATCCATATCCTGACCATTGGTTAAAACTTCGATATCTTGCAGGTGACACCAATCTTTTCAATGAGTTTTCTGAACAAAATCAGCATATTTCAGAAATGTGTTCACGTGCAATTGTACTTACGGCAGAAGATATATGCAATACTGTTGTAAACAGAAATAACATCTCTCAATCTTATAAAGCAGACAAAGTGTTAACAAGCAAGATTTTTGCATATCCAACAATGCTGTTATTCTTAATACTGCTTTTATGGATAACCATAACATTTGCAAACTATCCATCACAGCTGTTATCAGATTTATTTGATAAGCTTGGAAATTATCTTTATAGTTTTTTGTCAATTATTAACACACCAGACTTTGTTAAAAATGCTTTAATCTATGGCATATATAACACAACCACCTGTGTAATATCGGTTATGTTACCGCCGATGGCAATATTTTTTCCGTTATTTTCAATTCTTGAAGACAGTGGATATCTGCCACGAATAGCATTTAACCTAGATAAACCTTTTAATAAGTGTAATTCTTGTGGAAAACAGTCGTTAACTATGTGTATGGGGCTTGGGTGTAATGCAGTTGGGGTTACAGGTGCAAGAATAATTGACTCAAAAAGAGAGCGACTTATTTCAATATTAACCAATAATTTTATGCCTTGTAACGGAAGATTCCCTACCCTTATAATGCTGATATGCATATTTTTACCGTTTGGCAACAGGAGTATATTTTCTTCACTATATCTTGCTTTATTTATTGTTTTTTCAATATGTACAACTTTTATAATAACATTCATAATTTCCAAAACGCTCTTAAAAGGAGAAACCACTTCGTATATAATGGAGCTTCCGCCATACAGAAAACCCGAAATACTTAAAACAATAATTTATTCAACCAAAGATAAAACACTTTCGGTATTAGGCAGAGCAATTAAAGTATCAGTTCCTGCGGGATTATTGATTTGGATTCTAGCAAACACAGAGATTTCAAATATATCAATTCTCAACCATATTTCAACTTTTCTGAACCCTGCAGGTAAATTCATTGGACTGGACGGCGTTATACTTCTTGGCTTTATTTTAGGTTCGCCTGCAAATGAAATTGTCTTTCCTATTATTCTGATGGCTTACCTTTCAGGAGAAGCACTGTCACCTATTACTGATTATAATGTTATTAAAACGATTTTGTTAAATAATAACTGGACTATACTTACTGCAATTAACACAATTTTGTTTTCTATTCTTCACTGGCCGTGCTCAACCACAATTCTTACAATCAAAAGTGAAACCAAAAGTATTAAATGGACCCTTCTTTCAATAATAATCCCCACATCAATTGCAGTAACAATATGCGCGGTAACAAATTTTATATATCATTTAACATAAAAAGTGCCCAAAGGCACTTTTTAGTTATCTTTGTATTTATCATTGAAGAAAAATGTAATACACCATAAACCTGCGATACCTACCAGTGTAAAAATTATTCTGCTGATTGGTGCACCCTGACCGCCAAAAAGAAATCCGACAAGATCAAAACCAAATATACCAATCAGACCCCAGTTAATCGCGCCGATTATTGTTAATAATAATGCTATAAAATCCATATATATCACTCCTTTACAAATATTATTAACAAAATAATTGAAATTATTAAAATATTGTGATAAAATATTATAAAGAAAGGGATGATATAATGAAAAACATAGTAATTACAATAGGCAGACAATTTGGAAGTGGCGGAAGCGCCATAGGTAAAGCACTGGCAGAAGAGCTTGGCATTTCTTACTATGATAAAAATATTATAGAAATAGCTGCTGAAAAAAGCGGTATAAGAGAACAACTTTTTAAAGATGCAGACGAAAAGCACAACAGTTTTCTCTATTCCCTGTCAATGGCTCATTATAGTGGTATGTCTTCACCTGCATATTTAAATGATGTTATCACAAACGACAAATTGTTTGTTATACAGTCTAATGTTATAAAAGATATAGCACAGAAAGAATCTTGTATTTTTGTCGGTAGATGTGCAAGTGAAATTTTGGCAGATACTGTAAAATCATTTAACATATTTATCCACGCACCATATCAGACAAGAGTTGAGCGTATTATGAGAGTATATAATGTACCTGAAGCAAATGCAAAATCTCTCATTAAGAAAACAGATAAATCAAGAGCTTCATATCACAATTTCTATTCAAACGGAAAATGGGGCGATTCTGCATCATATAATATCTCTATTGATTCTTCTCTCTATGGAATTGACGGAACAGTTGCGTTACTTAAAGATATTATCTTAAACTATTACAAATAAATATCATAAAACCTAAACCTCCGTATATTATATAGTATGGAGGTTTTTAATATGGCAATAAAAATTTTTATAGATCAGGGACACAATCCCGGCGGAATCAACGGCGGAGCAGAAGGTAATGGACTTTTAGAACAGGATATTACATACAACATAGGTATATACTTAAATAACTTGCTGAATAATGACCCAAGATTTCAATCGGAAGTTTCAAGAACAACCCCTGACGAAATTCTTGGTAGTAATAACACAACAAGTCTTCAGGCAAGAGTAAACAAAGCAATCAATTTCGGTGCAGATTACTTTATAAGTCTGCATTGTAATGCTTCAGATAATTCAGCCTTCAACGGCACGGAAATTTTTGTATACAGAGAAAACTCCCCTGCATACGATTTAGCAACTGATATTTTAGAGTCAATTGTTGATAAGCTTGGTACAAAAAACAATGGAGTAACCGAGAACCGAACATTCTTTGTATTAAGAAGAACCCCAATGCCAGCGATGTTAATTGAGCTTGGATTTATCACAAATGCACAGGATGCAAAATTGCTCGAAACAAGACAATATGATTTTGCAGAAGCAATATACGAAGGAATACTTGAATATTTTGACTATGACTAAAAAACACCCTCTTACACATAAGTAAGAGGGTGTTTTTAATTGGTGCCTTTAGGCGTGGAAATAAACCCCCAGTTCTACTGGGGGAAGAAAAAAGCTTTAGCATAAGAAAAACCTCTATGATATAATAGTAAATGGTTTGGCGACCGCATTACTAAAAATATATCATGGAGGTTTTTAAC
>JAZROD010000007.1:0-25582 GCA_045648505.1 Clostridia bacterium | reverse complement strand
TGATATGCTAAATGATGTTCTCGCATATCCATTATAACAGATATTTTGAATTCTGACGAGTAGTTTTTTTGAGTTGTCCCTTTTTTTGCCATAAAAAACATGCACCTCCAAAAGTGTCTAACTTTTGGGGTGCATATCATTTGAGGTGCTTTTTTTATATATTCATAAGTTCTTTTGCTATAATATCTGCCATAATTTCGTGGCCCTTGTCGCTTGGATGCAAGCCGTCTGGAAGTAATTCTTTGTCATTTACATCAATAGGATTGATATCAAACAAATCTATTACAGAAACATTGTGTTTTTTAAATATTTCCCTCATAGCAGCCACATATTCAGGAAGGGTTTTCTTTCCTTCTGCACAAGGCTGATTTTCGTTTTCTCTGTGAAGAGGTGTCATAAAAACTAATTTGCTTTTGGGAAAGTGGGCTTTAAGTGTGCCCACAAGGCAATTTAAAGCACCGCAGAATGTGTAGCGGTCTTTGCTGTCAAGCTCACCAAAAGGAGCATCGCCGTGGCCGTAATCGTTTGTTCCGCCAAAAACAACTATAAGCTCTGCGTTTTTGTCCATAATATCTGAACGAAGTTCAAAAGTAAGGTCAAATTTTGTGTTTTCAGAGGGTGTAAGCTGACGGGCAATTCTTGTTCCGCCTATGCCGTAATTACGGGCAATTTTAAGACCATATTTCTGTTGTATAAGATAATGAAAAGTCTTTTCGGGAGCGGTTGTGCCGCATCCTTCAGTAATACTGTCGCCAAGAAAATTGACGGTTAATCCTTTTAAATTCATATCAACATCTCCTTTTGGTGTAGTATAACACAAAATTTTTTGACTGTCTATAATATTGACAATTAATGTAAAATAATGTATAATTCCTACAAGTAGGAAAAGTATAACGAATGTGAGGTGCAGAATGAAAGGCAAACACATATATGCCCACCCAGGAGGGCGACAGATATTTTCAACTGTTAAGGTAGGGGCGAAGGGGCAGATTGTTATCCCGAAAGAGGCAAGAGAGTACTACGGTATTAAAGAAGGTGATACGCTTTTAGTTCTCGGGGATGACAGAGGAATTATAGTAACAAACCCTGACGTAATTAGAGACGTGGCAAATAATATTTTTAAAGGAATGATCGATGATGAATAACATAATGTACGAAAAGCTTGGAATAAGCAATCAGGTTGTTTCTTTTTCAGATAAAATTCTGGAAAGACTCAAACCCAGATTTGAAGAAATAGATAAAATCGCAGAATACAATCAGGCAAAGGTAACACTTGCAATGCAGAAAAACAGAGTTTCTGCAGAGTGCTTTGCAGGTTCAACCGGTTATGGATATAACGATATGGGAAGAGAAACCTTAGAGGCAGTTTATGCTACCTGCTTTAACACAGAAGCGGCGTTGGTAAGACCACAGATTACTTGCGGAACACACGCTTTAGCTATTGCACTTTCTGCAAATTTACTTCCGGGGGATGAACTTTTATCACCGGTTGGTAAACCTTATGACACTTTAGAAGAGGTTATTGGTATAAGAGAATCTGCGTGTTCTTTAAAGGAATATGGTGTTTCTTACAGACAGGTTGATTTGCTTGAAGATGGTACTTTTGACTATGAAAACATAAAAAAAGCCATAAACGAAAAAACAAAGCTTGTTACCATTCAGAGAAGTAAAGGCTATCAGTCAAGACCAAGCTTTTCTGTTAAGCAGATAGGGGAGCTTATTAAGTTTGTTAAAGAAATCAAGCCTGAAGTTATCTGTATGGTTGATAACTGCTACGGCGAATTTGTTGAAATTATAGAGCCATCAGATGTGGGAGCAGATATGATAGTTGGATCACTCATTAAAAATCCGGGTGGTGGTCTTGCACCAATCGGCGGATATATCTGCGGTAAACAAAAGTGCATAGACAGATGCGCATACAGACTTTCTGCACCTGGACTTGGTCAGGAAGTAGGAGCAAGTTTAGATACAATGAGAAGTCTTTATCAGGGATTCTTTATGGCACCAACAGTTGTTGCAGGAGCACTTAAAGGTGCAATCTTTGCGGCAAATCTTTATGAAGACCTTGGTTTTAAAGTAGTTCCTAATTCAACAGAATCAAGACACGATATTATTCAGGCGGTAGAGCTTGGATCAGGTGAAAAAATGGTGGCGTTTTGTAAAGGTATTCAGGCAGCTGCACCGGTTGACAGTTATGTTTCTCCTGAACCTTATGCAATGCCCGGTTATAACTGTGATGTTGTTATGGCTGCAGGTGCATTTATTCAGGGTTCATCAATTGAACTTTCTGCCGATGGTCCTATCCGTGAGCCATACACAATATTCTTCCAGGGCGGTTTAACCTGGTACAATGCAAAACTTGGTATAATGATGTCCCTTCAAAAACTTGTTGAAGGCGGATATATAAATTTATAAGGAGGAAATTTTATGTGGATTTTTGCAATAATTGCAATGCTTTGCTGGAGCGGATCTGATATTTTCAGTAAAATCGGCTCAAAGCAGGAGGACAAATTAAGTCATTACAAAGTAGGTATAGCAGTTGGTCTTGTTATGGGTATTCACGCAATATACTCAGTAACAGTTGGGGGAGTTCCTTTAACATTCCAGGATATTATAAACTATCTCCCTGCATCATTCTTCTATATCCTTTCAATGGTTATCGGTTACATAGGTTTAAGATATATTGAGCTTTCAATTTCATCACCTATCTGTAACGGTTCAGGTGCAGTAACAGCTATTATGTGTATGCTTGTATGGGGTGTAACTTTTGTTGAAGAAGACTCAAACGCAGTTTTCTTAAACGGCCCTATTATCGCAGGTATAGCTCTTATAGTTATCGGTATAATCGCACTTGGCTTTATTGACAATCTTGAAGATGATGATTTAAGAAAAGCCAGACAGTTAAATGCAAACAGAAAATATGCTAAAAGCTTCCTTGCAATTTTCTTACCTGTTTTATACTGCATACTTGACTCTTGCGGAACATTTGTTGATACTTTAATCGCAGATGGTTATACAGAAAGAATTGCAGATGAACTTTTAGTTGGCGATATTTTAAATACTGCTTATGAATTCACATGGATGTTTATCGGTATAATCTTTGCCATCTATGTATTTGCAGTTAAGAGAGAAAAGGTTGATAAAAAATACGACGGAACAAAGCTTCTTGGTGGTATCTGCGAAGCAATCGGTCAGGTTTTCTATATGATGGTTATTGTAGCAGAATATGTTCCGGGTTATGTAATTATTTCAGCATACTGTGCAGTTTCAACAGTATGGGGAAGAATCTTCTTAAAAGAAAAGCTTTCCTGGAAGCACTATTTAGCACTTGCTGCAGCATTTGCAGGTATACTTATACTTGGCTTCTTCGATGTGTAATAAAGAACTTACGTAATTATGAGTGTTCCGAAGTACACTCTTAGCAATATAAAAAGAGGAAAATTCATTGAAATGAGTTTTCCTCTTTTTGTACTTATATAAATTTTGAATGTGTTATGTATTATAAAAAATCACATATTAAAATTTATCTTCCCATTATATTATCATATTCATTCCAACAAGTTGCACACCAATCATGAGATACATCGGCGATATCTTTCTTTTCTATAACTCTATTTACATATTTTCCGCAACTGGAACAAAATTC
Source organism: Clostridia bacterium (assembly GCA_045648505.1). Lineage (GTDB taxonomy): Bacteria > Bacillota > Clostridia > RGIG6154 > RGIG6154 > RGIG8700. Next base: position 21,936 of record JAZROD010000007.1, on the reverse strand, counting down.
TTTTGTATTAGTCGAAGAACCGGTTGAGGGAGATACTGAATCATTCACGCAACCGCACAGACAAAGAGATACTATAATAAGTGTAAATATTATTAAATAAAATTTTTTCATACAAAAACTCCTTATTTTTTTGATATACAATTTATAATTGCATAGTAAATTAAACTGCCTATAAAATAACTTAAAACGTCATATAGATCTGTAACAGATGATGCTTTGAATATTGGTGTGCAAAATTCCCATATAAAACTTGATGCTGTGCAGATTATAAGAATAGGGAATAGTTTAACGAGTTTTTTGTTTACAAAATACAGTAATGCATTAGAATATGAAAACAGGAAAAATGGACATAAAAAATCATTCAAATGACATATAGATACATAATTGATTAGACCATATGAGTGTGTTTTCACATATATATTGTTTAAAAAATACAAACATACTGTAGTGAATGCAACAACAATATTAGTAATAAAAAATTTTAAGTTATGCAATAGACAATAAAATTACGGCGACTATAATAGCGCCTACAACTCCCCAGAAACCCATTTTAATTCATCCTTTCATTTACCAATTATTTTCCACCCACTCTTTTGCTTCATTGTATGCTTGTCTTTGTTCAGCTTTTGAAGGGTTGTAATAGCCATCCGAACCCCATGAACCTTTTGAACTTGAGCTACTATTACAAGCAACACAAGACAATACAATGAGACAAGATAACAATAGTAAAGCTATCTTTTTCATATTTTCACCTCCATGCTATCGAAATATTCACCTGACAAGTATAAATATACCATATACGAGTAATAATGTCAAGTGAAAAGAATATAATTATTCATATAAGGTATAGAGGTGTGTTAAATGAAAAGAATTGCTGAATTAAGAAAAGAAAAAGGATTGAATCAAACAGGTTTGGGATTAAAACTGAATGTGTCTCAAAAAATGATAAGTGCGTATGAAAGTGGTGTTCATCAACCGAGTATTGAGACTCTTGTACAAATGTCTAAACTTTTTAATGTTTCGGTTGATTATATAATCGGTGTGAGTGATATAAGAAGAAAAGCAGAAGACTTTTCTGTAAATAGCCTTACGGATAAAGAGTTGGAATTGCTTGATGTATTTAAAATGCTGAATGAAGAGGAAAAATTAAAAGCAATTGGTGTACTGATGTATATGAAGCATATAAAATAAAAATTATACAAATTTCACAAAAATGTTGACATATTTTTAAGTTTAGAATATAATAATATTAGAGACAGGCAACAAGTGTGTCTGTTAAAGCGTTGAAACGAAAGGCTGTGTCAGTAATTGGTGTTTCGTGGAGCTTCGGGTGGGTTGTATGTGCAAACCGCAAACTGACTTTATGTACACAAGATGTGCAGACAGAAAACATTCAAAGCTCTGTATTTTACAGAGCTTTTATTATATGTTGCCTCGGAGAAAAATATGGATAAATTGCAGGAGAGAGCTATTTCGTTTAAGCATCTATTGGATTATGAATACAAAATAGTGTTAGGAAGAAAAGGGGAAAAGAGTGAACTGATTCTTGATTTTGAAAAGACGGATTTTCCTCACCTTATAGGGTTACACAAACTTAAAGATGTACTAAATGGTAATATTGCCACAGAAAAAATGTTTAATGATTGCCTTGTAGGTAAAATTTCTTATAATACCATTTCAAAGAGTAGATTTTTTAATAAGTTGGGAAACAGATTTGAATATTTTGATAAACTTGAAAAAATGCTTGACAGTAATGATATGGTTTTTAAATGCAATACTAACAGTATGTCAAAGTTTTCGCGAATTGTTGCAGATTTTGAATTGAAAAATATTTATGAGGAACTAATCTTTTATCTGTTTATTGAAAAAAGAAATCATTCTCAAAAGCAATATTGCAAATCTTTTATTCAGGAAAGTAATGTTGATTATACCTTTGGGCAAACAAAAATGACACTACTTTATAAAGAAAAAATTAACAAGGTTACAAGAGAAAAAGAAATCCAGTATGATAAATTAACACACAAAAATAGATAGAAACTATTTAAATTATACATAACGAGTTAAACGCAAAAAATACAAAAAATAACCGTATGCCGAAGCATACGGTTGATTTTTAATATCAATAATTTTCTTTTCTAACTTCAAAGTAGCTCTGTGGATGTGCGCAAACAGGACAAACCTGTGGAGCTTTTTTACCAACAACAAGGTGACCGCAGTTTCTGCATTCCCACATAGTTTCCTCGCTCTTTTCAAATACTTTCTGCATTTCAACATTGTTTAAGAGAGCAAGGTATCTTTCTTCGTGACTTTTTTCGATGGCAGCAACCATTTCAAACTTTTTAGCAAGTTCTGTGAAGCCTTCCTCTTCAGCTTCTTTTGCAAATGTTGCATACATATCTGTCCATTCGTAGTTTTCGCCTTCTGCAGCAGCTTTAAGATTATCTGCAGTTGAGCCAAGACCCTTTAATTCTTTGAACCACATTTTTGCGTGTTCTTTTTCATTGTCTGCAGTGCTCTGGAAGATAGCAGCAATCTGTTCATATCCTTCTTTCTTTGCAACTGATGCAAAGTATGTGTATTTATTTCTCGCCTGAGATTCGCCTGCAAATGCAGCCATTAAGTTTTTTTCTGTTTTTGAACCTTTTAATTCCATTTTTATTCGCTCCTTTTTCTTTTTTTATTGTATCCATTTTACCATTTTTTATGTATAAAATCAAGAATTATTTGTAAGTAAATTGTAAATCATAACAAAGGCTTCGGCTCTTGTTAAATTGTCTTTTGGCTTAACAAATCCGCCGTTACCGTTTATAACTTTAAGACCAGATAAAATTGATGCATAACCAAGCTTTCCTTGTGATATAAGGCTTTGGTCTGCAAAGGAGGTTGTAAAGATTTCTTCTGCCTTTGCAATTCGCTCGAATCCAAGGAAACGAATAAGGTAAACAAAAGCATCTTCTCTTAAAACAAAGGCTTCATCTGCTCTTTCATCTGCTTTAATGATGTTTTCTCTTTCGAGAGTTTTATAAAGGTTTTCAGCTTCAAGATTAATATAGCTTGTGTATTTAACTGCACCTGCGAAAAGTCTTAACATTTCAAGCTGAGTAATTTCCTTTTCAGGCTCAAAGCTTTCGCCTTCAAATGAAAGTCCTATTTCTGCAAGTTTTTCAACTGCAGTTTTACACCAATGGTTTTCAATATCGTTGTATGAGGTGGTTTTACTATTATAATCTTTTCTTTTTTCACCGGTTTTTGCATCAATTTCCACATAGCCTGAAACCTGGTCAAGAGTGTAGCAAAGTTTATATTCTTCGCCTGTGTTTAAATAACAAAGCTTGATAGGGTGGTGTGCAAGTATTTTTGCATAGGCATCCTCGCTTGAAATAACACCATCAGGTGATGCGAAAGAGGCGTTTTCAAATCTTTTTGAATAGTTTGTGATTTTACCGTCTTTGTATGTAACTGAAATACTGTTACCTTCAACAGGAATGTCATTTTCAAGTTTAGTAAAAGATTGGGTTACATATTCATTATTTACAGAGCTTTCGTTTTCTTTAAGCTTGTCTGTGCCTGCATATTTCTTAACAGTAGCATCAATTACCTTTTCGGCATCATTTATTTCTTTTTCTGAAAGCTCTTTTCCTGATTTTGCATCATAAGAGTAGCTATAGGAATAAAAGCTTTTAAGCTCCTTTGTCTGTGCATCTATAACGAATCTTTCTCCGTTGTTTTCATCAGTTTCAAGAGATACTTCAAGACTGTATTTGTCATCATGTTTACTGTATCTTGAAGAAATTACCTTACTGTTTTTATCTGTGTCAAATAAAGGTTCACTTTTGATAAATTTAACTGCATTTTCTACAGATATAAGGTTTTTAACATTTTGAAGCTCTGCAAGTTCCTGAGGAGTAAATTCACTTCCACCCATACCTGCTGTTGAGTCCATCATAGATTCGTTTTTAAGGAAAAGGTCTGCATCTTGATAAGGAACAACCTTTTCGCCTGTAAATGCAGAAATGTATCCGTATCCGTCTTTAATGCGATACACAAGTGAAAACTCTTTGTCGTTGTAGTCTCGTCTTATATACATAAGCTCTGCAGGGAAGAGGGCTTTATATGCACCTTCCTTATTTTCTATATAAGCTTTACCTGATACATCTTCAAAAACTATGTTTTCAAAAGATGTGGACATATTTGTAATAACCGCATTTTCGCCTTTAACTAAAATATCAACTGTTGCGGTCTGACCTATAACTTCAATGCCATTTGCTTTTCTGTTAAATAAAACATAGTAAGAAGTTCCGTGGTCTGAAAAGTCAACAGAAATATCAGAAAAAACAAATAAATCTGTTTCGGTGAAAGCTTCGGGCAGGGTCTTTCTCAAAAAGTTGTCCGCCATAAGAGTGGCATCATCTTTTGTGAAAGAGGAAAGCTGTTTGTCTGCTTTGTTATACATATCATTACTGTAATGGTTATAATTTGTTATAATCCCAGTGTCCGTAGCAGTAACAGAAAGATTTTCTGAACGGTCTTCATTGTACCAGTTGAAGCGGTAAATAGTTTTATCTTTTCTTGTGCTTGTTGAGCTTTCAAATTCACAAAGCTCTGCAGGTATTTCAATTTTTGATTTTACTAAGGCAAGGACATTTTCCATATTGTCCTTAGCCAGAGCAGAAAAACTGCTTAAAATCATTAAAACTGAAAGTAATAAACAAATAATCTTTTTCATAATTATCCCTCCTACTTATAATACCTAAAAACGATGCAAAAAGTTGCACCGTTTCATATTTTTTCCATATAAATGCCTTTAGGAGATATTTTTACTGTGCTTCCTGAATAAGGTGAAGAAAACTCTTTCTCTTCAATGGCATTGTTAAGATAAAGAATATATTTTTCGGTGCCTTTGTATCTTATAACACAGAAAATGTTTTCGTCTATTGCATCAAAAAGGCTTTCTCCTGATTTTAAAAGGTCGCTTTTATGTCTTAAATCACTGTATTTTTTGTAAATGTTATATATTTCCTTGTTTTCTCTGCCCCAAGGATAGGTTCTTCTGTTATCAGGGTCTTTTCCGCCCTCAAGACCTGCTTCGTCCCCATAATAAATGCAAGGCACACCGGGGAATAAGAACAGAGCAGAAACAAATTGTTCAAGAACATTCATGTCATTGTTAACAACAGTGAAAATTCTTGCAATATCGTGGGTTGAAAGCATATTGAAGTTACCCATAAAGTTTCTCTTCGGATAATTTTCCATCTGTGTCATAAATGTATTTTTTAAGTAAAAAGCATCACAACCACCAAGAAGGAATTTAACCATATTATCTCTGAAAGGGTAGTTCATAACTGCATCAAGTTCAGGCTTTGCAAAGTAGCTTTTCTGCACATCGTATGCAACCTTGTTTGATGCATCTTCCCACACTTCGCCAATAACAACAGTATCTTTGCTTACATCTTTTACTGCTTTGTTTATCATTAAAAGACAGTCGTCCGAAAGCTCGTCCGCCACATCAAGACGCCAACCGCCAAGACCGTGTTTTGTCCATTTTTTAAGAACATTTTCAGTAATATATTCACGAACCTTTGGGTTTTCGGTGTTTAGTTTAGGCAAGTCCATAACACCCCACCAGCTTTCGTAGTCAACTGGGTAGTCCTTGAAATAAAACCAGTCAATGTATGGAGAATTTTCATTCTGACAAGCACCGTTTGAATTAAATGTACCAAATCTGTCAAAATATATGCTTTCTGCACCAACATGGTTAAATACACCGTCAAGAATTATTTTAATTCCTCTTTTTTCAGCCTCTTTTATAAGATTATCAAAATCTTCTTCTGTGCCAAGCATAGGATCAACCTTTGTATAGTCTGCAGTGTTGTATCTATGGTTTGAAGTTGCCTCAAAAATCGGATTTAAGTATAAAACTGAAACATTTAATTCTTTAAGATAATCAAGTTTTTCACAAATTCCCTGAAAATTACCACCAAAGAAATCCCATCTTTCGATTTCGCCCTTTTCGGTTTTTATATACTTTGGAATTTCGTACCAGTCATTGTAAATATGGCTGTTTTCTTTGATTTGTCTGAAATCTCCTGACTTTGCAAATCTGTCAGGAAAAATCTGGTACATAATGCCATCTGTGTACCACTGTGGAAGTGGTGGCATTTCTTCTGTAACAGTAAGCTGATGTAAATTAGCAGGACAAACAAGGGAAAATTCTGAATTTTCCCTTGTTCCTTTTCCTATATAGATTGTAAACAGATTATTTGAAATAAGTCTGAAGAAATAAGATAAAGGTCCGCATTTTTCTGCCTTATAGGTACAGGAAAAGCTATTGTCTTTTTTCTCCATTTTTATTTCTGTGTTGTCAATGCAAAGGTAGCTTTCAGTGCAGTTATCTGTAAAGACTGTAAATGTAACTTCAGTGTCCTTTACAACTGCACCAAAGATTGATTTGCATTTTGTATCCCAGGAATTATAGTATATCATTATTTTACAAATGTTGGGTTAATTCCCCAGATATCGTTTGCATAGTTTCTGATTGTGTTATCTGATGAGAATCTGCCTGATTTAGCTACATTTATGATAGCACTTCTGTACCAGTTTTCTTTATCCTGATACATTTTTGCCATCTGTTCATTAGCTTTAACATAAGCATCGAAATCTTTAAGAACAAAGAATTCGTCATTCCATGTAACAAGGTGGTTGAAGATTTCATCAAACTGTCCCGGAGCATCTGTGTAGAAGTTGCCACGAAGCTGGTCAAGAATCTTCTTAACTCTTGGATCGTTGTTGTAAATTTCAGATGAAAGGTAACCGCCGTGTGCATAGTAGTTGATAACTTCTTCTGATGAAAGACCAAAGGTTACGATGTTTTCATCGCCAACTGCTTCGTGAATTTCAACATTAGCACCGTCCATAGTTGCAAGTGTGATAGCACCGTTCATCATAAATTTCATATTACTTGTACCTGATGCTTCTTTTGATGCAGTAGAAATCTGAATACTAACATCAGATGCAGGAATAATTCTCTGTGCAAGGTCAACATTGTAGTTAGGAATGAAGATAACTTTAAGTCTTCCTCTTACGATTGGGTCATTATTAACTCTAGCTGCAACTGCGTTGATTAACTTAATAACTTTCTTTGCAAGACTGTAGCTTGAGAAAGCTTTAGCACCGAATACAAAAGTTCTTGGCTGCATTTCAATATCAGGATTTTCAAGAATCTGATTATAAAGATGCATTACATAGAGAATGTTAAGAGTCTGTCTCTTGTAAGCGTGAAGTCTCTTAACCTGTGTGCCGTAAAGTGAGTGTGATTCAAGCTTTGTATCGAATGTGTTGTTTACATAGTCGATAAACTCAAGCTTTTTACCGTGCTTAACTGCTCTGAACTGTTCTTTGAAGTTTTTATCATCTGCAAAAGGAAGAAGGTCTTCAAGTCTTTCAGGGTCCTTAATCCAGCTGTCGCCGATTGCTTCACAAAGAAGATTTGTAAGTTCAGGGTTGGCAGAAATGAGCCATCTTCTGTGTGTAATACCGTTTGTTTTGTTGTTGAATTTATCAGGGAAGAATTCGTTGAAGTCTTTTAATTCCTGATTTTTAAGAATATCTGTATGAAGTGCGGCAACACCGTTAACAGAATGTGAACCAACGATTGCAAGGTTAGCCATTCTTACTTTGCCGTCCCAGAGAATAGACATCTTTGATTTCTTTTCAAAGCTATCGCCGTATTTTTCATAGATAGCATAGTCAAATCTCTTGTTGATTTCATCGATAATCATATAAATTCTAGGTAAGAGTGATTTCATAAGATTGATATCGATTTTTTCTAAAGCTTCCGCCATAATTGTATGGTTTGTGTAAGCCATAGTTTTCTTTGTGATTTCCCAAGCTGTTGCCCATGGAATATTTTCTTCGTCGATTAATATTCTCATAAGCTCTGCAATAGCAAGTGATGGGTGAGTATCGTTAATATGAACTGCGTGGTTTTCATAGAATGTTTCCATTGAAAGACCAAGCTTTTTGTGTTTTTTAACAATGCTCTGAAGACCTGCAGATACGAAGAAATATTCCTGTTTAAGACGGAGCTTTTTACCTTCATAAGTTGAGTCGTCAGGATAAAGAACATTAGAAATTAATTCTGTGTTGTATTTATCTTCAACTGATTTAAGATAGTCACCGTGACTGAATTCAGAGAAATCAAGTTCTTCACCGATAACTTTAGCACTCCAGAGTCTTAATGTGTTAACATTTTTGCAATCGTAACCAACGATTGGTGTGTCATAAGGAACTGCTAAAACTTCTTCACAGTTTTTGTGCTGAACCTGAATTTCACCGTTTTTGTCAATGTCAACATCAATGTCACCGCCAAAACGAACAACAACCGCTTCGTCGTCTCTTCTCATTTCCCAGATGTTTTCATATTTAAGCCAGTTATCTGCTTCTTCAAGCTGATAACCTTCTTTGATTGTCTGTTTGAATAAACCGTATTTGTATCTGATACCCTGACCATAAGCAGGAATACCTGTTGAACTCATAGAGTCTAAAAAGCAAGCTGCAAGTCTGCCAAGACCACCATTACCAAGACCAGGTTCGATTTCGATTTCCTTAAGGTCGTTAATGTCGATACCAAGTTCTGCCAGAGCTTCTGTAGCCTGCTGTTTGATACCTAAGTTGATTAAGGTTGTATCAAGAAGTTTACCAAGAAGGAACTCCATTGAGAAATAGTGTACCTGTTTAACGGTTTTTTCGTTGTACTTGTTTTTGGATTCATACCAGTACTGTGTTACATAGTCTCTGATAAGTCTTCCGAAAGCTTCGTAGATATGAAGGGGATGTGCCTGTGCAACATCCTTTGAATATCTTGTAATAAGCTTATTTTCAAAGTCTTTTTTTATTTGATCCTTAGTTTTGTTAAGCATTTATTTTTGTCCTTTCGATTATAAGTTTTCATAAACATCAATATAGTTTTTAGCTGCAGATGACCAGTCGAATTTGCATCTCATAGCATTTCTTACAAGCTTGCTCCAGGCTTCTTTGTTATGATACTGTGAAAGCGCGTACTCTATAACATGAAGCATCTCGTGGGCATTGAAGTTTGCAAATGAGAAACCGTTGCCCTTGCCTGTAAATTCGTTGTATGGAGTAACAGTGTCTTTAAGACCGCCTGTTTCACGAACAATCGGAATAGAACCGTATCTTAAAGCCATAAGCTGACCAAGACCGCAAGGCTCAAAGAGAGAAGGCATTAAGAAAAGGTCTGAAGATGCGTAAATTTTTCTTGCAAGGTCGTCTGAGAATGTGATATTAACAGACATTCTGTCAGGGTATTTATGAGCAAAATATCTGAATACTTCTTCGTATTTCGCGTCGCCTGTACCAAGCATAACAAGCTGAACATTGTTGCTCATAATCTGCTCAAGTACTGCAATAACAAGGTCAAAGCCTTTCTGTGGAGTCATTCTGCTTATTATACCAATCATAGGTATGTCTTCAGATACTGCAAGTCCAAGTTCCTGCTGAAGCTTTGTTTTGTTGACTTTCTTTTTATCAACTTTAACAGAACTGTAGTTTTCAAAAAGGGCTTTATCTGTTTTAGGGTCATAGATTTCATAATCTATACCGTTCAAAATACCTTTGAGCTTGTAGTTGTTTTCTCTTAAAACTCCGTCAAGTCCTTCACCGTAGTATTCACCCTGAATTTCTTCAGCATAAGTAGGGCTAACGGTGTTTACGAAATCAGAGTAAACAATACCGCCCTTCATAAATGAAATACAGTCATAGAATTTAAGTTTGTCATCGGCATAATAACCGTCGTTTAAGTTTAAAAGCTCTGTTAAAATCTGTTTAGGGAACATTCCCTGGAATTTTAAGTTGTGGATTGAATATACAACTTTGCAGAATGCTTTTGTTCCGTAGTAATAGTGGTGCATAAGCACAGGAACAAGACCTGTATGCCAGTCGTTACAATGAATAATATCAGGGTCAAAATCGTCCATACGGAGGATAGCTTCTAAAATTGCTCTGTCAAAGAAAGCAAATCTTTCACCATCATCATAATATCCGTATGCTCCGCCTCTTTTGAAATAATATTCATTGTCAATAAAGTAAAATACTGTGTTTCCAAGTGTTGCGGTTAAAAGACCGCAATATTGGCTTCTCCAACCAACTGGTACAGTAAAATCGCAAATCTTTTTCATTTTATTTTTATATTCATCTTTAATATCCTGATAAAGGGGACAAATAACTCTGGTTTCGTAGCCGTTTTTGTTAAGTTCTTTAGGAAGTGCATAAGCTACATCTCCGAGGCCTCCTGTTTTTAAGAATGGATAAGCTTCGCTGGTAGCGAACAATATTTTTTTCATAATGTTACCTCCGCCTTTAAAATATATTCAATAGTATACCACAAGATTGTTGTTTTGTCATCTGTTTTTCTGTTTTTTATATATATGTAGAGATTTTTTGAAAATATGATAAAAAATTTATAAATTTTTTCAAAAAACACTTGATTATTTGACTAAAATGTAGTATTATAATAGCAAAGTGGTGGGTTAGTACACAAAAGTGGTGGAAAGTGTCAGATTTACCAAAAAGATACAGAAAGGAGTTTTGCAAATGCTTATAGGCGAATATAACCATAGCGTAGATGCTAAAGGCAGAATTATTATGCCTGCAAAATTCCGTGATGATATCGGTGAAATCTTCTACATAACCATCTCTCAGGAAAAAGGTCAGTGCCTTAAGGTTTATTCCCCACAGGAATGGAACTTGTTTTTTGAAAAAGTATCTGCCATTAAAGAAAGCGATAAAATCGCAGTAAGATTTAAAAGAGAAGTGCTTTCCCATTCTGCAGAATGCAATGTGGATAAGCAGGGAAGAATTTTAATTCCGGATATCCTTATCAAATATGCAGGTCTTGAAAGAGATGTTGCAGTTGTGGGACAAGGTTCATACATTGAACTCTGGGATTACAATAAATGGCTTGATTATAACGCTGAAGAAACTGAAATCGACGAAGAACAGTTTGCAGAGCATCTTTCAAGCTACGGTTTATAATTATGGAATTCAAACACATTTCAGTTTTGCTTGATGAAAGCGTTGAAGCTTTAGCTGTTAATAACGAAGGCTATTTTGCAGATGGTACTCTTGGCGGTGGCGGACATTCTTTAAAGCTTCTTCAGGAGCTTGACAAAATTAAGCTTGTGGGAATTGACAGAGATATAGAAGCTTTAACTGCGGCAGGGGAAAGACTAAAAGAATATAAAGACCGTGTAATCTTTCATAAAAGCAATTACTGTGAAATAAAAAACATTCTTAAAGAATATGAAATTGGCGGACTTATGGGAGCAATCCTTGACCTTGGAGTTTCATCATATCAGCTTGATAACGGCGAAAGAGGTTTTTCGTATAATGCCGATGCAAGACTTGATATGAGAATGGATCAGAGTCAGAGCCTTTCGGCTTATGAGGTTGTTAATAATTACGAAAAGACAGAGCTTGCCAAAATCTTCAGGGACTTTGGTGAAGAAAAATTTGCTTTTCGTATTGCAGAAGAAATAGATAAAGCCAGAAAAATCAAACCTGTTGAAACAACCTTTGAACTTGCAGAGCTTATCAAGGCAGGAATTCCTGCGGCGGCAAGAAGAAGCGGAGGACATCCGGCAAAGAGAGTTTTTCAGGCAATAAGAATAGAAGTGAATTCAGAATTAAGTGTTTTAAAACAAGCAGTTGAAGATTTCTTCGATGTTTTAAAACCGGGTGGAAGACTTGCAATAATAACTTTCCACTCACTAGAAGACAGAATAGTTAAAAACACATTTAACGATTTTTGTAAAGGATGCACCTGTCCGCCTGATTTCCCAATTTGTGTTTGCGGTAACAAACCAAAAGGAAAGCTTGTGAACAGAAAGCCCATAATAGCAGGAGAAAAAGAACTTGAATTTAACTCAAGGTCATCCTGTGCTAAATTGAGAATAATAGAAAAATTATAAAGGAGAAACAAATGAGCGGATACAGCGGTTATATTTCAGGAAACACACTTCCTAAATATGGATATGCACCTGCACCGGAAGTACAGGCAAAACCGAAAACAAATACTCGTAAAAAAGTAAAAGTACAAGAAAACAATGCGCTTTTTTATAAAGTGTTTATGATTGGTCTTTTTACTGCAGTATTCATCATAGTTTTCAGAAGTGCAGTAATTGCAGAAATGAACAATGAAATTGCATCACTTAATTCAAATCTTGCAAAAGTAGAAAAACAGGTTCAGCAATCAGCGGTAAAACTTGAAAGTATGACAGATTTAAACACCGTTCAGGCGGTTGCAACACAAGAACTTAATATGGGAATACCACAGCAGCATCAGGTTGTTGAAGTTGACCTTGATATGGGAAGCAAAGCAGTTGCCGTAAAATCAGGAACAGATAACGGAAGCAATTTCTTCTCAAAGGCGTGGGAATTTTGCAAGGAATATTTATATTGATTTCAAAGTATATTAAAATGAATAGAAAAACATCAAAGGGGTTTATGGAAGTATAAACCCCTTTGTCAGTCAAAAAAAAGAGGAATTTTATGGCAAAGGTAAAAAGTATAACAAAAAAGAGAATATTGTTTATGCTTTGCGGCATTGTTGTTTTTGTTGCGATTATGCTGGGCAAAATCTTCTGGATACAGTTTGTTGAAGGGGATAAATGGCAGGAACTTGCTATGCAACAACAGACAAAAGACAGAGTCATAAATCCAAAAAGAGGAACAATTTACGACAGAAATATGAAAGAACTTGCAATTTCTGCATCGGTTGATACAGTTGTTGCAGACCCACAGATTGTAAAAGACGAGGATGAAGTTGAAAGCGTTTCAAAAATTCTTTCTGAAATTCTCCAGCTTGACTATGAAGATGTAAAAAAAGATGTAACAAAAAGTTCAAGATACGAAATAATCAAATCAAAAATAGAAACAGAAGCGGCACAGAAGATAAGAGAACAGATTGCTGAAGGTAATTTACCTGGAATAGCAGTAGTTGAAGACTCAAAAAGATATTATCCATATAAAAACTTTGCATCACATGTTCTTGGTTATACAGGTACAGATAATCAGGGACTTTCAGGTATAGAGCTTAAATATGACTCATATCTGACAGGCGAATCGGGAAGAATTGTAACCGCCCAGGATGTTCGTGGTGTTGAGGTTTCTTATGAATATGAGCAGTACCACAGTTCAAAGGACGGATGCAGTCTTGTTCTTACAATAGACGAAGTTATTCAGCATTATGTGGAAAATGAACTTGAAACTGCAATTCTTGAAAACGATGCAAAGCAAGGTGCTTGTGCAATTGTTATGGATGTAAAAACAGGGGAAATTCTTGCAATGGCAACAAAGCCTGATTTTGACCCAAATAAATATGCAGTTATAACAGAAGAAACAGCTCTTGCAGAAATTGAAGAAGCTGAAACAGATGAAGAAAAAAACAAGCTTATTGCAGCTGCAAGAAATAAAATGTGGAGAAACAAGGCGGTAGTTGATACATACGAGCCGGGCTCAACATTTAAAATTTTAACATCTGCCATAGCCATTGAGCAAAATCTTATTCCTGAAAACAAAACATTTTATTGTTCAGGCTCAACAGAGGTTTCAGGTGTAAGAATCAAATGCTGGAAAGCGGGCGGTCACGGAATTCAGACCTTCGCACAGGCAATTCAGAACTCATGTAACCCTGCTTTCATAGAAATTGGTATGAGCGTTGGCAAGGAAAACTTCTTTAAATATGTAGGCGGTTTCGGTCTGACCGAAAAAACAGGAATTGATGTAACAGGCGAAGCACTGGGTATTTTCTTCGATGAAAACTATTACGGTCCTGTTGAAAATGCAACAACATCTTTCGGTCAGGGATTTCAGGTTACACCTATTCAGCTTATAGCGGCAATATCAGCCGTTGCCAATAACGGTAAATATGTAACTCCACACGTTGTTAAAGAAATTATAGATGCAGACGGAAATGTTATAAAGAAAACACAGACAGAAGTAAAAAGACAGGTTGTTTCTGAAAAAACAAGCGAAAAGTTAAGAAATATGCTTGAAGAAGCGGTGGCAATCGGTTCAGGTAAAAATGCATATATCAAAGGCTACAGAGTTGCAGGTAAAACAGGAACATCTGAAAAACAACCTCGTTCTGCCAATAAAAAGATAGCATCAATGGTTGCATTTGCTCCTGCAGATGACCCACAGGTTGCAGTTTTGGTTATGATAGACGAACCTGAAGCAGGTCAGTATTTCGGTGGTGTTATTGCGGCACCTGTTGTGGGAAGAATAATGGAAAACACTCTTCAGTATTTAGGTGTTGAAAAAGTTCTGACCGAAGAAGAACAGAGTCAGGAAATTCAGATTGTTAATGTGGTAGGAAAAACTGCAGAAGAAGCTAAAAAGCTTGTTGTTGATGCAGGTTTTAAATACAGTATTGAGGGAAAAGGCGAAACTATTGTGAAACAAGTACCTCAAAGCGGTGTAAGACTTCCTGAAGGAACTGTTGTTATTCTTTACACAGAAGAAACAGAAACAATGCAGGTAACCGTTCCTTCGGTTGCAAACTGCACTGTTCTTCAGGCTAATAATATAATTGTAAGCAGTGGCCTTAATATGAAAATCACAGGTGGTGGAAGTGGTGTTGCACAAGCGGGAGATACCATTGTGGCAAAACAGGAACCTGCACCGGGAACTGTGGTTGATAAGGGCAGTGTTGTATATGTTGAATTCAGACATCTTGATGTAGAATAGAGGTTAGAAAATGTTACTTAAAGATTTGCTTTGCAAAGTTGAATATGAAGGAAACGGAGAAATAGAAATAACTTCTGTTGAAAGTTCTTCCTTAACAGTTAAAGAAGGTTCTGCGTTTGTGTGCATCAAAGGCTACGAAACAGACGGTCATAGGTATGCAAAAAATGCAGCAGAAAAGGGTGCGGCGGTTATTATTGCGCAGGACGATGTGGATGTAGATTGTCCTGTTGTAAAAGTAAAGGACACAAGAAGAACTCTTGCGGTGCTTTGCGCATCATTTTATAAAAATCCCTCAAGAGAGTTTAAGCTTGTGGGAATTACTGGAACAAACGGAAAAACAACAACAACCTTTCTTATAAAACAGATTCTTGAAAAAGCAGGTCAGAAGGTAGGTCTTATAGGAACAAATCAGATTATGATCGGTGAAGAAATTTATCCTGCGGCAAGAACAACACCTGATTCCTTTGAGCTTCAGGGCTTGTTCAGAAAAATGGCGGACAGTAAAGTGGATACTGTTGTTATGGAGGTATCTTCACACGCTTTGTATCTTGACAGAGTATATGGCTGTGATTTTGATGTGGGAGTTTTTACAAACTTAACACAAGACCATCTTGATTTTCATAAGACTATGGAAAATTACAGAGATGCAAAAGCAATACTTTTCAATATCTGCAAAAAAGGCGTAATAAATGTTGATGATGAAAACGGAGCATTTATGGCTGAAAATGCAAAATGTGAAGTTCTTACTTACGGTGCAGACAAAGATGCAGATATAAAGGCAGAAAATATCAAGCTTGAACAAAAAGGTGTTTCGTTCACCTGTGAAAATAAAGAATACAGTCTTGCAATTCCGGGAAAGTTCTCTGTTTATAATGCTCTTTCTGCAGTTGGTGCATTAAAGGCACTTGGCATAGATGAAGAAATAATCAGGGAAGGTCTTAAAGAAGCAAAAGGCGTGAGAGGAAGAGCAGAGGTTGTGCATGTATCGGCCGATTTTACAGTTCTTGTGGATTATGCACACACACCTGACGGAATTGAAAATATATTAAAAACCGCAAAAGGCTTTGCAAAGGGAAGAGTTGTTATTCTCTTTGGTTGCGGCGGAGACAGAGATAATACAAAAAGACCAATTATGGGAAAAATCGCAAGTTCCCTTGCAGATTTTTGTATTGTAACATCAGATAATCCAAGAACAGAAAAACCAATGGACATAATAAATGAAATTCTGCCCGGGATAACAGGTGAGCATATTGTTATAGAAAACAGAAGAGAAGCTATAGAATATGCCGTTAAAAATGCAAAGAAAGACGATGTTATTATCCTTGCAGGTAAAGGTCACGAGGATTATCAGATTATAGGAAAAGAAAAAACTCATTTTGATGAAGTGGAAATATTAGAAGAGCTGAAGGCTCAGTTAGGAGGAAAATGATGCAGACAATTAAAATTTCAGAAGTTGTTGAAGCAACAGGCGGAAAGCTTTTAAGCGGAAGTATGGATGACAGCTTTGACTGCATCGGAAAAGACTCAAGAGCCGTAAAGCAGGGAATGCTTTATGTTGCCATAAAAGGTGAAAATTTCGATGGCAACAAATATGCACAAAGTGCAATGGAAAATGGTGCAATAGGCTGTCTCGTTTCAGAAAAGGTTGAAAGCGATAAAGCGGTTGTGCTTGTGGATGACACAATAAAAGCTCTCGGAAAGCTTGCAAAATATTACAGAAACAAGTTTGATATCCCTTATGTGGGAATAACAGGCAGTGTGGGAAAAACTACTACCAAGGATATGATTGCCTGTGCTCTTTCAGCAAAATTAAATGTTATGAAAACACAAGGCAATTACAATAACCATATCGGTTTACCGTTTACACTTTTAAGCCTTGAGGATTATCACGAAATCGGCGTAACTGAAATGGGAATGTCAGGCTTTGGCGAAATTGATTATCTTGCATCACTTGTTGAACCAAACACTGCAGTTTATACAAATATAGGTGTTTCACACATAGAAAAACTGGGCTCAAGAGAAAATATCTTAAAGGCGAAGAGTGAAATGCTTGCACATCTTAAAGATGACGGATTGGTTGTTATCTGCGGAGATGACGATATGCTTTTAAAGCTTGCAAAAGAAACAGATAAAAAAGTTATAAGCTACGGCATAGAAAACAAAGAATGTGATTTCTATGCAGAAAATATAATGCAAAGCGGTGAAAACGAAATGCAGTTCACCATTTGCACCAAAGATGGAAACTATCAGGGTAAAATCCCTGTTCTTGGCGACCATAATGTTAAAAATGCTCTTGCGGCTTTCAGTGTGGCGGTAAATTACGGCGTAGAACCTGAAGAGGCACTTAAAGCTCTTGAAGGCTTTGAACCGGGTGCAATGCGACAGAACATTGTTAAAACCAACGGAAAAATAGTTATAAATGACTGCTATAATGCAAGTCCTTCGTCAATTCAGGCAGGTCTTAAAACATTAAGACAGATAAAAGGACAAAGAAAAATTGCAATACTTGGTGATATGCTTGAAATGGGCGAAATGTCTGAAAAACTGCATAAAGATGCGGGCGGATATGTTGTGGATACAAAAACCGATTATCTTATTGCAGTGGGAGAGAACAGCAGATTTATAATTGAAGGTGCTTGTGAAAAAGGATTTGACAGAGAACACACAAAGTTCTTTGCAACCAATAAAGAAGTAATTGAATTTCTGGATACCTTCCTTAAAGAAGAGGACGCAATACTTGTGAAAGCTTCAAGAGGAATGGGTCTTGAAGAAATTGTGGACCATATTATAGGTTTTTAATACAAAGGAGTAGCTTTTATGGATAAAAATATGTTCGTATGTTTTTTAACAGCGTTTGTTACAAGCCTTGTTATAACATTTGTACTTATACCGGTTTTAAGAAGACTTAAATTCGGACAGACAATAAGAGAAATAGGTCCTCAGTGGCACGGTAAAAAAAGCGGTACACCTACAATGGGTGGAATCGGATTTTTAATTGTAACAGCTTTGATTACAATTTTCCACACAGACGACCCTGCGGTGAAGTTTGGTGCTGTTTTTGCAGGACTTTATGGTTTGATAGGCTTTCTGGACGATGGAATCAAAATTATCCTTAAAAGAAATCTTGGACTTACTGAAAAACAAAAGCTTATACTTCAGGTGCTTGTTTCGGTTGTATTTCTTGTGGTTGGTGTGAATAAAGAATTTATAGCAACAACAATTTCTATTCCTTACACATCTTTAGTATGGGATTTAAAATGGTTTTATGTTGTGTTTATGGCAATTTATATGATTGCATATACAAATGCGGTAAATCTGACAGACGGACTTGACGGACTTGCAGCAAGTGTTACAACAGTTGTAGGAATATTTTTCATATTCTGCGGTGTAGTTCTTAAAAGTGATGTTTCAGTTTTCGCAGCAGCACTCACAGGTGCACTTTTAGGCTTTTTAGTATTTAATTTCTACCCTGCAAAAGTATTTATGGGAGATACAGGCTCTTTGTTTTTGGGCGGTGCAGTAGCTATTATGGCTATTCTTCTTAAAATGGAGCTTATATTGATTTTAGCAGGAATTATATATGTTATAGAAGCATTATCTGTGGTAATTCAGGTGGCATATTTCAAAAAAACAGGTGGTAAAAGAATATTTTTGATGGCACCTATACACCATCATTTCGAAATGAAAAAAATGAGTGAAATCGGTATAGTAAGTATGTTTACGGGTATAACATTAGTTGCATGCATACTTGCGGCGTTTTCTGTAATCTGACGGAGGTATAGCCTTGAAAAAGCAAAAAGAAAAGAAAAAAGTTAATATAAGCTTATTTAAAGGCATTGAAAAAGCGGACACAACACTTTTTAATGTTATTCTTGTTATGCTTTGTTTCGGGCTTGTAATGTGTTTTTCAGCTTCTGCACCATCTGCAGAGGTGTATCATAGCGACAGTTATTACTTTTTGAAAAAACAAATTCTTATGGCTATAATGGGACTTTTTATAATGCTTGTTACAGCCAATATAGACTTTGATTTTATAAAAAAGAACACAGGCGCTTTATATATTGCATCAATAGCGATGCTTGCTGTAGTGCTTGCAATGCCTTCTGTAAATGGCGCAAGAAGATGGATTATGCTTGGACCAATAAGTTTTCAGCCATCGGAAGTTGCAAAAATCGCCGTCATACTTTTGATGGCAAAAAACCTTGAAAACAAGGACTGGGAAAAATCAACATTCGTAGATTTTGTGAAATGCACAGTACCTGCGCTTATTATTTGCGGATTGCTTGCAGTTCAGCCACATTTCAGTTGTATAATTCTTATTGCGATTATAACAGCAGGAATGATGTTCTTTTCAGGTGCAAAAATGAGACACTTTATTACCTGCTTGTTTGCGGTTATTCCTGCGGCAGGATGGTATATATTCGGAAGCGGAGATGCGGCATACAGAGCAAGCAGAATTGAAGCGTTCCTTCATCCTTTAGAGCATGTTCAGGATGGTGCATACCAGACAATTCAGGCGCTTTATGCAATAGGTTCAGGCGGTTTCTTTGGTCTTGGACTTGGAGAAAGCAGACAGAAATTTTTATATCTTCCTGAACCGCAGAATGACTTTATCTTTGCGGTAGTGTGCGAAGAGTTAGGATTTTTAGGTGCAATTCTTGTAATCGGACTTTTCTGCATAATGCTCTGGAGATGTATTGTTATTGCAATCAATGTGGAAGACAGATATAAAAGTATGGTGGTGCTTGGTGTAACCACTCTTATGGCGGCACAGTTTATTATAAATATTTGCGTTGTAACAAATATTTTCCCTGTTACAGGTATGCCGTTGCCATTTTTTAGCGCAGGCGGAACATCTTTGTTGTTTGTAATGCTTGCAATGGGTCTTGTGCTTAATGTTTCAAAAGATATCAAAAAGAAGTAACTAAATTTTAAAATACCTCATATTTTAAAATATGGGGGTGCAGTTATGGACTGCTATATTATAGAAGGCGGAGTTCCGCTAAAAGGTGAAATCAATCTTCAGGGAGCAAAAAATTCAGCGTTACCTGTTCTTGCGGCAAGTTTGCTTAATAAAGGAATATGCGAAATTGAAAATTGTCCCGACATCAAAGACACAGATACTTCAATTGAAATTTTAAGGTCCCTTGGATGTAAAGTTTTTAAAGAAAAAGATAAAGTTATAATAGATTCGTCCTGTTGCAGAAAATATATAATAAAAGATAGTCTTATGAATAAAATGAGGTCTTCTATTGTTTTTCTGGGAAGTTTGCTTGCAACAAGCAAACAGGCGGTTGTGAGCTATCCGGGTGGATGCTGTCTTGGAGAAAGACCTGTGGATATACATATAAAGGCTTTCAAAGATATGGGCGGAGCCATTTACGAAATCTACGGAAATCTTTATTGCCTTTTTGATAAAGCAAAGGCGACAGAAATATATCTTAATTATCCCAGCGTGGGAGCAACCGAAAATGCAGTTATTGCATCGGTTTTCACAGAAGGTGAAACTGTAATAAACAATGCAGCAAAAGAACCTGAAATTTTTCATCTGCAGGAATTTTTGAATGAGATGGGTGCAAATGTTAAAGGTGCAGGCACAGACAAAATAACAGTTACAGGCGTGAAAGAACTTAAAAAATATGTTAAATATAAAATCCCGTCAGACAGAATAGCCCTTGTTACATATCTGACGGCAGTGGCTTCAACAGGCGGAAAAATAAAAATAAATAACGCAAATACCTTTGGGGCAGAAAATGAAATAAAAGTGTTGCAGTCAATGGGGTACAAATTCAGGTTTACAGAAAATACCATTGAAATGGATGGCAGTATAAAACCGAAAACATTCGGAAAAATTGCAACATCTCCTTATCCGGGTTTCCCCACAGACAGTCAACCCTTTATGTGTATGCTTGGTCTGCTTGCGGAAGGGGAGAGCATTATAGAAGAAAATGTTTTTGAAAACAGATTTGAATATGCAAGGGAGCTTAAAAGGTTTAATTGCAACATAAAACAGGAAGAAAATAAACTTATTATAAATAAAAGTAATCTTGAAAGTACCAAGTGTTATGCCTGCGATTTGCGTGGTGGTGCAACACTTTGTATTGCGGCTCTTTGTTGCAGTGGTGTAAGCACGGTTTGTGATATAGGACATATAGACAGAGGGTATCAGGATTTTCAGGAAAACATATTAAAACTCGGAGGAAAAATAAGAAGAGTATATGAAGAAGAAAAGAGTGCTGAAAGAATCGGATGAGAAAATTATTTCTCTGAGAAACCGAAGCGTAAAAAGAAAAAAACAAAGAAGAATAACTTTTGCAGTTGTGTTGCTTTTAATTGCGGTTATACTTGCGTTGCTTCTTACACCGTTTTTTGATGTGAAATACATTGATGTGAGCGGACACAGTAAAGTGTCGCAGAAAACTATTGTAGAAACTGCAGGGATAGCATACGGTGAAAATATTTTCAAGCTGAATGTGAAAAAGATGAAAACTAAGCTCAGAAAAGTGCCGTATATAGATGATGTGAAAGTTATAAGAAAGCTTCCAGGAACAGTTGTGTTTGAAATAAGTGAAAGAAAACCTGTTGTAGCGGTAGGCGTTGGAGAAAAGTTTGTTTTAATGGACGAAAACGGCAGATTTTTAGAAACTGTAAAGCAAAACAGCTTGCCAATTTTAAAGGGTATAAAAACAAAGACAGAAGCAGGAAAGTTTATAGGGGATGAGCATCCTGAATTTTTTGAAGAATTCAAAATGCAGTATGAACTATTAAAGGTAAACGGACTAACCGGAAGAGTGTCTGCATATATAGCAGATAATAAGGGAAATGTAACTTTTGAAATAGACGGAACAAAGACAATTATTCTTGGCGATGATGCTAACACAGAGTATAAATTCAAGATGCTTGAAGCAGTTGTTTCGGAACTTCCGCCAACACAAAAAGGGACAATAGATTTGTCTGTAGAAGGCAAAGCGTTGTTCTCACCAACAGAATAATGACTACCCTTGTAAAGAAAAATGCTTTACAAGGGTCTTTTTGTATACAGAAAACCACCAGCTAAGCTGGTGGTTCGAAAAAGGCTTTTGCCGTTGAACAAAAAAGACCTCCTATGTTACAATGAAAGCGGTCTAGCCAGCCGCAAAAAGAACAAAGGAGGAAATATCAATGAAGATT
>JAZROD010000006.1:0-17648 GCA_045648505.1 Clostridia bacterium | reverse complement strand
TAATATAAATCTTAAAGATAAGGTTGCGGTTGTAACCGGCGGAGGCGGAATTCTCTGCTCTTCATTTGCAAAGGCTATTGCTTTAAGCGGTGCAAAGGTTGCAATTTTGGACCTTAACGAAGATGCCGCAAACACCGTTGCCGAAGATATTGTAAAAGACGGCGGAATTGCTATCGGTATAAAAACAAATGTTCTTGATAAAGAAAGCCTTATAAATGCAAAAAAGGTTGTGAATGAAAAATTCGGCACAGTTGACATTTTAATTAATGGTGCAGGTGGCAACAACCCAAAAGGCACAACCTCAAAAGACTATTTTGAAAAAGAAGATTTACTCAAAGAAGATGTTAAAACCTTCTTTGATTTAGACCCTGAAGGTGTTGGCTTTGTATTTAACTTAAACTTCCTTGGAACTCTTCTTCCAACACAGGTTTTTGCTATGGATTTAATTGAAAAGGAAAAAGCAAACATTATAAACATTTCTTCAATGAATGCTTTTACTCCTTTAACAAGAATTCCTGCATATTCAGGTGCTAAAGCGGCAATTTCAAATTTCACACAATGGCTTGCAGTACATTTTTCAAAAACAGGCATAAGAGTTAATGCAATTGCACCGGGATTTTTCTTAACAAATCAGAACAAAGCACTTTTGATGAACGAAGACGGATCATATACTGCCCGTTCACAGAAAATCCTTTCACAGACACCAATGGACAGATTTGGTAAAACTGAAGAGCTTATAGGAACACTTCTTTATCTACTGTGTGACGAAGCATCAGGCTTTGTTAACGGAATTGTTATTCCTGTTGATGGTGGTTTTTCTGCATATAGCGGAGTTTGATAAATTAAAAGGCATACTCAAAAAGGGTATGCCTTTGCCATTTTCTCCGGAAAACGTGTCATTTTTTTGCTTATTATACAAATTGCACAAAAAAATCTATATTTTTTGGTGGTGTATTTTGTTTACTTTTCCTTTTTTTTGTGCTATACTCTTTCAAGGTAACATAAATAAGAAAGGATGAATTTACAAATGGCAGGTTTAACACTTAAAAACATTTATAAAATTTATGACGGCAATGTTACTGCAGTTAGCGATTTCAATCTTGACATTGAAGATAAAGAGTTTATTATCATGGTAGGTCCTTCCGGTTGCGGTAAGTCTACAACTCTTCGTATGATTGCAGGTCTTGAAGAAATTTCAAAAGGCGAACTCTATATCGGCGACAGATTAGTTAACGATGTAGAACCAAAGGACAGAGATATCGCCATGGTTTTCCAGAACTATGCTCTCTATCCACATATGACAGTTTATAAAAATATGGCTTTTGGTCTTAAATTAAGAAAAGTTCCAAAAGATATTATTGATCAGAAAGTTAGAGAAGCTGCAAAGATTCTTGATATCGAACACCTTCTCGACAGAAAACCAGCTGCTCTTTCAGGTGGTCAGAGACAGCGTGTTGCTCTTGGTCGTGCTATCGTTCGTGAACCAAAAGTATTCCTTATGGACGAACCTTTATCAAACCTTGATGCTAAGCTCCGTGTACAGATGAGAGCTGAAATCACAAAACTTCACCAGAAACTCCAGACAACTGTTATCTACGTTACTCATGACCAGACAGAAGCTCTTACAATGGGTACAAGAATCGTTGTTATGAAAGACGGTGTTATTCAGCAGGTTGACACACCAACTGCTCTTTATTCACAGCCACAGAACCTCTTCGTTGCAGGCTTCATCGGTTCACCACAGATGAACTTCTTCAACGTAGATATTATTAAAGAAGACGGTAAAGTTCGTCTTGTTGCTGGTGATATTAATATTGTTCTTCCTGAAGGCAAAGCTAAAGCTTTCGAAGCTACAGGTTATGACAAAGCAAAAGCTATCCTCGGTATCAGACCTGAAGATATGCACGATGATGAAATGTTCCTTTCAACAACAGAACAGCAGATTCCTGCTCATGTTGAACTTACAGAACCACTCGGTGCAGAAACATATCTCCACCTTCTTATCAATGGTCAGACATGTGTTGCAAGAGTTAACCCAAGAACAACTGCTAAACACGGTATGGACATCAGAGTTGCTTTTGATCCACTCAAAATCCACCTCTTTGATCCAGACACAGAAAAGACAATCATCAACTAATGAAAACTACTTAATGGGACTGCATTGCAGTCCCATTTTTAGGGAGATTTTATGAGAAACAGAATTCTAAACATAATCAAATCTTATTCTATAATTTTTTTCGGTCTTGTGCTTGTTGCAATCGGTGTAAGTAATTTTTATGTACCAAACAAGGTTGTAAGTGGCGGTGTTTCAGGTATGGGTACTATTTTGTACCATACACTTCATATCCCTACAGGTATTTCTTTCGCTGTTATAAACCTTATATTTATTATTATCGGCATTAAGATTTTAGGCAAAAAGTTTATTATTAAAACAGTTGCAGCTTTTGGCGTTTTATCTGTTTTAATTGAAATTTTTGCTAAATTTCCACCAATAACCAATGACCCTATGCTTGCTACCATCTTTGGTGCAGTTCTTTACGGTTTTGGTATCGGTCTTACACTCGTTCAGGGAGCATCATCAGGGGGAACTGACATATTAGGAAGAATTTTTCAGTATTTCTTCCCACAGATGCCAATTGGAAAGCTTCTTCTTATTATAGACAGTGCGGTTATTTTAACCTCTCTTATTGTCTTTAAAGAAGTGAACTATGCTCTTTACGGCATTATTGCTCTTGCAGTTTCAACCTTTGCCATCGACCTTTTAATTCAGATGCTCAATATTTCAAAGCTTGCCTTTGTTATGACTGATAAGGGTGAAGAAATTGCAAAGAAGCTTGTTTCCACATCACCCAGAGGAGTAACAATAATTGATGCAGTGGGTGCATACACAATGGAAAAAAGAGAAATGCTCGTTTGTGCTCTTAAAGCAAACGAAATAGCAGAATTTCAGACAAAAATCCTTGAAATCGACCCAACCGCATTTATTATCTTCTCCGAATCACAGCAAATTGTTGGAAATGGATTTTATGTGTATAAATAAATATGAAGTTCCCACGATGGGAGAAAAACTCTTAACTGAAAAAAGCCCCAAGGGGCTTTTTATTTTATGCCGGAAATCATCTAAACTATTGGTCATAGTGAAGTAATAACGGGACTTTTAATTTCTGTTCCTTTTTGTAATATATCTATATATTCGCTAAAAGTATAAGTTTTATATCTGCTTTTTTCAGGTGTAGCATCCTGTAAAATACCAAGTTCACAAAAACTATCAATTAATGTTCCTGCAGTAGGTAATGAAACTTCGATTAGATTAGAAACATCTTTTTTTGTAATAATTGGTTTTTCAAACAAAATATTTAACAAGGCAGTGTGCTTTCCGCTACCCTTATCTTTGTTCATAAGTATATTAGCATATTTATTCTGCAATCCAATAATATTTTTTGCAGAGTCTGTTGCTTCATCAGAAACTGTGGAAACTCCACGTAAAAAAAACTTAACCCAATTTTCCCAATCACCTTTTCTTCTAACATCCATTAATCTATCATAATATTCCATTCTATTTTGTTTGAAGTAATAGCTTAAATATAGTAATGGTTGAGAAAGGATTTCCTGCTGACATAACCAAAAAGTAATCAGCAATCGTCCCATTCTTCCATTACCATCCAAAAATGGATGGATTGTTTCAAATTGCGCATGAATTAATGCTATTTTTATCAAAGCAGGAATATCATCTTCTTGGTGAATAAACATTTCTAATTCTGACATTGCTTTTTCCATTTCTTCTACCGTAGGAGGGATAAAAGTAGCGGTTTGGAGTGTGCATCCCTGGGGACCAATCCAATTTTGAGTTTTTCTGAATTCACCAGGATTTTTATTAAATCCGCGCACATCCTTTAATAAAATCTCATGGATATTTCGTATTAATCTTAAGCTAAGTGGTAAATTTTTAAGATTTTTTAATCCCCAATAAATAGCATTAACATAATTTACAACTTCGTCTACTTCATTATAAGTTCTATCAATAGAAACATTTTTCGATGGTGCATTTAATACATCAACGAGGGAAGCTTGTGTGCCTTCTATTTGAGCACTCAAAACAGCCTCTTTCTTAACATACATTGCTACGAACAATTCAGGATTTGGCAAAATTTGAGTTATTCCATCTAATCTTCCCAATTTGTGATCAGCTAATGATAACAATTTTTGCATTTCTGAATCAATATTAATTGATGGGTTTGGAGGTAATTTCGCCGGAACAAAGGCGGAGTATCCTCGTGTAGTATTCATAATTATTCCAGCCCTATTTGATTCTAATTTCATTTTTTCTTCTCCTATTTTATGCATTTACTGAAAAAATATAATTAAATTTAATTTTTAAATAAAAAATTATTTACTTAAACCATTTTTTATATATTTAACTAAAATAATTATAACATTTTTTTATTTAAAGTCAATATTTTTTCTCTAACTAAAATTTTTTATTATAGAATATGATAAGGTGCTTTGCATCAAAGCACAGCTATGTGGAGTTATCACAATCGAAAAAACTTATAACTCCTAACTTTTAATTTCTAACTAAAAAAGCCCCGAAGGGCTTATTCAGATATTTTTTTGTATATATTCCATAACCTTTTCGATTTTTTCGTCATCGTGGAGGTCAGGTGTTTCAATATCTTTGAACATATACCAGGTTTCAACAAATGTTGCAGTCTGGTTATATTCAAGAGTTTCAAGCTTACCGAGAGATTCACATTCAATGAACTTATCGTTTGTGAATGTTTCAAAGTTCATACCACCGTCAGGATACTCTGCGCCTTCTTCATAATCAAATGTTTTTACAAACATTTCGTTATTTAAAAGGTATGCTGCATATTTTTCACTGTTGCTGATACCAAGTTTGAATTTGTTTGTGTTATTGCTGTTAGGCTGTACTGCAATGAATTTTTCACCAAAGTTAATTCTTTTATCATTTAATTTGCCATAAGGCCAGATTCCGATAACACCGTTTGAAACAAGACCTGTATCTTTTGTTGGCATTGGCACGATTTCAAGACCGCCATTTTTTAATACTGTTAATGCCCAAGGTGCAAATTTAACAGGCCAAGCGTTTTTGTTTGTAATTCTGTGGATAATTTCTGCTTTTGCTTCGTTTTCAGACATAACAATTTCAATTTCCTGCTGTGTGTTTGTAAATTCAAACAACTGCTGTCTGAAAATTCCGCCTTTTTCTGTGATTTCATATTCAATTGGCTCGTTACATGGAAGATATGTTCTTGGCATAGCTTCAGGTGACTGCCATAATCTGTGACCACCGTAGTTGTGCCAAGCTGCGCCTTCATAAAAAGCATTTAAACTTTCATCATATACACTCAATTCTTTATCAGGGTCAAGCTTCATAAAATTCTGTCCACCGCAGAAGCTTAAATTTAAAATGTGTGGTCCGAATGCAGTTGAAACATCAATGTCTATAATTCCGTTAGAAATTCTTACAAGGTCTCCCCATCCGCCGATTTTTTTAATTTCTATAGCCATTTTATACATCCTCTCTTGTTTTTTTATTAAATTTATTATATAATATGGTATTAGAAAAATCAATAATTTTCAGGAGAAAAAATATGAATTGTATTGTTGCACAGTCAGGCGGACCAACCGCCGCAATAAATGCCACACTTGCAGGTGTTATCAAGGGGGCATTTGTAAATAATTTTGATAATGTTTACGGAAGCGTTAACGGAATTGAAGGAATTTTAAACAAAAATATTGTTAATCTTAATGTTTTTAAAGATGAACATAAGTTCAATCTTTTAAAGCAGACACCTTCTGCTTTTTTAGGCTCTTGCAGAAAAAAGCTCCCGGAATACACAGAAAATGAAGAAATTTTCAAGCAGATTACTAATTTTATGCTTGAAAATGAAATCGGATATTTCTTCTACATTGGCGGAAATGACTCAATGGATACCGTTGCAAAATTAAACCGCTATGTGAAAGCAAAAAATATTGATATCAAATGTATGGGCGTTCCAAAAACAATTGATAACGACCTTCCTGTTACAGACCATACACCTGGTTTTGGTTCTGCGGCAAAATATATTGCTACCACAGTAAGAGAAATTACCTGCGACAGCAGAGTTTATGATAAAGACACTGTTACAATCGTTGAAATTATGGGAAGAAGCGCAGGCTGGCTTACTGCTTCTTCTGCTCTTGCAAGAAGATATGAGGGCGACGGTCCGCACCTTATTTATCTCCCTGAAAGGGATTTTGATATTGAAAAATTCCTTAATGACTTAACAGAAGTTGTAAAAAGAGAGAAAAACGCAGTTGTTTGTGTTTCTGAAGGCATTAAAGATAAAGACGGTACATACATCTGTGAAAAAACCTCAAGCGGTCTTTACGATACATTCGGCCACAAATATTTAAGCGGTACTGCAAAAGCTTTAGAGGATTTGGTTCGTGAAAGACTTGGCTTTAAAGTTCGTGGCGTTGAATTAAGCGTTTGTCAGAGATGTGCAGGTCATATTATTTCACTTCGCGACATTGAAGAATCTGTTTTAATTGGTAAATCTGCAGTTGAATTTGCACTTATGGGCAAATCAGGTGAAATGGTATTTTATAAAAGACTTTCAAGCAATCCTTATAAAATTCACATTGAAAGCCACAACATTGAAGATATTGCAAATCTTGAACAGACAGTTCCTGATAATATGATTAACGAAGGTGCAAATGATGTTACGGAAGATGCTGTTACATACTTAAAGCCTCTTATTGAAGGTGAGTATCCTGTAATTTATAAAGACAGTCTTCCTGAAATTATTACTTTAAAGGATATATTATGAATTTTTCAAGAGCAAAAAGCTATCTTATAGTTTTGTTTGTTTTTGTTAATCTCTTTCTTATATATAATCTGTTTATGATGTCTAATTCTGACAGAATTTCAACCGAAACAGTAGATAATACAGTTAAGATTTTAGCAAAGAAAAACATAACAATAGACAAGGAGATTATTAAAACATCTCCTGATTCTATGTTTTATTTAAATCTTAAAAACCCTTTTGCAGAAAAAAAGGCATTTACTGATTCTTTAAACGGAAAATGCACAATTTCTGAAAAAGGCTTTGAATTTGTGCCTGAAGATAAAAATCTTGATTTTAAATATCTTCTGCCAAGCTATGATGCGGCAAAGCAGGCACTTTCACATTTTAAAGACAATGGTCTTGATGTGAAATATACAAAATGTGTTGGCACACTTGATATGGGTGAAGGGGTTTACAAGGCAAGCTTTATTCAGAGCTTTGAAGGCCATGACCTTTATAACACAAGCATTGATATTTTTTATAAAGCCGGAAGCGTCATAAACTCTTACGGTGTTTATTACGAAATTGCTTCATTTTCCCCACCTGATGAAAGCATCAAAACCCAGACCGAAATTTTAATAAGATTTGCCAACGATTTTAATGAGAAATGCACCATAAAATCAATCGAAAGCGGTTATTTTACCGAGCCTTTCAAAAATGAATATTCTATGATTTCCGCAGTTCCTTGCTTTATGATTACAATTGACAACGGAAACAAGTACTATTATGATGCAATTTCTGCTTCACTTCTTAAAATAGACGAATTTTAAGCTTCTAACAAAATATTGATATTATCTGTATAGGTAAACACAAAAATACCGTCCTTAAAAACTAGGCGGTATTTTTTATATTTTACTTGCAATTAGTATTTTTTTGTGGTATAATTTAGAGGTAAAAAATTATGTCTTCAAACTAGCGAAAAAAGGATGAAAATATATGAAAAACAGTCTTCAGGTCTGGAAGGAAGTTAAGGAGCGTATCAAGAACAGCGGAGCAATTTCCGAAGTTCAGTACAATACCTGGATCAACTTTATAACCGAAGCGGAATTTAAGAACAATATTTTATATTTATGGGTTCCTAACAGTGTTGTTAAAACCGCTATCGAGGAAAGATATGTTGACCTTATCACTACTTCCGTCTATAAAACCACTAAAAAAGAATATATCCTCTATGTTCTCTTAACAGGAACAAGAGCTCCGGAAGAGATTGAAGTTATTGAAAAAATAAATAACCCTATAGTTAAAAACGACGAAACTAAATTAAATCCTAAATATACTTTCGAAAACTTCGTTGTTGGTAACTCAAACAGATTTGCCCATGCTTATGCACTTTCTGTTGCAGAACAGCCGGGCGGAAGATTCAATCCTCTTTACCTTTACGGTAAATCAGGACTTGGAAAAACACATCTTTGTCATTCTATCTGTCATTTTATGAGACAGACAAAGGAAAACACAAGAATTGTTTATGTTTCTTCCGAAAAATATACAATTGACTTTATTTCTTCTCTTCAGAATAAAACACAGGATGTTTTCAGAGAAAAATACAGAAACCTTGACATTTTAATAGTTGATGATATTCAGTTTATTGCAGGTAAAGAATCTACAGTTGAAGAATTTTTCCACACATTCAACTATCTTTACGAAAACGGTAAACAGATTGTTTTAACATCTGATAAACCACCTAAAGATATTGACAACATTGATGAAAGACTCAAACAAAGATTTGGTATGGGACTTACAATTGATATTACCCCACCTGATTTTGAAACAAGAGTTGCTATTCTTAAAAACAAAGCAAACGACCTTGGAGTTTCTTTCCCTGATGAAGTTTATGTTTATATTGCAGATAACATTAAATCAAACATCAGAGAGCTTGAAGGTGCGCTGAATAAATTAACTGCATACAAAGAAATAAATCCTGAAATTTCAATCAACGAATCAACCTGTGCAGATATTTTAGTTGAATCTATTTCAGACGAAGAAATTACTTACAGCTACGATATTGTTAAAAATGCAGTTTGTAAATACTTCCACATAACAGAAGAAGAGTTAACAGGAAAAAGCAGAAGAAAAGAATATGTTGTTCCAAGACAGTATTGCTTCTATCTCTGCGAAAAATATGTTAAAAAAGCAACTTCTATTGCAATCGGCAGAGAGTTTGAAAAAGACCATTCAACTATTATTTACGGCATAAATAAAATCAAAGACGAAATAAAAAACAAAAATCAGAAAACTTTAACTATCATTGAAGATATTAAAGCACTAATGCACAACTGATGTGGAAAAGTGTAAAACTCAATGTGGAAAAGGTGGATAATTTTTACACAGTTTATAAACAATAAAATTTTAAACAGGTTTTTACACAACTTGTCCACATAAAAAATCCTTTAAATTAAGAGATTTTTCGACTTATCCACACTATCAACATAACTACTGCAAACTTATTCTATAATAATACATTTATATTACTTATTTTTAGCGAGGTGCTACTATGAAATTTACATGCTTAAGAGAAGATATTTTAAGCGCAGTTATGAAAGCAGAAAAAGCAGTTTCCCCTAAATCAACACTTGCTGTTATGGAGGGTATTTTAATCGAAGCTGAAATTGATAAGGTTTATATCAGCGGTAATGACCTTGAAATTGCTATTGAAGCTTCATTCCAGGCCAGAGTTGAAAGAACAGGAAGAATTGTTTTAAATTCAAGAATGTTCACAGATATTATAAGAAAAACAGGCGGTGTTGATGTTACTTTTGAAGTTGGTGAAAACTATCACACAACTATTACATCAGGTCCTGCTGTATTTAAAATTGCAGGTATCAATGCCGATGAATTCCCTGATACTTACGATTTTGAAATAAGC
This sequence comes from Clostridia bacterium, assembly GCA_045648505.1. Lineage (GTDB taxonomy): Bacteria > Bacillota > Clostridia > RGIG6154 > RGIG6154 > RGIG8700. The sequence continues at coordinate 7,931 of JAZROD010000006.1, read as the reverse complement.
GACAGTATTATTATAGAAAGCAAAGTTTTAAAAGATATGATAAGACAGAGTATTTTTGCTGCAAGTAAAGATACTTTCAGACAGATTTTAACAGGCGAACTTTTCAGAGTTAAAGAAGATATCTTAAATGTAGTTGCAATTGACGGTCACAGATTTGCTATCCGTCGCGAAAAATTAGTTAAAACTGCAGAAATAAAAGACTTTGTTGTTCCTCACAGAACTTTAAATGAGCTTATGAAAATTTTATCTGATGAAGGTGAAATTGAAATATTCCCATCTAAAAAATATATTATGTTTGAATTTGGTAACTGTAAGCTCTTTTCAAGAACACTTGAAGGTGATTTCTTTGATTATGAAAATCTTGTTAAAACTGAATGTTCAATCAAGTTAAAAACAAGAGTTAAAGAACTTAAAAATTCTTTTGAAAGAGTTTTACCTATTTTATATGATGAAAAGAAAGCAAAAAGCCCTGTTCGTTTAACATTATACGAAAACGAAGTTACTGTTGACTGCGTAACTTTAACAGGTACTGTTCACGACAGAGTTGATGTTGAAAAATTATACGGTGGAGATATTGAAATAGGTTTTGTTAACCAGTATCTTTTAGATGCTTTCTCTGCCTGCGATGAAGAAGAGGTATTTGTTGAATTTTCAACTCCTCTTTCACCAATGCTTTTAACACCTGTTGAAGGGGATAAATTCTTCTACTTCATACTTCCTGTTGTTCTTAAAAAGTAATGTATATATATTTAAGTCAGGGTTATGTTTTAGATGATGAGGATATTTTAATTCTTTCTGATTTCGACAGGGTTACAAGAACAAATATTTCTAAAGACTTTATTAACAAACAGCTTAAAAATAATGAGGCTGTTGTTATATCTGAAGTAAGAGATTGTAAAACTTTTGCATTAACTGTTGATAAAGAAGGTAAAGAAATTCCTTACTTTTCTCCTTTGAATTATAATCTTATTGTAAAAAATAATGTTAAAGGCGACTTTTTTGACGGAGAAGATTATGTTCGTAAAAAAACTGATTCTAAAAAATTACAGAAATTATGATGAGCTTGTTTTTGAGCCTGAAAAAGAAACTAATTTAATTTACGGCAAAAACGGTCAGGGAAAAACAAATATTGTTGAAGCAATAAACTTTTTTGCATCTCTTCGAAGCCACAGAGTTTCAAAACACAAGGATTTGATTAAATATAATGAAGATTTTGCAAATTTAACTTTGTTTTTTGAAAATAATGACAGAGAATTTGAAGCAAAAATTACTCTTCTTCCTGATGACAGAAGAAAAATGGAATTAAACGGCTCAAAAATTACTAAAAATTCCGAGCTTATGGGACTTTTTAATGCAGTTATGTTTTCTCCCGAGGATTTTCTTATTATTAAAGAAGGTCCGTCAGAGAGAAGAAGATATATTGATATTGCCATAAGTCAGGTTAAGCCTAATTATTTTAATACTTTGGTTGAATATAACAAAGTTTTAAAAATGAAAAATAAAATACTCAAAGAAGACGGAGATTATTCTGATTTAATTGATGTTTATAATGAAAAGCTTGCAAGTCTTGGCGGAGATATAATTTTTTACAGAAATAAATACATTGAATTCATTAAAACATTAACAGATAAGCTTCATAGAGAAATTACTCTTTCACTTGATAAGTTTGAAATTAAATACGAAAGCTGCATAACTCCTGATGAAAGAAAAGTTATGCATAAAGAGTATTTAAAAAAGCTTAACAGATTTAAATCAAAAGAAATTTTTGAAAGAACTTCTATTTTTGGTATTCACAGAGAAGATATAGGCTTTTTTATAAATGGTAATAAAGTTCGAGAATTTGCATCACAAGGTCAGCAAAGAACTGTAATTTTAATTTTAAGACTTTGTCAGGCAGAATATATTAAAGAAATTAAAGGCGAATATCCTGTACTTTTACTTGATGATATATTATCCGAGCTTGACAGTGAAAGAAGAAAATATCTTTTAAATGAAATAAGAAATAAGCAGGTTATTATAACCTCAACAGATAAAGGCAGTTTTGCCAGAAGAAAAAATACAAAACTAATTCACATAGATAACGCAAAAATTGTTCCATAAGGAGGAAAAATCAATGGCAATAGAGCATTATAACAGTAATGACATACAAGTCCTTGAAGGTTTAGAGGCGGTTAGAAAAAGACCGGGTATGTATATCGGTTCAACTTCTGCAAGAGGTCTTCACCATCTTGTTTACGAAATAGTTGATAATGCTATTGACGAAGCATTGGCAGGCTTCTGTAAAAATATTTATGTTTCTATCAACGAGGATAATTCTATTACTGTTGTAGACGATGGCCGTGGTATTCCTGTTGGTATTCAGGAAAAAACAGGTCTTCCTGCGGTTGAAGTTGTTTTCACTATTCTTCACGCAGGCGGTAAATTCGGCGGAGATGGCGGTTATAAAGTATCAGGTGGTTTGCACGGTGTTGGTGCATCTGTTGTTAACGCCCTTTCTTTATGGACTAAAGTTCAGGTTAAAGACGGTAAAAATATTCACGAAATAGAATTCCAGAGAGGTAATAAGGTTGTTGACCTTCATATTGTTGGAGAAACAACAGAAAAAGGTACAACTGTTCACTTTATGCCGGATCCTGAAATTTTTGAAGAAACAGTTTTTGATTTTTCTATCCTTTTAAAGAGATTAAGAGAACAGGCTTACTTAAATGGCGGTATCAAAATCATTTTAGAGGATAAGAGAGAAGAAAAACAGGTTAAAGAGCTTTACTACGAGGGCGGTATAAAGTCTTTCGTAGAGGACTTAAATAAGAATAAAGAAACTCTTGGCGATGTTATTTACTTTATTGCAGAAAAAGAAGACTCAACAGTTGAAATTGCAATGCAGTATAACACAGATTATAATGAAAAAGTTTTAACATTTGCAAATGGTATCAACACAATTGAAGGTGGTACTCACGAAGTTGGTTTTAAAAACTCACTTTCAAGACTTTTAAACAACTGGGGTAGAAAAAACAATGTTCTTAAAGAAGAAGAAAAGCTTTCAGGTGAAGATACAAGAGAAGGCTTAACTGCAGTTGTTTCAGTTAAATTAACAGAAGCTGAATTTGAAGGACAGACAAAAACAAAGCTTGGTAACTCTGAAATGAGAGAATTTACCACAGCAGTTATGAATGAAAAATTCGGCGATTTCCTTGAAGAAAATCCACAGATTGCAAGATTAATTGTGGAAAAAAGTATTTCTGCCGCAAGAGCAAGAGAAGCTGCAAGAAAAGCAAGAGAAGCAACAAGAAGAAAATCACCGCTTGAGTCAAACTCAATGCCTGATAAACTTTTTGACTGTCACGAAAGAGATAACACAAAGACTGAAATTTATATCGTCGAAGGTGACTCTGCGGGCGGCTCTGCAAAGGGCGGAAGAGACAGTAACTACCAGGCTATTCTTCCACTTTGGGGTAAAATGCTTAATGTTGAAAAAGCAAGAGTAGATAAAGTTTACGGAAATGAAAAATTACTTCCTGTTATAGTTGCACTTGGTGCAGGTATTGGTCAGGAATTTGATATTACAAAACTTAGATATGACAAAATCATCATTATGGCCGATGCCGATGTTGACGGTGCTCATATCCAGACACTTCTTTTAACATTCTTCTTCAGATTTATGCCACAGCTTATTGAAACAGGCCATGTTTATTTAGCAAAGCCTCCTCTTTATAAGCTTTCAAGAGGTAAAAAATCACATGTTGCTTTCTCTGATGAAGAAAGAGACAGAATTTCTGAAGAATTAAAGAATGGCGATGAAAACGCAAAGGTTGATATTGCCAGATATAAAGGTCTTGGTGAAATGGACCCTAAAGAACTCTGGGAAACAACTATGAATCCTGAAAACAGAATTTTAATAAGAGTTACACTTGAAGATGCAATTTCTGCAGACCAGACTTTCTCAATCCTTATGGGTGATGAAGTTGAACCAAGAAAGAAATTCATCGACGAAAACGCAAAATATGTTACAAATCTTGATATTTAAGGAGGTGGAGCACGATGGCTAAAAAATTTGAAAATAATAATGATACCAATTTCGTAGAAAATTTGGAGCATCAGACTATTGTTGAAGTTGATATTGAAAAAAGAATGAAAGAAGCTTTCATAGACTATTCTATGTCAGTTATCATAAGCCGTGCTTTGCCTGATGTAAGAGACGGACTTAAACCTGTTCACAGAAGAATACTTTATGCTATGTTTGAAGAACATTTAACTGCAGATAAGCCATTCTTCAAATCAGCTACAACAGTTGGTAATGTTATCGGTAGATATCATCCACACGGTGATGCATCTGCTTACGATGCACTTGTTCGTATGGCGCAGGATTTCTCTTTAAGATATCCACTTATTGACGGTCACGGTAACTTTGGTTCTATTGACGGTGATCCACCGGCTGCATACCGTTATACAGAAGCAAGAATGAGCAAAATCTCAAACGAGCTTCTGGCTGATATTGATAAAGATACAGTTGATTTTGTACCAAATTTTGATGAAAAAAGAAAAGAACCTGTTGTTCTTCCTACAAGAATACCTGTTCTTCTTTGTAATGGTGTATCAGGTATCGCCGTTGGTATGGCAACAAACATCCCTTCTCACAACTTAAGAGAAGTTATAAATGCAGCAATCGCACAGATAGATAACCCTGAAATCACAGTAGATGAACTTATGGAACACATTCAGGGCCCTGATTTCCCAACAAGAGCCACAATTATGGGCAGAGGGGGTATCCGTTCTGCTTATGAAACAGGCAGAGGTAAAATTGTAATCCGTGCTAAAACTGAAATTGTTGAAAGCGGAAGAGATGACAGATACTCAATTATTATCTCTGAAATTCCATATCAGGTTAATAAATCAGTTCTTGTTAAATCTATTGCAGATTTAGTTAAAGATAAGAGAATAGAGGGAATTGCTGATATTCGTGACCTTTCTTCAGACAGAACCGGTATTAAAATCGTAATTGATTTAAAGAGAGATGCAAACCCACAGGTTGTTTTAAACCACTTGTTTAAGTTTACAAGACTTCAGGACAGCTTCTCAATCAATATGCTTGCAATTGAAGACGGAAAGCCTGTTACACTTACATTAAAAGGATATCTTGATAACTACATCAGATTCCAGAAAGAAATAGTTACAAGAAGAACAAAATTCGACCTTGAAAAAGCAAAGGCAAGAATGCATATTTTAGAAGGTTTAAGAATTGCTCTTGCAAATATTGATGCAGTAATTAAAGTAATCAGAGAATCTTACGATGATGCTAAAGAAAAACTTATGGAAAAATTCGGTTTTTCAGAAATTCAGGCACAGAGCGTACTTGATATGCGTCTTGCACAGCTCCAGAGACTTAATGGTGAGAAAATTGATACTGAATATGAAGAACTTAAAGCTAAATGTGAAGAATTTGAAGAAATTCTTGCAAATGAAGGCAGACTTTTAGAAGTAATTAAAGAAGAATTAAACGAAATCGCTGAAAAATATGGCGATGACAGAAGAACAAGCATTGAAGCTGCAATTGATGATGTTGACTATGAAGACTTAATTGCAGAAGAAAGCGTTGTTATAACACTTACACATTTTGGTTATGTAAAAAGACTTACAACAGATACTTACAGAAGCCAGAAGAGAGGCGGTAAAGGTATTTCAGCTCTTTCCACAAGGGAAGAAGACTTTGTTGAAAGAATATTTACCTGCTCAACTCATGACCACTTGTTGTTCTTCACAAACTTTGGTAGACTTTATCGCTTAAAGGCTTACCAGATTCCTGAAGGAAGCAGACAGGCAAAGGGAAGTGCAATAGTTAACCTTCTTCCTTTAATGCCACAGGAAAAGGTTACAACAATTATTCCACTTTCAGAGTTTGAAGAAGATAAATATCTTACAATGATAACAAAGAAGGGTCTTATTAAGAAAACACAGATTGCAGACTATAATACCAACAGAAAAGGCGGTATTTACGCTATTTCATTCAATGAAGATGATGAGCTTATCAATGTAATTGTAACAACAGGCAACAGTGAAATCTTTGTTGCAACAAATAAAGGTAAATCAATCAGATTTGATGAAAATGATGTTCGTGCTATGGGCAGACTTGCACACGGTGTAAGAGCAATCAACCTTTCAGATGACGATTATGTTGTTGGATGCACAGATGTATCAGATGGCGATAAGTTGCTTCTTGTTACAGAAAACGGTCTTGGTAAAGTTACACCGATTGAAGAATATAAGGTTCAGACAAGAGGCGGTAAGGGTGTTAAAACATATAAGATAACTGAAAAGACCGGCGCAATCGTTGGTGTTGCAAGAATTAACCCTGAAGAAGATGTTATGATGATAACATCAAGCGGAACTATCATAAGAACTGCAATCAGCGGTATTAAAGAAATGGGCAGAGCAACTCAGGGCGTTATCTTAATGAAGACAGCTAAAGATGAAAAACTTGTTTCTATCGCAACTGCAGAACACGAAGAAGAAGCAGAAGCACCGGAAGGTACAGAAATAATCGAAGAAACAAATGAATAAATGTTTCACGTGGAACAATGCATAATTCACAATGCACAATTCACAATTAATGGTATAAAAAAATAGATGCAGAAAAGTGATGTGACCCCAAAAAGTTAGACTTTTTATAGCGTGGTAGTTTTAATAACTGCTACGCTATTTTTATGCAGCCAAGGCAGAGAGCCGATACTCAACCGGACTTTTCCACCCAAGTTTCTCTTTGATTCTTTTCTCGTTGTAATATTTTATATATTTTTCAATAGCTTCTTTAAGCTCATCAAAGCTGTAATAAGTATTTCCGTAATACATTTCTTGTTTTAGTATTCCAAAGAAGTTTTCCATCACAGAGTTATCGTAACAATTACCCTTGCGAGACATACTTTGAAATATTTTGTTCTCTTTTAACGCAAATGAATATGCACTCATTTGATATGCCCAGCCTCTGTCTGAATGAAAAGTTCTTCTATATGGGCAATCTGCTGTTATATCTATTGCTTGCTTTTGTGCTGATAAGATACTTATTGCTGACGGATTTTGACTTATGCTATAACTCAACACCTCACCATTGAACATATCAAGGAATGGGTCTAAATACAATTTCTTAATTACCATTCTGCCTTTGTTGTCTATCTCATAATACTTAAATTCAGTAGTATCGGTAGTTATCTTCTGATGAGGGATAGATGTTTTAAACCGTCTGTTAATTCTATTTGGTGCTATTTTACCAACATTGCCTTTGTATGAACTGTACTTGCGATTTTTCCTTGCAAACGAAGTAACCTGAAAACCTGATTTTTGCATAATTCTTTGTACTTTCTTCTTGTTTACAATATATCCTTCACCACGGAGCAGTCCGTAAATTCGTCTGTATCCAAAATCTTTGTGTTCTATATGTATTTCTTTGATTTTATTTTCTAATTCCTCGTTGGGATTAACTCTATCAAACCGTTTTTGCCAATACATGTATGTTGCCTTTGGAAAACCAACTACTGCGAGAATGTCCCTTAATTTGAACTGTCCTCGGAGACTGTGGACGATTCTCGCAGTTCGTTCAGAAGACCTTCCTCCTCTAAACGCAGCCTCCTCGCTTCTTTTAAAAATGCATTCTCAATGCGTAGCCTGAGGTTCTCCTCCTGTAACTGCTTCAGCAGGTCCTTCTGCTCATCAGAGTCTCCTTCTTTGATTTCACGAATGATTTTCTCTTTGTCCATGGTTCGTTTTCGGCCTTTCCTCTTGGGCTTCAATGCTTCAGGGCCGGCAGCTCTGTAATCCAATACCCATCGAGTGATTCTCGCCGGATCAGTCATTCCCACCTGAAGTGCAAGCTGTTGGTATGATAGTTCACTTGTTAGATACAACTCTACTACATGAAGCTTGAATTCAAAAGTGTATGATTT
>JAZROD010000005.1:0-69608 GCA_045648505.1 Clostridia bacterium | reverse complement strand
TGAAGAATATCTATCCCTTGTTGAAGATTGGTTATTATTTTACAATACAACAAGATTAAAAAACAGGAAAAGATAAATTTCTCTTCCTGTTTTTGGTGTAGGTTTTTTATTTTTTGTGAACTAAATGGGGTTCACTTCACAATCGGGTGTTTCTCAAAAGGATGTTTCCGAAAAAGCCGATTGAGAGAGAATTAAGTACAGTTATTGAAAAATAGCTGTACTTTTTCTTTTGCTCAAAAGGATTTAAGTTAATAAGTTATTAAGTCGTATCGAAATGATGCGGCTTTTTTATTTTGAGAATGGAGGAATTTTTAATGAATAAACTAAAAGGTAATTTTACAACCATACTAAACAAGATTATTACCGATAAAAGTATCAGCGGGAATGAATTCAGGATACTGTGTTATCTCTGTATGAGGTCAGGTAATGACAACTCTTGTTTCCCTTCTCTTGATACTATACATCAGGATACAGGTGTTGGTTTATCAACTGTTAAAAATACGATTCCCAAGTTGGTTGAGTCAGGTTACATAATCAAAGTTAATCGCAAAAAGAGTAACGGATGTTCCACATCTAATCTCTATCGGTTGACAGATAAAGTGCTTGAATAAATGGCAGTTGTTTTTTGACTTAGGTGGTGTAAAAAACGGCTACAAATAATACTAAGTTAATAATAACATAGGGCTATTGGATAAGAATAATATAGGTAATAAAAAAACGATGATTTAATTGATTAGCTTCTCTCACAGAGATTTGCAAATCAATTATTTTTTTATTCCAATATCCCTTAAATTCTTAGACACGCGGCTTTGAGAATTTTCCCAGACTTAGTCTGGGGCAAGCATAGCGTCCGGCTGTCCGCCTGTCGCGTTGTGCCGCCCTATCGGCACAATATTCGGGCAGAAGCCCGGACCCACTTAAAGAAGGAGGTAATATAAATGTCAAAAAGAAAAAGAGATAAGACATTAACAATACGAGTTACTGAGAAAGAAAAACAATATATTCAAAAGCGTGCAGACAAAGCAGATCTAAGTGTTACAGATTATATGGTCAGGCTCTCTCACGAAACGCCTATCTACATCTCTGTCAATATGCAACCATTTTTATTAGAATTTAAGCGCATCGGTAACAACATTAATCAGCTGACACAAAAGGTCAATGCGAAGGTGTTTTACTCGTATAATTTCGAAGAATTTATCAGTGCGATTAATAAATTAAATGATCGCATTGGAGATATTGCGAGGCGAGATTAATGGCAACAGTAAATGTAATTCCTGAAGCAAAACAAAGCCCAAGTGCAATGCGTGGTCTCATCAATTATTGTCTCCGTAAAGAGAAAACATTTGATGTGAATTCAGGCAGAAAATTAATCACCGGAATTAATTGTATTGGCGAAAATGCCTATGCAGAATTTATGACAACAAAAGCAGTTTATCATAAAGAAACCGGTATGAATTTCTATCACTTTTCTCAATCGTTTTCACCTGAAGAAAAAATCACGCCTGAGCAAGTACACGAGGTTGGAATTGAGTTTGCTAAACGAGCTTGGCCGGGACATGAGGTTTTAGTTTGCACGCATATGGATGAACCTCATTTACATTCAAATTTTGTTGTTAATTCTGTAAATTTTGAAAATGGTTCTAAGATACATTTTACTCCAAATTTCCTAAAGGTTTTAAGGGATATAAGTGATGAAATTTGTATCAGTCATGGCTTCTCTGTACTACCGCCTTATCAAAAAGGCGGCAGAAGTATTTCGACAAGAGAATATCGTGCCGCAGAAAAAGGTCAAAGCTGGAAGTTCAGACTTATGAGTGATATTCAAAGTGCTATGAAATGTAGCGGTAATCGAAATCAATTTACAAAAGAAATGGCAAAACGAGGATACCAAATGAGGTGGACAGACGAAAGAAAAAATATCACTTTCAGTTGTCCAAATGGAAAACTGTGCAGAGATATTAAACTGCATGATAATAAATTTTTAAAGGAGATGATTGAGAATGAATTCAGGATACGAGAACAACTCACAAAAGAACTTTTCAATGGACGAATTAATCGAGAGGAACTCTTCGAATTTGGGAAAACTCGCACAACAGACTTATCAGGTAGAGATATGTTCCATACCGAAGGAACAGAGGTCGATCGAGATACAACTGATGAAGGATATGGTAGAATTTCAGCCGAAACTGCACGAACTAATTTCGGAGCTGGCAACGAGCGATATGATAGCCGAGAACCAAGCAGACCTGATGAATCAACTACTACAGGAGTTAGCCAAGATGACAAACTATATTCAGAACAAACATACGGAGACGGTGAAGGATGTGGAGAATGTTTTGAAACAGGATGGGAAGATGAGAGAGACTTTTATTTCAGAGTTCTCCTCGGAGATGCAGAACAACTTGGAAGCCTTGGAGGAAGCGACAGATATGCTGAAAAAGCACCTGTTGAAGTTTTTGGCGATTACAATAGGAGCAGCAACATTATTCTCGACGCTGGTGTCGGTACTTTTGCAGCTGTGGCTTCGTTGATGGATAACGACCAAGACGATGATCCTGAAGAGAAGAAAAAGAAACTTGATGCAAAGGATGCGGGTTCAAACTTTGGATTTGCATTAGGCGGTGCCATAGGTCTTGCGGCTGCACTTATAGCGAAGAGTAAGCAACAAGACAAAGATATAAACCAAACCCCGACAGAAGAACTTGACGAAGCAGAAGAAATCAACATCGATACATACGAAGAAAGTGAGGATTTAGATAAAGATGAAGGTTTCAGCTTTCAAATGTGAGGCAAGCGGACTCGTTCCGCTTCCTCTCCTCTATTTGCTAGGTGATTACAAGATGAAACCGACTCAATAAACTTTTTTAAAATTTCCAAAAGAAATTGTTAAAAACTATTGATATTTCGTAGAAAAAAGTGTATAATAATTTCTACGAGGTGATTGCATGAGCAGACCAAATTATTTGAGTGAAATAAAAAGAATTATTTTGAACGCAGAAAACGGTACAGTTTTTGTTGCCGTAGATTTTGTAAATATTACGGATAAGAAAACCGTTAATATGTCTTTGTTGCGCCTTGAAGAAGAAAAACTTATTGTCAGAATTATTCGTGGTGTATATTACAAAGCTGAATATAATGAATTTTTACAAGAATATGTTGTGCCTAATCCTGACAAGGTTGCACATGCTCTTGCCCGCAACTTCGGATGGACCATTGTTCCATGTGGAGATACTGCATTAAACATTCTCGGACTTTCAACTCAGGTTCCTGCTGTATGGTCCTATGTAAGTGACGGAACATATAAAGAATACACCTACGATAATACAACAATAAAATTCAAGAGAACTACCAATAAAGAAATTTCAAAGCTATCATATAAGACCGCATTGATTGTTCAGGCACTCAAAGCACTTGGCAAGGATAATATTGACGAGAGCATTGTAAATAAACTTAAAAATGACTTAACCGATGATGAAAAAGCTACTGCCCTGCTTGAAGCAAAGGCGGCAACCTCGTGGATATACGAATTTATAAAACAAATATGCAAAGGTGATGAAAAATGATTAACATAGCAAACATAAACGAAAATGACAGAAAAGCATTGTTTCAGAATACTGCCGCTAAAATGGGTATGACGGATGCTATCATCGAAAAGGATTTTTGGGTATGCTTTATGCTTGATTATCTTTTTCACACAAGTAAATGGAAAGACAATATTGCATTTAAAGGTGGTACAAGCCTTTCAAAATCTTATGGTCTTATAGAGAGATTTTCGGAAGACATTGACTTAATTCTCGATTGGCGCGTGCTTGGTTTTGAAAAGGACGAGCCTTGGATTGAGAGAAGCAACACAAAACAGGATATTTTCAACAAGGAGGCAAATCGCAGAACGGAAGAATTTTTGAAAGATGTGTTTATGCCAGAAACAATTAAAGATTTGCAGAATATCCTTTCGTCACCTATTGAATGTTACATAGAAGAAACCGATCCGCAGACTGTTGTGTTTGCATATAGCAGAAGCTTCGAAGACCGTTCGATACTTCCAGTTATAAGACTTGAAATCGGTGCACTTGCAGCCTGGACTCCTGCGGCAGTCAAACTGATTACTCCGTATGCTGCTACACAGTATCCGAAGCTTTTCAAACAACCTACAACAGATATTCTGACGGTTCTGCCCGAAAGAACATTTTGGGAAAAGGTTACCATACTTCACCGTGAAGCAAACAGACCGGAAGATAAAACATTCCCGGCTCGTTATTCAAGACACTACTATGACTTATATTGTATGGCAAATTCGCCTGTAAAGGATGCTGCATTTGCAAATATAGAATTGCTTGAAAAGGTTGTGCTTTTTAAAGAAAAATTCTACCGTTGCCCTTGGGCACAATACGAAAATGCAAAAATCGGCACGATGAAATTGATGCCACCCGAAAGAAATCTGCAAGTGTTAAAAGATGACTACGAACATATGCAGAATATGATATATGGAGAAAAGATACCATTTGATACGATTTTGGATGGTATTGAGAAATTGGAAAAAGAGATGAACTCTCATTTATAAATTTTTATATATTGGAATAGAAGAGGTGCAAAATGCCATCAGTCATTGAAAATAAGAAGACAAAAGAAAAGTGCCAAATATTCACTCCCGAAAATATTGCTTCTATAATGCTAGATTTATCAGAATATACAGAAAGTATTGTAGGAAAAAAAATTCTCGAAAATTCATGCGGCGATGGAGAAATATTGACTTTAATAGTTGAAAGATATATTAAAGAGTGTATCGGTTATAAATTCACAGCAAATAAAATTAAGAAATTCATAGAACGCGACATACATGCATTTGAAATTGATAGCGTTCTTGTTCAAAAGTGTATTGATAGACTGAACAAAATATCCGCTATGTATGGGATAGTTGATGTTAAATGGAATATACAGTGTGCTGATTTTTTATCCGCAGAAATTGATTTCAAATTTGATTATATAGTTGGAAATCCTCCGTATATTGCATATCCTGATTTGCCAAAAGAAATACAATTTTTTGTAAAGGAAAACTTCCAAACATGTAAAAAAGGAAAATTTGATTATAGCTATGCGTTTGTTGAAAAATCATATAATTTATTAAAAAGAAAAGGGAAATTAGTTTACATCATCCCAAGCAATATATTTAAAAACGTATTCGCTGAATCTCTTAGAACTTTATTAAAAAGAGACCTTGTATCTATTATTGATTTTCCTAAAGACAAAATTTTTAAAAACGCACTAGTTTCTCCTGCAATAATGAAGGTCGTAAAAGATTCGGATACCGTTGACTTTTCTTATACAAAGATCATTGAAAATAAGGAACAACAAAAAAAACTTACAAAAGATAGTTTGAATGGCAAATGGTGCTTCGATGAAGCGGAACAAGCTGATGGAATAAGATTAGGTGATCGTTTTAAGGTGTCAAGTACTATTGCTACTTTATACAACGATGCCTTTGTTTTGAAAAACGGCAAAATAGATTCTAAGTTTTATTATATTAACAATTTTAAAATAGAAGTTGATTTAATAAAGAAAGCAGCTAGTCCTAAAGGAAAAAAATATTGTAAATATGAAGAATATATAATATTTCCGTATTACTTTGATAATGATGGAATGTTGAAACATTATACAGAAAATGAGATGTATTCAAAATTCCCAAATGCTATGAGTTACTTAAGTAGTCATAAAGAAGCATTATTGAAACGTGATGCGGACGTTTCGGCAAAATGGTTTGAATATGGTCGTTCGCAAGCTATTCATAATATGAACCAAAAGAAAATTTTAATTTCATCGGTGATTTCTGAATGCACTAAAGCTTATATGCTCGATGAGGATGAGATACCATATTCAGGATTGTATATTATATCTAACGGAGAATATACGTTAGATGATTTGTTAATACAAATTAATTCCGAAAAATTCAAAAATCATATATCTAATGTGGGTGTTTGTGTAAGCGGAACTTCTAAACGAGTTACTCCAGATGATATAAAGAATTTTTCTTATTAAAATGGAGGTCTTTTTATGGAAAAACTGAAATATAAGATATCCTCACGTACCACAATATTAATTGGACGCGAAGGAGTTTCAAGAGCAGATGGTGCAATAATAGAACTTATAAAGAATACATATGACGCTGACGCCGATTTTTGTTACATAGCTTTTGATGTGGAAAATGATACTTTATATATCTTGGATAATGGCGTTGGTATGACTCGTGATGTAATTGAAACATCGTGGATGTTGATTGGTACGGATAGTAAAAAATATAGTTTTGTAAGCGAGGGGCAACGAGTTAAATCTGGCGAAAAAGGCATCGGAAGATTTGCTCTTGATAGACTGGGCAGAAAATGCGTAATGTATACAAAGAACAAGGCTGAGGCATTAATATATTGGTATAATGATTGGGATAAATTTGAAGAAACCGGAAAGACTCTTGATGAGATCGAGGCAGACTTCGAATATTTGGATAAAGATTATTCTTCTGTAATTCCAGATTATATAAAAAAGCACATATACCAATTATCATCGGCGAAGAGAAAAGAAGCTGAGGAAACCGGAAAACCCACACCTGAGTTCAGTTTAGAAACAGGAACATTGTTTAAAATCAGCGGATTAAGGGACAAGTGGAGCGCAAATGACATCAACAAAATTTATAAAGTGTTAGGTTTTTTAGTGCCTCCAGGAGAGCAAACTCAATATTATATTTTTGCCCAAAAGGATCCGGAACAAGAAGTAGAAGAAATTGAATGTGAAGCCATCGATGATTATGATTATAAAGTCAAAGCAGAGTTTGATGGTGAAAAAGTAATAGCAACAATTGATAGAAATGAATTCGATTTGAATGTTATGCCAAAAGAGATTTTTTCTGCCGAACCATTTAAAATAGAACCTTATACCCTAAAAGATTTTACTAACCGAGAATTTAAGGTAGAAAAAACATTGTCTGAGCTTACAGGTAATACAGATATGGAATTTTTAAAAAAAGCAAAAGAAGTTGGTCCTTTTACATTTCAATACTTGTTCATGAAATTAGCTGGTGGAGAAGGAAATTATTATTATAAACCTGTAAACGCGAACAGAAAACTATGGATGGAAGAACATGGCGGTATAAAGATATATCGTGATAATTTTGTTGTGCGCCCGTATGGAGATGCGAAATCTAAATCATATGACTGGTTAGGCCTTGATGCAAGAAAAGGAGTAAACCCGGTTGCAATTTCGGATAAATCTGGACAATGGCACGCAAACAATTCGCAAATACAAGGAACTGTTTTGATATCTAGAATAAAAAATGAGTCTATATTAGATAAATCGAGCCGTGAAGGTATAATTGAAAATGATCACTTTGAAGTGTTAAGTAATATTCTAATATCGATTATATCGTTGTTTGAAAAAGACAGAGCATATATTGTTTCCAATATAAAAAAATATAAAGATATTAAGAACAAAAATAACGAAACAAAAGAACAGGCTTCGGAAATTGCGGATGAAGTGTTAAAAAGGGGAAGTCAAAAGAAAAACAGGAAGACAGAGCAAGAGCAACAAACTGAGCAATTAGCAATGGCATTAAAAATATATAAAGAAGAACAAGAAGAATTGATTTCCGAAATTAAACTTCTTAGGGCACTTGCGACCAACGGACTTATGACAACCTCGATGGTTCATGATTTAAAAACAATCAATTCATTGCTTGTAACACGGGTTAATGGTTTTAAGATTGCTATCAACCAAAAAGACGATGAGCTAATTATGCGAAATTTAAACGACCTAAAAAACAATGATGAGTTTTTAAAAGCTTGGATAACTGTTATTACCACTCAATCAAATCGTGACCGGAGAAAAAGAAGAAAGAAGGATATATCAAAAACTATCGAATCAGCTATCAAACTTTTAGAACCCATACTTGTTCGAAAGAAAGTAAAGTTAGAATTTTCAACAGATGGAATAATAGCAAATAAACGAATTTTTGAAACCGACTTTGATAGTATCATATATAATTTAATTATTAATTCAATTGAATCCTTTGAACACACTAAGTGTGAACAACGAAATATAAATATATCAATTGAGTGTGGGGATAAATTTATAATACATTATCTTGATAATGGACAAGGGCTATCTGATGCCTTTGCATCAAATCCATATGAAATATTCAAGTATGGCACAACTAGCAAGTATGATGCCAACGGCAATCAAATAGGCACGGGATTAGGAATGTTTATTGTTGCTTCAAGTATAAATGAATATAATGGAACTTATACTATTACTAAGGTTAAAGATGGTTTTGGTTTAGATATATCAATTCCATTATAAAATTTTATTGTAAATAGGAGTGAATAAGATGATTTATAACATTGGAATTATAGATGATGATGCTTCTAAAATAACTCAGTTGATAACATATCTTCGTTTAGGGTGGAATGACCTTGACGGGAATCTAGTTAAAGAAAAATATAAGGATGTTATGTTAAATCCAGTAGAACTAACATTAAATGATAGTTTAAATGACATGGTAGAAATTATATATACATCTAAATTAGATGCTTTAATTGTTGATTACAATCTATCCTCGCAGCAGAATATATCATATACAGGAATAGAATTAGTAACAGCTACACAAGAGAAATTATTTGAATTTCCGATTTTTGTTTTGACATCATATCAGGATGATTTGTTTTTAAAAGAATGTTTTGATGTATATCAAGTATTTGATTTTGAAAGATACATTGAGGATCAAGACGAACGCATAGAACTTAATTCTAAAATTGTTGAGCAAATAAAAAAATACAGAAGTTCTATTGTGCGTTGGAAAGATGAATTGTCTGTATTACTCTCTCAAATCGGAACAAGTCATAAGATTGACGAACGAATAATAGAATTGGATACTAAAATAGAAAAAAGTATTGATGGGGTTTCAGCATTGTCCGAAAAAATGAAAGAAGATTTAGGTATGAACAGGATACAGAACCTAATAGATAAGATTGATCAGCTAATAGATAAGGAGTAATATTTATATGCTAAAGACAAAAATTCCGGTTCGCTCTCATACAGGCGAATTCAGGAAAACAAATTCAAGAAATAAAAAATATCTAGCGGTAGATTTCGAGCATAGATGTGCATATTGTGACGACTTAGATTCAATATCAGGTGGATATAAATCATATCATGTTGAACACTTTGCGCCGAAAGAAAAATTTCCTGAATTGAAATTTCAGTATGACAACTTGCTTTATGCATGCCCATACTGTAATTGCTCTAAAAATGATGATTGGCCTAGTAACGATCCGAAAGTAAATGTTGTAGATAATAAAGGTTATATAGATCCATGCACTCAAGAATACTACGAACATTTAGATAGAGATGAAAAAACAGGCAATATCATATTTAAAACTGAACTGGGGAAATATATGTACAACAAAATGCAGTTGTATTTGCGAAGACATTCTATTATATATATGCTTGATAAGTTAAAGCAAAAAAGGGATGAACTTCAAATTTCAATAAACAAGGATAAATGCAAAGGTAAAGATACTAAGGATAAAGAAACTATCTTACAATCAATACAAAATGAGTTTTTTGAATATTATACCGAATACCAAATTGAGCAAAGTACATAACAACTCACCAATTACGATAACTTTTAAAGCGAGAAAAAACGATTTATATTTTGTGAATTGTATGTGAATGAAAGGATAAATCTTGTAGTTTTTAAGAATGAGCTACAAAGAACCAAAGAATAGCGTAATTCGCATAAAACACAGAATGAAAACAGTATGGCTGCGCAAATTTTCATATAAAAGAATTACTAGATTCTTATATAAATATGTTCCTAAAATGTATATTAGAATGAAAAATGCAGAGTTTGAGAAAATACTTGAAGAATTTAAAAATAGACAAAAGGTGATTTAGATTATGAGTTTTAATAATGTTTTTGATATAGGAGACATAATTAGTGCCATTTCATTACTGGTTGTAATTTTTGGTGGATTTTTTGGATACCATCAGTGGAAAAAATCAATTAAAATTAATCGAGCGAATTATTTGAATGAACTTACAGAAAAAATTCGTACAGATAAAGATATAAGCGAGATGATATATCTTTTAGATTATGAATATAATTGGTATAATAAATCATTTCATGGTAGTGATGATTTTGAAAGAAAAATGGATAAAACATTATCTTATTTTTCATACATATGCTATTTGTACGAGAATAATCATATTGAAGAAAAGGAATTTTATTTCTTTAAATATGAGATAGAAAGAATATTAATGAATCCTAGCACTGTAAGTTACTTATATAATATTTATCATTTCTCAAATAAATGTAATACTCCTATTACCTTCAAATATCTTTTTGAATATGGACAAAAACAGGATATGTTTACAGACGATTTTTTTAGTCCATGTTCGATAAAGCATCCACATTATCTCAATTTTTAGTTGTGTAAAATACAACTTTATCTAGACTTTTCTTTTCTTATGTGATATTGTATGTGTTGCCAAAGGAGGTGACACAGATGGCAAAATATACATTAGAAGATATTATGTATGGGGACAAATATGGAACTGAAAGTGCAGTGTTTGTGGAAGTGTTCAAATTTGTGGAACAAAAGGTTGATGCCAAAACGATACGAGAACAACTTAATACAATTTATGTTAAGCATGCGTTGCTTGCAGCAAAGAAAATGCACGATGAAGGCGATTGTATTTCGGATAACGAAATTACAATCGCCTTTTAATATTTCACAATAATTATGCAATTCATTGACAACTCTTATATATTTTATCTTTGGTGGTAAAATAAAATTAGAAGGAGTTGAGTTAATAATGAAAAAACTAACAGTCGAATTAATTAACAAATTTAAAATTTATCTTATTAATGAGGAGAAGTCTCAAGCAACATTAGAAAAATACATTCGAGATATTACGGCTTTTATGGTATGGCTAAAAGGAAGAGCAGTAGATAAAACAACTGTTATTGAATATAAGAACACCATAATTGAATCGTATGCTCCGGCGAGTGCAAATTCAATGTTATCATCAATTAACAGTTTCTTTGTATATATGGAATGGTATGACTGTAAAGTGAAAACATTTAAAATACAGAAACAGATATTTGCTAATAAAGATAAGGAGCTAACGAAAGACGAATACGAGAAACTTTTACGATCTGCAAAAAGTAAAAACAATGAAAAGTTGTTCCTCTTGATGCAAACGATATGTGGAACAGGTATTCGAGTTTCAGAACTTCGCTATATTACAAAAGAATCAGCCTTAAAAGGTCAGGCCATAATTAACTGTAAAGGCAAGATGAGGGTTGTCATATTGCCAGAGAAATTATGCTCTGCGTTAAGAAAATATGCTAAGGAACAGGGTATAGGAAGAGGTTCTATATTCGTAAGTAAGAATGGGAAACCACTTGACCGAAGCAACATATGGAAAATGCTAAAGAATCTCTGTGAAGATGCAGGTGTATCAAAGGACAAAGTGTTTCCGCACAATTTCAGACATTTATTCGCACGAACATACTACTCAATAGAGAAAGATGTAGTAAGACTTGCTGACATCCTTGGGCATTCAAGTGTAAATACGACCAGAATCTACACTATGGAAACAGGAGACGTGCATCGTATGCAAATACAAAAACTCGGATTGTTGCTCTGCTGAAAATAAAAAGCACCACATAATTCATATTATGTGGTGAAAGAAAATATAACTTACATAATTATACACGTAAATTATAGCACTTTCGACACGATTTGTCAATGAATTGTAACAATTTAATTTATTTTCATAAATTTGCACAAGAAAAATGTCAACAAAAGCAGACCAATGACAAAATTGCCACATCATTGGTCTAAAAGTCGTTCTAATAATCGCTTGAGTTTGTTTTGTGCATATCGACTATAAGATTATTCTATGCCTAGCCTACAACATAATATGAATTATGTAGTAGGACAGGCAAATTTTTTTTGAGAAAAAATATGACTGACTGGTCGGTATTGAGAAAATAAAAGAGGTGTTACAAGTGCTTAGTGATGAACAGAGAGAGCAGAAGAAAAAAGAACTGCTCATAAAGTGTTTTGAACTATTTGTGAAGCAGGGGCTAGAAAATACTAGCTTAAATGAATTAGCGGCATATTGCGATGTTCACAAATCAACAATGTATAGCTACTTGGAGTCAAAGGATGAAATTGTAATTGAATGTGCAAAGATGCATATGCTCGAACTTGATAATATGTTTAACACTGTTTTTAAGAATCCGCCCAAAACACTTAAGGAAATGTTGCAAAGTGGTTTTGGTATGATTGTGGAAGAAAAAAGCAAGTTAAGGTTTGTTTATCAGGTTATATCAAGTCCTTTGCATGGAGAACTGGCACAAAAAGAATTATCTTCAATCTATATGAAGTATATTGATTATTCAGAGACGATTGCAGAGATATATTCGGTTAATAAAACTGAGTTTAGGTCGTGTTTCTTGCTTTTTGTGAGTACAATGCATGACTATTGCATGTGGGGAAATGAAATTCTTGCAAAGGAAAAAATGGACTATATTTATAAAAAAGTAAGTGAACTAGAAGAAAAGACAAATTAAGAGGTGTGACATATGTTGAATTTAATCTGGTTTGATAGTGGTTAGTTAATTATTAATGTAAACCATTAACAAAATATATTTTAATCATTTTATCTTAGGAGGAATCTTTGATGAGAACAAAAACATTCAGTGCAAAAAGATTGTTGTCATTAGTGCTTACAATAGTAATGTTTGCAACAATGATTTTGCCGACAAGCGTATTCGCTGCAATAACAGCTCCCACAGCGGTAGCAACTGTTATTGAAAGTGCGCCCGGAACACAAATAAAAACGATTACAATATCGTTTGTTGAGGAAGTTGTACTTGATCCAAGCGCTGTACTTGATACAGATATTTCTGTAGCAGGAAAAACATTCGGATCATCTACAATGGTGTTAGATCCTGCAACACAGAAGGATCTTGTAATAACACTGAAAGACGATGCCGATGTTGCGGTTGGAGAAATGATTACTTTTGCAAACGATAAAATAATCAATGCAAATGATAATACCGATTTCTTTAACGGTGATATTGAAATAACAGGTTCACTTACCTGTGCGACAATTGATTATAGTGGAATTGTTCCTGTTGATGCTGCAATTGAAGTTACAGGTTATACAACAGCTCCCACAACCGTTGGCACAGGAACTTTCAACTATACTCTTACTAAAGACAATTACGTAGAAAAAACCGGTTCTTTTGTAATTGAACAGGATGATCTGGGAGAAACAGTTACAGTATCCGATACAATGGAAAAGAACGCTGCCGATTATACAGCATTGGATGCAGCAATTTTAAGTGCAAGTGCATATGATGCTGATGACTATACAGCAACATCTTTTGCTGCATTGTCAACAGCTCTTACAAATGCAAACACAGTTGACAGAAATCTTAAGTTTGACGAACAGGCTACAATTGATGATCTTAAAACAGCAATCGATGCTGCAATCAGCGGCTTAGTATCAAAAAGAACTGTTGACTTTATGGCAGTTGGTGTTACAGATGATGTAAATGCTAACTACGGAAAGGCAACAAAAGTTGTAATCGTATTTGATGAACCTATTGATGCTACAGCTTCTGCTGTTCTTGATAACCTCTCTATTAAAGATAAGGTTTTGGCTTCATCAGCAACATGGGCAGATGTTGAGAACACAGTACTGTCACTCACATTAAATACAGATGCTAATCTTTCTAATTCAACCTCTATTACATATACAGCAAATGATGCAGTTAAGACAAAACTTTTACCTGCAGTGGTTGACACAAAAACAGTTGTTGCTCTTGGTAACTTTGCTGGCTCTGCTGATTTAGTTACAGCAACTGAAATGGCGGCTACAATTGTTAAGGCTTCAACAAAGCCCGGCGTTGTTAAAGATGACAAAATTGTATTTGTATTTAATGCTCCGGTAAAGGATAAGCCTGCATATATTGAGTTTGATGCTTTTAAAGCGTATCCGTTAACAAGCACAGATAATACAGTCTATGTTATCACATTCAATGGAGGAGAAACAGTTCCGACATCATTTACTTACGGTACTATGAATACTACTCCGACAGGTTCATTTGGACAGCCTGTTGCTCCTGTTGTAAAGAAAATTATTGCAGTAGAGAATTCAAAGGATGCTCATTTTACAGGTGATGAAATCGTAGTGTATTTCGACAGACCGACTAACCATGTTGAAATTACTCCGGCTATAGCACTTGCTAAGTTAGGATTTGAAATTGACGGAAATGCACAATGGACTGAAAACGATACAGTTCTTACATTTAAACTTGTAGCGAATTCTGCAGTAAGCAACGGTATGACAATTAATCTTGATGGTCTTGGCATCAAAGATGAGCACGGAACTATAGATTATGATGCAGAAGACCTTACACTTGGTGGCGCATTTATCACAGCAACAGCTCCAATTGTAAAGAAGGTTGTTGCAATAGATAACGATGGTACTGCAAATACAAAAGACGACTTGATTGTAGTTTCCTTTGACAAGCCTACTAATGGTGTAACTATTTCAAGCGCACAGTTAGAAAACATTGTGAAAAAAGCAGGTCAAGGTCTTGGTGGCGACGCAGTTGCTACATGGAATACACCTATAAACACAGAGCTTACAATTAAAATTGGTGATTTAGCAACAATAAATGATGATGTTATTATTAATCTTGGTGGACTTGGAATTAAGGACGCAGATGGCATAAAAGAATATGTTGGAACTAACTTGGATGTGGAAGGTTCATTTGGTACAACAATTGCTCCGAAAATAACAAGAGCAATTGCTTTTACACAAGGAACAAAACATATTATTCGAGTATTTTTCAATACAGAAGTTCAACCCAAAGATTCAACAACTATGTTCATAGATATTGCTGGTTTTAATATGGGACTTGCTCCTGAATATGACGGAGATCCTGGTGTATGGCGCCATAATGGTATTTCCTATTATGATATTGTTTTAGGAGACAATCATCAGGAGTTTACTACAAACACATATAGTATTACATTTAACGGAATTCTTGTAGATATTGAAACTGAAAAAGCAGAAACAGTTGATGCAACAGCTACTATTAAAGGTGGATTTGAACAAGATATCGATCCTGAAATTTTAAGTTTCACTGCATACAGTAAAGGTGGTTCTGGTGTTGCAAAAGCGGGAGACAGACTTATTGTTGTAATGAATTCTGAAACAACCAAAGTAACTGCTGCAGGACTTGGTGAATTTACTAATATAGATAATGATCATAGTGGAATTACATGGGCATATACGCTTACAGGTAACGAAAATGTTAATATAGCCAATGAGTTCGATTTCACTATTGTTTCCAGAGGTAAAACTATAGCAATTAATGATTTTGCATTAGCAGGAAGTTTTGGTTATGTTGTTACACCAAGTCTTTTAAGTGCAACAGCATATAGCAAAAAAGGTACTGGCGTACAGCAGCAGGGCGATGAATTGATTCTTGTATTTGATGCTGCTGTAAGTGATGTTGTTTTAGCAACTCCTATTGCTGGAACCCCCGTAAAAGTAGATGATGATGGTTGTGTTTGGAAGGTAGTGTTAGGTGGTACACCTGATGTAGTAATAGGAACACCGATTAATGTTACTGCAAAATCAGTTGCGACAGGTAAAGATGTTGCAGGATTGACAACAACAATTGGCGGTAGTTTTGGTAAAGAAATAACACCTAATATTTTAAGTGCAACTGCTTATAGTAATGATGGTTCTGGTGTTGCAAAAGTTGGTGACAAGATTGTTGTTGTATTTAACGCACCAGTAAAAGACGTTACATCCACTAACTTTGGTGTTGGTACAACATCAGACAATTACACATGGACATTTGATATAACTAATACAGAAGGAATTAACCTTGGAGTAACAGAGATAGTATGTAATGCAACTTCTATAGCTACAAATAAAGCTGCGTCAAATCTTAAACATGTAATTGATGGTAGTTTTGGTAACGCAATAACTCCTGAAATACTTTCTGCAACAGCTGTAAGTAATGATGGTTCTGGTGTTGCAAAAGTTGGCGACAAAATTATCGTTGTATTTAATACTCCTGTAGAAATAACCGCAAATGCTCTTGGTTCAATATCTTATTCCGAGAACAAGACAGTTTGGACAATTACTCTCACTGCTAATTCATCAGCAGTTGTTGGAGTAACCAATGTAGAATTTGAAAATGTTAAGAATATTAAAACTGGTGTGGTAACACCTGTTGTGTCAAAAGTACTTGGAGGTAGTTTCGGTTACAGTGAAATGCCACTTGTGAAATCTGTAGTTTTATCCGAAAATGGTGGAACAGAAAAAATTACAGTTGTTTTTGACCGAAAGGTAACAAAACCAGTATTAAGCGACATTCAGGAATTCAAGGATAATAACGCACATCTTGGAACTAATCCTGCAACATCATGGAATACAGATGGAACTGTATTGACAATCGTATTAGATGCTGATGCTACAACGATAGCAACAGTTCTTGATAATGATACAGGAGCATATGTTTCTGGAGATGTATTAAACATTAAAGGATTAGGAATAAATTCAGCAGAAACAAATGAAGAGGTTACAGGTTTAGAAAAACTCTCAATCGCTGGTTCTCTCATTCCTGTAGTTACAAAGGCGTATGTCGATGATGGTACTGAGTCACATAACACAGGTTCTGTAATAACTGTTGAGTTCTCAGCAAGAACAAATGGTGCGGGAATCGATGCTATTAACGCACAAACTGCATTGTATGGCACAGGTGTGAATGCTGAATGGAAAGATAATAATAAGAAACTTGTTATAACAATGTCTAATGACCATACAATGTCAGACAATGCATATATTGTGCTTAATGGACTTGGAATCAAAGATGGATTTGCAAATACTTATAGTATTGTTGGTCAGTATAAGATAAACACAGAAAAACTTGCAAAAACAACTCTTAGTTTGAAAGCGTTTGTAAGAAAGGGCACAGCAGAAAGACCTGTAAATAATGAAGTTGTAGATTTTACTACCGGTCTTGCAGGCGATCAGTTTGTAATTGTATTTAGTGAACCTACCAACATGGTGCAGAATGCTGATGCAAAGGCTAATGTTGCCCTTGTAAATGCTGAGGAAAAATTCAGTGCCGATGATTCGCATACAGCAGTATGGACTGATAATAGAACAATTACCATTACCCTTGGTGCTGATGCAGTTGTGACATCAACAAGTCAAATTAAGGTTTCTGGCGTAACATTCGCAAATGGCACAGGAATCCTTGAAAATGGTGGTGTTGTTACACCGGAAGGTCAGTTTGACGGAAGAAAGTACTGGGTTGTTAATCCTACAAGAACAGATGCGAATGGTAGAGTAAGACTTACAGCAACAATCAATCGTGCCGACATTACATTAGCTGCAGGCACAACTCCATTTGTTGTTTGTCAGGCATTTAAGGGAGAGACAGTACTTACAATAAATGGCATTAAAATTTCAGATGGAGATAGCAATGATGTAACATTTGATTTTGATGCTAAAGATCTTGATAAAGTTAAATTATTTGTATTTGATGGAGATTATAGCGATCCCGATGCTGCTGTATCTATTCTGGCAGAAACAGTTGAAAAATAATAAATACAAATAGACTTTAGAAAGAGGTGTAAAAAATGAAACGCATATTATCAATTATGTTGTGTTTTGTTATGATATGTAGCACGATGTCAGTCTTTGCTGCTACACAGGTTACATTAAATACTGTAACCGTTGGTTATCCTGCACCGAATGCTACTGAGAGTAATGAAATTTCAGTAAGCGGAACAAATGCCAATGCAAATAGCTCTTTGGTTTTAAGAGTATTTGACGGTAGCGGAAAACTGCTTTATATAACAAACACAGAAGCTAAGAATGATGGAGTTTTCGAGTTTGAGAAATTCAAACTCGGAAACCCTGATGTTACACAAATGACAGCAGGAACAGCAACCACATCAGGAAATACAACAACTACGCCATACACAGGTAGTTATGAGTTCGTTATTTCTGATGCAACTGGTATCTTGAACGAAAACAATACCGCCGTAACAGTTAATTACTCTACCTCAGTTACAACTGGTGGAAATACAGGTGGTGGCGGTGTTGTTACTAAACCCGAACCATCAAACATTTGTGAAAAGTGCGGTTGGGAAACATGTAGATGTAATGAGCCAGAAGATACTCCGATAGATGAAGGAGGAAAAGCGTACAATCCTACAGAAAACTATCCGATTATTGAAGAAGCCGCAAAAGTAGGTTCTGCCAACGATGCTAAAAAGTTTATTGAAACAGTTACTAAGGCAACTTCCACAGAGGCGATGGGGGGAGAAGCAGCAAGAAATACAATTGCTATTTCTGTAGAAACAATGATGGCTAATATCGGTTCTAAAAAGATTAGCACATCAAGTTCTACGAATAAACTTGTTCTTAAAGAATCATCTATTAGTGATACTGACCTTAAGAAGTACACTGATACAGAAAAGACACTTAACGATGCAATTAATAAGAACAAGATTACTCTTAACAGGGAATTGTCAAAAGAGTATATCGTAAATACAACATTCAGCACTGCAAAGAAAGCTAACATTACTATTTACAAAGGATTTGTAACAAAGCTTGAAAAGGTTGGAATTGAAACACTTACTATCAATGATAAGAACTTCCGTGTATCATATTCAATGACAGAACTTAAGGATATGATAGGGGATAAGGAATTCACATCATTTGATATTGACACAACAGCAATGAAAGGCAGTACAAAGAAACTTACTGTAAACTTTGATACTGACAAAACACAATCTGTAAAGATTTCATTCCCAGGTCTTAGCAGTGATGCGAAGTACATGGCAATCGTTGATGAAAATGGTAATCCAATCGGTGGTAGATATAACCCGGCTACAGGTGCTATAGAAGCAAAGATTTCAGAAAGCGGTGTTTACCAGATTGTAAATAATGAAAAAGACTTTGAGGATATTAAGCATCTTAGCGAAGAAATGCAGGACTCAATCAAGATTCTTGCTGCAAAGGGTATCATCGAAGGTACATCTGCAAAAGAATTTAGTCCTGAAGACTCAATTAGTAGAGCGGAGGTTGCCGCACTTCTTTTAAGAGTTCTTTCACAGGTTGATCCTAATGCGGACGGTGGATTTGCAGATGTTAAGAAGTCTGATTGGTTCTATGGAACAGCAGGTTCTGCAAAAGCATATGGAATGATTCTTGGTTTTGAAGATAACACATTCCGTGGTAATGTAACAATTGCAAAAGACCAGATTCTTGCAATTGCTTCTCGTGTACTTCAGAGAGAAATGAAATACATCACTCCTGAAAAACCGGAGGAATGGCTCACGTTTGCTGATGCTTCTAGCATTGCAGATTGGGCAGAAAAAGATATTGCGTTAACAACAATGGCAAACATTATTACAAGAACTGCAGATAATACAATTCATGCAGACGAAGATATGACACGTGGCGATGCTGCGCTGATCATTATGAGATTGTTCTATAAGATTTGGTAAAATGATTTAATTGTCCTGATTGCCCGTAGTAGTTTGCTACGGGCAACGGGATGATAAAACTAACAGCATAATGCTTTTATTATAGATTTTTAATATGACTTTGAATATAAATAATCTGTCACAACGATAGGTATTTAATATAGATAATTATGAAAACAGAAGGAAGTGTAAATTTTTATGGCAAAGATTAATATCGTAATTGCTGATTCAGACGAACTTTATCTTAACCATTTAACAAACTATTTAATTGAGCATATGAACACATTTGAAGTTTGTTCGTTTACATCAAAAGAAAGTTTGATAAAGTATGTAGGTGATAAGTCCAATAAAATAGACATTATTGCATTCACCGAAGATCTTATGGATGGAACAATCAGTGTTGCAAATGTACCTGCAAAGATATTGCTTTCAGATGGTTCATTCTCTGAACTTGAGTTTGAATCAGTTAATAAGTTCCAGAAAGCCGAAAAATTTATTAACGATATATTGATGATATATGCTGAAAAGACAGGTCGTGTTGAAGCTGTATCAACAGGCGATAAGGATACAAAAATTGTTGGTTTTTTCTCTCCAGTTGGTGGTGCAGGTAAAACAACATTAGCAGTTGCTACTGCGTATGCTTTAGCAAGCCAGGGAAAAAGAGTATTCTATCTGAACGCCGAGAAATTAAACTCAACGTATAATGTATTAAACGAAGGTAACAGTGGAAATCTTTCTGATTTATATTTAACTGTTAAAACAAAAGGCGCTAATATTGGGCTTAGAATCATCGCTAATAAGTTTACCGATATTAACACTAATATATCTTATATCAATCCATCAGAGAGTTCTCTTGAGATAAACGAACTTACTCTTGAGGAGTTTGAAAAACTTATCAAAGAATTCGAACAACTTGGTGAGTTTGATGTTGTGATTGTTGATTTTGATTCTGAATTTAACAAGGATAAGATAGAAATCTTAAATTGCATGGACAGAATCATTGTTCCATTTACTAGTGAAAACCTTTCACTTGCAAAAACAGGGTTGTTTATAAAAGAACTTGGAATGTATGATGAATTAAAAGAAATTGCAGAAAAGTCGGTATTTGTTCTTAATAAATCAAATGCACAAAGTATACCTTCATTGCAGTCAAGTGGTGCGCTTGGAAATTGCGAAGTAAGAGCAAATATAGCAATTACTCCTGTATTTGCAGATTTGAAGAATTTGCTGCACTCCGGTAATATGGTTCTGCAGGTGATGGCAAAGGTGATTGAAACTATATAAGGCGGTGATTTGATTGATAGAAAATATGACCGAATACATAAAAGAGATTCGTGCATTAGTATCGGACAGACTCGACTTAACAAGAGATTTGTCAGATGATGAAATAAGAGAAGTAATATCAAATATCATTGCCGAGAAATCGCAAGAAAAATACTTAACTCTTATTGAGAAAAAAGCTGTTATGGATGGCGTGTTCAATTCCATGCGCGGACTTGATGTTCTGCAGCCGTTGGTTGATGATCCATCAGTAACAGAAATTATGATTAACGGACCAGATGATGTTTTCATAGAGCAGGATGGTAAACTTTTCAAGAAAAATGTTAGCTTTGGAAGTAATGAAAAACTAGAGAATGTTATTCAGAACATCGTTGCAAAGGTTAACAGAACTGTTAATGAGTCAACACCTATAGTTGATGCTCGTTTACAGGACGGTTCCCGTGTTAATGTTGTTTTGCCTCCGATAGCATTAAATGGTCCGACAGTTACAATTCGTAAATTTCCTGAGAATCCGATGACTGTACAGCAGCTTATTGCTTACAAGTCAATTACTCCGGAGGTTGCTGAATTTTTAGAAAGATGTGTTAAAGCAAAGTATAACATATTTATTAGCGGTGGTACAGGTTCGGGTAAAACGACATTTCTTAATGCGATGTCAAACTTTATTCCGCATGATGAGCGTGTTATTACCATAGAAGACTCTGCTGAATTGCAAATAAGGGGAGTAGATAACCTTGTAAGACTTGAAACCCGTAATGCTAATATGGAAGGCAAAGGTGAAATTACAATAAGAGATTTGATTAAATCATCTCTTCGTATGAGACCTGAAAGAATTGTTGTTGGTGAGGTTCGTGGTGCCGAAGCACTTGACATGCTTCAGGCCATGAATACAGGTCATGATGGTTCTCTTTCAACAGGTCATGCTAACTCTACAAAAGATATGTTGTCCCGTCTTGAAACAATGGTTTTGACGGGTGCTCAGATACCTCTCGAAGCTATCAGACAGCAAATAGCATCTGCAGTTGATATAATTATTCAGCTTTCCAGACTTAGAGATAAGTCTAGACGTACAATGGAAATAACAGAAGTATTAGGATTTGAAAATGGTGAAATTAAACTCAATCCTATATATCAGTTTATTGAAACAGGCGAAGATGAAAACCATAAGATTATAGGTTCACTTCAAAGAACCGAAAATGCAATGGTTAATACCTCAAAGTTTGCATCAGCCGGATTATCTACAAAGGTTTAAGGAGGGAGAAGGATGAATTTTTGTTCAAACTGTGGAGCTGAACTCAATAACGGAATGCAGTGTCCAAATTGCGGTGCAAATTTTGAACAGCACACACTTTATGAAAGACCAAAACCATCCATTGTTGAGGCATATATTTCTATGTGGAAGAATTATGCCAAATTTTCTGGTAGAGCCAGACGAAGTGAATATTGGTACATTGTTCTTTCAAATATAATCATCAGTATTGTATGCTCAATTGGATCAAATTTAATAAGTGCGGAGTTATTCCTTGCAATAAGCAGTTTATATTCGCTTGCCACATTAATTCCTGGGTTATCTCTCTGTGTAAGGAGATTACACGACACAGGCAAGTCGGCACATGTTCTCTGGTCTTTGTTTGCTATGATAATACCAATAGTTAATATAGGAATCATAATAATGCTAATAGTTTTTTATTGTGCAGACAGTGATAGAGGAACAAACAAGTATGGCGAAAGTAATAAATATTATTTTAACTAATATGGGGGGTGAGATGTTATGAAATTGTTTAAAAAGAATTCTGAACCCGATATGGTTGAAAGAGAAGATGGGTTAATTGACTATGATATATATGTTTTGAGCAAAAACGAGAAAATTCTTTATACAATTCTTGCAGCCATTGCTATATTTGCTGTGGGAATGATATTTTATCATAGTGTGATACTGTCACTGCTAATATCACTATTTGCTTTTAAGTTTCCAAAGATAAGAAGAGGGCAAATTATTGAAAAGCGAAAGCGTGAATTAAATGTTCAGTTTAAGGATTTATTGTATTCTCTTTCTTCATCAATGGTAGCAGGTCGTTCTTTAGAGATGTCTTTTAAAGATGCATTGAAGGATTTAGAGGTAATTTATCCTGATCAAGACACGCCAATCATACAAGAGGTAATGTATATTATTAGATGTTTGGAAATGAATATGCCTGTAGAGCAAGCGATAGACCAGTTTGCAGTTCGTGCTCATATTGAAGACATAGAAAGTTTTGCAGAAATTATAAGAATATGCAAGAGAACAGGTGGTAACCTTGTTGAGGTTATAAGGTCTACATCGCAAAGTATTGGTGAAAAAATAGAGATCAAACAGGAAATAGATACGATGATTGCAGGAAAGAAGTTTGAATTCCAAGCTCTCATGGTAATGCCGGTTGCGTTGATTTTATTGTTATCAATGAGTTCGCCGGATTATATGGAACCCGTTTTTACTACAATAATAGGAAGAATTGTTATGACAATTGCAATTGGACTATTTGTTGCGGCATATTTTGTTGGAAGTAAAATTATGAAGATTAAGGTATAAGGAGGAAAACATGAATACAACTATATATATGATTGCATCAGGTATTGTTGCAGTTGTTTTCTGCGGATTATTCCTTATATCTTACTTTAAATCTAAAGATATATATAATGAATATATTGAGGATTTGGATAAAAAGGAATATCCTTTGAAGGATTTCTTTCCTATGGGATTATGGATGAATGAAAAAATTGATTTTTCGAAATTCATTCCAAAGCAATTTGCATCAATATTTGGTAAATATAAAATGCAGGTTAAAGGCAAAGTAATAGAACTATATGGATTGAAGTATTCTGATTATTATATGATGATACATAATGCAAATAAGTCTGCCATGTCAATTTTAATATCTGCATTAGCTGCACTTGCAGGATTTATTTTAGCGGCTCAAGGAGACTCAACCTCGCTCTTTTTGTCAGGGATTGCAGTTGTTGGATATGTGGCTATGCCATTTGTTGTTGATAAGGGGTTGGATGACAAAATTCAAGAACGAAGATTAAATATACAACTTGAGTTTCCGGATTTTATAACAAAGTTAACCTTGCTCGTTAATGCAGGTATGACAATATCGAAGGCATGGGAAAAAATAGTCACTGATGTTACTAAAAAAAGTGTACTATATGATGAAATGAAGTATACACTTGCAGAGATACATGCAGGAAAGTCTGAACCAGTCGCATATGAAGAATTTGGAAGACGGTGTAAAATTAAAGAAATAATTAAGTTTGTTTCTGTAATTATACTAAACCTGAAGAAAGGAGGAGCAGAGGTTGTTCCCGTTCTAAGGGTACAAGGTAATGAATGCTGGGAAATGCGTAAGTCAGTGGCAAAAAGATTAGGAGAAGAAGCATCAACAAAAATATTAATTCCATTGATGATTATGCTTGTTGGAATAATCATAATTGTCGCTACACCAGCAATATTGAGTTTTAGCTCAGGAATGTAAAAAATTTTTTAGGAGGAATTTTTAATGTTAAGTTTGGTAAAAGGTTTTTTGAAAGAAGAAGACGGAATGGGTACAGTTGAAGTTGTACTTATTTTGGCTGTGTTAGTAACAATCGCTTTAATATTTAGAAAGACAATCACCAAATGGGTAGAAGACACATTAGGAAATATCTTTGATTCTCCGCAGGATGTTCAGGATATTGATGATGGTTTGAAACAGAACTAAAAAGTTTGTTCCAAGCACCCATTTTTGGGTGCTTGGAACAGAAACATTAATTAAAATTGAAAATAATCAGGACATAATAAATAGTGTCTTGTTAAGATAAATATATTTACAGTGATCAAAAAGAGAGGGTGAGATTTATGAAAAAAATGTTTCGAAAAAATAATGACGGAATGTTCACGTTAGAAGCAGTACTTGTTTTTACGGCGATGTTGTTCATAATTCTTGCTGTAATATATGGGCTTATGTTGATGTATCAATATGTTGTTGTTCTTAATGCATCAGCTACAGGAGCAGATGCAGCAGTTACATATTGGGAAGCAGGTATGGGAAAGTCTCAGATCATATCAGAAACAACGAGAACAGTCCAAGAAGAACTTGGAAAAGGGATTTTGAATGTTAGAGGAAATGGATGCCACATTGATGTGTCTATTCAAGGTGGAAATTATTTAGGTGATAAGGTAATAGTGTCTGTAAAACAGGATATTTTAAGGCCTGTTAGTCAATTGTCGCAATTTTTGGGTGGAGAAGCTTTTTGTATAAAGGGATATGCAGAGAATAAATTTGCTGGTATTAGAAGCGCTCAATCAATCATCAATAATGTAGATTGGGGCTTTGAATTAGTTTCTAGAATTGCAAAAACCGGTGAGAATATTATTAGTGATTTCTTACCGTTCTTGATATACTGATGAATCGAGGTTTAAACATGAAAGATAACAAAGGTGCTATAACGGTATTTATGGTTCTCATCATGCTTGCAATGTTTATGATGGCTGGACTGTTAATTGATATGTCACGAATTATTTTAGCACAATACACATTAGATTGTGCTACCGAAAGTGCAGCACGTACAGTAATGGCAGGGTATGATGAAACGCTTATGTCAGATTATGGATTGTATGCATTGCAAAAATCTGCAGATGACGAGGATGCAAACAAGACAAAAATGGGAAAATACATCAAAGGCAATTTGACTATTAAAAACGCTGGAGAAAACGCACCTTATTTTTCTATATTAAAATTGAAAGATAGTGAGCTGAAAAATGTTAACATAACATATTCCAAGCCGATTTGGGAATCATCAACCTTTCGAGAACAGGTTATAGAGTATGAAGAGGGAAGAAAGTATGCTCTTATATTACAGGAAGCAGTTGATATTCTTGGCGATTGGGTAAGTGGATCCATAACAAATAGTATCAATAAAGCAAATAGCGCAAACGAAGCTAATAAAACTGCGAAAAGTGAAGCAAGTAGTTATGATGGATTAAAAAATAGTTTAAAAGGAAAACTTACGGATAATCCAAAACTTTCAAAAATAGAAATTGATAGTATCAATAAAAATGTCGATGACGCATTTAAATCACTAGGTAAAAGTATAAAAGGTCTTGGGAAATCATCTGCAAAAAGCCTTGTGAGTAATGTTTTAGGTACGGCAAGTGATGAATTTAATGATTATTTGAGGAATAAATCGTTTTGTGATTTTGAAGATACATTAAGTCAGGCTAAAACAAAAATTACTGATCTTTCAACCTCGGTTAATACAGCCAAGGAACAATTGAACGGAACAAGCAGCTACAGCAATCAATCAACACAGGATCCAAGTATAAATGTAAATGATTATGTTTCTAACGCTGGTAATACAGATTATAATGCTGTATCTCAACGTGTTGCCGCTGCTGAAGAGAGTTTACTTGCTGCCGAAGAGTTTCTAAATGATAGTAAGACTAAGTTTGATAATTATTCAAGTGATTATAAAACAATAGGGAAAATTTATTCACTTGTCTATATGACGAAGCAGATTGAAGAATATTGGAATGAAAACGAAGTCGAATATGATGATGCCACAAAACAAAGCATAATCGATGAAGCAAATACGAAAATCAATGAATTAAGGAATCAAATTAAAACTAGCGAATTTAAAAATAGAATAGGAACAAACCTAATTAATCTAAATAATTTTGGTACGGATGGATTGATAACATCAGTTCAAGGTGTATGCGATAGTGTCGTTACAAAACAAAATCAGCTAATTAATTCTGTTGAATCTCTTGAAATAAGTAGTGTGGGAGAAATTGTGATTCCAGAAGCAAAAGAAGATTATCCCGGCAAGAGTGAACAAGAAGCCAATGAAGAGAATCTTAATGCACAGATCAAAGATTTTCAATCAGAGCTTGAGAGAAATCAATCTAATAATATGGGGACACTATTTTCTGGCGATTATGCTGGATATAGATTTTCTAATCCTGTCGGCATTTGGAATGGAATATCTAATTTCTGCGCAGCACTTCCTGTTGCACAAATTATCCCTATGGTAGAGGATATTGCAGGAGCAATAACATCTGGTGACTTAGAGTATAATATAGCACTGACTGCATATACAATGGAAAAAACAAATAATGTTACATCTTCTGCAAGACGAAACCATTATTTTAAATGGGGTGAGACCGAATATATAAAATATGGATGGGATGCTCAGTGGCAGAATGTGACTAATTCTATTTCATCTATAATATCATTGCGTTTTACCATAAATTTTGTGTACTACTTCATAAAAACACCGGGTGAATTAGTCGCACGACTAATAGGTGCAGCTAGTCTTGGAGGAATTCAGACGGCATTGGATGCCACAGAATTATTTATAACAGGATCGGGTTGCAAAATTGTACCTGGTGTAGGACCGAAGTTTACATATTCGGATCATTTAATGGTAATGATGTTTCTTGAAAACTCAAAAGAGACAAAACTTTTAGATACAATTCAAGCAACATTAATTCAAAGAGATAAGACTGGAAATGCAAACTTAAAGGAAATGTATACTGAAATTAATGCTAAAGCAGAACTTGATGTTGATTTGATTTTCCTAAAGTTATTTAGTTTTTCGAAAATAAACATTGGTGGATTTAATAATGGTAAATATACTGTAAAAAGTAATGTAACTATGTCGTATTAGAGGTGAATTATGAGAAAAGATAATAAAGGCTCACTGACTGTTGAGGCTACTGTAGCATTCACATTTTTTATTGTTGTGTTTGTGTTTTTGCTTAATGTTGCTAAAATAGCAGTCATTGAATATGAACTTCAAATAGCGGCCTCTGATACAGCATCGCAACTTGCAACCTCCTCATACCTATTAGGCAAGCTGAATAGTTGGCAAGATTCAGAAGATACTGAAATTGCTAGCGGCACTGGAGATTTAGACAATATAGAGAGTTTGTCAGGAACTGCGACAGGGCTTTTTAATGCCTTGTTTGGTGAAGTATTTGCCGATAGAAGTAACGACTTGGGAAATGCAAAAGCAGATGTTGCACT
This sequence comes from Clostridia bacterium, assembly GCA_045648505.1. Classification (GTDB taxonomy): domain Bacteria; phylum Bacillota; class Clostridia; order RGIG6154; family RGIG6154; genus RGIG8700. The sequence goes on along the minus strand of JAZROD010000005.1, from coordinate 41,695 downwards.
TGGAAAAGCCTCTGTTAAAGGTGTGATAGGAATATTTAGTACTGTTGCTGAAAGAGGAATAGATTATATGTATCAAAGAATGTATGATAAAATCCGGACAGGCAAACAACAATTTTTCTATGACCAAGCAAAGAAATGTATGGCAGATAACTTAAAAAACTCAATGCTGAAGTTAGATTATACGAAGTTACATCTTGATGTTGCAAAGATGCCTCAAACAGACAGAGAGTACAATGCATCTTCATTAAATGTTGGATATATTATGGCTGGTATTCAGCGAGATAGGGACTTTGAAAAGGACGATGTTGTTATATCTCTATCATATGAATATGGTTTAGATTTACCTTTTATCGGTGAAAAGAAAATTGTTTTGAGAAAAACAGCGATTGAAAAAGCATGGCTTAATGGTGGAGATGGTGTCTTCTTCATGCCAAGATCAGATAAAGGACTTTTATCTATAGGCATAAGTCAAATATTTGAGGCGTTTGATAATGATAAGGTTTATGTTACGGCAGGCTCTAATAAGTATCATAAGACACAAAATTGTCGTAAGATAGAAGGACTTAACTGTGGTGAATTATCCAGAATGTCAGCAGAGAGTATAAGTTACTCTGCATGTTCAATATGCAATTAAGGTGGAATACAAATTATGGGAATTATAGCATTTTTTATTATTTCAGCAGTTTCCTTTTTTTACACATATAAAAAAGAAAGAATTGTTGGAAGAAAAGAAGTTTTGTACTACATTATTATTAGTTTGATTAGTGTTAGTATCTTTGCTGTATTGAATATAGGTCTCATGAATACATTTAAAGGGACTACTTTATTTGCATCAATACCTATTATGCTTTCAATAGCATGGTATGATGCGAAAGAAAAGCAGATTGATGTAAAACTAATGTTGATGTTGTTAGGAATCTCGATTATATCCATTATTAACTACGATATATTGTATCCAGTAACACATATACTTACTGCTGCTTTGTTTTTTGTAATAATGTTCATTGGGAACAAGGTTTCAAAAAATGGAATCGGGTTTGGGGATATTAAACTTATGCCAATACTTGCATTGCTTTTAGGACTTGGAAATATGTTGAAAGTGACTCTTGGCGCACTTTTTATTATGTTGATTGTAGGTGTTATATCCATAATACGAAAGAAGGCTGGATGGAAGGATTCATTCCCATTCGCACCTTATTTGTATGTTGCTTTTGTATTATCTGCAATATAAAGAGAGGAAAAACTATGAGCAGAAATTCTATTATTGAACAAGCAAACAAAAAATATATAAGAAGAAAAAAATACAGGAGATATGCGTATAGAATTCCTTACTTAATTATTTATGTTGTTGCTGCTAATCCTCTGAGATTTGGCGGGTTAATTACATTATTGGTCTACGCGCTTATATCTGAATTTTTGATCATGGCATTAACAAAGAGAGAAAAAATTATTGAAAAGAAAATTAATAAAGGTGACTACACTTTAAAAGAAGATGTTGTAAAGGATATATATTTGAAGGACATTGATCCTCAAGAACCATCTAAAGGCTATTTTAAATATATGTCGTTTATAAATACAAAGGTTGCATACTCACGTGAAAATGTCTACAGATTTGACATCGGAGAAAAAGTTCTATTGCAGCTTGTAGTAATAAAAAACAAGGAAGAGATAATAAATGTATTTAAATTGGAGGAGGAATAAAAATGCAGTTTTCATACGAAACAGTGGGTAATTCGAGTTACTTGGTTGCCGTATTTGAAGGTGGTGCAGGAATTGTAAATTATCAGCTTCAGATGCTTGCAAACAATGATATCAAGAATATTATCAAGGCAAACAAAAGACAAAAAAATGAGGATGTTTTAGTTTCTTACAACATAACATCCAAGATTGCGCTTGCTCAGATGGATAGCAAAAACAAAATTCCAAAACTTGGATTAATCAAAATTATCGAGGGGGCTTTAACAGCTCTGGAAGATATTGAAGAGTATCAGCTTGTAAGTTCTGGTATTGTATTTGACGAGGAATACATATTTGTTAAACCAGGGAATTATGAACCAAGTTTTATTTATGTTCCTAACTCTATGGAAGATAGTGGAATTGAGCCATTAAAGAACTTTATACTTTCCTTAATCATGGGAAGCAAGGTTGAAATTTCTAATGACAATTTTGTACAGGTGTTATTAGAAACTCTCAATAATCCTGCATTAACTACAATAGAATTAAAGAAGTTGTGTGATAAGTATAAGTCGGATAAACCTAGAGTTGAAACTAAAAAACCTGAACCAGCAAAAGTTGAAACACCCCTTGTTTATCAGCAACCTGTACAGACACAACAGCCTCCTGTTCAGCCTGTAAATATTCCTCAAACTAATATCCAGACATCGGAAAGAAAGCCGAATATCCCCGTAATGCCTAATGGTCAAATTCCGGTAACGAAAAAGAATGATAAAAAGGAAGATAAGAAAAACAAGGCAAAAGCAGAGAATAATGAAAAAAATCCTGCTAAAACAAAATTCCTTATTTTCCAGATAGTTTTTGTTGGATTATTTATTGCATGTATAATGAGCGGAATTCTCAATGATGCAAATGGCAATATAGATATTAAATATTTATTTGCAATTGTTTTGGGAATAGCTGTGGTTGATTTTGTTATTTACAGAGAAATGTTTGTTAATAAAAAAGCAGACGGAGAAGATAAGAAAAAAGAATCAAAACCTGCTAAAAACAATACTAAGAAACCTGCAGTTTCAATGCCTGGAAAAGATATTCCTGCAAGACCTGCGATGCCTGGCAAGGAAATTCCTAAAGCGCCAGTTAAGACTCCTGTGAACAATGTTACACAACAACCTGTTCAACAAGAAGCACCGGTTGTAGAGCAGCCTGTTCAGCAGCAAGTACAGATTCCTGTTGCACAGTCTATTCCTCAGCCTATATATGTAGCACCTGCGCAGACACAGCAGTATGGTCAAATGTCCGATTTTGAATCCGAAGATACAGTTGTATTAGACGATAACAATTCTGATGGTGCATATCTTGAATATTTTGAGAACGGGCTTTCTACAAAGATTAAACTTACAAAAGAAAACTTTATGATTGGTAAACTTCGCGGACAGTGTGATTTTGTATTAAGCAATAACAAAATCAGCAAGATGCATGCGGAATTTATCACAAGAGGTACTGATTACTTTGTTAAGGATTATAACTCAACCAACGGTACATATATTAACGGAAGCAATCAGAGAATTGCAAGCAACGCAGAATATCAGATATTTAATGGAGATAGAATTACTCTTGCAAATGTAGATATGACATTTAGATGCTAAGTTAAACCGAATAGGAGCTGATACAAGATGTTTAACATTGAAATAAGCTCTCATACGGATATAGGCGATGTCAAACAAACAAATCAGGATTGTATTTTTTCAAAGAACGACGTCATTTGCAATCACTCAGTAGGGCTATTTATTGTTGCTGATGGGTGTGGAGGATTGTCATATGGAGAGGAAATAAGTAACCTTGTTGTTACACATTTTTCTCGTGTGTGGAATCATGAACTAAAAGCACTACTGCAACATCATATAATTAAGGCTCATGATGTCGATGAACTTTTGGAAAAAGCAATAAGAGATATAAATGCCGGCGCACTTGCTTTCAGTCACCAAGTTGACAGCAAGGTTGGTTCGACAGTATCCCTTTTATTGACTATTGATAACCGATTTTATATCAAAAATGTCGGGGACAGTCGTATATATCTATTACGAGACAAAAACATTACGCAGTTAACCGAAGATCAGTCTTTGGTAGCTGATATGATTAGAAATGGAGAAATTACACAGGAAGAGGCTAAGAATTTCAAAAAGAAAAATGTTCTTACAATGTGCATTGGAGTTTTTGATGTAATTAGAACTTATTCAAAAAACGGCAAGATAAAGTCTGGCGATAAATTTCTTTTGTGTTGTGATGGCGTTCATAATCATGTTTCTCCTGAGAAAATGATTGAAATAGTAAAGAATAAAAAGAGTCCTTTTAAAGGAAAAGCTGAAGAGGTAAGAAACGCAATTGAACCTGGAATGGCAAATGATAATGTATCTACCGTAATTTGCAGGTTTACTAAAATTAAGAAGAAAACTGCATTAAAGTGGATTTTAGCTGTAATAGTCGTTCTTCTCATAGGGATTGCAACTTGTTTATACTTATCATGGGAGCATATTCAGGAACATATAAAATGTATGATGTTCATACCTGGAAAAACATGTTCAATATGTGGTGAATATATTGGCAGTTCATCCGTTATAGATGAGGTGGAGTATGGCAATTAAGATTTTAATATGTGCTGTGTTTTTAGTCTTGATAAATATCACAGACATTAAAGGCTTTAAGATAAAAAATAAAGTTGTCTTACCTACAATTATTCTTGGACTTGCATACGGACTTATTTGCAGTAGCTTTTTAGACAGTTTATATGGCATGTTAATACCACTTGTGCTGTTTCCGCTTTATGCACTTAAAATGCTTGGGGCAGGAGATGTTAAAGCTCTCTGTGCTATTGGAGCAGTATTAGGATTTAAACTTAGTGTAATGACGATGCTATTAACTTTTATTTCCGGTGGAGTAATTGCACTTGGATTTATGTTGTTCAACAAGAACTTTGTAGAACGATTTAAGAATTTGTTTAACTACTTAAAAATGTCTTTCTTTATGAGAAAGATGGATAAATATAATTATGGCGGAAGTGAAAAGAGTTATTTTAGATTTTCTTTCGCAATAACCACAGGAACTATATTGGCAATAGTTAATCATTACTTATGTATAATATAAGAGGTGTTCAAAAATGGATGTGAATTACTACAAGCAGTACGAACCGATATTCGGAGCTTGGAAAATAAAAAACAAGCTCGGTGAGGGTAATTTCGGTGCTGTCTATGAAATTGAAAGAGAGGACTTTGGTACAACCTACCATGCTGCACTGAAGACAATTACCATTCCAAAAAATCAAGCAGAACTTGACAGTATTCTGGATGATGGAATGGATGCAACCAGTGCGGAAAGTTATCTGCAGCAGTTCGTTGAGAAAATTGTCAGCGAATTTGTTTTGATGTCTAAACTTAAGGGTAACAGCCATATCGTAAGTTATGAAGACCATCAGGTTATTAAGCATAAAGACGGAATTGGTTGGGATATTCTTATCAGAATGGAACTCCTGACACCAATGATGTCATATATGAAGACGACATCCATAACTAAAAGAGATGTAATTAAGCTCGGTATAGATATGTGCCGTGCTCTTGAACTTTGCCAAAAATACAATATTATACATAGAGATATTAAGCCTGAAAATATATTTATTTCAGATAGCGGTGATTTTAAACTCGGTGATTTTGGTATCGCAAAGGAAGTAGAAAAAACACAGTCCGGTCTTACAAAGACAGGTACACAGACATATATGGCTCCTGAAGTATATAAAGGTCAGCCGTATGGTTCAAGTGTTGACTTATACTCTTTGGGTGTGGTTCTTTATAGATTGTTGAATCACAACAGAGCACCATTCATGCCACAGTATCCTAATCCTATATCATACAGCGATAGAGAAAGAGCGCTGATTATGAGAATGGGAGGCCATCATTTCCCAGCACCATCCGGTGTAGAAGAAGGCTGCAGATTAGCTGAAATTGCTTTAAAGGCATGCAGTTTTAATCCAGATGACAGATATTCAAGCCCTACACAGATGCGTGAGGATCTTGAAGCTATAATGTATAGCGAAGGCGAAGGAATTTTGATGTTCCCGAGTGGCGATTCTATCGACATCAAATCTGTCAACTATGTATCTAACAGTAAAAATCCTAATAGAACCGAGCATTTAAGAGACGAACAAACAGAGGTAATGGGATTTGATGATGCTACAGAGGTTATGGAAGATGTAAGAAATAGATTTAATACATCATCTAAACCAGCTAAATCAAAGAAAAATCCTCTCAAATTTATTGCTCCAATAGTGGCAGTTATAGCGTTGGTTATTGTAGGTTCTATTTTCTGGATGAACAGTGGTAAAGATGTACCGACTTCAATTGCTGTAAACTCAGTTTCTGAATTGACAGAACCTATTGAATTTAAAGTTAATGAGAATATCCCTGAAGCTGACTATAATAAGATAGTTTCACGATTGGAAGCATACGGTGTAGAGTATTATGCAAACAAGGATGAACAAGTTTTTGCAGTAGCAAAGAAAGATTTAGGAACATCAAATCAAGAAATTCTTGCAACTCTCCATATGATTCTTGGAAAAGGCGAGGTCAAGATTGATTCACAGAATGGTTCGACTAATGCCTTACTTAGAGCTGATATAGAAAAGTGTGAATATATTCTCAGTGAAGAAGAAAATTGCAGCTATATGAATGTTTACGCTAACGAAACCGGAAAAAGTAAATTGTCTAAGATTGAAGAAGAAATAATAGCTGGAGAGCAAGACTATTTCTTAAACATTTTTGTAGATGGAAATCTAAGATGCAATGATGCTGTATTTGACGAAGAGAAGATCATTATTGAAGGTGGTTATGACGGAAAGCAACTTTTAGCAAGTAATCTGTTTGGCATAACTGCTCATGCAGCTCAAGCAGAAGGTGCAATTAAATTATCACCGAATTATATAAGACTTTTGGTTTCTATAGTAAATGATGGTGACTTATCAAAATCATATGAAGTTTACATTGACGAGAAATACGGAATAGTTCTTCCGGAAGAGATAGAAGAGCCAGAGATTACAGAAGAACCTGAAGAAACTGAAGAGCCTGTTGTAGAGGAGAAACCGGCAACAACAAAGCCGAGCACACCAACAAAGAAACCTACTACACAGACCAAACCTTCTACACAAACTCAACAGCAACCTGTACAGCAACAGCCTGTTCAACAGCAACCAGTTCAGCAACAACCTGTACAGCAGCAACCGCAACAAACGACACCTCCTGCAAGTAATCCTGCAGGGATGCCGGAAGTATATATCGATTTTGATTAATTTTGGTGAGGTGTCAAAATGAAAAAAGTAATTTTAATATTCTCTGTATTGCTTTTGCTAATGGCATCAGGGACAGTAGTAAACGCAGCAAGCGGCGACATTAAGATAATGATAAACAACAAAGAACTTTACACCGCTGACAAACCTGTTTTAGTAGATGGAAGAACAATGCTTCCCCTTCGTGCTATTGGTGAAGCAATGGGGTGCGAAGTTATTTGGGTAAATGGAACTCAAACTGCAAACTTAAAGAATGAAAGTACAATCGTAAGTATGCAGATCGGAAACAAGAATATTACAAGAGTAAAAAGAACAAATCAGGAACAAAAACTTTTGCAGACAGATGTTGCTCCAATGCTTATAAATGACAGAACATATATTCCGGTTCGAGCATTTGCTGAAGCATTAGATGCTGTAGTAGGTTGGGATGGAACAACTAATACAGTAATGATTGTGTATGATACAACTCTTAAGTATGTTGGAAATTATGCAGTTGAAACTTATGCCGGAACAGGAGAGAGAAAAAAGCACAACAGTGGACTTTCTACAATGGCTTTTGTTGATCCTGAAGGCATTACTGTAAATGCAAAGGGAGATATCATAGTAGCAGACAGTGGAATGATAAGAAAGCTAGCTAATGGAAAGAGCGAAACAATAGAGTTCGAGCCTTCTTACATAACCGCAAACCTTGTAAGATGCTACAATAACGAAATATATGTTCTCACTAATGAGTTCCAGAACACAGATGGCGTTAAATACTATGGTATTGTAAAGTTAACCGATGCTGGAGCTGAAGGAATATTCGTAACTGAAGCAACATATAGCACCATTACAGACTTCGATATTTCAAAAGATGGAAAACTCTATGTTATTTACAATAATGTAGGTGTAGGACAGACCTATTTAGGACAACTTGATTTGGCAAAGGCAGATATCAATTACATTACACAACTTGATTCAGGAATTAAAAGTTTAGCAGTTGATGATAAAGGAAATATTTTCTTGGGTAATACAGTCAAGGGTTCGTTATATTTCTATAATGTATCTACAGGAAAATTGAAACTTTTTGCAGGTGCTGATGAAAAGACGAAATTTGTTGATGGACCAAATGCAATGTTCTTTGAGCCAAGAAGATTAGATTATAGTAATGGTTATTTATATGTGCTTGATTATAATGTAATCAGAAGAGTTTCGATGGATAGCGCATATCAAGCTGTAACCTCTGAAACACTTGCAGGAAAGGTAACAGCAGATCAACATCCTGAAACAATAAATGGTAAAGGTAGCGATGTTACATTTGCTCCAAGTTATCTTATGGATATGGTAGTTATAGGTGATGATGTTTACTTAACAGATCCTAAAAACGCAGTGATCAGATATATTCATAATTAAGATGGAATGTGACTATAGCGCTTTAAATACGCTATAGTCATTTCATTATCGGAGGCATGTAAATATGAAATGTAAGACAGTAGTATGTTCTTCTGTCGGGATGAAAAGGAAAGTTAATCAAGATAACTTTTACGTAAATGGTTTTATCAATGAAGAACAGAAACAATATATTTTGAAATCATATTTCTCTTCAAAATCAGAACAGGTTCTTTGTATTTGTGATGGTATGGGAGGGGAAAAATATGGTGAAGTGGCATCATATATTTCGGTAAAAAAACTTATTAGCTATAAAGAAAGATACAGCAATTTAATAAATAGGTTTGACGAGCATATGAATGCTTATGTTCAAAGTGCTAATAATGCAATATGTACCTTTATTCAAGAGAATAACGGAGAAAGAAGTGGTTCAACTATGGCCTTGCTTTGTATTTCTCCTGAGAAAAAAGAAGCTGTAGCATCTAATGTAGGTGATAGCAAAGTATTCTTGTATAGAAAGAATGAGCTGAAGAAAATAAGCGAAGATCATAATCAGACACAGACTCTTGTTAATTTAGGGATGATTACCGAAGATGAGGCAAGAACACATAAAGATAAATCAAAACTCACGCAACATCTAGGCATCTTTCAGGAGGAGATGGTTTTAGAACCGTATATAACTGATAATATCATTCTTGAAAAAGATGACTTATTTATGATATGTAGTGATGGTCTTACAGATATGCTCAGCTATGATGAAATAGGAAAAATTCTAAAGGATAATATATCTTTAAAAGATAAATGTAAAAAATTAGTGGAAAAAGCTAATGAAAAAGGAGGCGAGGACAACACAACAGTTGTGCTTGCTGGTTTGATTTAATTAAAATAAAAGTGGATATATACGAATCGGTAGACTATTTAGGCTATTGATTCGTATATGCTGTTTTATAGGGATTTGAATAAAAAAGAGGTGGATAAATTGATTTATTTTGAAAATGTTTATAAGGAATATGAAAGCACAGAAACAATGGCTTTGACGGATGTTTCTTTTCATATTGAACAAGGAGAATTTGCATTTATTATTGGACAGTCCGGAGCAGGAAAATCAACAATAACAAAACTTATTTTAGCAGATGAAAAGCAAACATCAGGAAATGTATACGTTGGTGGAGTTGATGTTTCGGAATTAACTGATAAGCAGATACCATACTATAGGCGTTCTTTAGGGGTGGTTTTTCAAGAATTTAGATTACTATCCACCAAAAATGTATATAACAATATTGCTTTTGCATTAAGAGTTCGTGGTGCAAGCAACGAGGAAATAAACGAAATAGTTCCACAATGGTTGGAACTTGTTAGAATATCAGATAAAGCATATTGTATGCCGGACGAGCTTTCAGGAGGAGAGCGACAGAGGGTTGCTCTTGCAAGGGCTATGGTGAATAATCCGGCAGTTTTAATTGCCGACGAGCCTACAGGAAATCTTGATCCTGTGATGACCTCAGAGATTATGCAAATCTTGACACAAATTAACGAAATGGGTACTACGGTTATTGTAGTTACCCATGACATAAATGTAGTTAATTCAATGCAAAAGAGGGTTATAGAGCTACGCAATGGATGTATTGTAAGAGATGAGAAACATGGAGGATATACATATGGATATTAAGATAAAGAAATTATTCTCTTTTATAAATGATGCCATAGAAGGGTTATGGTTTAATAGAAATGTTGTAATATCATCCATTGTTATAGTTATGTCAAGCCTTTGCCTGTTTGGAGCTTATATATCTTTTTCAAGCAATATAAACTATATAAGCGACCAGTTTAAATCACAATATGCGGTTTGTGCATATTTGGAAAAGGGTACACCAGAAGAACGCGTTAAAGCGATTGAAGAAGAAATCGGTAAAATAAAGAATATAGCAGAAGTGAGGTTTATATCTGAGGCTGATGCTTTGGAAGAATGTAAAGAAATGTTCGGTTCAGATTATGACTTTCTAAATGGGTTAGAGGAAGACAATCCGTTAAGAGCATCGTTTGAAATAACATTAAGAGACATATCTAAAGCAAACACTGTAGCAGAAGCGCTTGGGAAAATTATTGATGTATCATGGGTTAAAAATAATCAGGATTTTGTTTCGCAAATTATGGATATTTCATCTGGATTAAAGAATGGTAGTTTTGTGCTTATGATAATTTTTGCAATTATTTCTATATTCATAATTTCAAATACTATAAAAATATCGGTATCAGCTCGTAAAGACGATATATATACAATGAGATATGTCGGTGCAACTAATGATTATATCGTGATTCCCTTTATTATAGAGGGTCTGATAATTGGGCTTGTGGGGGCGCTAATTGGTTTCATATGCGTTGTGATTGGGTATGCTTACTGTTCAAGCATTGTAAGCGGATATATAGAAAACATTGTTCAAATATATAAAACACATCAAATTATATTTAGATTATTTGTATCGTGTATTTTGTTTGGATTATTTATCGGTATAACAGGAAGCGTTTATTCTGTGAAGAAATACATAAAAGCATAAGGGGGATAAACCTTGAAAAATAAAATTATTATATTGATGGTTTGCATTTTATCAATAATGTCCGTAAATGTTTATGCTGAAGATGTAATTGCACTGGAATCACAACTTGTAGCCAAAAATGCGGAGATTTCAGGAATAGAAAAAGCGATTGAAGAACTTGAAAAAGGGAAAAGGGAACTTAAAAATAGCATACTAGAAATTAATGCTGACCTAAAAGAAGTTCAGGGACAACTTGATGAATTAAGCGGTAAGATTGAGGCAGTAACAGAAGAATTAAATCAAGCACAAGAAAAAGAAGATGAGAAAAAAGAAGTTTTTTATAAAAGGCTTGTTGTTTTATATGAAAAAGGTAATATAGCATATATTGAAGCATTTTTGCAGTCCAAAGATATAATGGAGATTACCAAAAGAACAGAATATATAAAACAAATCTCTGAACACGATAGGAAAATATTCAATGAGTTTGCTAAGGCAAAAAAAGAAGTTGATGACAGAAAAAAAGAACTAGACGAAATCTCTGCTGAATATCAAAGCCAGAAAAATGAGTTTGACCTTCAGATCAATCAGGCAAGTGAAGAAATTGCTGCAATTGATGAAGAAATAAAAGTAAAGAAAGAATTACTTAAACAGCTTAACGATGAAAAGATGGGAATTGAAAAAAAGCTATACAAACTAACATATGCAGGTAGACTTTTCACAGAGGGAGAAAAATATATTGGATTTCCGTATGTGTGGGGTGGTTCAACACCGGAAACGTCCTTTGACTGTTCTGGATTCGTGTGTTGGACATACACTCATTCCGGAGTCTACAATCTACCAAGAACAACAGCACAACAAATATATAATCAATGCAAAAAGATAAGTCCGTCAGAAGCGAGAGCGGGTGACTTGATATTTTTTGAAAATACATATCAGTCCTCCGAGCCTGTTACACATGTAGGCATTTATGCAGGTGACGGAAAGATGCTACATTGCGGAGATCCAATAAAATATGCAAGTACACAAACCGCATACTGGAAATCACATTTTTACGCATACGGAAGATTGGAAAAATAAGCTATAAATTTCTCTGGACTTTCATAAATTCTTGTGGTACTGTTTGTGTCACAAGGAGGTGAACGAGATGAAACTGCTTGAAGAATTCTGGTATGGGAATATTAATCCGATGGAAAGACCATTCCAAAGTCAACGGAAGTTTGACAAGGCATTCAGGTTATTAACCAAAAACGAAGAAGAGCTGCTCAAAAATCTAAATGATCAAGAAAAAGAATTGTTTGATAAGATCAAAGTCTGCTATGACGAAATGATACAAATTACAGAATGTCAAACCTTTATAAAAGGATTCAAATTAGGAGCAAGGTTCTTTATAGAATGCTTTGAAAATGATGCCGACATATTCGATGAATGAAATTCGAGTATGTCGGCATTTTTATGCCCAAAATGAAAGGATGAGATTATGAAAAAGAAAATAATATGTACGGCGCTTGCCACGACAATGCTATTAACAACAACCGCATCGGCGGCACCCTGGCAGATGAGAAGGAATCAGCGCATATTCGATAGCGAAATTGGATTCATAGGAAATGTGATCTTGCAATTCGCCTCGGACGGCGGAAACTTTATCAGGCCAATAACCAAAAGATACGGCGAGAGCATTAGCCTTGAAGGTTACATCCCAACAAAATATGGTTACACATTCAAGGGATGGTTCACCGATCCGAGGACAAAGCAGAATCAGGTAACAACATTCAAATTCATAAAGCCGGATGTTCTATATGCGAAATGGGAGCCAAATCCAGAGGAGTCCATAAATCCAAATGATGAAATCATGAGCAAAGACACTTGCTATCTCACGGACGAGGAAACAAAAATACGAAATGAGATCATAAAAGAGAAAAATAAAGCTTACATAGACGGATTCGGCAATGTGGCACCGAGCAAAACCAAAACAATAATAGTAGACTCATATGGCGATATAAATGAAATGGTCGGCACAATGGAATAAACAAATTAATTACAAAACAAAAATGACGGTATATTCGAAAGAACTCGAATATACCGTCATTTTTTCTGTTTTATATTTCTTTCAGCAGCCTAATTGCTTCATCAAGTGAAATTTCTCCGGACTCACCACGCTCTTTAATATCCATAGCTAATGTACTCTGTTCAAGCCACTTGGAATAATCTAATCCGCTTGATTTTCGCTTGGATAATCGGTCATAGGTTCTGTCATATTCTTTTTTTATTGGAGACCTGAATTCGTCTGAGTTTTCTTTTTTATGAGGACCTACTTTACTGCATATTCTACCTTTTGGATCATTTGGTGCTACTCTGTTGCAATAGTGAGTATCGTGACCGGTTGGCAAAAGAAAAAATCGTTTGCAATTATGACATCTTTTAGGTGAGTGCTTAACATTTAATCCTCTAAATAGATCTGAATTTAAAAACCCTCCGAGAGATCTGAAAATTACTCTTTCTGCCAAAATATAGTTTTCTTTACAATCAGGATCAGGACAAGTAATATATTCAATATTTGCCGGCATTTCTGCCTTAAATGTAATTGCCGGATATTTTGGAATAAGCGATTCGAGATTTTGCTGCAATTCTTTATTATTAAGAAACTGATATACTGCATGTGCAAAATGTGCAGGGGTTCTTGCGGTGACATTTTCTATATATAAATCAACAAATGCAGTTGCATATATTTTAAAAATTAGTATTTCATCATTGATTGATAACAAGGCTATTAAAATTCTGTTTAATATGCTTCTGCCTTCACTTTTGGGATAAGTTTCATATATTTCCCTGAACTCTGATATGTATCTTCTTTTATCAAACTCAAAGCGGCCATATAAAGGCAGGCTAAGAACAATATCTAATGCTTTGTTTAGATATGGAGCAAAGCCATCAAAGCTGCATGATGATATAATCATTAAATTTGATTCGTATTCCCCATAAAGCTTTTCAAGAAATGCTTTCCTTAAATCTGTTAATGCTGTTTTTAAATTATCAAGCTGTTCATCCGACAATTCCAGAATTTCAGTTGAAATCTGACCAAGCGAAACTTTTTCTTTGCCAATAATGACATAATCTTTATAAAATTGTGCCGTTATATATCCAAAATCAAAAGGTTTCTCATCTAAACTTTTTATACTTGCCATATAATCACTTCCACGATACATAATTTATAATTCCACTACTTTTTAAAACGTAGGCAAAATCGGTTGACGCAGTTCTTGCAATATGTTAGAATAGCCACACAACAAATTATACACGATATGAATAAAAATGTCAATCGTGGAATTTGAACCTTGAAAATTAAATAGCTTGCACGGTGATTTATACAACACAGCGAGCGCCAAGACTTCTCTTTCGAGAACGAGCGATTCAACTGTTTGAAAACACGAGGTTATGGTCGAGCAGGACCGAGGCTTAGGAAATGTAACCGGAGGCAAGTGCAAAGCTTAGTGAATACACGCTTATTGCCTATATTTTAAAAGGCGGTCAAAAATCTATAGAAAGGAGCTTCGTTAAGGCAATAAAAGTATTTAATTTTGATCATTAATCCGAAAGGAGAATTTTTATGAATAAGAAGGAAATACCTATGGACTTTAATGAAGATTTTGCTATAGATATAGACAGAGAATACAATTCCGAAATTGCCACATCGGTTAGACGGAGATATTCATATAGTATCACCGATAACGAAATGGTAAAAACGAGGAAAACTCATGTCGGTAATATGAATTATATTGTAAATTCAATCTTTGATATGAACTCAAAGAAAAATGTTGAGGACCATATACGAAGACTGATAACAATAGATATTCAGGATAATATAGACAAAGTCTCCTAAAAGTCTGGACTTTTCAATCGGTTTAGGGTATTGTGGTGTTGTGAAATATCTACTCACAATACTCTCAATCGGTTTGACTTTGAAGGAGGGAAAGAATAATGTCAAACCAAGATTATGATTTAACACTATTATATTGCAGATTATCACGAGAGGATGACCTTGAAGGCGATAGTAACAGTATAGAGAATCAGAAAAAGATTATCTTAAAAGTTGCTCAAGACAATTGCTTTGAAAACATCAGGTTTTTAATTGATGATGGTTATTCAGGAACAAACTTCGATCGACCTGCGTTTCAGGAAGGACTTAAGTTGATGGAAGAAGGCAGGGTTAAAAACTTTATTACAAAGGATTTATCAAGACTTGGCAGAAACTATCTTGAAGTAGGAATGTACACAGATGTCATTTTCCCGAAGCATAATGTTCGCTATATTGCTGTACAAGACAACTATGATTCCAACAATGTCGAAAGTAATGACCTTGCTCCATTTGTGAATCTGTTTAACGAATGGTATCCCAAGGAAACATCAAAGAAGGTTCGTGCTGTTTTCAAGTTTAAAGCAGAACGTGGAGAACGAGTAAGTTCACAAGTGCCTTATGGCTATACAAGAGATGAAAGCACACCCATAGGGTCCAAGAAATCAATTAAACTTGTAATTGATGAAGAAGCTGCAACAGTTGTAAGGGAAATCTACAGATTATGTGCAAGCGGATTGGGACCTACATATATTGCCAATATTCTCAAAAAGAGAAAAATCCTCAAACCATCAATGTACGGCTATGAGAAAACCGGAAAGTACGGTGCGTCTACAGATGTAACGGAACCTTACGGTTGGAACGATAGAACAGTAGCAGCAATTCTTGATAACGAGGTATATATTGGAAATACAATAAATCTTAAAGGCACTACAATTTCGTACAAGAATAAGCAGAGAATACAAAGGCCTGAAGAAGAATGGATTCGCGTCGAGGGCACTCACGAAGCAATCATAGATATGGATACTTGGGAAATCGTTCGCAGAGTTCGTGAAGGCAAGCGAAGAAGAGATTCCATGGACGAGATTAACAAATATGTTGGACTTTTGTATTGTGCAGACTGCGGTAATAAGTTGTATTTCGTCAGAGGTAAAACTCTAAGCCCGGATGCATTTCACTTCATTTGTAGCAGATATAGAAAACACAGAGGTGAAGAACAATGCACACCTCATTCTATAAGGGAAGCTGTTCTGGACGAAATCATCCTTGAAGAAATCAGGAGAATTACCTACTTTGCCAGAACAAAGACAAAGGAATTTGCTGAGTTTATAAACCAAAAAACCTCTGCAGAAAGCCGTAAAGAGTTATCGGCAAAATCAGCAGAGTTTGGTAGATTAACCAAGCGAGAAAAAGAGTTAGAATCGTTATTTAAACGTGTGTATGAAGACTATGTTTCAGAGAAGATAACAGAGAAACAATTTCAGATGTTATCAGAGAGTTATACGACAGAGCAAAAGGAACTTCAAATTCGCATTCCTGAGTTGGAAAGTGAAATTGACACCTTGAAATCTGCAACCACAAACACAGAGAAGTTTGTATCCTTGGCAAAGAAATATGTGAACGTCAAGGAACTGACACCTGAAATATTACTGACCTTCGTGTCCAAGATTGTTATACATGAACGAAGTGAAAAGCGGTCGAAAAGTGCAACACAGCAAGTCGACATATATTTCACTCACATAGGAAATGCATACGCAATTTAAGGCAAAGGAAAAGGGTGAACAACCTAAACTGTTCACCCAACTTCCGCACCTGTCAGAATGTTTCACTAAACATCCCTTAGAGAAACATCCAATTGTGAGATTTTTTTCGTTAAGTTATAAATTTTATTATTTATCAGTCAATATATATGCGTATTTTACTGTCTTTTTGTGTTCTGGAGTATTTTAACATTCCTTTGGGAGTGATATTTTTTATATCTTCTGAATATAGTTTAGTAAAAGTAACCATTGTAGGAGGAAGATTATGGACAGAAATATATATGAAGATATTGCACAAAGAACACAGGGGAATATTTACATAGGAGTAGTTGGCCCCGTAAGAACAGGTAAATCAACTTTCATAAAAAAGTTTATGGAAGAGATGGTTATTCCCAATATAGAAGATGAAAGCAAAAGACAAAGAGCCATTGATGAACTTCCTCAAAGCGGTGCAGGAAGAACCATTATGACAACTGAACCAAAGTTTATTCCTGAAGATTCGGTTAAAGTGAATTTAAGCGGAAAAACAAATCTTAATGTTAAGATGATTGATTGTGTAGGTTATGTTGTTAAAGATTCTCTTGGCTATATAGAAGAGGGAATGGAAAGGATGGTTTCCACACCATGGTCAGATAAGGAAATGTCTTTTGTTCAGGCGGCAGAAATAGGAACTAAAAAGGTTATTGATGAACATTCTACAATTGGTCTTTTGGTAACCACCGACGGAAGTATATGCGATATACCGAGAACAAGTTATATTGAGGCAGAAGAAAAGGTAGTTTCACAGTTAAAAGCCATAAATAAACCTTTTGTTATTCTGTTAAATAGTATAAATCCCACATCTGCAGAAATAACAAAGCTTAAAGAAGATATGATTCTTAAATATAATTCGCCTGTTATTGCTATGAATTGTGCAACCATCAATCAAAATGATATTGCGTATGTTATTGAAACTGCGTTGAACGAATTTCCTGTTAAAGAAATAAGCTTTAATATGCCTGACTGGATAGAATGTTTAGACAGTAATCACTGGCTTTACAGTGCACTTCTGGAAAGTGTTAATGAAGCAGTACCTGATGAGATTAAAATCAGAGAAATTGCTGATGTGTGCGAAAAACTGTCTGCAAAGCAATATATAACAGAAAGCTACCTCGATAAAGTCAATATGGGTAAAGGTGTGGCAGGAGTAAGAATTGCGGTTGAGGAAGACCTTTTTTATCAGGTGCTCGGGGAAAATTCAGGCTTTGAAATAGACGGACAGGAAAGCCTTATGTCACTTATAAACAGCCTTTCAAAAGTGAAAGAGGAATATGATAAAATATCAAGCGCACTTGATGAGGTTAACCGCACAGGCTACGGCATTGTTTCCCCTTCTGTTGCAGATATGAAGCTTGAGCAACCTGAAATCATAAAACAAGGCGGAAGATACGGAATAAAGCTAAAAGCCTCTGCACCTTCAATCCATCTGATTAAAGCAGATATAGAAACTCATGTAAGTCCCATTGTGGGAACAGAAAGACAATCAGAAGAACTTGTAAATCACATTTTAAGCGAATTTGAAACAGACCCTAAAGAAATCTGGAACAGTAATATTTTTGGTAAGTCTTTGCACGAGCTTGTAAACGAGGGTATAAACAATAAGCTTTACAATATGCCTGATGATGCAAGATTAAAACTTCAGGAAACTCTGCAGAAAATTATAAATGACGGCAGTGGCGGACTTATTTGTATAATTCTTTAAAAAGCTTGCATTTGCAAGCTTTTTTTGTTAAAATAAATGCGGTGATTTTATGAAAATTAACTATCAGATTGAAACTGATAAAATAATTAAAAATATAGAAAAAAACAAAGTGCCAAAGCTTTTGCTTCACTCCTGTTGTGCACCTTGCTCAAGTTATGTTATAGAATATTTAAGTGATTATTTTGATATAACAGTTTTATATTATAATCCCAATATTGACACGGATGAGGAATATGAAAAAAGGGCACAGGAGCAGATAAGACTTATTGAAAGTATGACATTTAAAAATAAAGTGTCATACATCATAGAAGATTATGACAAAAATGAGTTTTATTCTGCAGTTAAGGGTCTTGAAAAGGAGCCTGAAGGGGGAGCAAGGTGTAAAGAGTGTTTCAGGTTAAGACTTGAGAAAACGGCAACACTTGCAAAAAAAGGAGAGTATGACTATTTCACAACAACGCTTACAATAAGTCCTCTTAAAAATTCGCAGATTTTAAATGAAATAGGCAAAGCAATTTCCGAAAAATACGGAGTGGATTATCTTTATTCTGATTTCAAAAAGAAAGGCGGATATTTAAGGTCTTGTGAGCTTTCTGAAAAATATGGTCTTTACAGACAAAATTTCTGCGGATGTGTTTTTTCAAAAAATAAACTTGATAAAGATACTAATATATGATACAATATACTGTTGAAAGGATGAGATAAAATGTCAGGACACAGCAAATGGAATAATATTAAAAATAAGAAGGAAAAAAGTGATAGCCAGAGAGCGAAAATCTTTACTAAAATAGGTAGAGAAATTGCAGTTGCAGTTAAAGCCGGCGGACCGGACCCTGCAAACAATGCTAAATTAAAAGATGTTATTGCAAAAGCAAAATCACTCAATGTTCCTAACGATAATATTGAAAGAAGTATTAAAAAAGCAGCAGGTGACGGTGACGGAAGTAACTACGAAAGCATTACATACGAAGGTTACGGTCCATCAGGTGTTGCAGTTATTGTTGAAACTTTAACAGACAACAGAAACAGAACTGCATCTTCAATGCGTCACTATTTTGATAAATTCGGCGGAAATCTTGGTCAGGTTGGATGCGTTGGATTTATGTTTGATAAAAAAGGAATTATTATCATTGATAACGAAGAAAAAGAAATTGACGAAGAAGCACTTATGATGCAGGCTTTAGATGCAGGCGCATCAGATTTTGCAGCAGAAGAAAACTATTTTGAAATTTCTACAGAACCTGATGACTTTACTGCAGTTTGTGATGCATTGGAACTTGAGGGCTATAAATTTGCATCAGCGCAGGTTGAAAATGTACCACAGACAACAGTTACACTTACAAGTGAAGACGATATCAAAAATATGAACAAGCTTATCGATGCTCTTGAAGAAGATGACGATGTTCAGGATATCTATCACAACTGGGAAGAAAATGAATAAGTTAAATATAGTGCTTTTTGAACCGCAGATACCGCAGAACACAGGTAATATTATAAGAACCTGTGCTGCCACAAACTGCGCACTTCATGTGGTTGGACCTACAGGGTTTGTATGGGATGATAAAAAGCTTAAAAGAGCAGGACTTGATTACTGGCAGTTTTTAGAGGTTAAGTTCTACACATCTGTTAAAGACTTTTACGAAAAAAATCCCGAAGCAGACTGCTATTATTTCACAACCAAAGCTCTTTACAGATATTCAGATATAGAATATCCCGATAATGCATTTCTTGTTTTTGGCAGAGAAGATGCAGGGATTGATGAAGGAATACTTCATAACAATAAGGATAAATGTGTGCGTGTGCCTATGCAGGGAGAGGCGCGCAGTCTTAATCTTTCAAATACAGTTGCAATAGCAGTATATGAAGTTTTAAGACAATGGGATTTCCCTGAACTTAAATGCGAAGGTAATTTAACAAAATTTGAATGGTAATTGAGGTGGCACAGTTGAGGTTTGTTATTGTAACCGGTATGTCCGGAGCAGGTAAGTCTCAGGCAATAAAATGCCTTGAGGATATGAACTTTTATTGTGTTGATAATATGCCACCGGTTTTAATTCCTAAATTCGCTGAAATATGTTTGTCCTCTGCAGGTGTTATATCAAATGCCGCAGTGGTTGTGGACATACGAGGCGGAGAAATGTTCAAGGAAATAAATGGTGTAATTGAAAGCCTTAAAAAAACAGGAATTCAACCTGAAATTCTGTTCCTTGAAGCAGATGATAATATTCTTATAAAAAGATACAAAGAAACAAGAAGAAAGCATCCTCTTTCAGGTGACGGGAAAATAGAAGAAGGAATTGAAAAAGAAAAGCTCCTTCTTGCTGAAATAAGAGAGAAGGCAGACTACTGCATCAATACATCGGACACCTTCACCAAACAGCTGAAGAATTCACTTATAAATCTTTTCAGCGATGCTGAAACGGAGGAAGGCTTACTTATTGATGTAATGTCTTTTGGGTTTAAGTATGGAATACCAAACGATGCGGACCTTGTTTTTGATGTGAGATTTTTACCAAATCCATTTTATATTGATGAACTTAAACATCAGACAGGTATTAATCAGGATGTTCAGAGCTATGTTCTCAAATGGCCTCAGACTGTTGAATTTATGGAAAAGCTTTATTCTATGATAAGCTTCCTTGTTCCTCATTATGTGGAAGAAGGGAAAAGACAACTTGTTATTGCAATTGGTTGTACAGGCGGTATGCACCGCTCGGTTACAATGGTGGAAAAACTTTACGAAAAGCTTTCACAGAATAATTATAAAGTTACCAAGCATCATAGAGATATGGAAAAGGACGGTAAGAGATAATGCCATCTTTTGCATCTGAAATTAAAAGAGAAATTTGTAATGTTCCAATAAAAGCCCCCTGTTGTTCTGTAGCGGAACTTGCGGGGGTTATTTGTTATGGCTCGGTTGAAAAAAACAATATTCTTTATGTTAAAACAGAGGCATCCTTTGTTGCAAAAAGAATATATCAGCTTGCCAAAGAGTGCCTTAATATTAAATGTAAAGTAATTAAAAGCGGAAACAGCAGAAAAACATATCGCATTGAACTTGCTTCCGGCGAAAAAATAGCAAAGGTTTACGAAAAAACAGGAGTATGCGGACAAAATGTGTCTGGAGAAGTACTGGATAAGTTCTGTTGTAAAAAAGCGTTTTTTAGGGGCGTTTTTCTTGCTACAGGCTCTTGTAATGATCCACAAAAATCATATCATCTTGAATTTTCGATTTCAAAAGACAGAAGCGTTGATACGCTTGTTAACCTTTTTGAAGAAATTGATATGAGAGCAGGGATTCTTTTAAGAAGAAATAACAAGGTGGTATATCTTAAAGATTCCGATAATATTGCAGATACTGTTGGTTATATGGGAGCAACAAACTCTATGATGGAAATTCAGAGAGTAAAAATATATAAGGTATTTAAAAATAATATAACAAGAACTGTTAACTTTGAAAGTGCAAACATAAGTAAAGCAGCGGTAAATGCGGCACATCAAAGAGAAATTATAAGAAAAATAATGGAAAATATAGGTCTTGATTCTTTAGAGGCATCATTAAGAGAACTGGCTCTTTTAAGACTTGAACACGAGTGTTCATTAAAAGAGATAGGGGAAATGATGTCAAAGCCTTTAAGTAAATCAGGCGTTAATCATAAGTTTAAGAAATTGGCGGAAATAGCACAATCTATAAAAGATTAAGGAGAAGATTATGGCGTTCACTCATTTGCATCTTCATACAGAGTATAGTTTGCTTGATGGTGCGGCAAAAATTGAAAAGGTCCTTGACAGAGCAAAAGAACTGGGTCAGACTGCAGTTGCAATAACAGACCACGGTTCTATGTGCGGTGTTATAGATTTTTACAGATATGCCAAAAGCATAGGTATAAAGCCTGTTATTGGTTGTGAGGTTTATACGGCGGCAAGAACCCTTTATGACAAAAGTCCGGAGTACGACAGTGGCTACGGACATCTTGTGTTGCTTGCCAAAAATAACACAGGCTACAATAACCTTATGAAGATTGTATCAAAAAGCTATGTGGATGGCTTTTATTACAAGCCAAGAGTTGATATGAAGCTTTTAAGTGAGTACAGTGAAGGCATAATTGCCCTTTCTGCTTGTCTTGCGGGGGATGTGCCAAAGCTTTTGCTTAATAATGATACCGTAGGTGCGGTTGAAAAAATAAATCAGTTTATAAATATATTCGGAGAAGATAATTTCTATCTTGAAATTCAGGACCACGGACTTGAAGACCAGAAAAAAGTCAATTTAAAGCTTATTGAACTTGCCAGAACAATGAATCTTAAGCTTGTGGCAACAAACGATGTTCATTATGTTGAAAAAGAAGATTCTTATGTTCAGGATGTTCTTATGTGCATACAGATGGGTAAAGAGGTTGATGACCCATACAGACTTAAATATGAAACAGACCAGTTTTATTTAAAGTCAGAAGAAGAAATGAAAGAAATTTTTGGTCAGCTTCCTGATGCAATAGAGAACACACAAAAAATTGCAGATATGTGTAATGTTGAGTTTTCTTTTGATGAAAGACATCTGCCTGAATTTAAGCTTCCGGAAGGTGAAACAGCATCCTTTGGTTATCTTGAAAAGCTTTGCTTTAAAGGCTTTGAAGAAAGATATGGTGAAAATCAGGAAGCACAGGAACGCCTGAAATACGAGCTTAATGTTATAAATAATATGGGCTTTACCGATTATTTCTTAATCGTGTGGGATCTTATAAGATATGCAAGAGATAATAATATTCCTGTTGGTCCGGGCAGAGGCTCTGCAGCAGGCAGTATTGTTTCATATTGTTTGAGAATCACAGATATTGACCCCCTTAAATATGCACTCATTTTCGAAAGATTTTTGAATATTGAGCGTGTAAGTATGCCTGATATTGATATGGACTTCTGTTATGAAAGAAGACAGGAGGTTATTGACTATGCAACAAAAAGATATGGGGAAGACCATGTTGCACAGATTATAACCTTTGGTACAATGGCGGCAAAAGGTGCGGTGCGAGATGTGGGCAGAGCACTTGGTATGCCTTATGCTACTTGTGACGAAGTGGCGAAGATGATACCAAATGAACTTAAAATTACAATAGAAAAGTCTTTGAAAATGAATAAAAAGCTTGCAGAAATCTATGAGTCTGATTCTAAAATCAAAAAGCTTATAGATACTGCTATGGCGGTTGAAGGTATGCCAAGACACGCATCAACACACGCCGCAGGGGTTGTAATTACAGGAAGTCCTGTTTCTGATTATGTTCCACTATACAGAAACGGTGACCTTATTTCAACACAGTTTCCTATGACAACTCTTGAAGAACTTGGGCTTTTAAAGATGGACTTTTTAGGTTTGAGAACCTTAACGGTTATAAAAGATGCGGTTGACCTTACAGGCGAAATAGATGATATAGAAAAAATAGAGTTTAATCATCCTGATGTATATGAGATGATTGGAAACGGTGAAACAGACGGCGTTTTTCAGCTTGAAAGCGCAGGTATGAAAAAGTTTATGAAGGAACTTAAACCGAAAACTCTTGAAGATATTATAGCAGGTATCTCTCTTTACAGACCGGGTCCTATGGATTCTATTCCTATGTATGTTTATAATAAAAATCATATTGATAAAGTAACCTATCTTCACCCTGCTCTTGAACCTATTTTAAAGGTAACTTACGGATGTATAGTTTATCAGGAACAGGTTATGGAAATAGTGAGAAAGCTTGCAGGCTTTTCTATGGGACAGGCAGATCAGGTAAGACGAGCAATGTCCAAAAAGAAAGAAAAAGAAATGATAAGGGTGCGAAAAGAGTTTATTCACGGTATTGTGGATGAAGATGGAAATGTTGTTGTACCAGGTGCAGTAAGAAACGGAGTTTCCGAAGAAATAGCAAATGAAATAATTGATAAAATTATGGACTTTGCAAAGTATGCATTTAACAAATCCCACGCGGCAGCTTATGCAGTTGTTGCCTACAGAACTGCATTTTTAAAGGCCAAGTATCCTGTTCAGTTCATGGCGGCTCTTATGTCAAGCTTTATAGAAAATACTGAAAAAATTGCAGAATATATAGAACTTTGCAGAAAAACAGGTATGGAAGTAAGAGAACCAAATGTAAATAAAAGTATTCTTACTTTCAGCGTTGAAGATAATAACATAAGATACGGTCTTGGTGCAGTTAAAAATGTAGGCAGAAACTTTGTTAATGACTTGATTACAGAAAGAGAAAGAAGCGGAGAATTCAAGGATTTCAAGGATTTCTGCACAAGAATGGTAAAATACAGTTCTGTAAACAAAAAAGCCGTTGAAAGTCTTGTAAAGTGCGGTGCGTTTGATTGTCTTGGAGTATACAGGTCACAACTTATGCTTACTTATGTGGAGTTTCTTAAAAATGCAATAGATGTAAACAAAAGCAAGGTGGAAGGACAGATGTCCATTTTCGGTGGTGCATCCGGAAATGATGATTTTTCGGTTGTGACGATGCCGAACATTCCTGAAATGGATATTGAAGAAAAACTTAAAAACGAAAAAGAAATTCTTGGAATTTATGTTTCAGGACATCCGCTTGACAAAGTAAAAGGACTTTTTGAAAGCAGAGTAAGCTGCAACAGTGCGGATATAAGAAAAGCAGGAACTGAAGAGTCTGACCTTATGGATGAAGACAGAGTTATCTTTGCGGCAGTTGCGGAAAGTAAAAAAGAAATCTTCACCAAAAGAAATGATAAAATGGCTTTTATGAGAGTTGATGATAAATACGGCTCGGTGGAAACTGTGCTTTTTGGCAAGGTTTACGAGAAATTTGAACAATTCACAGAACCGGGAAATCTCATAATGGTATACGGTAAGGTAAATGCAAGAGATGAAAAAGAACCTGTTGTTCTTGTGGACAAAATAGAACCACTTGATACGGCAAGTTTATCAAAAAAACTTTATTTAAGAATAACTCCTCAAAATAAGGACAAATTAAATGATGTACTGTCTGTAGCTAAAAGAAACAGGGGAGAAATTCCCGTACTTCTCTATTTTGAAGAAGAAAAAGTTACAAAGAAAACAGATGTTGAGTATTGGGTGAGAGATACCTACGAATTGTCTTTGGAACTGAAAAAATTACTTGGAGAAGAAAATGTTAAATATGTTTCGAAGTCTTGACAAATATTACTATTTGTGATAAGATGGAAAAGCTATGGAGGTGTAAAGAAATGAAATTAGCTTTAACTATATGTCAGATAGTTTTAACAATAGCATTGATTGTTATGGTTTTATTACAGTCAGGTAAAGCTCAGGGATTATCAGGCAGCATTGCCGGCGGTGCAGAAACATTCTTTGGTAAGAATAAAGGCAAAACAATTGACGGTATCTTAAGCAAGCTTACTTCAGTTGTTGCAGTTCTCTTTATTATCTGCACAGTTGCATTATCAATTTTTGCTTAATCAGATGTAAAAATAAACAGGCAGTTTGTTTCCCTTCAGGTTGCAGATTGCCTGTTTTTGTTTTTGAAAGGTATAAAAATGGACAAAAAAGAACTTGTATGGTCTTTTATAAAAGACCGTGAATATTTTCCAATGAAGTTTAAGGAAATAGCAACAGCTATGGAGGTTCCGGCAGAAGATGTGGAAATGCTGGGGCTTATTCTTGATGAACTCACATTTGAACACAAAATAATCAAAGATTTTAACGGTAAGTATTTCGATGCAGAAAAAAACGGATATGTATTCGGAACATTCTCATATTCGGGCAGAGGCTATGGCTTTTTAAGAGTGGAAGACGGCAAAGGAGATGTTTTCATTCCGCCTGATAAAACCTTATCTGCTTTAAATGGTGATAAAGTTTTTGTTAAGCTCACATCAGGCAGGGGTGGAATTAACCCTGAAGGTGAAGTTTACAGAATTGTTGAAAGGGTTAACAAAACAGTTGTGGGAACTGTTCAGATAAACAAAAAACTCGTTTTTGTTATTCCTGATAATGATAAACTGGGAACAGATATTTTCATAACCAATAAAGGCACAACCAAATACAAAAACAATATGAAGGTTGTTGTGCGCATAAACAAGTGGCCGAACAGAGACAGAAATGCATCAGGTGATATTGTTGAAGTTCTGGGTTATGCAGGGGAAAACGAAGCAGAGGTTATGTCTGTTATAAAAGAAAATTCAATAAGATATATTTTCAGCAGAGCAACCCTTGAAGAAGCGGAAAAGAAGAAAATAACCGAAAAAGACTATAAGGGCAGGGAAGACTTCAGAGAAAAAACAGTAATAACAATTGATGGTGAAGATGCCAAGGACCTTGATGATGCCATAGGTATTGAAAAGACTGAAAAAGGTTACAGACTTTATGTTCATATTGCGGATGTAAGCCACTTTGTTAAAGAAAATTCAGAGCTTGATAAAGAAGCTATACTTCGTGGCACAAGCGTTTATTTTGCAGACAGGGTAATTCCTATGCTTCCTGAAGCAATTTCAAACGGAGTATGCTCGCTTCACCCGGGGGAAGATAAGCTTACCCTTTCTGTTGTGATGGAGATTTCTGAAAAGGGCGATGTGCTTGATTCTAAAATTTGCCAAGGCGTTATAAAAACAAAGCACAGAATGTCTTATGGTAATGTTTATGAAATATTAAAGGGCAACAAAGAGCTTATTGAAAAATATAAGGATATATATGATGATATTCTTCTTATGTCAGAGCTTTCGGACATTTTGACCGAGAAAAGAAGAAAAAGAGGATATATTAACTTTAATTTTCCTGAAGCAAAGTTTATTTTTGATGAAAATAAAAATGTTGTGGACATTGTCCCGAGAGAATTTACAAAAGCAAACCTTATAATAGAAGAATTTATGCTTCTTTGTAATGAAACGGTTGCAGAATTTGCTTTCTGGAATGAGCTTCCTTTTGTTTACAGAATTCACGAAAAGCCTGACGAAGAAAAACTTGAAGCCTTTAAAAAGATTTTAGCACTTCAGGGCTATTCGGTTAAGGCGTCAAAGGATATTTATCCAAATATGTTCAATGAAATTCTTGAAAAAATACAAGGCGAGCCTTGTGAGAAGGTAATAAACACAATGCTTTTAAGGGCTATGATGAAAGCAAAATATTCACCTGTGAATATGGGGCATTTTGGCCTTGCTCTTAAAAACTATTGCCACTTTACTTCGCCTATAAGAAGATATCCTGACCTTGCAATACACAGAATCCTTAAAAAATATATAAAGTCAGGTTATGGAGAAGCAGAACTTACAAAGCTTGAAGGCTTTGTTGATAAAGCATCACAGATGTCAAGCGAAGCAGAGGTAAAAGCACAGACTGCCGAAAGAAAAATTGAAGATATCAAAAAGGCAGAATATATGGAGCAGTTTATCGGATGTGTGTTTGAAGGCGTTGTATGCTCGATAACAAATTTTGGTCTTTTTGTTGAGTTTGAAAACACAACAGAAGGTCTGTTAAGGTTTGCAGATATTAAAGAAGACTATTTTGAGTTTAACAGAGAGCTTATGTGTGCAACAGGCGAAAGAACAGGAAAAACCTACAAAATAGGCGATAAAATTGAAGCGGTAATCGGAAGCGTTGATAAAAAAGCAGGAGAAATAAAAATTTTTTTAAATAAAAAAAGGAAATAGCACTTTCAGAGAGAATAATATATAATGAAAAGCAGGAACATAAATCCTGTGACAAACAAACACTCTTTTTGTTAAGTAAAAACAAAAAAGAAAGGGCAAAAAGAATAAGTTAAATTAAAGGATTTGACTATACGCCCCATTAAAATGAAGAAGGTGATTCCATTGGCACAAGAAGTTACACAGGCGTTAGTGGAGGATACACGAAGAAGTATCTGAGAGCCTCAGTTGTAATGAACAGAAAACGAAATCCTGATTCCTTTAAAATTGAAAATATATGGAAACAGCGGATGGCGGCAATTAAATGACAATGCACATGTATGTCTGATTGTCAGAAAAAATCTTAACATAAAGCTCTCACTTAACGATAGTTTATCCTTATTAAAGCCGATTTGTCTTTAAAAGACAAAACACAAAAAAGTGAGAGGGGCAACAATATGAAGATAAATGTTAAGACATTGAAATTAAATTTAAATGATTCTACTATCGAGAAATTAGAAAACAAACTGGCAAAGTTTGACAGAATTATGGGCGACGATGCCGTTGCAGATGTTACATTCAAAACTCAGAAAGACAGAGTGTTCCTTGAAATAGCAATCTATTCAGGCGATATGATAATAAGAGCCGAAAGTGATGATGAAGATGCAAAGATTGCTATAGATAAAATAATATCAGTAATAGAAGGTCAATTCAGAAAATATAAGACCAGGATTGAAAGAAGGAACAAGAATGTAGACTTTTCTAAATTCGTTGTTGACTCTGATTACGAAATTGAAGAAGAAAAAGAATTCAATGTAGTAAAATCAAAGAAATTTTCTGTAAAACCAATGAGTGTAGACGAGGCAATTCTTCAGATGAATTTATTAAACCATGAATTCTTCGTGTTCACTAGCGCAGAAACAAATGAAGTAAATATAGTATATAAAAGAAAAGATAAAAATTACGGGTTAATCGAAATAGATTAAAGAAAATTCCCCCATAGATGGGGGAATTTTTTTGCATATAAAAATT
Organism: Clostridia bacterium; assembly: GCA_045648505.1. GTDB lineage: Bacteria > Bacillota > Clostridia > RGIG6154 > RGIG6154 > RGIG8700. Next base: position 12,801 of record JAZROD010000005.1, on the reverse strand, counting down.
AAAAAAACAAAGATTAATATTAAAAGGATTGATGCTATGAAAAGATTTATCAGAATTTTAATATTGATTGTTTTAATCTCGGGAGTTGTATTTAATACAACTTCTATATTTTCTGCTTCAAATAATGTTGAAGGTGTTTCGGATGAACCTGTGCGCCTTATTGCAGGCGGAGAAACAATAGGTATGAAAATTTACACAAAAGGTGTTTATATAGTGGGAATAACTTATGTTGAAACACAAGAGGGGAAGAAATATCCGGGAAAAGATGCAGGACTTAAAATAGGTGATTATATAACTAAAATAGACGATAAAAATGTTTACACAATAGAAGAAGTTTCTAAGTTGGTAAAGTATGGAAGAAAGCTTGTAGCTACAGTACAAAGAGGGAAGGAAAGTCTTGTTTTAGAGATTATACCTGCACTGCAGACAAATTTAAATGAGTATAAATTAGGCTTGTGGATCAGAGACAGTACCGCAGGTATTGGAACGGTAACATATTATAATAAACAAGACAGAAGCTTTGGAGCTCTTGGGCACGGAGTTGGAGATGTAGATACAGAAAAACTTTTAAACATAGAAAAGGGGTACTGCTATGAAGCCTTTATCAATTCTGTGAAAAAAAGCGAGAAAGGCAGTCCCGGTGAACTTACAGCAAATTTCCAATATTTAAGCAAAGCAGACGGATACCTTACAAAAAATACAAACGAAGGTGTTTTTGGCAAAATGAATTTTTTGCCTGAAAATGAAGAATATGAAATTGCTTTTGCAGAGGAAGTTAAAACAGGCCCTGCACAAATAATTTCTACGGTTGAAGGTACGGAAAAGAAAAAGTACGATGTTGAAATAGTCAGAGTAAGTCCTGAAAGAACAATACTTGGAACAGGAATGATTATTAAAGTTACAGATAATGAGCTTATAAGAAAAACAGGCGGAATTGTTCAGGGAATGAGTGGTAGCCCCATTATTCAGAACGGGAAGCTCATCGGAGCGGTTACACATGTATTCATCAATGACCCAACAAAGGGATATGGAATATTTATAGAGAATATGTTGGCAGAAATGAAGTAGATCAAATAAAACTAATGCTCACTTGTATTTTCAAGCGAGCATTATTGCTGAATTCATCTGGTATACATAAAAGTAGTTGTTTTGAAATTTTGTTCCATACTTTCGGGAAGCCTTTTATCACTTATAAAATAATCAACATCGTTTAATGTGAGACCTACAAATTTACCGTTAGTGTCAAACTTATCACTTCCGCAGAGGTATGCGAGTTTTTTTGAGTACTTTCTGAAAGATTGGTGATTAAGCACAGTGTTTTCACCAAGAGAAATAATTTGTCCTTTGAAATCAAATGCGGTGGAGGAAAAGAAAGCTATATCTATGTGGAATTTTGACAATGTATCCAGCATAAAACTACCGCCTAAAATACCTGGATATTCTACAACTCTTCCGCCGGTGCAATAAGTATTTATACCGTGTTCACTCAAAAAATCAGCAAGAAGAATATTGCAGGTAAGTACGGTTATACCTTTTTTATCAGTCAAAAAGCGTCCCATATATTGGGTGGTTGACGAGCCGTCGAGAAAAACAAGGTCACCGTTTTTTACCAGTGTTGCAGCCTTTTGTGCAATTGCGTTTTTTGCTGATTTCATACTATGCTGACGAAATCTGAAGGGGGAAATGTTGGCATCTTTATATGTAACACCACCGTAGCTTCTTGTAATGAGGCCTTGTTTTTCAAGGAGTGTTAAATCTCTTCTTATACTTGCAGGGCTGTATTTTATTTCACTCACAAGAAAATCTACGGTTACATAGTGATTTTCTTTCAGTATTTTCATTATTTTGTCCATTCTTTCCTGTTGATACATATAATCGCTCCTTTGTGATTGTTTTTGATTATTTTGAAATATTTTCGCAATTATTGATTTTTTATACCCATTAGATTATACTTTATTTAACAACAAAAAGCAAGGTGGTATTTATATGAAAAAACCGGAAAAACTATACGAAGGAAATATGCGTAAAAAATATTTGTTGTTTGCAATTCCGCTTATTTTATCAGCACTTCTTTCGCAGTCATACAATTTTGTTAATTCAATGATGATTGGAAAATTCATAGGTAGTGAAGCTTTTGCTGCAACGGCAGTTACCGCTGAATTAATCAATCTTTTAGATGCAATCTTTTTTGGTTATCTTACGGGTATAGGAATATATATTTCTGTTCTTTATGGCAGAAGTGAGTACCAGAAAATAGTGAATGTAATTGAAGTGAATCTTTTTATGAGTCTTTGCGTTGCACTTTTGGTATCTCTTGGATGTAATTTGTTCTGCGAGCAGATTTTTGATATATTGAATGTAAACGAGGAAGTGTACAGAAACGCCGAATTGTATTTCAGAACATACGTTATAGGGTATATTGCGTTTCAGTTCAACTGGGCATTTACATATTTGTCAAACGGATTTGGGATGACAAAGTTTCCCCTTACCGCTTCGATAATTTCGGGAGCAAGCAACGTTATCTTAAATTGGCTGTTCCTTGGTGTTTTAGATAAAGGAATTGAATATAGCGCTTTTGCATCCATAATATCAACATCTGTTACAACAATAATGTATTTCTGCATTTATATAAGATTCTTTAAAAAAATGGGCGTAAGTTTAAAGTGCCTTAAATTCAGTAAAGAGATATTAAGAGACTCTTTTGCCTATGGAGCACCATCAATGTTTCAACAGATGACAATGTATGGTTGTACTGCGCTGGTTTCACCACTTACAAACACATGCTCAACTGCGGCACTTTCAGGCTATTCAATAGCAAATAAAGCAAAAACTTTAATTGCTGCCATTTATCAGAATTCAAGCAAAGCGAACACAAATTTTGTTGGTCAGGCTATGGGCGCAGGAAAAATAGATAAAATAAAGCAGGGAATAAAAATCGGTGTAACACAAGGTGTGGTATTCTTTTGTGTTACTATGGCACTTTTTATGATTTTCGCCAGACAGTTTGCAGGATTGTTTTTAGATCCTATAGAAGATGCACAAAGCTTTGTTGTAACTGTTAATATTATAAGATTTTTACTTCCGTTTATAATCTTTAATGTATTTAATAACCTTTTCCACGGAATTTTCAGAGCTGTTGGGTCAGGTACACTTATGTTTATTTCATCTCTGATTTATGCAATTTCGTATGTAATTTATGCGTATATCTTGTTTGCGGTACTTCCTTACGAATTCAGAATTTATGGAGTTAATTTAGCGCTCACGGGAGCATATATCACAGAAGTAACATTTGCAACAATTATTTTTGTATCAGGCAAGTGGAAATCAAAAGAATACAGAAGGCTTGAACAGTCATACCAAAACAATTAAAAAACATATAAACCTGTTGTCCCATATTGACATCACTCCTGAGCGGTTCACCAATTATTCAGGACGGAAAATTAGTTGGTGCTGTTACCCATGTGTTCGTTAACGATCCAACCAAAGGATTATGGGATATTTATTTACGATATGATTAAAAAAGTTCCGTGAAAATGTTGATAAAAGGTGTTTTAGGTGCTATAATGAATTTAAAGGAGAATTGATATGACAAAATTTATTATAGTCAGACACGGCTACAGTATAGCCAATAAAGAAAAAAGATTTGCAGGGCAACTTGATATAGACCTTGATGAGAGAGGTCTTGCTCAGGCACAGTCTGTTGCAGATTATATTGTTGAAAATTTCAAGGTTGACAGTATTTATTCAAGCGATCTTACCCGCACAGTAAAAACTGTAAAACCAACTGCAGAAAGACTTGGACTTACAATAAATAAATGTAAAGAGCTTCGTGAAGTGGATGTTGGTTCGTGGCAGGGAAGACTTATTGAAGATATTAAAAAAGAGTATCCTGAAGATTTCGAAATATACTTGAAAACTCCTGGGCTTTGCAGATTTGGTGATGGCGAAAATCATTCCGATTGTCTGTATAGAGCAAAAGCATTTCTTGATAAACTCGCTGAAGAAAACGAAGGTAAAACTATTGTTATAGGAACTCACGGGGGAGTTATCCGTGCTCTTCGTGCATACTTCAAAAATATACCTATGGATAAACTTCAGGAGTTAACTCACGTACCCAATGCTTCAATTACTATTATTGAATACAATAACGGTGAGGTTAAGTTGCTTGAAGAAGGGTATGCAGAGCATCTTTCAGACAGAACCACGGAGGCCCCTATTAAATGACGGGATACATATTGCAAAAGAAGCATAATGTAAAAATAGTAAAAGAAAATAAGTTTTTCTGAAAATATGATGGAGAACTTACTTTGGAGGCAAGTTCATTCCTTAAAGCGTATAATGAAGATAATATTTTAGATGCAGCAAAAAAATTGCTGATATATGTGAAGAACAACACTCTTTTTTGAAAAGGGTGTTTATTTTTTTATAAAAACTTTTGTCGAAAAAGAACTAATTTTGTCGAAGGTATTGCAATAAATGGTAAAAAATGGTAAAATTCAAGCATACAAATAAATTACAAAGGAGATAATGTAAAAATGAACACATTAAAATTACTTATTGCAGACAGTAACAAAGAGTATGCAACGGAGCTTAAAAAGGAATTTGAAAAGATTTCAGAGGTGACAGTTGTGGGGATTGCTTCTGATGGTGTTGAATGTGTGGAGTATATAAATGCCACATCACCGGACATTGTTGTGCTTGAAGTTGTTATGCCAAGGCTTGATGGATTTGGGGTACTAGAAAAGGAATTTTCCAAAAGACCTGAATTTATTATGCTTTCTGAAATGTGCAACGACAAGATTGCGGCAAAAGCACTTTATGCAGGTGCAGGTTACTTTTTATCAAAAACACTTGATAAGAAAGATATTGCAAGCAGAGTTATGCAGATGGTAAAGACAAATGAAAAGATGTCTGCTGCAGAAAATAAGCCCAATATAGAAAGTGAGGTTACAGATATTATTCACGAAATAGGTGTGCCTGCACATATAAAGGGATACCAATATTTAAGAAAGGCAATTATTATGACAGTTGATGATATAGAAATGATAAACTCAATAACAAAAATTTTGTATCCAACAGTTGCTAAAGTATATAATACAACTGCATCGAGAGTTGAAAGAGCCATAAGACATGCAATAGAAGTTGCTTGGGACAGGGGAGATACTGATGTGCTTAACAAATTTTTTGGTTATACTGTTTCTTGTGGGAGGGGGAAACCTACCAACTCAGAGTTCATAGCGATGATAGCCGACCGTTTACGCCTTCAAATGAAAAATGCATAAGCTTCCAATCCGCCTCCGGGCGGATTTTTTGTTGACTTTTTTATATGTTTGAAATAAAATATATACAATGACAGCGAGGTGGTAAAATGTTAAAAATAGCAGTATGTGATGATGAAAGAAGTTTTACAGAGTTAATAGAAAAAGAAGTAAAAATGAGAATGGGAAATAAGTTCGAAGAAATTGAAATCTTTATATGTCATTCAGGAAATGAACTTTTAGAAATTTCAAAACAAGCTATTTTAGATGTGGTTTTTTTAGATATATCAATGCCTGATATGGATGGTTTTGAAACGGCAAAGAAACTTTTGTCTGCAACTAAAAACTTAAATCTAATTTTTGTGTCAAATAATGAACATTTGGTTTTTTCTTCGTACCAATACAGACCTTTGTGGTTCGTTCCTAAAAAGCAGTTGAATTTTCTCGATATGGCGATAGATAAAATAATTGAAAAGATTGAAAATGATAAATTAGTAAATTCTAATATTCCATTAGTGTTGGAGAAAAAAGTTGTTGAACTTGATGTAAACAATGTTACATATTTCAAAACAGATGATCATTATATAAAAATTTTTTACAGAAATGAAAAGTCATCTGAACTTTATAGGGATAAACTTGTAAATATTGAAAAACAAATTAAAAACAACTTTTTTGTCAGAACGCATAACCGATATATTGTTAATTGTCGTATGATTAGTTATATAGAAAACACTGAATGTGTATTACACAACTCCGTGAAAATACCAATAAGCAGAGTTAATTTAGCAACGGTCAAGGAAGAATTTCACAAATACATGAGGAGCATAAGATGACAAAAATAGTTTTCGAAACAGTTTTAAACTTTATTCAGATTTTCATTTGGGTGAGTTTTGTAACTGAATACTTTGGTACAAAAAGCACAGGAATAAAACAATTTGTTGGTTTTATATTTGCTTGGATTGTTATTTCTGTTGAAACAACATTTCTGAATCTTTTCATTGCATATGAAGGATTGCTTTCAATAATAGCAATTGTTACCATGGTTGTTTACGCACAGTTTTATTTAAAAGGAAAAATTTTTCATAAAATTTTCGTATCCGCTTTTTCATTGACTATAATTTTTACAATTGCAAGCGTGATGATATTTTTTTTATCATATTTTACAGGGAAAAGCACTTTAGATATGATTGCAGGCTTTTCTTTTTACAGAATATTTGGAGTTTGCATGTGCAGAATTTTAGAAATAGTTGTGTTTTCTGTTATAATTCACATAAAGAGGCAGTATGAACTTACAAAAAAAGAATGGGTTTTATTTGTTTCAATGCCTATTATGACATGGGCTATAATAACATTTTTAACAAATGCATCTCTAAAAGCACCTGAAACTTTGCCGTATATGTTTTATTCTGTGTTCATTATAGTTTTTCTTGATGTGATTATTTACTATTTTATGATTAAAATAAATGAGGATAATCATGAAAAAACGGAACTAAGGTTGCTTAAAATGCAATATGATAATATGAAAGAAACAGAAAAAAATATGAAAGCTCTTTACGAAAATACTTATTCTGTCAAACATGACCTGGAAAATTATTTTCTTACAATTAGAGCTATGGCTTCTGCATCAGAAAATAAGAGTATTACAGAATACATAGACAGTATTTCAAAGAACAGGTTCGGATTTGAAGAAAAAATAGTATTTACAAGCAATGATATATTTAACGCAATCGTAAACACAAAATTAGAACTGTGTAGACAAAAAGGAATAATAATGAATGTTAACATATTAGATGAAGCACTTAATTATGTGGAAAAGGAAGATGTTACAATTATACTTGGCAATATATTAGATAATGCAATAGAAGCTGCAGAACACTCAGAAGAAAAGCTGATAATACTTAATATTGGTATGCAGGGGAAATATATATCAATTTATGTTGAAAATAGTTTTAACAAAGCATATTCAAATATTGAGTTGAAAACAACAAAAAAGAACAAAGAACATGGTTTTGGTATTAAAAATGTCCAAAAAGTTCTGGAAAAATATAATGGTATGATGCAATATTTCATAATGAACGATATGTTTTGTTGCGATATTATGTTGAAAATTGATTAAATTTACCAAACTCGGCAAATATCATACCAAACTCGACAAAGCACTACAAATCATTCAAAAATCAATTATAATTTAGATAAGAAGCACAAAGGAGAAATTCTATGGAGCACTTGTCTGAATGTATAATTGATTTTTTTGTCCAAAAAAATATTATAAAAAAAAGAGAAAGAGAAATATACAGCTTTGGAGCCTTACTGATATTAAATGATATATTAACATTTTTAATTCTGATATTATTATCTGTGCTGTTTTTTAAATTTAGATATGCAATTGAGTATATAGTTACTTTTTCAACAATGAGAAATTATATCGGTGGTTATCACGCAGAAAGTTTTGCTAAATGCAGGTTTTATATGTTGCTGAACTTTCTTATAATCTGCTATTTATCAAAGACTATTAAGGAAATAAGCATAGAAGTTATTATTTTAATTTTGATTATGATTTTTTTTATAATTGTTTGGATTATTCCAATTAATCATAAAAACAGGGAATTGACAAAACAGATGATAAAAAAAGGAAAGCTATATGGTAGTATTTTATACATACTCTTCTCGTTGATTTCCGTTATTGTCTGTTTTGCGTTCAATAAACATGATGGTACTGTTATAGCATTTACAGTTTATTCAGTAGCTGTGTTAGCAGTATTGGGCTTCATTATTAACGAAAGGAGAGATAAAGATGAAAAAAGTTGAAAAAGTACTTAACATTGTTGCAAAAACAATGTATGGCGCTGCTAAAAAAGCAGCCAACATTCCATCTCTCGGTGGAATGTGTCAGCCAAAAGTTCCTGCTTTATTACTGGAACAGTTGTACAGTTTATATAACAAAACGGGCTATGCCCGTTTTGTTAAAAAAGGAGGTATAGTATGAGAAAAATTTTATGTGTATTTTTATGTGTTATGTTAATTTTATCAACAGGTTTATTTGCTATTGCAGAAAATTCAGATGCTGAAATTTCTCAGGATACTTCTGAAGAAATTGTAGATGTAGTTCAAACAGAAACTGAAACAGAAGAAGTTACAGAAAAGACGGACGAGGCAGTGGAAAGTGAAGAGAATGAAGAACTTGATGTAAACAAAGAAGAAACAACTTTAAATAACCAACCTGTTACAAATGATTCGCAGATTGACCCATCACAATATTCGACAAAAGAATGGGATACTAAAAACAAAGAAAATCTTTTTGCTTTAATTCCTAAATTGATTACTCCTGAAACAGATGCTGTCTATAAAATGAACACAAGAAAATTTGCAACGAATGTAAATACATTTAATTTTACAGAAGAATCTCATACAAGTGATTGCGAAGTCATTGCATCATTTTTATCTGGTCTTATTGAAATCGGCGAGAAATATTCAGGAGAAGGAATAGAAAGAAACGAGGAATATGATTATTTTTGCACATTTACTCTTGAAAGTGAAGAAAAAGATGGAGGAACTACATATTATCATGAGTTGTTTGTATATCAGAAGTATAATACCATTTCTATAATATACAGAGTAGGTAATGTTTGGTGGGAAAAGAGCAAGTATATATATAATAAATCATATAATGTGTCTGACCCTGAAGCGGTTGCTGATTATTGGCATGATTTTCTTGCGGAACAATTATGGAAGATTGACGGAGTATCATACGGAGTATCTAGAGATAAGTCTTATGGAGAATTGAAACTTGCTCAAAGTAAAGAAGATTCGATGCTTACATACTATCATCTGATAGAAAAGCTGGAATTTGATATTACATACGACGGAACATGGTGGGACACAGATATGGAAAAAATCGCAGAAAAAGGTGATGTAGTTCACTGTACCGTTGAACAGTGGAGATGCGGAATGCCATATTATTTTCTTACACTTGAAACGAATAAGGGTACTATTAGAAAATGGCGACAGATGGGTGGAATGTGGTCGTTTAAGACCAACAATCTGTATTTTATGTCAAATAATGAAGTAATAAATGGTAATAGGCTTATTGCAAGAGATACAGAAAATAACAGACAAAAGCGTACACATACGATTACGGTTTATGGCAAAATTACCGATGGTGAATTTCAGTATGTTAGCCTTAGTTGCAAGGTAAACAGTGATATTCTCTTTACAAACGGAATGTCTAATTTGATTGAGCCATATACTCTAAAAGGTTCTAACATAAAATATGAGTATTACCAGAGTGATGAGTATAAAAACGGAAATGTTAAAATCGACCTTGTAAGATGTTTTAGTTATGATAAAGAGGCTGCGTGGGAAGAGTTTCAGAATGAACCTGTAGCGGAAAATGTTGAGATTGATTATGAACATATGGAAAGTGAGCTTAAAACATACGACGAAGACGGAAATGTTCTTTTTGATGTGGAAATGAGATATGCTGCAAAAATGAAGCTTGACGAATATAAAAATCCTGCAGGTTGGTGCACACAGCTTGGAGATGACATTGAGGTTACCCTTGTGGGAATGCTTCAGACTTTGTATGGCAGTCCGAGAATGACTTATCCTATGATAAGATTCAAAGGTTCAAAAGGTACAATATGGTTTGATTCAGGAACTATAATGCAGGGAACGGATAAAGATGTTCTTTATCCCGATATGTCTGAACAAATAAGTGAGGACAAAGTGGCATATGTTTCATTCCACTCTCTTATATCCTTTGAAGATAAAGTTAGAATAAGAAATACTGTAAAATATGACAGACTTGAAATGTATATGACATTTACAGACGAAACAAGAACAGAGCTTGAAAGTATCAAATTAAAATTACCGGGTAAAAACATAACAATTAAAGTTGAAGATATGAATTACATTGGAGGAGGGGAACACGGATATGAAAGCTGGTTATAAAATTATTGCACTAATCTTAACAATATTAATGTTACCTGTTTGTGCATCTGCAAACACGTATGCTGATAAGCTTTACGAGCTCGGCTTGTTCAAAGGAACAGAAAACGGATATGAGCTTGAAAGTCCCCTCACAAGAGAACAAAGTGCAGTTATGCTTGTTAGACTTAACGGAGAGGAAGACAAAGTATTAAAAGCTGATTTTGAAGAATATTTTACAGATGTAAAAAGCTCAAGATGGTCGTTCCCTTATGTTATGTATTGTTATAAAAATGAAATAACCAAAGGAACAGGCAATAATACATTTACACCTGAAAGTGATGTTACTGCAGAAGAATATATCACACTTGTTTTGAGAATGCTTGGCTACACAGAGTCAGCACCTGAAACAGCTTTTGATGATGCAATAGAGAATATGCTTATTAGCAGTGATGATGTAAAAAGCTTAAAAAAATCTAATAAGTTTACAAGAGAACAGATGGTTTATATTACATATAGGAGTTTGCAGACAAAAACAAAAAAAGGTGTCTTGTTTGCAGAGCAACTGTCAAAGAAAGGTATTATAACAAGCAAACAGGCATCAGAGCTTACATCACATCTAAAGTCAGATGATATAGATAGTCTGATTGATAATTTGCTTAAATAAAAAGGAGAAAAAATATGAAAAAATTCGGCATAGTATTAATAGTTTTAATGTTATGTGCTATGACAGTATCGGCAAATGCAGTTGTGAGACTTCCTGAACAAATGGGAACATTTGAGTACGAATTAACAGATAAGAATAGTATGGTTGCACCATTTACCTTTAAGACTTCCGGAATCTATGATGGTTGTTTTATTAATTGTATATCAACATCAGGACAGCATCATATAAGAATAGACATAATTGATGTTGAAACAGGCAACATTGTTTATACACATGAATCATTATGCATAGATGAGGAATCAATTACAGGAACTAAAGCCCCTTACCATCTGTTTGAGAATGGAAAAGAATATTTAGTTGAAGTGTCAAAAACTACTCAGGAAAATATTACAGGAGTGATAAACATTTCAGAAGTTGAACTTGTAGACGGTGAACCGAAGGAAATTAAGCAATTCAAAGACTATCCTTCTTACAAAACATATTTTCAACTCTTTGAGTTAAAATCAAAAGATATATTAAATGGATATGAAGATAATACTTTAAAACCAAAACAAAATGTAACTAAAGCTGAATGGATAAAAATGGTTGCAGTAACCTTTGGATATACAAAAGACTATGTACCAAAAGACTTTTTTGAAGATGTTAAAGAAAACTATTGGGTGTATCCTTATGTTTCATACTGTTGTGAAAAAGGCTTAATTGCAGATGAAGACATATTAGAACCTGAAACAGAAATATCATTAAGAGATGCTATGGGAATACTTATAAAAGGAATGGGCTATTCTGAAAGTTATGCCTTTAAACAGGGGGGAAATGACGGCTATGCTATTATTGCGAAGGAAATGGGCGTGTTTAAAAATACACACAACATAGAATTTACAGATAGCTTTAAAAGAGTTGATGCAGCACTTTGTATCTTTAACACGCTTGATAAGCCAATGATGGTATTTTCAACTGATGAAAGAGGAACAACAACATATGTATTTGCAGATGGGAAAAATAACAGAGAATATAAAAATATAAGAAGTACATATTTTAAATAAGGCATAGATTTTTTAATAATAAAAAGAAAAAAATAGTACTTAATCATCAAAAAGGAAATAAACTCAAAGGGTAGAATAATATTAAAATAAACATTAACGCATAACTAAAACATACTTGTAAGCTTACGGAGAATAAGTTATGAAGAATAAATTTAAAATAGTACTTATGATTGCTGTTGTATTAGTAATTGGTATATCTGTAACAAAGATTTTTGTTGATTCTAAACCAAAAGAGATTGTTATAGAGGGTGTGATTCCTCAGCTTACCGAACAAGAATTGATATTAAATTCTGATTTGATAGTCACAGGTATAGTCAAAAAAATAGGCGAAAGCAAGTGGAGCAATCCGGATTTTAAAGTTGCGGATAAACGAAATATATTACAAACGGATATATTTGTTGAAATTGATGAAATCCTTTATGGAGAATACAACAAAGAAAATGTTGTTGTGAGAATAGATAAAGGGCATGATAAATCACAAAAGATAAGATATGTTTCAGACGGCTATCCAGACTTTAAGAATGGCGAAAAAGTTTTGCTGTTTCTATCAAGGGATGACAGCGATGTTGCAACAAATGAAGATTATTTCGTTCTTACGGGGATGAGACAAGGTAAATGGAACTTATCGGCGGAAGAAATTATGCCTAAAGATTTTGAAGGAAAGGAACTTACTTCGCTTGATGAAGCAGATGTGAAAGAATTAAAACATAGAGTGAAATCAGAGCGATAAAAAAATCCCTCCATACGGAGGGGATTTTTTTATCTGTTATTGTATACAGAAAACCACCAGCTAAGCTGGTGGTTCGAAAAAGGCTTTTGCCGTTGAACAAAAAAGACCTCCTATGTTACAATGAAAGCGGTCTAGCCAGCCGCAAAAAGAACAAAGGAGGAAATATCAATGAAGATT
>JAZROD010000004.1:0-54596 GCA_045648505.1 Clostridia bacterium | reverse complement strand
AAGCAGAAAATAAGCCAACCGCTTTAGCGGTAGCTTGAAACCGCTTGCGGCTGGCAGATTATTCGGTGGACTTTCAGTCCCGCCAGTAACAGCGACTTATAGTCGCAGAGCAAACTACCGGCTTAGCCGGTAGTTATGATTTAGTGGTAAAATAAAAGCACTCGTATGAGTGCTTTTTTTAATTTGATTTTCGCAGTTCTTCAACTTTGTTTTTCAATGCCTTGTATGCAGTTTCTTCGTCTGTTATGTCTTTAACAGTACTTTCCATTGGGCAGTTGCCTGTCTTTGTTCTGTTTTCAATTTCAGGAACAAGGTTTGTGTATGTTGCTTTTATGTTGTGGCTTTTGAGCCAATCTAAAGCGTAAACACTGATTGTTTCAGAATAACATTCTTTGACCTTACCTAATGAAAATATCATAGCTGCGGCTTTGCCTACAACTGTATCTGCAATAAAAGCACCTTCCAGTAAATTATCTTCATAAAGGCTGATAATATAAGCAATTCCTCTTGTTGTTTCAGCTTTAACGATTTTATTGTCTTTTACAATAACACATGTGGCTGATTTATCTGCAATCATTTTTAGCGCTTCTTTTTTTGCATCATATTTGTCTGATGCTTTTTTACCCAAAAGACATACTGCTGATGGAACTAAAATAAGTTGAATTATTATACCCGGTATACCTGTAACAACTGCAGATAAAACAGAGTATTTTGTTATAAGCGGATTTGCAGGTGTAATAAATAATAGCAAAGCTGCTGTAAGTCCGCAGAGAATTCTTCCTGCAATCATCGCAGATATAAGGGTTGTGTATACAGGAAGTATTTTAAAACTATGTTTGAAAAGTTTACTTAACAAACCACATATAAGTCCGTATGTAAAGAGTTCTGCAGTCATAATTACTGCCATAGGGTACAAAACCGGCATACTTGTAAGAATACTGTTTAAAACCGGAAGTATAAGCCCGCAGAGAGCACCAGGTAATGGTCCGCAGAAGAAACCGCACAACAGAACAGGTAAATGCATTGGCAGAAGTATTGTTCCCTGTATGCCGTATGCATGTGATGTTACATAGGGAAGAATCATTCCTGTAGCAAGAAACAGACCTGCAAGAACCAGACGTTTGGTTTTGTTGGAAATCATTATTTATTTGCCTCCTGAGAATTATACCATATTTATAAAGAAAATCTGTTGTAGTTACCTGATGATACTTCTATGTAATTATTGATTTCTGTTTCTTTGAAACTTATTATATTATTTTCAAAAGTAAAGTCTGTTTCTTTACCGTCTATGATAACTTTTGTAACATTTTCAAGATAGGGGAGTTCAACTTTTGAAATTGTAAGTGAACCGTATTTTATATTGATTTTTGTTGATTTGTTAATTTCAACATTTCCCCATCCTGTACCAAGACTCCAGAAAGCCTTGAAATTATCTTTGTTGATTTTGGGGTTAAATCCGATTTTGCCATTTGGTAAATCAAATATAAAGCCACTCAAAATAGGAAGTATTGCAAAGCTTGCCATTGAACGGGCATAGTTACTTCCACATTCCATTTCGTTGAAGGGATTTCTATTTTCACCATTGTAACGCTGACGGATGCTTTTTACAATTTCAAGACCTTCATCAATAAATCCTTCACTCATTAAAAGTCCTGCAAACTGATATTCAAACCCATGCATACATTCGTTGCAATATGGAATAGGAATGAACGGTTTGTTTATTTGCTCAGGATATTCGCAGATTATAGCACCGCTTTCGTCATTGATACCATAAAGTCTGAAAGGGTTAGGATAATTTCTTAATGTTTCTTTGAAATTGTATTTAACCATTGACTTTAATGCAGTTGTTATCTGTTCTTTATCAAATATATATCCAAGACCATTGATTGCACAGTGCCACTGACCACAAAGCTGGTCAATTTCACAACCTTCACCAATCTGATATTTTATTTCGTTGGTTTCTGTGTTCCAGTATGTTTCTTTGCAACCGAAATGTTCAGGGATTGAGCTGTCGCTTAAATCAATTTTCTGAATAAAATATTCGCCGTTGAAAAGATTTTCCTTTGTCCAGTTATAACCTTTGTTGAACAAGTCTGTAAATTCTTTTGCATCATCTTCATAGCCAAGAAATTCTGCCATTTCAGAGCCTGCTTTTAATGCACCAAGATAAAAGCCCTGAAGCCAGGATGAAGGTCCGAAAAGCTCCATATCAAGGGTGTGATGCTGTCTTCCTTCCAGAACGCCATCTTTATTTCTGTCCCATTCGTCTTCGTTAAGCTCTGACCAGGCAAATGAAAGCAGTTTTTTAACATTTGACCAGTTTTCCTTAAGCCACTTTGTGTTACCTGATATTTTCCATTCTCTGTATATTTTAATTATAGTACCCATCTGTCCGTCAAGACAAGGCTTCTGGAATTCGTGTTTTTCGCCAAGTGGAAGACCAAGTCTGAAAATTGAGCCACCATCTTCTTTGAGTGTATATTTAAATTCAAGATCTCTCATGGAGCGTTCAAGTTCAGGGAACATAAAGCAAAGTGCATAAGCATAGTTCCATACATGCTGACAGCTTCCTTCACAGGAGCCTACCTGTTGATGCAAACCTTCAAATCCATAAAATTCTCCGTTTTCAAGTCTTTTTACAGTAGGAGTTTTTATAACTGACATTGTTGATGAAATTGCATCAAGTATCACTTCGTCAACGGTAGAACTGAAAAGTTCGTTTTTAAAATCAACAGTTCTTTCATATAAGGATTCAAAATTCTCTATACAGTAAATACCTGATTTTAATGAATTTTCAAATATTGTTGCATAGTAATTTTTCCATAGAACTTTTGATTTTTCTTCGGTTGCACTCCAATGATTATTACAGTTTGGAACATTCCAGCTTATAACATATTTGTGTGATGCTTTATTATTTGTTTTAATTTCAGATTTCTTTGAAATTGCACAATGGTCTTTGGTGTGAGGAGTATCGAAGGTACGATTTGTAAGACCGCCTGCATTTATTTCGTTCCAGTATGTAAGAATACCGTCCTGCCAGCCACCTCTGTACCAGTATTCCTGAACACGGTCTGCATCTTTACAACTTAAAGTAATATCACCATACTCAAGTTCGTCTTCTTTTTTGTTTGCGTAGTAAAGTGTTACAGAAGAAATATTATTATTAACTGATGCTTTGTTTAAAGTTGTTTCAAATGGATTTGCAAGAACAAAGAAGCTTTCAAATGTTACATTTTCATCTGTTTTATTTTCATAAGAAATGTCAAAAAATGCAGCAGGTAAGCTTGAGTTTTCGTAGTCAAGTGGGATAAATGGGTTGAAAGCTTTAAGAATAACTTTCCCGGGAAATTCTTTGTCAGAAAAAGTGATTTCTGCAATAGGGAATTCACCTTTGAATTCACTGTCCCTGAAATGTGGAAAACCTTGCATTGTGTAGATATCAGGTCCAAAACCATATCCGCCCATAACTCTTTTTGAATACTGACCCATTAAATCTTTTGTAAGGTCAGTATTTAATATCTTTATGTATGTTTTATCTTTTGTTGTAAGTTTAATTGCCATATGGGAGTGGAAGTTAAGAGTACCCTTTGCAGGTCTGTTGAAAATTTCCCAGTCAATTAACTGTCCGTTGCCTCTTAAGCCGATTGAACCGCTTCCGATACCACCAATGGGGAAAACAATTTCTTTCAAATGTTCATACTTGTAAATCATAATAAACTCCTAGTGTTTTTTTCTGTATGATAACATTTGAAAATATAAAAGTCAAGGTGGTTTTGGTTGACTTTTTTTCTATTTGTGGTATCATAACTCTAAAGGGGGAATAGATGTGTTTAATAAAAACGAAACAGTGTGTTTTCTTGGCGACAGTATAACAACACATGGCCATTCAATAAAAGAAGTTTTTCAGTTTTTAGTTGATAATCATAAAGAAGACAGGGTCAAAATTTATAATTGCGGTATACCAGGCGATGCGGCATGCAGAACTGTGGACAGACTTTATGAAGATTGTCTTATTTTAAACCCCACAACTGTAATTTTAATGCTCGGTGCAAATGATATTGAAAGATCTCTTTATATGCCGGGGAAAGAAATTGAAAATGTTGAAGAAAAGAGAAATCATTTTCTTGATTTATACAGAGTCAATATGAGAAAAATTATTGAAGATTGTATGGAAGCGGGAGCAAAAGTTATACTTTGCACTCCAACTCCTACAGATGACGATAAACATTTTGCAAAAGGATGTAATGTTCCTCTTGGTATTTGCATTGACTTTTTAAAAGAAATAGCAGAAGAGAAAAATCTTCAGTTGGTTGATTTCAATACAGTTATGTTTAATATGATGGATAAAGAAATCTTTGATGATGATGGTCTTCATCCGTCTGAACTTGGACATCATGTGATGGCACAGATTTTATTGAAGGATTTAGGCTATATCAAAGAATGTGATTTTGAAACAATGCCTGTTTATTCCGAGAAAAATCTTGACAGATTTGAAACAGAACAGTTATACAGAGGAATAAGAATGGTTGAATGGGTGTCAATGTATGATTTTAATAAAGCAAATCCTGATGCAAGCTATGAAGAAAAAATCACACTTGCTAAAAAGTACAGACAAGATGGCGTTGATACTAATCAGGAGTGGTATGTTAAGTTTGCAGATAATTACATAAATCATATTCACCAGATACCCAAAATTCAGGGAGATGTAATTAAGAAAACAATTAAAATGTATGAATAATATGAAAATAAATGAGATAATCATAGTTGAAGGAAAATACGATAAAATTAAGCTTGACAGTATTTTAGAAGATGCTGTTGTTATTGCAGTAAACGGCTTTCGTATTTTTAAAGATAAAGAAAAAACACAGCTGATAAAAAGATACGCCCGTGAAAGAGGGGTTGTTGTTTTGACAGACAGCGATTCAGGCGGTCTTCTTATAAGAAATCATCTTAAAAAGATTATCGGCACTGATAAAATCAAAAACGCATATATTCCTGAAATATCAGGAAAGGAAAAGAGAAAAGAAACAGCATCAAAAGAAGGTTTTTTAGGTGTTGAAGGAATGAGCAGAGAAATAATTATTGATGCTTTAAAAAAAGCAGGATGTGGATTTTCTGACAAAGAGATTTCTGAAGTTTCAAAGCTTGATTTATTTAATGATGGTTATGCAGGTAAAAGTGATAGTGCAGAAAAAAGAAAAAAGCTTCTTAAAGAATTGAAATTACCTACAAATCTTTCAGTTAATGGTCTTTTAGATGCACTTAATACTTTTGTAGGATATGAAGAATATAAAAAAATAACAGAAAAAATAGAGGTAAGTTTATGATAGGAATTATAGCAGCAATGGAAAAAGAAATGGCAGGTATTGAAGCTGTCATTGAAAATAAGAAAGAAGAAATTGTAAGCGGAATAAAATTTGTATCGGGAACGGTTTCAGGTAAAGAAGTTGTTTGTGCCGTTTGCGGTATTGGCAAAGTGTTTGCAGCTATATGCTGTGAAGCAATGATTCTTAAATATAATCCTGATGTTATTGTAAACACAGGTGTTGCGGGAACTCTTACAGATAAATTAAATATTGCAGATGTTGCAATATCAATAGGTCTGGTTCAGCACGATATGGATACATCATTTTTAGGTGACCCTGTTGGCTTGATTTCAGGAATAAATGTTGTTGAGTTTAAAGCAGATGAAAAAACCCGTGGTATTATTAAAGAATCCGTTGAAGAAATCGGAATAAATTATGTTGAAGGTGTTATTGCATCAGGCGATCAGTTTATTGCAGATAAAAATGTGAAGCAGAAGATTATAGAAAATTTCGGTGCAGTTGCATGTGAAATGGAAGGCGGAAGTATGGCACAGGTTTGCTATGTGAACAAAGTTCCTTTCTGCGCTATCAGATCAATTTCAGATACCGCTGACGGAAATCCTGAAATGGCTTATGTTGATTTCCTTGAAATTGCTGCAAAAAACTCAATTGCGCTTACTTTGAAATTTATTTCAAAATATTAAGTCTTTTTTTAGATTTTAACCATAAAAAAGCGATAATAGGTACTTGAAAAATTAAAAATGTTGTTGTATATTGTTTAAAAAGAAAACATTCGAATGTGAGGGTTTGAAATGAAAAACGAATTTAAAAGTAAAGTTGAAAATTTAAAAATCGCATATATCGGCGGTGGTTCAAGAGGCTGGGCTTGGCAGCTTATGAGAGACCTTCTTATTGAACAGGATTTAAGCGGTGAAGTTGCTCTTTATGATATTGATTATGAAGCTGCAAAAAGAAATGAAGAAATAGGAAATAAAATTGAAAGAATTGCAGTTTATTACGATGATTCAACATGGGACCCTGTAACTGGGCATATGGATGAAGACCCAAATGCAGAAAGACTTCCATCTAACTGGAAATATAAAGCTGAAAAGAACCTTGCAGACGCATTAAAAGGTGCGGATTTTGTAGTTATTTCAATCTTGCCTGGTACATTCGATGAAATGGAATCAGATGTGCATACACCTGAAAAATATGGCATTTATCAGCCTGTAGGTGATTCAATTGGTCCCGGTGGTATTATCAGAGCTTTAAGAACTGTACCGATGTATGAAGTTATCGGTAAAGCAATTAAAGAAAATTGTCCTGATGCATGGGTTATCAACTACACAAACCCAATGACAGTATGCGTTAGAACTCTTTATAAAGTGTTTCCTGAAATCAAAGCCTTTGGTTGTTGCCACGAAGTTTTCGGCACACAGAAGCTTTTAACAAAAGCCTTGGAAGAAATTGAAGGCATCAAAGATGTAAAAAGAAATGAAATCATCACAAATGTTGTTGGTGTAAACCACTTCACATGGCTTACAAAAGCAAACTACGGCAAAATTAACCTTTTTGATACATATACAAAGTTTGTTGATAAACATCTCAAAGACGGTTTCGGCGAAGGTGGAGATGATAACTGGGCTAACTCAAACTTCAAAACACTTGAAAGTGTTAAAATGGACCTTTTCAAGAGATATGGTGCTATTGCTGCAGCAGGTGACAGACACCTTGCAGAATTTAATCCTGGTTACCACTACTTAAAGAGCCCTGAACAGGTAAAAGATACATGGCATTATCAGCTTACAACAGTTGCTTCAAGAAAAGAAGAACTTGCTAAAAAGATGAAAGAAAGCGAAGAATACTACAACGAAACAAAACCATTTGGCGTATGGCCATCAGGTGAAGAAGGCGTTGTTCAGATGAAAGCACTTCTTGGTATGGGCGATATGGTTACAAATGTAAACATCCCTAACTACGGGCAGATTCCAAATCTTCCACTTGGTGCAGTTGTAGAAACAAATGCAGCATTCAGAGATAACAGTTTAGAGCCTGTATTTGCAGGTGAAGTTCCAAGAGGCGTTAGTCCGCTTGTATTAAGAATTCTTGATGAACAGGAAATGATTGTTGAAGCTGCTCTTGAAAGAGACCTTGAAAAAGCATTCAAAGCTTTTGTTGCTGATCCGCTTGTAACTATTCCAATGGATGAAGCAAGAAAACTCTTTGATGAAATGTGTGACAACACATCAAAATATCTTACAGATTATCCAAAATATAAGAAATAATACTAAAAACCCTATGCAAATTTGCATAGGGTTTTAATATTAAAAGCGTAAGCATCTGTGCTTACGCTTTGGAGCTTGTGATCCGGCTCGAACGGACGACCTGCTCATTACGAATGAGCTGCACTACCGACTGTGCTACACAAGCATTACTAACACATTTTACTAAAAATATGTTTTTAAGTCAAGTTAAATTTATTATTATAAGAGAAATAAATGAAAGGGTTGCGCCAAGTATACATTCAGGTGTTGCTTTTTCTTTAAACAACACAGAAAACCTTCAAGAAGAGTGTATTTCCTTGCATAGTGCGTTTCAAATAATCGTAACATATTTTACCTCATAATTGTTTTATTTTTTGTTTGTATATTCTGATAAGATATAAAGCACAGATAATTACGCTCACAACTTCTGCAAGAGGGAAAGAGAGCCAAACATAAGAAATATCACCTGACAAAGAGAATAAATATGCCAAGGGAACTAAAATAACAAGCTGTCTTGCTATTGATACAAACATACTGTAAAGACCGTTACCAAAAGCCTGAAAAACAGATGTTGCAATGATGCAGAATCCCGCAAAAATAAAGCTTAAGCTTATGGTTCTTAAAGCGGTTACGCCTATTTCAATCATATTTTCAGAAGCGTCAAACATAAAAAGCAGTTGTTTCGGGAAAATCTGCATTGAAACAAGTCCGAAAAACATAATAATCAGCGCATACATAACAGAAAGCTTGATTGTTTTTGTGATACGCTCTTTTTTTCTTGCACCGTAGTTGTATGCAATAATTGGCACCATACCGTTATTAAGACCGAAAATAGGCATAAGTATTATGCTTTGAAGCTTGAAATATATACCAAATACTGCAACTGCGGTAGAAGATAATACCATAAGTATTTTGTTCATACAAAAAGTCATTACAGAACCGATTGATGCCATTATAATGGATGGTACACCAACCGCAAGAATTTTTGAACAGATTTTAAAATCAGGTCTGCAGTCCTTTATTGAAAGGGTTAATTCTGTATTTTTCTTTTTGTTAAGGATAAAGCCCATAATGGCACTTACGAACTGACCAAGTATTGTTGCTATAGCCGCACCTTTAACTCCCAATGAAAAGCCGAAAATGAAAATCGGGTCAAGGATTATATTTACAATAGCACCTGACATTTGAGTAATCATTGAATAAATAGTTTTTCCTGTAGCCTGTAAAAGTCGTTCAAATGTTATCTGCAAAAATACACCAAAAGAAAAAATACAACATATTCTTAAATATTCAATTCCGTATTCTGCTATACGGGGAATGTCGGTTTGTGAATGAATGAAGGCAGGAACGGCAAACATACCTATTATAAGAAAGATAACAAATGCACAAAGTTCAATAAAAATACCATTACAAGCAACCTTGTTTGCATAGCTGAACTCTTTTTCACCAAGCTTTTTTGAAAGCAGTGCATTTATACCAACGCCTATTCCTGTTGCGGCGGCAATAATTAAATTCTGCATTGGAAAGGCAAGAGAAAGTGCAGTAAGAGCATCTTCGTTGATTTTTGCTACGAAAATACTGTCAACAACATTATAAAGAGCCTGAATAAGCATAGATATAACAATGGGAAGAGCCATAGTTACAAGTAGTTTGTTTACAGGCATTGTGCCCATTTTATTTTCTTTTGTCATTTATGATTTTCTCCTTTTATTCAAGTACATCGGCAGTATTTTATCACAGTAAAATTTATTTGTCCACATATTAAGAATAAATAATAGAAAATAAATGTATTTAAGCTATTGATTTTTATATATTTCTTTGTTATAATATACCGTGGAAAAGGTTGGATTAGATATAATTTTTCAAATCTTTGAAAGGGGGACCAGAAATGTCTAGTGGATTTGTATGTCTTATGGGTATGGGAACGGTTTTTGTAGGTCTTATCTGCATCGTTTTTATCTGTATGTTTATGAGTTTTATTATTAAAGCATTCAGCAAAAAAACTAACACAGAAACTGCAAGCGTTCCTGCTGTAAGCACAGCTCAGGCACCAATAGCAAACAAACAGGAAATTGTTGCTGCAGTTTGTGCGGTTATTGCACATGAAACAGGTGCTGAAGCGAAAAATATAAGAGTTTTATCATTCAAAAAAATTGGTTAAGAAAGAGGTAATTTAAAATGAAAAAGTATAATGTTAATGTTAATGGTACAATGTACGAAGTAGAAATCGAACTTATGGGCGAAACAGCAGCAAAAGCAGCTCCTGCACCTGCAGCAGCTCCAGCTCCAGCGGCAGCACCTGCTCCAGCAGCAGCTCCTGTTCAGGCTGGCGAAGGCGAAAAAATCGAAAGCCCAATGCCTGGTACAATTCTTGCTGTAAATGTAAATAACGGCGATACAGTTAAAAAAGGTCAGGTTCTTATGATTTTAGAAGCTATGAAAATGGAAAACGAAATCATGGCTGGTTGTGATGGTGTTGTAACATCTGTTGCAGTTACAAAAGGTCAGTCAGTTGAAACAGGTGCACTTCTTTGCACAATTAAATAATCATAAGAGGTAATTGATATGAAAAAGAGAATTTTTTCTGTTCTTTTAGTTGCTTTTATATTGATATGCAATTTAACAGTTTCTTTTGCAGCTCCTGTTGACGATGCAAAGGCTGTTGAAGTTAAAAGTGCAGAATTTTTAAAAGAAGATGGTGTGATTTCATTGGTCATTGCCAATGTTTCACAGAAAGACATTCCAAGCAGTATGGTTACACTTGAAACTGCAAATCAGGCAGTTGCATTTGTATCAGGACCTTCTGCAAACACAGGTTCTATTTCAGCAGGTAAGGAAATTACTGTTAATTTCCCTGTAATTGCTGAAGAAAAAGATTTGAAAAATTTAAAATGTGAAGTTTTATACATACTTTCAGAAGATGCAATCACCGTAGGTGACACTATTACTAATGAAGAAATCCAGTCATTAGTTGTAGAAGATGTTCTTACTCCTGAAGTTCCTACTGCTATGGAGTCTGTTATGAATTTTATCGAGCAGACAGGTTTTATGATGCTTGCAGCTAACTGGAAATATCTTTTAATGATTTTAATTGCATGTGTACTTTTCTACCTTGCAATTGTTAAAAAGTTTGAACCATTGCTCCTTTTACCAATCGCTTTTGGTATGCTTCTTACAAACCTTCCTGGTGCAGAAGTGTTCCACGAAGAGCTTTGGGCAGGTGGACATGCACATTGGAACTTATTTGATGCATCTAATGCAGTAGCACCGGGTCTTATTGACTATCTCTATCTTGGTGTTAAGCTTGGTATTTATCCATGCTTAATTTTTATCGGTGTTGGTGCTATGACAGACTTTGGTCCATTGATTGCAAATCCAAAGAGCCTTCTTTTAGGTGCGGCTGCACAGCTTGGTATTTTCTTAACATACTTTGTTGCAGTTTCAACTATTTTCACACCTGAACAGGCTAGCTCAATCGGTATTATCGGTGGTGCTGACGGTCCTACAGCTATCTTTGTAACATCAAAGCTTGCTCCTGAACTTTTAGGACCTATTGCAGTTGCAGCATATTCATATATGGCTCTTGTTCCTGTAATTCAGCCACCTATTATGAAATTACTTACAACTAAAAAAGAACGAATGATTGTTATGAAGGAACTTCGTCCTGTTTCAAAAACAGAAAAGATTATTTTCCCAATCGTTGTTGCAATCTTCGTTGCACTTTTAGTTCCATCTGCAGCTCCACTTGTTGGATGTCTTATGCTTGGTAACCTTCTTAAAGAATCAGGCGTTGCAGAAAGACTTTCAAAAACAGTTCAGAACGAACTTATGAACATTGTTACAATTTTCCTTGGTGTTTCTGTTGGTGCTACAGCTACTGCTGAAACATTCTTACAGGGAAGAACACTTGCAATTATTGCTATGGGTATCGTAGCATTTGGTTGTGGTACTGCAGGCGGTGTACTTCTTGCTAAGTTTATGAACTTGTTCCTTAAAAATAAGATTAACCCATTAATCGGTTCTGCAGGCGTTTCAGCAGTTCCAATGGCTGCCAGAGTATCTCAGGTAGTTGGTCAGAAGGAAAATCCAAAGAACTTCCTTCTTATGCACGCTATGGGACCAAATGTTGCAGGCGTTATCGGTTCTGCAATTGCAGCGGGTGTTTTAATCGCATTATTCGGTTAAAGGAGGATAATTAAATGAATAAAGTATTTATTACAGATACAATTCTTCGTGATGCTCATCAGTCACAGGCAGCTACAAGAATGAGAATTGAAGATATGATTCCAGGTCTTAAAGCTCTTGATGAAGTTGGTTACTGGTCACTTGAATGTTGGGGCGGTGCAACTTTTGATGCATGTATGAGATTCTTAAACGAAGATCCATGGGAAAGACTCAGAACTTTAAAAGCTCATCTTCCTAACACAAAACTTCAAATGTTGTTCAGAGGTCAGAACATTTTAGGTTATAAGCACTATGCAGACGATGTTGTTGAAGCATTCTGTAAAAAATCTATCGAAAACGGTATTGATGTTGTAAGAGTATTTGATGCTCTTAATGACCCAAGAAACTTAGAAGCAGCGATTAAGTTCGTTAAAGAATACGGCGGAATGTGCGAAGCTGCAATCAGCTACACAGAAAGCCCTGTTCATAATCAGGATTACTTTGTTAAACTTGCTATGCAGCTTGAAAAAATGGGCGCAGATACTATCTGTATCAAAGATATGGCTAACCTCTTGCTTCCTTATGATGCATACAGCCTTGTTAAAAAACTTAAAGAAAATGTTTCAGTTCCAATTCACCTTCATACACACAATACTGCAGGTATTGGTGATATGACAAACCTTATGGCTATTCAGGCAGGTGTTGATATTGTTGACTGTGCACTTTCACCAATGGCTAATGGTACAAGTAACCCTGCTACAGAAAGTTTGGTTGCAACACTTAAAGGTACTGAAAGAGATTCAGGTCTTGACCTTGAAAAATTAAGTGATGCTGCTGCACACTTCAGAAAAGTAGCAACAAAACTTAAAGCTGACGGAACACTTGACCCTAAAGTGTTAAATGTAGATTCAAACACACTTTTATATCAGGTACCTGGCGGTATGCTTTCAAACCTTATTTCACAGCTTAAACAGGCTAATGCAGAAGATAAGTATTATGATGTGTTGGCAGAAGTTCCAAGAGTAAGAAAAGACTTTGGTTATCCACCACTTGTTACTCCAACAAGCCAGATTGTTGGTACACAGGCAGTATTAAACATTCTTTCAGGCGAAAGATACAAAATGATAACAAAAGAATCAAAAGGACTTCTTAAAGGTGAATATGGTCAGCTTCCTGCTGAAGTTAATGAAGAAGTAAGAAAGAAAGCTATCGGCGACGAAACTCCTATCACAGTAAGACCTGCTGATTTACTTGAGCCGGAACTTGAAAAATACAGAGAAGAAACAAAAGATATAGCTAAATGTGAAGAAGATGTATTAAGCTATGCACTTTTCCCACAGGTTGCTGAAAAATTCTTCAAAACAAGAGATGCAGTTGTTGAAGAAACTGCAGACAATGATGAAGTAGTTTCTATCTATGTAGAAGATTTATCATAATGTTTTATAAACGAAATCAGGCCCGCAAAATTGCGGGACTGATTTTGTTGATTTTTAGGAGAAGAAGATGAAAAAATTGTCATTTGTGTATGTTGTGCTTGCAGCGGTTATGTGGGGCGTAATCGGAATTTTCACACGTGTACTTGCTGTAGCAGGATTATCGTCTGTTCAGACTGCGGGAATCAGAAGCATATTATCGATGGTTATAATATCTTTCTTTGTTTTCTTTAAAGACAAAAGCTTATTTAAAATTAGCATTAAAGATATCTGGATGTTTGTTGGTACGGGAGTGTGCAGTTTAACTTTTTTTAATCTTTGTTATTTCAGTGCCATAAATATACTTGATTTATCCATAGCATCAGTTTTGCTTTATACTGCACCTTGTTTTGTTATGATTATGTCAGCTTTTGTGTTTAAAGAAAAGATTACCAAAGGTAAGATTTTCGCCTTTGTCACAGCCTTTATCGGTTGTGCATTAATAAGTGGACTTAGCGGTTCCTTTAATGTTAAAGGAATAATTTTAGGATTGCTTTCAGGATTTGGGTATGCTCTTTACAGTATTTTTGCAAGAATTGCTTTGAAGAAATATAATACATATACAATCACTTTATATACATTTATTACATCTTCTGTAGCGTTACTGCCTTTTTGCAGAGCAGGGGAGTTATTGAGTTTTGCTTCAGATGTTTCTGTATTATTCTGGATGTTGTTACTTTCGATAATTTCAACTGTGCTTCCTTACATTTTATATACTGAAGGACTTAAAAAGATTTCGGCTACAAAAGCATCAATTATTGCTTTTATTGAACCTGTAACTGCAACAATTACAGGGGCGATTATGTTTAATGAAGAGATAACAATGGTAATTATTGTAGGAATGTTGCTAGTTTTAGCATCAATAGTTAAAATTTCTTCCAGTAACTGAAAAATACTTTATTAATTTACTTGACTAAATTGAATTGATATGTTATACTTTCATAAGTTAATGAGGTGAAAACTATGGAAAAATTAAAAAGAGAAGAAAAAATCATATTTGATTTAAGAAAAATATACGAGCAATTCGGATATAAACATTATAAAATGAAAAAGTTTGAAGAGTATGATTTATATCAGGAAAACAAGAACTTTTTAAGCAGTGAAAACATTATCACATTTAATGATTTGAATGGTAAGCTTCTTGCTTTAAAGCCTGACGTTACTCTTTCAATAGTAAAAAATGCTAATCTTGCTGAAAACGAGAGCCTTAAAGTATATTATAATGAAAATGTTTACAGAACCTCTAACAGAGAGTTTAAAGAAATTATGCAGACAGGTCTTGAATTTATCGGCAAAATAGATCTTTATTCTCTTTATGAGGTTACATATCTTGCGAAGAAAAGCCTTCAGGCAATCAGCGAGAATTATCTCCTTGAAATTTCTCATATGGGTTTTATTTCAGGTGTGCTTGAAAGCGAAGAATTGCCTTATGGCATAAAAGAAAAGCTTTTAAAATGTGTAGGGGAAAAGAATGTTTGTGAAATCGAAAAAATCTGTCTTGAAAATAACTGTTCAGAAGACTTCACAAAACGAGTAAAATCTCTTATTTCCCTTGGTGGTAATTTTGAAGAAGTATTAAAGTGTGCAGAAGAGTTGGTTTGCAACGATAAAACAAAAGATGCTATCGTGGAACTTAATGAGCTTTATGCAACATTCAAAGCATTAAATGAAGAAGAAAACATAAGTCTTGATTTTTCTGTTGTTAACGATATGGGTTATTATAATGGTATTGTATTTAACGGATATATTGAAGATATTCCATACAGCGTTTTATCAGGCGGAAGATATGATAATCTTCTCAAAAAATTCCATAAGGATGCTGACGCTGTAGGCTTTGCGGTATATATTGATATAATCAATGCATACACAAGTGAAAAGTCTGAATATGACACAGATATTGTTATTATATATGAAAATCCTGATGTTCCTGCACTGTTAAAAGCAATACAGATTTTCATTCAGTCAGGACAGAGTGTAAGAGTTGAAAAGAAAATACCATCAGATTTAAAATATAAGCAACTTTTGAAATTTACAGAAAGGGGGCTTGAAATAGTTGAAAAAAATGATTAATATTGCACTTCCAAAGGGAAGACTTGGTAAAAAAGTGTATGATATCCTTGAAAAGTATGGCTATGGATGCCCTGAAATTTTAGAAGATAACAGAAAGCTTATATTCGAAAACGAAGAAAACGGTGTAAGATATTTCTGGGTTAAGCCATCAGATGTTGCTATCTATGTTGAAAGAGGTGCGGCAGATGTTGGTATAGTAGGCAAGGATATTCTTCTTGAATACGAGCCTGATGTATATGAACTTGTGGATTTGAACATAGGTAAATGCAGAGTTGCAGTAGCAGGTAAAAAGGATTTCAGAGATAATCTTGAAAGACCATTAAAAGTTGCAACTAAATTTGAAAATATAGCTAAAAAGTATTATGATTCAAAGAGCAGAGAAATTGATATTATAAAGCTCAACGGCTCTATAGAGCTTGCACCTATTTTGAATTTATCTGATGTAATTGTTGATATTGTAGAAACAGGTACAACATTAAAAGAAAATGACCTTGATGTTATATGTGATATTGTAAATATCAGTGCAAGATTTATAGCAAATAAATCAAGTTATAAGTTTAAATATAACGAAATTTCCAAAATGCAAAATAGCTTACAGGGAGAATTTAAAAATGATTAAGATTTATAATGCAAAAGATATGACTGCAGAGCAGATAATCAGCAGATGTGAAGCAGTTAACAGTGTAGCAGATATTGTTACAGATATTATTTTAAATGTTCGCAAAAATGGTGACAAAGCGCTTTATGAATATTGCGAAAAATTTGACGGCGTAAAGCTTTCATCTTTAAAAGTTTCTCAGGAAGAAATTGATGAAGCATTTGCATTGGTTGATGATGAGTACATTTCAATTTTAGAAGAAGCAAAGGAAAATATTACCGCATATCATAAAAGACAGGTAAGAAACGACTTTGTGATAAATGACAAAGAGGGAATAATCCTCGGTCAGAAGATTACTCCGATTGAAAGAGTTGGTCTTTATGTACCGGGAGGTACTGCGGCATATCCATCTTCAGTACTTATGAACTGCCTTCCTGCTAAAATTGCAGGTTGTCCTGAAATTTATATGGTAACACCTCCGGGAAAAGACGGAAAGGTTAACCCGGTTATTCTTGCAGCTGCAAAAATCGCAGGTGTTGATACCATATATAAAATCGGTGGTGCCCAGGCAGTTGCAGCCCTTGCATACGGAACTGAAACAGTTAAGAAGGTTGACAAAATCGTAGGTCCCGGTAATGCTTTTGTTGCAGAAGCTAAAAAGCAGGTTTTCGGTGTTGTAAATATTGATATGATTGCAGGTCCAAGTGAAATCCTTGTGCTTGCAGACGATAGTTGCAATCCAAAGTATGTTGCGGCTGACCTTCTTTCACAGGCTGAACATGATAAAATGGCATCTGCCATTCTTGTAACAAACAGTGAAAAACTTGCAAAAGCAGTTCAGGAAGAACTCGAAGTGCAGATTCCTCAGCTTCCAAGAGAAGAAATTGCAAGAACATCTATTGATAATAACGGAAAAATTATTATTACAGATGATTTTATTAAAGCAATTGAAGTTTCAAATGAAATTGCACCTGAACATCTTGAAATTTGTGTGGAAGAACCATTTAAATATTTATCTTATGTAAAAAATGCAGGCTCTGTATTTTTAGGAAAATATTGTCCTGAAGCACTTGGTGACTATTTTGCAGGTCCGAATCACACACTTCCAACAAACGGTACTGCAAGATTTTCAAGTCCGCTTTCAGTTGATGATTTTGTTAAGAAAACAGCATTCAGCTATTATACAGAAGATGCTTTAGAGAAAGTAAATAAAAAAATTGCATATTTTGCTGAAAAAGAAGGCTTGCATGCGCACGGGAAGTCAGCAACAATAAGATTCGAGGAAAAATAATGAGCAGATTTTTAAGCGATAAACTTAAAACTCTTGAAGCTTATGTTCCGGGTGAACAACCAAGAGATAAGAAATACATAAAACTTAATACAAACGAGTCGCCTTATGCTCCGTCAAAGCATACAGTTGACAGTATTGATAAGGCACAGGTAGAAAATTTAAAATTATACAGTGACCCTACCTGCAAAGTTCTTAAAGAAAAAATTGCAGAAAACTATGGCTTTAAAGCAGAGAATGTTTATGTGGGAAACGGCTCTGATGAATGTCTTAATTTCTTTTTTATGGCATTTTGTGACGAACACAAAAAAGTTGCATTTCCTGATATAACCTACGGATTTTATAATGTGTTTGCACAGCTCTATGGACTTGATTATGAAGAAATACCACTTAAAGATGATTTCTCTGTAGATTATAAAGATTATGTGGGTATAAACAAAAACATAGTTATAGCAAATCCTAATGCACCTACAGGAATGACAATTTCAATCGAAGAAATTGAAGAAATTGTATCTTCAAATAAAGATTATGTTGTTGTTATTGACGAAGCTTATGTTGATTTTGGCGGAGAATCTGCAATAAATCTTGTTAATAAATACGATAACCTTCTTGTTGTAAGAACTTTTTCAAAATCATATTCATTGGCAGGTGCAAGACTTGGTTTTGCAATAGGACATAAAGATATTATTGCAGAACTTGAAATGATTAAATATTCAACCAATCCTTATAATATCAACCGTCTTACACAGATTGCAGGTATTACTGCTATGGAAAGCAACGATTATTATATGGATAACTGCAAACGAATTATCAAAACAAGAGAGTTTACAAAAAACGAACTTGAAAAGCTTGGTTTTTATGTGCTTGATTCTAAAGCAAACTTCCTTTTTGCAAAGCATGAAAAAATAAGCGGTCTTGAAATATATGAAATGTTAAAAGATAAAGGAATACTTATAAGACATTTCACAAAAGAAAAAATAAAAGATTTCAACAGAATTACAATCGGCTCTGAAGAAGAAATGAAAATCTTTGTTGAAACACTTAAACAAATAGTTAAAGGAGAAGAATAATGAGAACTGCAAGCTTAAACAGAAAAACAGCAGAAACAGATATAAATCTTTCTTTAAATCTTGATGGTACAGGAAAAAGCAACATAGAAACAGGTTGCGGATTTTTAGATCATATGTTTACTCTTTTTTCAAAACACGCAAGATTTGACCTTGATATTAAATGCATAGGTGACACATTTGTTGATTATCACCACTCTGCAGAAGATATCGGCATTTGCCTTGGTAAAGCTTTCGCTGAAGCTCTTGGTGATATGAAGGGTATTGAAAGATACGGTGATATTATTCTTCCTATGGATGAAACACTTATCCTTTGTGCAACAGATATTTCAGGAAGAGCACACCTTGAATATGATGTTGAAATCCCTACAGAAAAAATTGGTGATTTCGACAGTGAGCTTGTTGAAGAATTTTTCCTTGCATTTGTTCGTAATGCAAACTTAACTCTTCATATTAAAAAACTCAATGGAAAAAATTCACACCACATCGCAGAAGGTGTGTTCAAAGCTTTCGGAAGAACAATGTCTAAAGCAGTTAAAATCAACGAAGCGTTTAAAGATGAAATTCCGTCAACAAAAGGAGTACTTTGATGATTGCAATTATAGATTATGGTGTTGGTAACATCTTTTCACTTTACAGTTCTTTTGAAAAGATAGGAGCAGATGTTTGCCTTACATCAGATGTTGAAACAATTAAAAAAGCAGACAAGCTTATTCTTCCGGGCGTTGGTGCATTTAAGGATGCTGCTCAAAAGCTTAAAGACAGCGGACTTTGTGAAGTTATAATCAATGAAGTTAAAAATGGGAAACCACTTCTTGGTATTTGTCTTGGTATGCAGCTTTTGTTTGAAAAGAGTTATGAATACGGAGAATATGAGGGACTTGGACTTATAAAAGGTAAGATAATACCAATCGAGCCTGATGTGCCAAAGAATTATAAAATCCCTCATATCGGATGGAATGTTCTGCATTTTACAGAGCCTAAATGTGAATTGTTTAAATATCTCAATGAAAATGACCATGTATATTTTGTTCATTCATATTATGGAGCTGATTGTGAAGACAGTTTAACAGCAACAACCGAGTATGGAAAAGAACTTACTGCGGCAGTTGCATATAAAAATGTTTACGGTGTTCAGTTCCACCCTGAAAAAAGCGGTGAAACAGGACTTAAAATATTAAAAGCTTTTTGTGAAATTTAAGGAGTGAGATTTTGAAGATTTTTCCTGCGATAGATTTGAAAGATAAAAAAGCGGTACGACTTTTAAAAGGTGATTATAACAAAGTTACCGTTTTTAATGATAACCCTGTTGAAGTTGCAAAAAACTTCGAAAGCTGTGGTGCTGAATATTTGCATGTTGTTGATTTAGACGGTGCAAAAGACGGTGATACAACTAATTTTGATGTTGTTAAAGCTATTATTGATAACACATCATTAAAAGTTGAAATCGGTGGAGGCATCAGAACTGAAGAAGTAATCAAAAAATATATTGATGCGGGTGCTTTCAGAGTAATTCTTGGAACTGTTGCCATAACAGAGCCTGAATTCACTGAAGAAATGATTAAAAAGTACGGAAATAAAATAGCAATTGGAATTGATGTTCTTGATGGCTTTGTTGCAGTTAAAGGATGGACAGAAATTTCTAAAGTTTCCTGTGACGAGCTTTTTGAAAAAATGGAAAAAGCAGGTGCAGACACCATAATTTGCACAGATATCTCAAAAGACGGTGCTATGGTAGGCACTAACCTTCAGCTTTACAAAGAACTTTCAGAGAAATACAACATTAAAATAATTGCATCAGGCGGTGTTTCCGATATGGACAACATAAAAGCTCTTACAAAACTTAATGTTTTCGGTGCAATTGTAGGTAAAGCACTTTATCTTGAGAAAATCGACCTTAAAGAAGCAATTGAGGTGGCAAAATGATAACAAAAAGAATTATTCCGTGTCTCGATGTTCGAGATGGGCGAGTGGTAAAGGGTGTTAATTTTGAAGGTCTTAATGATGTTGACTCACCGGTTAAACTTGCAGATTTCTACAGCAGATGCGGTGCAGATGAACTTGTGTTTTATGATATAACTGCTTCAAGCGATGGCAGAGCACTTTTTACTGATATTCTTAAAGAAACTGCTAAAAATGTGTTCATTCCTTTGACAGTTGGTGGTGGAATCAATTCACTTGATGATTTTGACAGAGTTTTAAAGTGCGGTGCTGATAAAGTTTCTGTTAATTCAGGTGCAATAAAAAATCCATCAATCATATCTGCTGCTGCACAGAAATACGGCAATCAATGTGTTGTGCTTTCTGTTGATGTTAAAAGAGTAGACGGTAAATTTTGCGTCTTTGCAAAGGGTGGCAGAGAAAACACAGGTATCGAAGCTATTGAATGGATAAAAAATGGCGAGAAAAACGGCGCAGGTGAAATCGTAGTTAACAGTATAGATACAGACGGCGTTAAACAAGGTTTTGATATTGAGCTTTTAAAAATTGTTAACGATGTGGTGAATGTTCCTGTTATCGCATCAGGCGGTGCAGGTTCTACAGAAGATTTCATTAAGCTGTTTAAAGAGATTCCTGATATAGATGCAGGTCTTGCGGCTTCAATTTTCCATTTTGGAGAAGTTAAAATTAATGACCTGAAGAAAGAATTAAAAGATAACAATATAAATGTTAGAATATAGGTGATAAAATGTTAAATATAAATGAATTGAAATTTGATGAAAAGGGTTTAATTCCTGCAATAGTAACTGATGTTGAAACTAAAAAAGTTTTAACACTTGCATATATGAATAAAGAAAGCCTTGAAATAAGCATTAAAGAAGGTAAAACTTGCTTTTGGTCACGTTCAAGAAACGAACTCTGGAGAAAAGGGGAAACATCAGGAAACTATCAGCACATTGTAAGCATTAAAGCTGATTGTGATAAAGATGCTCTTAATGTTATTGTAAGAAAAGATGGTCCTGCTTGTCACACAGGTGCTGATTCTTGCTTTAATGACCTTGTTTATGGCGAAGAAAATGCAGAGTTTTCTGTGGGAGAACTTTACAATATGCTTTTAGACAGAAAAGCAAAAATGCCTGAAGGCTCTTACACAACATATCTTTTCCAGAAAGGTATAGACAAGATTCTTAAAAAAGTTGGTGAAGAATCAACTGAAGTTATTGTTGCCGCTAAAAACAATGATAAAGCAGAAACAATTTATGAAATTGCAGACCTTGTATACCACAACCTTGTTCTTATGATTGAAATGGGAATCAATGTTGAAGATATCATAAAAGAACTTGCTTCAAGAAATGTTATTGACCATAAGGTTAAACAGGAGAAGATGACCAAATGATAAAGTATGATTTACATACTCATACAGTTTTTTCAGATGGAAAGAATACACCGGAAGAGATGATAGCTGCGGCAGAAACGGCAGGAATGGAAATACTTGGAATTTCTGACCATGAATATGCACCGATGCAGACAAGCTACTGTATCAGTAAAGAAAGTACTGTTGATTACATAAATAAAATTAATGATCTTAAATCAAAAACAAAAATAAAACTGTATCTTGGAACTGAGAGAGACTATTTTTCACCTGATACGGAATTTGTTTATGATTATGTTATTGGTTCAGTTCACTCCCTGTTAAAAAATGGGGAGTATATTGATGTGGATTACTCTGAACAGAGTATGCTTGATAATGTTAACAGATTGTATAACGGTGATTTTTACGAATATATAAAGGATTACTATGCTTTGGTTAAAGATGTTGTAAATAAGACAAAATGCGACATAGTAGGCCACTTTGACCTTGTGTGCAAATTCAACGAAGGTAATAAACACTTTGATGAAACATCTGAAGAATACAGAAAAATAGCACTTGATGCTGCCAAGGCTATTGCAGATTCAGGTAAAATTGTTGAAATCAACACAGGGGCAATTTCAAGAGGGTATAAAACAAAACCATATCCGGCACAGTTTATAATTGATTATTTTAAAACAAGAAATGTAAGAATGATTTTTTCAAGCGATAGTCATAGTTGTGAAAACTTACGATATAAGTTTGAAGAATTGATTAAAAAAACACTGTAGAATTAAGTCGCATTTGCTTGACATAAATATTTTGCTGTGATAAAATATTTCGATAAGGAGAAAATATGGAATTTAAAAGAGTTACACTTTTTGCAGGTCATTACGGTAGCGGAAAAACCAATATTGCCGTTAATTATGCTAAAAAAATAAAAGAAAACGGTTTTGATACTGTTATTGCAGACCTTGATATTGTAAATCCGTATTTCAGAACTAAAGACAGTGAACAGGAGCTGAATAAGCTTGGTATAGAGCTTGTTTGTTCAGAGCTTGCCAACACAAATGTAGATACACCTGCACTGCCAAAAGATATTTACAGAATTATTGCTGATAAATCCAAATATGTTGTAATGGATATTGGCGGTGATGAAAGGGGAGCGCTTGCCCTTGGCAGATATTCTGAAGATATTACAGATGAAAATAATTACGAAATGTTTTTCGTTGTTAATCCATATAGACCACTGACTTCAACACCTGAAGATGCAGTTGAAGTTATGAGGGAAATCGAAGCGGTAAGTAAAATTAAATTTACTGCAATTGTTAATAATTCAAATGTAGGAAATGACACCACTGAAGATGATGTTATCTCCTGCGATGAATACATAAATAAGCTTAAACAACTTACAGGACTTGAGGTTGTTATGACAACTGCAACAAAAAGCGTTGCAGAAAAACTTGAGAAACATTATGACAATGTTTTTGAAATCACATTACAAGAAAAATATTTTGATATAAGGAAAGAGGATTAGTATGGCAAAATTAACTTTTGAAACAGACCTTTGTAAAGGTTGCGGACTTTGCGTTAATGCTTGTCCAAAAAATTTACTTGTGCTTTCTAAAGACAAAATTAATCTTAAGGGACATTCTCCTGTTGAAATTACAGATGAAGCTGCATGTATCGGTTGTGCATCATGTGCTATTATGTGCCCTGATTGTATAATTACGGTTGAAAGGTAGGTAAAATAAATGGCTAATAAAGTTTTAATGAAAGGTAACGAAGCTATTGCTGAAGCTGCTATTAAAGCAGGTTGTATGCATTACTTTGGTTATCCTATTACACCGCAGACTGAAATTGCTGCATATATGGCTAAAAAAATGCCTAAAATCGGCGGCGTTTTCCTTCAGGCAGAATCTGAAGTTGCTGCAATCAATATGGTATATGGTGTATCATCTACAGGTAAAAGAGTTATGACATCATCATCAAGCCCTGGTATTTCACTTAAGAGCGAAGGCTTATCATATATGGCAGGTAGTGATTTACCTTGTCTTATTGTTAACGTAGAAAGAGGCGGTCCTGGTCTTGGTGGTATTCAGCCTTCACAGTCTGATTATTTCCAGGCTACAAAAGGTGGCGGACACGGTGACTTCCATATGATAGTTCTTGCACCTTCATCAGTACAGGAAATGGCAGACCTTACAATCAAAGGTTTTGACCTTGCTGATAAGTACAGAATGACATCAATGATTTTAGCTGACGGTACAATGGGTCAGATGATGGAACCTGTTGAAATCGCAGATAATGTTGAAATCACAAACTATGAAAAACCTTGGGCTACAACAGGTACAAAATGTGAAAGAAAGCACAACATTGTTAACTCACTTTCACTTATTCCTGAAGAACTTGAACAGCTCAATTACAAGAGATATGAAAAATATGCTCAGATTAAAGAAAACGAACAGATGGCTGAAGAATTTATGATGGATGATGCTGAAATCTGCGTAGTTGCATTCGGTATCGCATCAAGAGTTTCACAGAACGCTGTTATTGAAGCAAGAAAACAGGGTATTAAAGTTGGTCTTATCAGACCTATCACACTCTGGCCTTTCCCTGAAAAAGTTTTATCAAAGGCTGCAGATAAAGTTAAAGCTTTTATCTCTGTTGAACTTTCAATGGGACAGATGGTAGAAGATATCAAACTTGCTACATCTTGCAAAAAGCCTGTAGAGCTTTGCAACAGAGTTGGCGGTATGATTCCATCACCTGAACAGGTTCTTGCTAAAATTAAAGAAGTAAAAGGAGGACTTGAATAATGAAGGTATTTGAAAAACCAAAAGCACTTACTGATGCACCATTTCATTATTGTCCTGGTTGTACTCACGGTATTATCCACAGACTTGTGGCTGAAGCTATAGACGAACTCGGTATTGAAGGCAGAACAATTGGTGTTGCACCGGTTGGTTGTGCAGTTATGGCATACAACTATTTTGCTTGCGATATGATTGAAGCAGCACACGGCAGAGCTCCTGCAGTTGCTACAGGTGTAAAGCGTTCATGCCCTGAAAACATCGTATTTACATATCAGGGTGACGGTGACCTTGCATCAATCGGTATGGCAGAAACAGTTCATTCTGCAGCAAGAAATGAAAATATTACAGTTATCTTTGTTAACAATGCTATTTATGGTATGACAGGCGGACAGATGGCTCCTACATCACTTCCTGGTCAGGTTACACAGACATCACCATACGGCAGAGATGTTAACCATTGCGGTTACCCTGTTAAAGTTTGTGAAATGCTTTCACAGCTTGACGGTCCTGAATATCTCGAAAGAGTTGCAGTTAACAATGTTTCAAATGTAAGAAAAGCTAAAAAAGCAATTAAAAAAGCTTTTGAAAATCAGATTAACAATAAGGGCTTCTCACTTATCGAGGTTGTTTCAACTTGTCCTACAAACTGGGGCTTAAAACCAACAGATGCTCTTAAATGGCTTGAGGACAATATGCTTCCTTATTATCCTCTTGGTGTATATAAAGACAGAAGTAAGGAGGAAGAATAATGACTAAACAGATTTTAATCGCAGGTTTTGGCGGTCAGGGTGTTTTGTTTGCAGGTAAATTCCTTGCATATAAAGGTCTTACAGAAGGAAAACAGGTTAGCTGGCTTCCATCTTATGGTCCTGAAATGCGTGGCGGTACTGCAAACTGCAGCATTATATTAAGTGATGACCCAATCGGTTCACCAATCGTAAGCAATCCTGATGTTTTGTTTGCAATGAACCTTCCTTCACTTGATAAATATGAAAACGAAGTTAAAAGTGGCGGTATTATTATTGTTGATTCAACTCTTATCAAAAGAAAAGTTGAAAGAGAAGATGTTACAGTATTCTATGTTCCTGCTACACAGACTGCAGCTGATATTTCTGCACCTTCACTTGCCAATATGATTATGGTAGGTAAGGCTATTAAGGAAACTCAGGCAGTAAGCTTTGAAGGTATTGAAGAAGGTCTTAAGAAAGTTGTTCCACCTAAAAAGGCGGATATGATTGCCCTTAACCTTAAAGCTTTAGAAACAGGTTATAATATGTAAGGAGGCATTTTAATGCTTGATATTAAAATTACAAAAACAAACAATCCAAAAGAAAAATTCAAACCGGGTGATGTTCTTGGCTTTGGTAAAAAATTCACAGACCATATGTTTGTTATGAATTATACAGAAGGCAAAGGATGGCATGACCCAAGAATTGAAGAATATGCACCTATTTCACTTGACCCTTCAGCTATGGTTTTCCATTACGGACAGACAATGTTTGAAGGTATGAAAGCATACAGAGGTGAAGACGGTAAGGTTTACCTTTTCAGACCTGATATGAATGCTAAGCGTGCTAACGAATCAAACAAAAGACTTTGCATTCCTGAAATTCCTGAAGAAGATTTCGTTCAGGCAGTTAAAGCAGTTGTTGATGTTGATAAAGACTGGATTCCTACAGGCGCAGGTGAATCACTTTATATCAGACCTTTTGTTATCGCAACAGACGAATTTTTAGGTGTTGCACCATCTAAAACATATTTATTCATCATTATTCTTTCACCAAGCGGTGCTTACTATGCAAGCGGTCTTGCTCCTGTTGGTATCTGGATTGAAGATGAATATGTAAGAGCAGTTAAAGGCGGTATCGGTTTTGCAAAAACAGGCGGTAACTATGCTGCAAGTTTAAAAGCACAGGTTAAAGCTCATGATGACGGTTATTC
Organism: Clostridia bacterium; assembly: GCA_045648505.1. Lineage (GTDB taxonomy): Bacteria > Bacillota > Clostridia > RGIG6154 > RGIG6154 > RGIG8700. Next base: position 28,321 of record JAZROD010000004.1, on the reverse strand, counting down.
ACAGGTTCTCTGGCTTGACGGTGTTGAAAGAAAATATATTGAAGAAGTTGGCGCTATGAACATCTTCTTTAAAATTAATGGTAAAATTATCACACCAATGATTAACGGTAGTATTTTACCTGGTATTACAAGAAATTCTGTAATCAAAATGTGTCAGCATCTTGGTTATGAAGTTGAAGAAAGAAAAATCTCTGTAGACGAACTTGTTTCTGCTGCAAAAGACGGAAGTCTTGAAGAAGTATTCGGCACAGGTACAGCTGCAGTTATTTCTCCTGTTGGAAAACTTCGTTACTGTGATGATGTTATGGTTATCGGCGATGGTAACATCGGTGAAGTTAGCCAGAAGCTCTATGATACTTTAACAGGTATTCAGTGGGGTAAACTTGAAGATCCATTCGGTTGGAGAATTGAAGTTAAATAATTACAAAGCAGTGCTTATGCACTGCTTTAATTTTTAGGAGAAATATATGAAAATAATTGCACACAGATGCGGTACAGATAAGTACCCTGAACTGACTGTTGATTCTGCAAAATATTCACTTGAAGCCGGTGCTTATTTAGTTGAGATGGATGCTCATTTTACATCTGATGGAATTCCTGTAATAAGTCACGATGCAGATTGTAGCTTTTTATTTGGTGATGAAAGAAAAATCAGGGAAATGACCTCTGATGAGTTTTTAAGCCTGGAATATAAAGACGGAAGTGGCTATAAAGCCATAAAGCTTGAAACTATGCTTGAAAACGGTATTAAAAATATCCTGTTCCATATTAAGGTGGGAGGGGAGAAGCTTAACGATATATTGAGTTTGTGCAGAAAATATAATATAGAAGACAGTGTTGTTTTGGGAGTTGGAAACTTAAACGATGTTAAAATTATCAAAACTTTCAATAAAGACATCAAAGTTCTTGCTTTTATGTATGATATTCAAAATATAAGCGAATATGCCGCTCTTGGAGCAGACTATATCAGATTATGGGAACACTGGTTAACAGATGAAAATTTAGAAGAGGTGCATAAAAGCGGTAAAAAGTTATGGATAATGTCAGGTGATTACGAAACAGTTGGTTTCCCTTTGACAGATGACATTTATAAGTGGAAAAATCTAGGAGCTGATGCCGTTTTGGTAAATAATGTATGTGATTTTGTCTGAAAACACAAAATTTAGTAGAATTTTCTAGATATTACACTAGAAATTGTTGTTGAAATATGACAAAATGTTGGAAAAGTTAGAAATGAGTAACAAAATATCAATAAAAAGTGTTGAAATTTTTTGATTACTATTGTATAATTTATCTATGTTATTACATAATGAAAGGAATCATAATATGAAAAAGGAAGAGATGAAAAATGTCAACTCTGCAGATGCAGAAGCATTGACAAAAATTCCCAGAAAAAAATTCTGGAAAGTGTTCAGGGATAACCTCGAACTTTTACTCCTTACATTGCCTGGTATAGTACTTTGTTTTATATTCAATTACTTACCTATGTTCGGTGTAGTTGTAGCTTTCAAAAAATTCAATCCTATTAAAGGTATCTGGGGAAGCCCATGGGTAGGTCTTGAGAACTTTGAGTTCTTCTTCACATCCAATGACGCAGCCAGAATTATAAGAAACACATTGTTATATAGCTTGGACTATATGATCATTGGTATGATTTGTACTGTAGCACTTGCTTTGTTTATGTTTAACTTAACAAGCAATCTTTCAGTTAAAATTTACAATACCATTATGATTTTACCTAAATTCTTATCAATGGTACTTATTGCGTTTATCGTTTACGCACTATTGAATCCTGCATCAGGTGTGCTTAACCAGATTATTTCTTTGTTTGGCGGACGTGATGATATCGACTGGTATGCATGGCCTGCAGCGTGGCCGTTCATTCTCACCATAATACATATATGGCAGACAGTTGGTTACGGATCAATTCTTTACTATGCTTCTCTTATGGGTATTGATGATGCTTTATTTGAAGCAGCTGATCTTGACGGTGCTTCAACATGGCAGAAGACAATTCATATTTCAATCCCACACCTTATACCAATTATTGTTATTCAGACAATTCTTGCTATGGGACATATCTTCAGTGGTGACTTTGGTCTTCATTACCAGACAACCCGTGACGTTGGTGTGTTATATCCAACAACAGATATTATCAACACATATACTTTCAGAGGCTTGATGAACAACTCTATCGGACCTTCATCTGCAATTGGTTTATTCCAGTCAGTTATTGGTCTTTTAATGGTTGTTGGTGTTAACTTAATTGTTAGAAAAATCAGCCCTGAAAACAGCTTATTCTAAGAGGGAGGCATAATAAAGTGAAAGTTAATAAAAAATTTCCATGGGGGCAACTTTGGTTACACGTATTCTTTGTAATCTCTTGCTTAGCATATCTTATCCCATTTTGGCTCCTTATCGCAATTTCATTCACAGATGAAGCAGCAATTTCTCAGTATGGTTACCAGCTTATTCCAAAAGCTTGGTCAACAGCAGCTTATGAATATGTATTTGCAAATCCAAAGCAGATTATTGATTCATATAAGGTAACAATCGGATTTACAGTTTTACATACAGCATTGGCTATTTTAGTTCAGGCTCTTTATGCGTATCCGCTTTCAAGACCTAACTTTAAGTTCAGAAAATTCTGTACATGGTTTGTATTCTTTACAATGCTTTTCAGTGGCGGTCTTGTACCATCATACCTTATCAACACAAAGTTACTTCACCTTGGTAACACATTCTGGGTATATGTATTCCCGGGTTGTATCAGTGCATGGAACATTATCGTTATGAGAACATTCTTCCAGGGCTTACCTGAAGCGTTGGTTGAATCTGCAAAAGTTGACGGTGCATCTGAACTTAGAATTTTCTTCCAGATTATTCTTCCACTTTCAAAACCATGTATCGCATCACTTGCATTTATGCTTGCGGTTACAACATGGAACAACTGGAACACATCTCTTATCTATATCAGAGATGCTGAACTTTACTCACTCCAGTACATGTTACAGAAAATTTTAAGAGAAGTAGAATTCGTAGAAAAAATGGCAGCAGAAACAGGTATGCTTGCAGATTACGAAACTCCTACAGAAGCTATGAGATATGCAACAGCTATTCTCGCAGCAGGACCAATTCTTGTTATTTTCCCATTCTTCCAGAAGTACTTTACAAAGGGTCTTACAATTGGTGCTGTTAAAGGTTAATAAACGAATTTCACTTGGAGCAACTTGCTCCAAGTGTTTTTTATTATTGAATTTAAGTAAAAATCTGAATTATCTGTTAATAAAATACAAAAAAGTCTTTACAAAACTTGTTTTTGAGTGTATAATCTATATGTTGTAAACATAAAATTTTGATAATAATTTTAAGGAGGATAAAAATATGAGTAAAAAGTTTGTTTACCTTTTTAGTGAAGGTGACGCTTCTATGAGAAACCTTCTTGGCGGTAAAGGTGCTAACCTTGCTGAAATGACAAAGCTTGGTTTACCTGTTCCACAGGGTTTCACAGTTTCAACAGAAGCATGTACTCAGTATTATGAAGACGGAAAAGTTATCAACGAAAGCATTCAGAAAGAAATTCTTGAAAACATCGCAAAGATGGAAGCTGTTGTTGGTAAAAAATTCGGTGATTTGGAAAATCCATTATTAGTATCAGTTCGTTCAGGTGCTAGAGCTTCTATGCCTGGTATGATGGATACTATCTTAAACCTTGGTCTTAACGAAGCAGTTGTTAACACAATTGCTGAAAAATCAGGCAACCCACGTTGGGCTTGGGACTGCTACAGAAGATTTATTCAGATGTATTCTGACGTAGTTATGGAAGTTGGTAAGAAATATTTTGAACAGCTTATCGACGAAATGAAAGAAGCTAAAGGTATCACATTAGACGTTGACCTTACAGCTGAAGATCTCAAAGAACTCGCATCACAGTTCAAAGCTGAATACAAAGCTAAAATTGGTGCAGACTTCCCAGATGATCCTACAGAACAGCTTATGGGCGCTATCAAAGCAGTATTCCGTTCATGGGATAACCCAAGAGCTAACGTTTACAGAAGAGATAACGATATCCCTTATTCATGGGGTACAGCTGTTAACGTACAGATGATGGCATTCGGTAACATGGGTGAAACATCAGGTACAGGTGTTGCATTTACTCGTGACCCTGCTACAGGTGAAAAGAAACTCATGGGTGAATTCTTAATGAACGCTCAGGGTGAAGACGTTGTTGCCGGTGTTAGAACACCACAGCACATCGATCAGCTTAAAGAAGTTATGCCTGAAGCTTACGAAGAATTTATCGCTATCTGCAACAAACTTGAAAACCATTACCGCGATATGCAGGATATGGAATTCACAATTGAAGACAGAAAACTCTACATGCTCCAGACAAGAAACGGTAAGAGAACAGCACAGGCTGCTCTTAAAATTGCTTGTGACCTTGTTGACGAAGGCATGATTTCAGAACAGGAAGCTGTTCTTATGATTGGCCCAAGAAACCTTGACACACTCTTACACCCACAGTTTGATGCTAAAGCTCTTAAAGCTGCTACACCAATCGGTAAAGGTCTTGGTGCTTCTCCTGGTGCTGCTTGCGGTAAAGTTGTATTTACTGCTGAAGATGCAGTTGCTTGGAATGAAAAAGGTGAAAAAGTTGTTCTTGTTCGTCTTGAAACATCACCTGAAGATATCACAGGTATGAAAGCTGCTCAGGGTATCTTAACAGTTCGTGGTGGTATGACATCACACGCTGCCGTTGTTGCTCGTGGTATGGGTACATGCTGCGTATCAGGTTGCGGTGAAATTAAGATGGATGAAGAAAATAAGAAATTCGAACTCGCTGGTAAAGTTTATACAGAAGGCGATTGCATTTCTATCGACGGTTCAACAGGTAACATCTATGATGGTCTTATCCCAACAGTTGATGCTACAATCGCTGGTGAATTCGGTAGAATTATGGCATGGGCTGACAAATACAGAGAATTAAAAGTTAGAACAAATGCAGATACACCTGCAGATGCTAAAAAAGCTCGTGAACTCGGCGCTGAAGGTATTGGTCTTTGCCGTACAGAACATATGTTCTTTGAAGCAGACAGAATCGCTGCATTCAGAGAAATGATCTGTTCAGATACAGTTGAAGAAAGAGAAGCAGCACTTGCTAAAATTCTTCCAATGCAGCAGAGTGACTTCGAAGCTCTCTATGAAGCTTTAGAAGGTAACCCTGTTACAATCAGATTCCTTGATCCACCGCTTCACGAATTCGTTCCAACAGAAGAAGCTGACATTGCTGCACTTGCACAGGCTCAGGGTAAATCAGTACAGGATATTAAAGACATTATCGCATCTCTCCACGAATTCAACCCAATGATGGGTCACAGAGGTTGCCGTCTTGCTGTAACATATCCTGAAATCGCTGCTATGCAGACAAGAGCTGTAATCAGAGCTGCTATCAACGTTTCAAACGCTCATAAAGACTGGACATTAGTTCCTGAAATTATGATCCCACTCGTAGGCGATATCAAAGAATTAAAATTCGTTAAAGAAGTTGTTGTTAAAGTTGCAGACGAAGAAATCGCTGCTGCTGGTTCATCACTTAAGTATGAAGTTGGTACAATGATCGAAATCCCAAGAGCATGTCTCACAGCTGATGACATTGCTTCAGAAGCTGAATTCTTCTGCTTCGGTACAAACGACTTAACACAGATGACATACGGTTTCTCAAGAGACGATGCTGGTAAGTTCCTTGATGCTTACTATGATACAAAAATCTTTGAAAACGATCCATTTGCTAAACTCGACCAGACAGGCGTAGGTAAGCTTATGGAAATGGCTATCAAGATGGGTAAAGAAGTTCGTCCTTCACTCCATGTTGGTATCTGTGGTGAACACGGTGGTGACCCAACATCAGTTGAATTCTGCCACAAGCTTGGTTTAACTTATGTTTCATGCTCACCATTCAGAGTTCCAATCGCAAGACTTGCAGCTGCACAGGCTAAAATCAAAGAATCTAAATAAGATTTAATTCAATAAGCCAACTTTTATAGTTGGCTTATTTTTTTCTTGCTATTTTATTAATATTTATGTATAATGATAGTGGTGATAGTATGAAAAATTTCATTAGATTAATGATGAGAGCAAAAGCTTATCATAAATTTATAATTATAGGCTTTATTGGTATGTGTCTTAATACTACTGCACAACTGTGCGGACCTAAATTAACACAAAAGCTTGTTAAGCTTGTTACAGACCTTCCGGACGATTTACCAAAACAAGCACTGAATATTGCTTTGATACTTCTTGCTGTTTATATTGTTCAGGGTCTTGGTCAGTATTTACGAACATTCTTTTTACATAAAGCGGCGTGGGGATACATTGCAGACCTGAGAGTTGATTTGTTTAAAAAAATTGAGTGGTTGTCATTGAGATTTTTTACCAATAAACAAACAGGTGAACTTGTAAGCCGTGTTGTAAATGATACTGCTCAACTTGAGAGTCTTCTTGCTCACAGTGTTCCTGATTTGCTTATAAATTTTGTTCTTTTTTCAGGTGTTCTTATTATTTTATTGTTCATTAATGTTAAGTTAACATTAATATCAATGGTTACATTGCCACTTATATTTTTGTTTGTATTTTGGTTTACCAAAAAGATAAGACCACTTTTCAAACAAGCACACGCAAAAACCGGTGAGCTTTCTGCAGTTGTTCAGGATAACTTTTCAGGAATTAAAGAAATTCAGGTATTCAATAAACAAGATGTTGAAGCAGATAATGTTCAAAAAGCAAGTTACGCGCACAGAAATATGATTATGTCTGCACTTGAAAAATCTTCTTTGTTCCATCCTGCAAGTGAACTTGCAAACAACCTTGGTGCAGTAATTATAACTGCAGTTGGCGGCTTGATGGCTTACCAGCATACTATGGATGCTTCTGAAATTGTAGCATTTTTGATGTATATCAATATGCTTTACAGACCTGTAAATATGCTTGGCAGACTTACTGAAGATTTACAGAACTCTCTTGCAGCTGCAGACAGAGTTTATGAGTTGTTTGATACAAAATCAGAAGTTACTGATAAAGAAAATGCAGAAAGTATTGGTCTTGGAGAAGGAAATGTTGAATTTAAGAATGTGTCTTTTGCATATAACAAAGCAGATGTTCTTAAAAATATTTCCATAAAGATAAATTCAGGTGAAACAGTTGCTCTTGTTGGTCCTACAGGTGTAGGAAAAACAACATTTATTAACCTTATTGCAAGATTTTATGACCCGGTTGAAGGTGAAATATTAGTTGACGGACATAATCTTAAAGATATTACACAGTCATCTTTAAGAGATAATATTTCTATGGTTCTTCAGGATGTATTTCTTTTCAATGGTTCAGTTTACGATAATATAGCTTATGGCGTCGAAAATCCTACCTATGAACAAGTAATCAATGCTGCAAAGGTTGCAAATGCAGATGAGTTTATCAGTGAAATGGAGAAAGGATATGACACATACATCGGTGAAAGAGGAGTTCGTCTTTCAGGAGGTCAGAAGCAAAGAATTGCAATTGCAAGAGCTGTACTTCGCAATAAGCCGATTTTGATTCTTGATGAAGCAACTGCATCTGTGGATACAAAAACAGAAAAATATATTCAGGAAGCTATTGAGAAAATTTCTGAAAATAAAACTACTATCGTTATTGCACACAGACTTTCAACTGTTAAAAATGCTGATAAGATTATTGTGCTTGAAAATGGTTCTATTTCGGAAATAGGTACACATAATGAATTATATGAAAATGGTGGTACATACCGAAAACTTTGTGATATGCAATTTACATAATTCACAAAATAAAGAAAATAATAGGTAAGAGGTGATTATATGTTAAAACATATTGGTTCTGAAGAATTCAGAAATATGGTAGAGAATAAAGAAAATTTTATTGTTGATTTTTATGCTGACTGGTGCGGACCTTGTAAAATGATGGCACCTGTATTTGAAGAATGTGCAGAAAGATATAATGATAAAGTGTTTTGCAAGGTGAATGTTGATGAGGCAGGGGATATAGCATCAGAATACGGCGTTATGTCCATTCCGATGTTTATGATTTTTAAAGAAGGTCAACCTGTAAAAAAACAACTTGGTGTTATGTCGGAAGACGATTTTGTGAAATTTTTATTTTAATATGCAGAAATACCGCATTTTGTGCGGTATTTTTTTATATTTATGAAAATAAATATTGACAAGCTTCGATATTTGAGTATAATATATATGAATATAATTGGAGGAGGATAAAAATGGATAAATCATTATCAGAAATTTTTAAAGTCCTTTCAGATGAAAACAGACTTAAAATTATAAAAATAATAGCAAAAGAGCAGAAATGTGCAAGTCAGTTAATTGCCGATTTGGAAATTTCTCAACCCACTCTTTCTCATCATATGAAAATCTTAACTGATGCTAAACTCGTTAAGCCAAATAAAACAGGAACACAGGTTTATTATGAGCTTGAACACGAAAAAGTTAAGAGCCTTTGTAAATTCGTTAGAGAAATCAGTTGCGGTTCACATAAATGTTCAGACAATTAAGGAGGAGTTACTATGTCTTGTAGTCAGATATATTTTGATCACGGTGCAACAACTGCCGTAAGACCTGAAGTTATTGCTAAAATGCTACCGTATTTCGGTTTATCATACGGTAATCCGTCAAGTGTTTATAATCTTGCCAGATCAGCTAAACACGCAATTAATGGTGCTCGTGAAACTATTGCACAGTGTATCAATGCTAAAGCAGATGAAATTTATTTTACAGGTTGCGGTTCTGAAAGTGATAACTGGGCATTAAAGGGAATCTTATCTGCCAATAAAAATAAAGGAAACCACATTATAACATCAGCTATTGAGCATCACGCTATCATAACAACCTGTGAATATCTTGAAAAGCAGGGTTATGAGGTTACTTATGTACCTGTTGATGAAAATGGTGTTGTAAATCCTGAAGATATTGAAAAAGCAATTACAGATAAAACAGTTCTTATTTCTGTTATGTTTGCAAATAATGAAATAGGAACAATTGAACCAATCAAAGAAATTGGTGAAATTGCAAGAAAACATAATGTTTATTTCCATACAGATGCTGTTCAGGCAGTAGGTCATATTCCTGTTGATGTTGAAGAGATGAATATTGATTTGCTTTCAATGTCTGCCCATAAGTTCAACGGACCAAAAGGCATTGGCGCATTATATGTAAAAAAAGGCGTTAAGATTGATAATCTTATTCACGGCGGTGGACAGGAAAAAAGCAGACGAGCAGGAACTGAAAATGTACCAAGCATTGTTGGTATGGCAGAAGCATTAAGACTTGCTTGTGCGGAAATGGAAGAGCATAACAAAAGACTTACAGAACTTCGTGACAAGCTTATTTCTGAAATTCAGAGAACAATTCCTTATGTTAAGTTAAATGGTCATCCAACTAACAGATTACCGGGAAATGTAAACTTCTCATTTAACTTCATAGAAGGGGAGTCACTTCTTCTTTCTCTTGATTTAAAAGGTATTTGTGCTTCAACAGGTTCAGCCTGTGCTTCAGGTTCTCTTGACCCATCTCATGTTTTACTTGGCATCGGTCTTTCACATGAAGTTGCACACGGTTCATTAAGAATAACTCTTGGTTACGAAAACGAGAACCATGAAGTTAACTATTTATTACAGGAATTACCAAAAATTGTAGAAAAATTAAGAATGATGTCACCACTTTATGAAAAAGTGTTAAATGAAAATAAGTAATAGAAAGGCAGAATAATTATGGAATACACACAGAAAGTTATAGACCATTTTTCTAACCCAAGAAATGTTGGCGAAATTGCAGATGCTGACGGTGTTGGTGAAGTTGGTAACGCAAAATGCGGAGATATTATGAAAATGTATCTCAAAATTGATGAAAATGAAATTATCACAGATGTTAAATTTAAAACATTTGGTTGTGGTGCAGCTATTGCTACAAGCAGTGTTGCCACAGAATTGATTAAAGGAAAAGGTATTGACTTTGCTCTTCAGCTCAAAAACGAAGATGTTGTTGAAGCTCTTGGCGGTCTTCCTGCAGTTAAAATTCATTGCAGCGTTCTTGCTGAAGAAGCAATTAAAAAAGCAATCGGTGATTACTACACAAGAAAAGGCATTTTCAAAGAAGAAAAGAATGAATGCGCTTGCTGTTCTAAAGAAGGTACCTGTGAAGGAAATTGCTCAGCTCACTAATTAAGGAGAATTTTTATGAATATTTGGCACAATATAAATCCTAAAAGAATTTCAAGTAAGGATTTTGTTGCAGTTATTGAAATTGAAAAGGGTAGCAAAAACAAGTATGAACTCGATAAAGAAACGGGTCTTTTGATGTTGGACAGAATTTTGTATACATCCACTCATTACCCTGCAAATTACGGTTTTATACCAAGAACTTATGCAGATGACCTTGACCCTTTGGATGTTCTTGTTCTTTGCTCAGAACCTATAAAACCGCTTACAATGGTAAGATGTTATCCGATTGGTGTTATATCTATGATTGATAATGGCAGATATGACGAAAAGATTATTGCCATTCCTTATAATGACCCAACATATAACAGCTATACCGATATCAAGCAAGTTCCAAAACACATTTTTGATGAAATGTCTCATTTCTTCAGAGTATATAAGGAGCTTGAAGGAAAGGAAACTGCAGTTAATGAAGTTAACGATGCTGAAGTTGCAATTCAGGTAATTGAAAAAGCGATTGACAGTTACATCGAAAACTACTGTAAATAAGACTATGAGTATATTGATCGGTGTTGCAGGAGGTTCAGGTTCAGGAAAATCAACTTTTGCATCTAAATTAAGAGAAAGACTTAAAGGCAAAGTATGTGTTGTAAAAATGGACAACTACTATAAATGCCTTGACCATCTTTCTGTTGAAGAAAGAACCAATGTGAATTTTGACAGTCCTGATGCTTTTGATATAGATTTACTTGTTTCAGATATTATTTCACTTAAAAACGGAAACAGTATTGAGTGTCCTCTGTATGATTTTGAAAAACATACCAGAAAAACAGAAACAAGGACCTTGTATGCAAAGAATGTAATTATTGTTGAAGGAATTTTTGTTCTTGCAATTGAAAAAATCAGAAATTTGCTTGATATGAAAATTTTTGTAGACGGCGATAGCGATGAGCGACTCATACGAAGAATTATGAGAGATATTAAATGGCGTGGCAGAGATGTTGTCGATATTGTTACTCAGTATACAAAATTTGTTAAGCCAATGCACGAAAAATATATTGAACCATCTAAAAAGTATGCCGATGTTGTTCTTAATGGTGGTAAGAATGATGTTGCTATAGATATGGTTTGCACAAAAATAAGAAATGGCAGATTTTAATCTGCCATTTCTATTTTTTTAGCTACTTTGTTATTTTTAACTGTGATACCTGCCCGGAAGCTCATCAACAAATCAAATGTATGTTACAGATAGTAAACATTACTTTTGTCGAATTATAACATAATTCTGTTTTTAAGTAAAATTGTTGAACTATGGCAAAATATGTGGTATAATAACCACAAAAATGTATCAGGAGTATGTTATGAGACAAATAAAACGAGCAATTCATTTTGATTTTCATACAATGCCGGGAATTGATGATTTTTGCGGAAATTTCAATGCAGAAGAATTTGCACTTCAGATGAAGGAAGCAAATGCAGATTATGTTAATATTTTTGCAAGATGCAATATAGGATATTCTTATTATCCTACAAAAATCGGGACTCCTTATGAAGATATGAAGGGTGATATGTGCGGAGAAATTGTTTCTGCACTCAAAAAACATGGTATTGGAGTTACTCTTTATTTAAATGGTGGATTAAATCATCAGTTGTTGGTGAAAAATCCTGGTTTAATGAAAATACAAAAAGGCGGAGAAGCATACTTAAATCCAAACGAAGATATGAATTTCTTCCGTTCACCTTGTTTTAACAGTGAGTACAGAGATTATTTACTTTCAGAAATTAAAGAGGTTCTTGAAATGGAGCCTGACGGAATTTTTATTGACTGTCTTATACCTCGTAGTTGTTATTGCCCAAGATGTATTGAGAAAATGAGAGAAAAGGGAATTGACATAAACGATGATAATGCGGTTTCAGATTACTCTGTTGATGTTATCAGAGAAGTTATGGCACAGATAAGGGAAGTTGTGCCTGAAGATAAAAGACTGTTTTTTAACAGTTATGCAGGTGAAGATGTTTTTGATTATGTATCACATTCTGAACTTGAATGTCTGCCAACCGATCCTGGCTTATGGGGATATGATTTCATAGCCACAATGGCACCATATCAGAGAATGTACAAAGAAGACAGAGTTTATATGACAGGCTGCTTTGTTGGCAGCTGGGGCGACTTTGGTGGAAAGAAAACAAGAGCCGCTATTGAAAATGATATATTTGATGCACTTTTATATGGTTATGCTCCTTCAATAGGTGACCATTTGCACCCAAGAGATGGTGTTAATAAGCGTCTTTACAAAGAAATAGGCGAAGTTTATGCTTATGTTAAAGAACTTGAAAAATGGATAGATGATGCTAAACCATTGTGCGATGTAGCTATTTTAAGAAATATATGCAAAAATCAGATGACATCATCAAATGTGCCTGCAAGTGCAAAGGGTGCAGCACGAATGATTTCTGAACTTAAGCTCAATTATAATGTTATAAATGAAAATATGGATTTAGACGGATATAAGCTTGTGATATTACCTGATGAAATTATTGTAACAGATAAACTTTATGAAAAACTCAAAAATTTCAAAGGTGCTGTCCTTTCTTGCTCAAAAGCATATAGAGAAGGGGAAGTATGGGACTTCTTTGAAGGTTTTGAGGATGACAACACAGATTCTTACTATCAGTATGGTGATGAGGTATATGGTGGATATTCTGTTGGTATCAAAATGAAAAGCGATTATTCTGTTGCAGATTATGTTGAACCATATTTTAAACGCGTTTTTGACGGAGTACATGCATATTTTTACAATCCGCCAAAATCTTCAATTGGCTATAGTGCAGTTGCCATAAAAGGAAACAGAGCACATATCGGCTTCAATGCATTTGAAGGATACTTCTCATACGGTGCAATACATATTAAAAACCTTGTGAAAGATATAATTGAAAAGCTTTTACCTGAACCAAATGTGAAAAATGTAAATCTTCCGTCATTTGTAAGAACTTCACTTATGAGCAGCAAAGACGGTGATATTCTTCATGTTAAAACAACCGCACCTGAACTCAGAGGAGGAAGAGGAATTGTTGAAGAACATATCACACTTCCGGAGGGCAGAAAAATTAAAGTGCTTGGTGAGTACAAGAAGTGTGTATCATTACCTGATATGAAAGAAATTGTTATAACTGTTGAAGATGGATATACTCAGCTTGAGCTTCCTGAAATTTGTGGTTATATGCCATTTTTACTTACAAAATAGAATGTTTATTATTCATAATATAACTTGCTAGCTAATATATGAAAGAAGGTACTTATTTGCAAAATGATTTTATAAAGGGAATAAAGCACGGGCTTCCTGTTTGCTTCGGATACTTTTCGGTATCAATGGCTTTTGGAATAACTGCAGTTCTTGAAGGAATGCCTATATGGTCTGTTATTCTAATATCCCTGCTTAATTTAACAAGTGCCGGTCAGTTTGCAGGAACCAATATAATAGTTGCACACGGCACTATGATGGAGCTTGCAATTACATCTTTGATTATAAATATGAGATACTTTCTTATGTCTTTGTCTGTTTCACAGAAAATGGAAAAGAAGGTTACACTTTTGCAAAGAATGGCAATTGCTTTCGGCATAACTGACGAAATTTTTGCCATTTCAGTACAAAGAGATAAAAAGCTTTCAGCTGTTTATATGGCAGGTCTTATACTTACTCCGATTATAGGCTGGGTAGGGGGAACAACTGTTGGTGCAGTTGCAACATCATTTATGCCTGCGATTGTTTCGGAAGCTATGGGAATTGCACTTTATGCAATGTTTATTGCAATCGTAATGCCACCTGCAAGAGCTGATAAAAAGGTTTTGCTTGCGGTAGTTTTATCTGTTGTTTTAAGTCTTATATTTAATTATCTGCCTGTTTTTAAAGGTCTTGGAAGCGGTTGGATTATAATAATTATTACTTTAATAGTCAGCTCTTTGTTTGCAACTGTTTTCCCGATTGACATTAAGGAGGATGAATATGAGTAACGGATATATATGGATGGGAATAGCGGTTATGGCTTTGGTTACATATCTTATCCGCTCTGTTCCTATGGTAGTATTCAGAAAGAAAATCAAAAGCAGATGGATGCAATCATTTCTTTACTATGTACCGTATACGGTTTTAACTGCCATGACTATTCCTGCAGTGTTTACAAGTACAGGCTCTGTTATAGGTGCATCGCTTGGATGCGTAGTTGCAGTTGTTCTGGCATATTTTAAGAAAGGCTTACTGACAGTTGCACTTTGTTCGGCTTTTGTAGCATTTTTGATTCAGTTTATAGGTTTATAAAAAAATGAGAAACAGTTATCTGTTTCTCATTTTTGCTATACTGAAAATTAAATATATTACAAAGTTTATTATAACGATACTTGCACCTGTCGGGAGTGAGTATATGTATGAAACAATTATGCCGCATAAAAGACAAAATACGGAAATTATAACTGATAATATGGTAACTCCCTTATAGGTTTTTGCAACCATCATAGATGTAACTGCAGGAAAAATTATGAGAGCAGAAATAAGCATTGCACCCATCATTCTCATACCAAGAACAACAGAAACCGCAGTAAGAGTTGCTAAAATCAGATTATAAAGATCTGCTTTTATTCCTGTAGCTTTTGCAAAGGTTTCATCAACTGTTACTGAAAAAATCTGATTGTAAAATAATATGAATAGTATCAGCACAAACAAAGATAATATAATGCTTAATATAACATCTTCCTGGCTCATGGATAAAATACTTCCGAACATATAATTATAAACATCTGTGTTCATTCCCTTGGTAAGTGATAATATTATAACACCTGTTGCAAGAGAAGATGTTGAAATTATTGCTATTGCAGAATCACCTTTGATTTTACTTGAATTATTTATTCTTAAAAGCAAGAAAGCAGAAAATACAACAATTGGAATTGCAACTTTAAGCGGCGCGGTATTAAGAGCAGATGCAACTGCCAAAGCACCAAAACCAACATGGGATAAACCATCGCCAATCATTGAATATCTTTTAAGAACAAGAGGAACGCCTAAAAGTGAGGAACAAACTGAAACCAATATACCAACAATTATTGCACGCACTATAAAAGCATAAGAGAAAAGTTCGGTAAACAACTCAATCATTGTTTGCACCTCCTTTTAAATTTTTCAGATAGTCATTTGTATCGCAAAAGAAATGTGACTCTTTTGATAAATGAAGAATTTTATCTGAATATTTTAAAGAAGCTTCAATGTCATGTGAAACCATAATCACAGTAATGGAATTGTTTTTGTTAAGCTTATAAATTGCTTCGTATAAATCTTCTGTTGCAGAAGGGTCAAGTCCTGCCACTGGTTCATCAAGAAGCAATAATTTCTTTGTGGCACAAAGAGCGCGGGCAAGAAGCACTCTTTGTTGCTGACCTCCTGAAAGTTCATTGTAGCTTTTGTCTTTAAGGTGACTTATTTCTAAAAGCTCCATATTTTTAATTGCACATTTTTTATCTTCTTTTGTATAAAAAGGCATAAAGAATTTTCTGTTTAAGCATCCTGATAAAATTATTTCAAAAACACTTGCAGGGAAATTATCAGATATTGCATTGCTTTGAGATAAATAGCCTATTTCATTTCTTTTGAATTCTTTGTTGAAAATAATTTTACCGCTATTTGGAGAGTGAAGCCCAAGGATTGCTTTAACAAGAGTACTTTTTCCTGTGCCGTTTTCTCCCAATATACAAAGGTAATCACCATCATTAACATCGAATGTAAGACCTTTTACAATTGGTGTTTTATTATATGATAAAGTAATATTGTCGCATTTTATAATTGACATCAGTTTAAAACCTTTCTTAAATTTTCAGCGTTTTTTGTCATAATAGAAATGTATGTTTCTCCATTTTCCATATCGTTTTTAGAAACAGTGTGACAGGAATGAAACAGATATTTTTCACATCCTGTTTCTTCGCAGATTATGTCTGCAATTTTTTTATTGGAAAACTCAATGTAAAATACACCTTTGATATTTTCTGTTTTAACTTTATTTGCAAGCTGTGCTACAACTGATGCACTTGGTTCTGCTTCAGCACTGCAACCGGGGTATGCTGAAAAATGTGATAAGCCGTATTCTTCAGTAAAATATCTTACAGGGAATCTGTCTGCAAAAACAACTGTTTTATTTTCTGCTGCATTAACAATTTCTTTGAATGTGTTGTGAAGAGTTGTTAACTGTTCTTTGAAAATTTCCTTGTTATTGGTGTAATAATCAATGTGTTCAGAATCAATATGACAGAGCTCTTCGTATATTGCCTGTGAAATTGAAATGGCATTTAATGGCGAGCACCATACATGTTCATCATAACCTTCTTCAGAGGGAAGAGTTTTGACAAATGCAGTCATTTCTATTACAGAATTTAAGGTTATTTCTTTTGTTAATTCTTCAACCCAATGCTCAGATTCACCGCCGTTACAGATAAAGATATCAGACTTTTGAATTGCTATCATATCTTTTGGTGTAGGCTCGTATGAATGACTTTCACCGCCTGCAGGCACTAAAAGTACAACCTCTGCTTTATCACCTGCAATTTGTCTGGCAAAATCGTATGCAGGAAACATTGTGGTTACAATGGTAAGTTTATCACTTGCTTCAGGCAGGGATGAGCATCCTGAAAGAAGAAGTGAGACAGATATTATGAATAAAAGTATTTTTTTCATTAGTTCGCTCCTTCTTTTGCACAACTGTTGCAGTAACCATATAATACAGATGAAGTTGTGTCGATGTTGAAATTGTGGATTAAAGAGATATGGTCTTTCAGCATTTCAGAATGTTCACATTCAAGATGTATAATTTTCTGACAATTATTGCATTTAAGATGTAAATGATGTTCACAACCTGTATGCTTGTCTGCGTACTGATAAAGAGACATATTTGATGTTCTGCTGTAAAAACAACGAATGATTCCTGATTCTGTCAGTTCTTTTACGAGTCTGTAGACCGTACTTTTTCCAATACTGAATTTATTGCATATATTATCTGCTATTTCGTTAACAGAGAACTGTGAATCTTTGTTTTCTTTAAAGAAGTTTATAAGTATTTCTTTTTGTTTGGTATTATATTTATTCATATTCCACCTCTAAATTGAGAATCACTCTCATATTATAAAACTTTCACTACCTTTTGTCAATAAAAATAGCACCAATAGGTGCTAATTTTTTGTGGCAAAAAAAAGAATAATCATAGAAGGTATAAATGATGCCCAGAAGATATATCCCGTATAGTTTTTTATTGCCACAGAAAAGTCATTAAAAACATTTAAAGGCGGGGTATAGAGATTGAATACAAAATATGTAATAACAAAAGAAATAATGGCAATTATGATTTTCCCTTTAATATATTTTTTAACAGAAATATTCATATCGTTTATAGTATCCAATGTCTGCAAAGTAATACAAATGCCAGAAAAACCTATAAAAAGTGAACAAAGTGCAAGCTTCAACGGTGTGAAAACAGGAGTAAGCGAAAGCATTATTATTCCGTTTGAAACTTCAACTGTTCCGCATAATATGGCGGTTAAAACATCATTTTTAAATGGTGAAAATGCAATTATCAGCTCACATATCACTGAAAAGAAAACAATGTATCCACCGATTATTATTGATGATATTGCTGATTCTCTTACCGATGTTGTAAACGGATTTTTAACATCTTCAACAATATGACTTTTAACTGACAGATTAACCGGTGCATTTTTCCGTGTTAAATATGCATATAAAAGTGATGAAAAGATATGAATAAGATATAAAATGTAGCCTATGTTTTTATTTCCTAGTATAGACAAACCTGCCGTGCCTATTACAAATAACGGACTGCAGTTGTTACAAAATGGCAGAAGATGTTCTGCTTCATAGGTGCTTAATCTTTTTTTTTAACATTGTCACCAACTAAAACTGCACCTGTCGGATAACCTGATATTGACCCAAGAATCATAACCTGTGCACCTTCTGCAGTTATGTTAAATACTTTTCCGATATATTTAAATAGTATATGGGATTTTTTACTGTGCACAATGTATTTGGTTATTACCATAAACGGAAAAATAGAAGGAAGTACACACAAAGTAAATGTTTTTAATCCGCCTTTTGCACCCTTAACCGCAATTTGCGGGAAAGCGGTTAATAAAAAAAGCAGAATAACCACTGATAGACTTTTAAGCAATGTTTTTAAATTCAGTAATTTAATTTTCATAGTTTGTCTCCTTTTGTTTTTAGTATATTTTATTGCATACTTTAAATAATATGACTCATATTCTAAATTAAAGGGGTGAGAATATGGCTGTTAAAGAGAGAATGGCAGAACTTATGGAAATGCCTAAAGAAATAATTTTAAATTATCCTAAAATGACAGTTACGGGCAAGAATGAAATTTCTGTGGATAATATAATCGGTATTGTTGAATTTTCAGATAAAATAATCAGATTGAACACACAAACCCATATTCTGAAAATTTGCGGATATAATCTTGTTATTAAAAGCCTGACTCAAGACGGTGTTGATATAACAGGTGAAATTACAAGTATATTATTAGAATAGGTGTAAAAATGAGTGTAAAAGATTTTATAAAAGGTTATGTTCTGGTTGAAGTAAGCGGAAATTATTGTGAGAGATTTTTAAATCTTGCATCTAAAAAAGGCATAAGCGTTAAAAATATTAAAGCTACTGAAAATGGAAAAGTTTTAATGAAAATTTATATTAAGGATTTTTTCAGAATCAGGTCAGTTGCAAGAAACTCATCTTGTAAGGTGTCTGTATATAAAAAGTCAGGGCTGTCTGTTAAAACTAATAAATACCGCAGAAGAACTGCTTTTGTTTGCGGTGTATTATTATCGGTTGTTTTAATAATATATCTCAGTAATTGTATACTCGCTGTAGAAATATCAGGAAACAAAACCATAAGTACTGAAAGTATGAAAATATCCTTAAAAGAAAAAGGGGTAAGACTTTTTGCAAGCAATAAAATAAAGGGAAGGGAAATAGCAAGTGAGCTTCTTTATGAAAATCCATTGATTTCGTGGGCAGGGGTAACAGTGGATGGAAACAAGGTTATTGTAGAAATAGTTGAAAAACCTGAATTGCCTGAAATATACAATCCTGAATTGAAATATAATATTGTAGCAACAACTGACGGAGTTATAAGCTCATATTATCTGAAAAAAGGCTTTTCGGTTGTAAAGCAAGGTGATACTGTTAAAAAAGGTCAGCTTCTTGTGAGCGGCGTAACTGACAGTTCTGCTATAAACATAAGATATCTGAACCCTGAAGCAGACATAAAAATAGTAACCTGGGTAGCGGAAAGTTCGCAAGCGTATCTTGAGCAGAATAAAGATAATTTAACTAACAGAGTTATTAAAGATACATATATAGAGTATAAAGGAAAAAGATATGGTATAACAAGAAAAGTTCCATTTAAATATTATAATGTGAAAACAACAGAAAAAACAGTATTTCCCTATGTTAAATATGTAAAAGTTGAGAAAATAGAAAATGTTCCGCAAAAAATATTATATAATGAGAAAGAATTATTTGAAATTGAACGGAAAAAGTTGTATAATAATATAATAAGTAATTTAACAGAGGAATATAAGGTGCTTGAAACGAAGTATGATTATGTTTCGGACGGTGAAAAAATAACCACAACCGTTACCTGCACTATAGAAGGTCCTTATATTGAAAAAATCACATCAGATAACTGAAAGGGTATTTATGGAAAAAATTTTACAAGTTCCTGACGGAAAAATTATGGCAGAAGTTTTCGGCAATTTTGACGAGAATATCAAAATGATTGAAAAAAGATTTAATGTGAATGTTAACAGCAGAGAAGAAATTATAAAAATTTCTGGCTCTGAAAAAGGAACAACACTTGCTCTTCAAAGTATTGAAGGGTTAATAGCAATTGCTGAAAAAGGTGAACAGATTATTCCGCAGAATGTTAATTATGTTATGGATATGGCTTGTGAGAATAATGTTTCTGCAGTTGTGGAAATGTCAGGAAATTCTGTTTGTGTTACATCAAGCGGTAAAATGATAAAAGCAAAAACTGTTGGTCAGGCGGAATATATCGGTGCTATAGATAAAAATATTATTACTTTCGGTATTGGTCCTGCAGGTACAGGAAAAACATACCTTGCAGTTGCGGCTGCAGTTAATGAATTAAGAAAAGATAATGTGAAAAGAATCATTCTTACAAGACCTGCAATTGAAGCAGGTGAAAAGCTTGGTTTTCTTCCTGGCGATTTGCAGAATAAGGTTGACCCGTATTTAAGACCTTTGTATGACGCTTTGTATGAAATGCTTGGCGCAGAAACTGTTACTGCATATCTTGAAAAAGGTATCATTGAAATCGCACCTCTTGCATATATGAGAGGAAGAACTCTTGATAATTCATTTATAATACTTGACGAAGCACAGAATACTACAAACGAACAGATGAAAATGTTTTTAACAAGAATTGGTTTTTCATCCAAAGCTGTTGTTACAGGCGATGTTACACAGATTGACCTGCCAAGGGAAAAAGCTTCAGGGTTAAAACAGGTGCAGAGAGTTTTAAAAGATATTGAAGGAATCAAAATCTGCACGCTTACAAATAAGGATGTTGTAAGACATCCTCTTGTGCAGAAAATTATAAATGCATACGAAAACTTCGAGAAAAACAATAAGAGGGATACTAATGATAAACATTGATTTTTTGAATAATCAGAATGAGTTTGATACTAAACCTTTTGAAAATATAGTTCTAAAGGTGGCAGAAGAAACCTTTAAAGTTCATAATATAGAAAAAGATGCGGAAATATCAGTTGTTTTTACGGATGATGAAGAAATTAAAGAAATAAATAATAATTTCAGAAATATTGATTCATCCACAGATGTTCTTTCTTTTCCGCAGTATGAATTTTTTGAAGAAGGCGATATTTCACATATAAAAGACAGTGTTTTGATTCTTGGTGATGTTATCATTAGCCTTGAACATGCAAAAGCACAGTCTGTTGAGTTTAATCACAGTTTAAACAGGGAAGTGGGATATCTTACTGCACATTCAATGCTTCATCTTCTTGGGTATGACCATATGGAGGATGAAGAAAAAGCAAGAATGCGCCAGAAAGAAGAACAGATTATGACAAATATCAAATTAACAAGAGAGGATTAATATGAAATCAGGATTTATTGCCATTATCGGCAGACCAAATGCAGGAAAATCAACAATACTTAATAAACTTACAGGTCAGAAAATTGCGGCTATTTCAAGCAAACCGCAGACAACCCGTACAAAAATACTAGGGATTGTTACAGATGAAAACAGTCAGTGTGTTTTCGTTGATACACCGGGTATTCATTTCCCAAGAAATAAGCTTGGCGATTTTATGAACAGAGAAGCAAAAGATGCGGTAAAATCTGTAGATATGATTGTCCTTGTGGTGGACGAAAGTGCAAAAAAAAGTGAAAATGACAGAATAATTGAAAGCCTTAAAAATGAAGGTGTGCCTGTTATTCTTGTAATTAACAAAATTGACCTTTTTGAAAAAGAAAACTTGTTTGAGATTATTCAGAGTTACAGTGAAAAATTTGCTTTTGATGCGGTTATTCCTGTCTCTGCCATTAACGGTGACGGAATAAAGATTCTTAAAGAAGAAATTGATAAAAGACTTGAAGAAGGACCGATGTATTTTTCACCTGATATGGTAACAGATCAGCCTGAAAGACAAATTGTTGCAGAACTTATAAGAGAGAAAGCTCTTTGGTGTTTAAGCAAAGAAGTTCCTCATGGAATTGCAATTGAAATTGAAAGATACAAGGAAAAAGAAAACGGCACAGTTGAAATTGGTGCTGTTATATACTGTGAAAAGGCTTCCCATAAAGGTATTATAATCGGAAAAGGCGGAGCGATGCTTAAAAATATCGGACAGAAAGCAAGAATTGAAATCGAAAAATTCCTTGATACAAAAGTTTTTCTTGAACTTTGGGTAAAAGTTAAAGAAGACTGGAGAAATTCTGATATTTTAATTAAGAATTTCGGATATAAATCCGAATAAGCCAAATACTTACAGTATTAAAAATCACCACACTTAAAGAATATTAATGCGAGGTGATTTTATGAAGCTTGAAAATAATGCTTGGAAATACTTTAATTATACCGGCGAAATTGAAGGATATTTAACATACAAAACATTGCAGAAACTTTATGAAAATGAGCTTTCAGAAGAATTTTATGGAGAGAAGATAACGCTTGATACAAAAATTAACGGGGATAGTAATAAGAGAAACGAAAATAAATGAAGCAGACAAGATGCTCACAGTTCTTACTAATGAACTTGGGCCTGTTTCTGTTTTGGCTAAAAATGTTCGTAAAAATAAAAGCAGAATAAGTTCAGGTGCTTCTCTTTTGTGCTATAGCGATTTTGTTTTATCGGGAGGCCCTGAGGTTTATTACATAAATCAATGTAGCCTGATTGAGAATTTTTATAAAATAGGGGACGATATTCAAAAACTTTCACTGGCTACTTATATGGGACAAATTACTGCAGATCTTTCACCTGCAGGCGAGCCGCAGGAAGAGGCAGTTAAATTGTTTTTAAATACTCTCTATGTTCTTGCAAATACTGATAAGAATCTTTTACTCGTTAAAAGTGTATTTGAATTAAGACTTATGATGTGTCAGGGCTATATGCCTGATGTTTTTTCCTGCAGAGAATGCGGACAAGAGCAGTTCCCGTTTTATTTTGATTTGCGAAATTCAAATGTTTTATGTATGCAGTGCGGTAAAACAGGTCTTAAAATAGAACAATCAACAATGTATGCCATAAGATATATTTTAACTGCAGAAAATAAGAAAATATTTTCTTTTGAGCTTGAAGAAATAAACTGCAAAGAGCTTGCATATCTCTCAAGAAATTATGTGGTTAATCATTTAGGCTATGTGCCCAAAACTCTTGAATATTTTGAAATGCTGATGTAGATAAATAGGTTGACTTTTTAATATAAAAATGTTAAAATACAAAGAAGTAGTTATTATTACAAAGGAGAATGTGTTATGAATAATATTGATGAATTAAGCGTCTTAAGACATACTGCTTCCCATATTCTTGCGCAGGCAGTTTTAAGATTGTTTCCAGATACAAAACTCGCAATCGGACCTTCAATAGATACAGGCTTTTATTATGATTTCGATTCTGCTCAGAACTTCACAAATGAAGATCTTGAAAAAATCGAAGCAGAAATGAAGAAAATCGTTAAAGAAAATCTCAAAGTTGAAAGATTTGAACTTCCAAGAGATGAAGCTTTAGAACTTATGAAAGACCAACCATACAAGGTTGAACTTATAAATGACTTACCTGAAGGAGAAACAATTTCTTTCTACAAACAGGGTGAATTTACAGACCTTTGTGCAGGTCCACATCTTCCATATACTGCAAAAGTAAAAGCATTCAAACTTTTAAGTGTAACCGGTGCATACTGGAGAGGTAATGAAAAAAATAAAATGCTCCAGAGAATATATGCAACTGCATTTAAAACAAAAGATGAACTTAATGAATTTTTAGTTCAGCAGGAAGAAGCAAGAAAAAGAGACCATAATAAGCTTGGAAGAGAACTTGAAATCTTCACAACTGTTGACACAATCGGTCAGGGTCTTCCTATTATGCTTCCAAAGGGAACTGCTATGATTCAGACTCTTCAGAGATTTGTAGAAGATGTTGAAACAACAAAAGGCTGGCTCAGAACAAAAACTCCTTTAATGGCTAAAAGCGACCTCTATAAAATTTCAGGTCACTGGGATCATTATCAGGACGGTATGTTCGTTATGGGTGATGAAGAAACAGATAAAGAAGTTTTCGCATTAAGACCTATGACATGTCCATTCCAGTATCAGGCTTATCTCAATAAAATGAGAAGCTACAGAGATTTACCATTAAGATATGCAGAAACATCAACACTCTTCAGAAATGAAGCTTCAGGTGAAATGCACGGTCTTATCAGAGTAAGACAGTTTACTATTTCAGAAGGTCACCTTATGTGTACTCCTGAACAGCTTGAAGCAGAATTCAAGGGCTGTCTTGAAATGGCTATATATATGCTTAAAACACTTGGCCTTTATGAAGATGTATCATACAGATTCTCACAGTGGGATCCTGAAAATAAAGAAAAATATATTGGTACAACAGAGCAGTGGGATGAAGCACAGAATATGATGTCTAAAATCCTTGATAACCTTGGAATTCCATATAAAGTTGGTATTGGTGAAGCTGCATTCTATGGTCCTAAACTTGATATCCAGATTAAGAATGTATTTGGTAAAGAAGATACACTTATCACAATCCAGATTGACCAGATGCTTGCAGAAAAATTCGGTATGGAATATACAGATAAAGACGGAAGCAAGAAACATCCATATATTATTCACAGAACATCAATCGGATGCTACGAAAGAACACTTGCTCTTCTTATTGAAAAATATGCAGGTGCGTTCCCAGTTTGGCTTGCTCCTGTTCAGGTTAAGGTTATTCCAATCTCTGAAAAACAGGCTGACAAAGCACAGGAAATCAAAGACAAGCTCGTTGCTGCAAAAATCCGTGTTGAAGCAGATTTAAGAAACGAAAAGCTTGGATATAAAATCAGACAGGCACAGATGGAAAAAATTCCTTATATGCTTGTTATCGGTGAAAAGGAAATCGAAAATAATGTTGTTGCTGTAAGAACCCGTGAAGGCGGAGATATGGGAACAATGTCACTTGATGATTTCATTCACCAGGTTAATGTAACAGACAGTGTTTATAATGTTAAAATAGATTAAAAAATAAGCCCCTGAATTATTCAGGGGTTTTTCTTTTACATTTTTGAAGATGGTAATTTAACATAATCACCTAAGAATGAGTGAATGTTATAATCAACTATTTCAAATTTGCCATTTTCGTAGGTAAGGTGGGTGAGTGAGGCGTTATATGCCCAATCCACATTGTGCATTTCATCAATAGGAAGCCCAGATAAAATGCATTTAATTATTCTTATAGGTGTAGCGTGTGTTCCGATTAAAATATCTTTATCCATATTTTCTTCAGCAAGTTCATAAAGTCTTTTAATAATTCTGTCTTTTAATTCTTTAACTGTTTCACCACCATCGCATTTTGCGTTTCCTATGTCAGTGAGCCATTGATTGTATGTTTCGCCATAATTTTCTATAAGATATTGATACTCTTTGTTTTCCCATAATCCGGCGTATATTTCACGCATCCTGTTATCTTTGTGGATTTCAAGATTAAGTTTTTGGGCAACAGGAAGAACTGTGTTACAAGCGCGTATTAAATCGCTTGAGTAAATTTTATCAACTTTATAATTGCTAGTAAAAAAATCGCAAAATAGCTCTGCTTGTTTATAGCCTCTTTCAGAAAGGTCAAGGTCTGTGTGCCCAAGATAAATCTTTTTTGAATTTCCAATGCTTTCGCCATGTCTTACCAGATATATGTTCATTCTTATTCCTCCTCGGTAAGCTTTGTAATTCTTTCAGTAAGAATTTTAAATACATTTGCAGTTGAAGCAACCTGAAGAACAAGGTCGTTAATTCTTTCAGGATTGTCACCTTCAAATTCAAGAAGAGGGTCGGAAATTTTACGAACATTATCAGTTACATATTCATAGGATTTACGCTGATTTTTTATAAAGGATGAATAGATTGCCTTTATCTCTTCTTCGCTATCTGTAAGAGGAAGAATTTTTTTGATTGTTGCCATATCAAGTGTTTGTTTAAGTGTGCAAACTATGAGCAAATAAGCTATGTGTATTTTTGAATATTTCTTTTTCTGCGGGGCAGGGATTATGTTAAGTTTAACATAATTGTTAATCATAGATGCAGTAATAAATTTCTGCGAATCTGCCATTTCATAATAAATTCCAAGATACATTTCAAGCAAGGAAAGTACCTGGTCCATATATAAATCTATACCCGGAAGTTGTTCCCAGTCAGGAAGAGAATATCCTTTTAATTTTTCTTCCCATAAGGATATGGATTTCTTTAAAATCTCTTTATCTAAATACATAATATCACCTTACTTTATTATATCCATATATGCGAAAAATGTCAAGAAATGCTTGACATAATTATAAACTCGTGATAATATAGTAATGAAAACTAGATGTAATAGTTATAAGGAGGATATATGTATGACAATGTTCAAAAATGTAAGAGAAATAATCAACAATTCTGCTGATGTATTTCCTGATAATTTAGCATTTAAAGTAAAACTTGCAGAAAATACTTATGATGATATTACTTTTACACGTCTTAAAAGTGAAGTAGAAGCATTCGGAAGCTTCTTGATTAAAGAAGGAATGCAGGGTAAAAGAATTGCAGTTATTGGTAAAAACAGCTATAACTGGATGCTTGTTTATTTAGCAGTACTTTCAATTGACAGTGTAATTGTTCCTCTTGACAGAGGTTTGCTGGAAGATGAACTTAACGATCAGTTAAGAAGATCAGAAGCAGATGCAATTTTCTACACAAAGCCTTTTGAAGATAAAATCAGCGACGAACATAACTTATATAAAGTTTGTATGGAAGATGAAAAATTCAACGAATGCCTTAATGAAGGTATGAAGCTTGATAAGGAAGCATATAACAACATTGAAATAGATGCAGAAAAAATGAGCATTCTTATTTTTACATCAGGAACAACTTCAAAATCAAAGGCTGTTATGCTTTCGCAGAAAAATCTTTGTTCAAACATTTCAGGACTTAATGAATGGGAAACATTTTATCCTACAGATGTAAATATGGCAATACTTCCACTTCATCATGCATTTGGTATGGTTCAGGTTGTTTTATTCATATCAACAGGTGTATGTAACGTATTCTGTGAAGGTCTCCGTATTGCTAAATGTCTTAACGAATATGGAGTTTCAATTTTAGTAGGTGTACCTCTTATTATTGAAACAATATATAAAACAGTAATAAGAGAAGTTGAAAAACAAAATAAAACAAAAAAGGTTAACTTCGGTATTAAATTATGCAAAGCTCTTGATAAGCTTCATATTGATGTTAAAAGAAAGATATTTGCAGAAATTATCGGTAAACTCGGTGGCAAATTGAGACTTATCATCAGTGGTGCTGCCCCAATCGATGCAAATGTTGCTAAATGGTTTAACGAAATCGGTATTGTTCTTATTCAGGGATATGGTCTTTCAGAAACTTCACCAGTAGTTTCTGCAGAAAACCCTGAACACATAAGATATGGTTCAATCGGTTATCCGCTTCCTGGTTATGAAGTTAAAATTGTTGACGCTGATGAAAACGGAATCGGTGAAATTATAACTAAAGGCGACAATGTAATGCTTGGCTATTACAAAGATGAAGAAAATACTGCAAAAGTTCTTGTTGACGGATGGTTCCATACAGGCGATATGGGATATATTGACAAAGACGGATATATCTTTATTACAGGTAGAAAGAAAAATGTTATTGTTCTTAACAATGGTAAAAATGTTTTCCCTGAAGAACTTGAAAGTCTTTTAGCAGGCACAGATTTTATCAAAGAATGTGTTGTTTATAACAGAATGGACAACGGAAAAGATTTAATTTGTGCAAAAGTAGTTTATGATAGCGAAAAATATAAAGACAAAGCAGAAGTAGAAAAACTTGTTAAAGAAAAAATTGAAGAAGTAAACACAAAATTAGTAAGCTATAAGCAAATCAGAGATTTTGAACTTACAGATGTTGAAATGGATAAAACAACAACAGGTAAAATCAAAAGACACTAAAGAAAAAGCACTCTATATTTGAAGTAGTCAATACTTTGTAGACACAAAAAAGAATATTTCAGCTGCCTGTTCAAGTCTGTATTGAACAGGCGGTTTTCTTTTTAGTTTTCGCATAGGTTTTATGTAATTAAAATAGTGTACGGTTTCATTGATGACTTTTTGTAAGTCATCACACTTCCAATATTGGAAGTGTGAACAAAGTACATCTTTGAATCTTCCAAAGAAAGATTCAATAACAGCATTATCTCTTGGTGTTCCTGCTCTTGACATACTCTGAATTACGTTGTATGAT
>JAZROD010000003.1:0-26479 GCA_045648505.1 Clostridia bacterium | reverse complement strand
GACGCTATCAAAAAGTACAACCCTCAAAGTATTGGATATACTTGGGATGATAGCAACCCCCGTATTCAGTTAGAGCCTATCGGCACACGAGGATATATTGAACTGCATCCAGTAAAAAGTATTTAACCAATTCCAATTTGTCGAACTCAATACTTCCGTAGTTCTCAAAAGAAAAGTATATTTTTCATTGTGAAGTGCCAAATATTTTACATAATTTAATAGTAAGTTTGAAGCCGGTCTTTTTGACCGGCTTCAATTATGTTATCAGGGAATAATGTTGTCATATTTCGCTGTACAGTTTTTTATAATATGAAACGGCAGATTTTTTGCATAATATGGTGTAAAGATTAAATAGTGGGTATAAATAGAAATCACATCGGAGAGTTGCCGCATTAATGCAAAGCGGCATTTTTCATCGCATAATGCCCGTAAACTTACATAATATAATGGTGTTTTTATTGATATTAAAAGCGTCTGGATATTCACCCGAAAAAATCAAACTACCCTTTTTCACGAAAAAACGGGAACGAAAATGCAAAATTTTTGTTCCCGGAGATTAACTGATTTTTAAGAAAAAGATGCCGAACTCAAAATCCTTTTATTTCAGCATCACATTTCTGGACATAAATTATAAAATAATCATTCAGTGAGCATGAAAAAGATGGACACGATTTATAAAAAGATTATACATGTTTTAGCTTTCAAAATATTTGTAGATTTTTACCGATTAAGGCGATGCTCTCTCGTCTCTTATGGACTGAATAAAAATAGATGCAAATAATCTGCAAAAATCTTTGATTTTGTTGCGAAAATGTTGATGTTTCCACCTTTTTATGAAACTGCTGTCTGTGTTGGTATTACAGGGTTTTTAGCAGATTGGCTTTTTTCGTATTCATCGAACAGTTTATTGAGTGTAGGCCTGCTAATGTGTAATTTTTTTGCAAGTTGCCCTTTGGTTGTTCTTCTACTCATATAGTCCTCATAATACGGTGTGAAATCTTCTACTTCTACGGGTTTGCGCCCTTTATATTTTCCTTCCGCTTTTGCGATGGCTATGCCCTCGCGCTGTCTTTCTAAAAGATTTTCTCTCTCGAATGCGTTAATTGCCGCAATAATTGTAAGCATTAGGCGACCTTGTGGGGTTGAAGTGTCAAAGTTCTCTTTAAGTGATACCAGATGTACGGATTTGCTATCTAATAATTTACATATTGAGAGTAAGTCTTGACAACTTCTGGCGAGCCTCGAGAAGTCAACGCAGTATAAGTAATCGTTCTCCCTACAGAATTCCAAGCATTTTTGCAGTTCAGGTCTTTCCATATTTTTACCTGATGCTTTTTCAATAAAAAACTTTTCAATACCTAACCCTTTTAATGCCTCTTCCTGCCTTGCGGTGTTCTGGTCTAAACTTGATACTCTGATATAAGCAACTTTCATAAATAGTCTCCTTTTCTCTATGGTATCCGTATACTAACTCTTCAGGTATCAAATCGTCAAGTTAAAGTTTAGAGTTGGTTTACATTTTGTCAAAATAGCCAGAAATACAATGTTATTTTTAACTATTTCGTATTCAAATTAGAAGTATGGTCTATTTATACATTAAAATGAGCGCTCTCCGGAACCGGACGAGCGCTCATTTTATCATGTCAGTTACGATTGAACTGATGCTGTCAAGTTGTTTGTCGCTTAACTTTTTCAATGAACTTATTAACGCATTTAGTTTTTCAGGGTTCTGTGCATCTGTATCAAAGAAGTCGCTTGGCGATATCTCCAAGTATTCACAGATGAAGAAAAATGCTGCCATTGACGGTAATGCTTTTCCACACTCGACATTGTTAATGTACCCCGCATTCTGACCTATATCTAAACTCATCTCTCTGGCAGACACGCCTTTTTTAGTTCGTAACTGTGCTAATCTTAATGGGAATTGTTCTTGATACATTGATATCACCTCACTATACATAATATTATATCCCACAAAAATTAAAATGCTGCGGAACTATTCCTTAAAATGTATTGTTATATCGCAATGAAAGTGATATAATATGTATGAATATTTGAAATAAAGTGATAAATGAGAGATGAGTAAGCCGATGAGTATAGAACAAACAGCCTGTTTCTTTGGGCATAGAAAAATTGATGCATCCGATAGGTTAAAGACTATATTATATGAAGAAATCGAAAAACTGATAACCGTTGACGGAATTGACACCTTCCTTTTCGGAAGCAAAAGCCAGTTTGATGACCTTTGCTACAAAATCGTTTCCGAATTAAAAGAAAAATACCCTGACATCAGACGCATCTATGTTAGGGCGGAGAGCGAGTATATTGACGGCGAAGGCAGCAGAGCATACAGAGAAGGGTTGATGGAACTATATGAGCATACCTACTACCCCGAAAGCGTATCGGGTGCTGGTAAGGCAGTTTATGTCAAGCGCAACCAGCATATGATTGATGAAAGTGCGGTATGTGTGGTCTATTATGATGAGAACTACGCTCCTTCAAGGAGAAAGCACAGCAGGCGTGATTTGTTCGATTATCAGCCGACAAGCGGCACCGGTGTAGCCTATAAGTATGCCGAAAGGAAAAAAAGAAGAATTATAAATATTTACTCTATGTTATAAATTTTCATTTGTTACAAAAACGTAATAATACCAGAATGTGTTGAGATTTCAACACAACAAATTTTGAAGCCCTACAGTTAAAGCCATTCTCAAAAAAATATGTGTTCTACGTGTTGACTATTAAAAAAATGGGTAGTATAATATAAGAGTAGAAGACAATGTGGTCACAATGTGGCCTCTGGCACAACTTTATGGTGTAAAACTATATAAGGTTGGTGGCGTTGGTGGTCTGTTAGTATGGTGCTAACAGTTTATATAAGATATACTATAAGTGAATAATGCCTTTATAGGCTTTTTCGGTGTGCCGTATTTTACGGCACACCATTTTTTGTTTTGCAGGTAAACAAAAGAAGATAGTTTTGCGGCAACTATTCAAAAACCGTAAATCTATAGAAAGGACAGGAGACGTTCACATGAAAGAAGTTCCTATTTGGGAAAAAAGTAATCTGACTTTGGAAGAAGCTGCTGCATATTCAGGTATTGGCATCAGCAAAATTCGCCAGATGTCAGATAGAGAAGATTGTGAATTTGTCCTCTGGGTAGGTACTAAGAGATTAATCAAAAGAAGAAAATTTGATGAATATATCGATATGGCATACTCAGTATGACAGATTTATAAATAATGTATTGGAATTCGGAGAAAAGGCGCCTTGCATATTTGGTGTCAACGCGATATAATGTGACATCGTTGTTAGGTGCCTTTTTTCTGCAAAATTTTAGTTAGAAAGGACGAAAAATTATGGCAGGTAAGAGAAGATTAGATAAAAATAGAGTAACATTAAGAACAGGTGAATCTTACCGTAGTGATGGTAGATACTCTTTTCGTTGGTGCACTCGTGATGGGAAAAGGCATTACATTTATGCAAAAACACTTGATGAGTTGAGACGTAAGGAAATGGAACTAACTGTTGACCAGTTTGACGGCATTCGTACAGACAAGCAGCATACAACAGTTAATGACATGTTCGAACTCTGGTGTGAATTAAAGAGGGGGTTAAAAGATAATACCTTTCAAAATTATAAGTATATGTATAATAATTTTGTTAGGAACAGTTTTGGTAAGTTAAGAGTTTCAAATGTAAAAAAGTCAGATGTCAAGAAGTTCTATAATACGCTGGCAGATGAGAAGATATTGCAAATTTCAACCATAGATACAGTACATAACATACTGCATCAGGTTTTTGCACTTGCAGTTGATGACAATTACATTCGTCAGAACCCGACGGATGAGATGCTGAAAGAGTTAAAGAAATCACACAATTTTCAGGTGACAAAAAGAAAAGCGTTGACAGTTCCGGAACAGGAACTGTTCATACGCTTTTTGAAAACAAATGCCAAGTATAAGCATTGGTATCCTGTTTTTGCCGTTATGTTAGGCAGCGGAATGCGAGTTGGGGAAATAACAGGCCTCCGTTGGTGCGATTTGGACTTTAAGGAAAATCTGATACATGTTACTCACACCTTGGTATATTATAATAAAGGTGACAACAACGGTTGTTCCTTTGCGATTAACTCAACAAAAACTCCAGCAAGTTTTCGTACTATACCTATGTTGGCATCAGTTAAAGAAGCTTTTCTTATGGAGAAGGCGTATCAGGAAGAAGTCGGGATATCGTGTAGTGCAAAGGTTGATGGTTACACTAACTTCATTTTCATCAATCGTTTCGGCAACACTCAACATCAAGGAACATTGAACAAGGCTATCAGAAGGATTATCAGGGATTGCAACGATGCGGTATTATTAAAGGCGACGGATGATAATCCCGTGCTTTTGCCACCATTCAGTTGCCATTCACTAAGACATACTTTTACTACGCGCTTGTGCGAAGAAGGCGTAAACGTCAAGGTAATTCAGGATGTATTAGGTCATAGTGATTTTAAGACTACGATGGACATCTACGCAGACGTCACAAAAGACCTTAAGCAGAATGAATTTAGTGCTTTGGATGTCAAGATGGCGTTGTAATAGAGTGTTACGACACCACTGACACCAATTTTGACGCCAATTCTCCTATGGTGTATGTAGAGATATGTAGGGTTATGTAAAAATCAAAATTTGAAAAACCCTTGACATAAAGGCTTATGTAGAGTTATAATGAGTTATGTAATTATTGGGACTAAAATCCCCACAATGAAGCCACTTGATAAATAATAGAAAAGAACTCTTGTAAAAACAAGAGTTCTTTTTTTGTGAATACGGGAAGGGTTGAGATTGGGGCGTCTACTGTTACGACTGTTCCGCCTTTATATACCTTTCCATCTATGTATTCCCAGTTGTAATCTTTTGGGAGTCTTACTGTTTTGGTTGTATGACCTTTTTTAACAACAGGTGCAACCAAAGTGTTTTTGCCAAACATAAAATAATCTTTAACTGTTTCATAATTTTCTTCGGGGAATTCATAAGCCATTGCTCTTATGATTGGTTCTCCGCTTTTTCTTGATTCGTTGACAAGTTTTATTATTTCAGGAGCAATTTCTTTGTGCTTCTTTGCCGCAGCAAGACAGTATGAAAGATTTTCTTTATTAAGATACTGCCAGGGGGCTAAAGAAAACTGCATCATCGGTAAATATGTTGAAGCCTGTGCCATACGAACAAACAACTCTTCATCAAACACAAAGCCTTCTCTTAAAAACATACTCCATTCCCCACCGCCAATCATATCGGGGCAAACAAAAGGATGTCCTGCAAGACCTTGTGCGATTGTGTTTGGTATAATAGTGTTAAGTCCGTATTTATCCCAGGAATGTGCTCTGTCTGCAAGTCTTGATATGGAGCATTTTCCACCGCATTTATAAGAATCTTTATATTCGTGATACTTATAGGCTCTTCCAAAATCGTTCCAGGCTATATTTCTTAAATATTTCTTTTCTTCTTCAAGAACAGGACCGTTTTTACAACAAAGGTTACTGTAATGGTACCAGGAACCTCCGTCAAACTTAAAACCGTCTATTTTATAGTTTTCCATCAAAGCATCAAGCTGAACTTTAAGGAACTGTTTATCTGCTTCATTTGTAAAATCAAGTATTGCACTGTAGCCGTTCCACCACTGAATAACAGCAGGCGAATTCCACGGAGGCTCATCTGTTCTTAAATACAAATCTGTGCTTATTTTACTTTCACCGAATTCTGCACCGTAGTGCATACTTTTAACATACTGCTCTCCGTCATTTCTGACAAAAGGACAAACCCATAGCATAACTTTAAAACCAAGGCTATGAAGCTCTTCCACCATTTTTTCAGGCTGTGGGAACTTAATTCTGTCAAAATCCCATGTTCCGTAAGGCTGATGCCATCCTTCGTCAATTATAAGTATTCCCGGCTCAAATCCGTTATCCACAATGCCGTGGGCATACTCAAGGACCTTTTCCTGTGTTGGATTATATGTAAACTGCATCCAGCCGTTATACTGTGCAGTTTCAAAAAATTCATAAGGAAGCTCTGCATTATCAAAAGGGAAATGATTTCTGCTTGCATTCAAATATGCTTCTTTAAGATTTTTTCCGCTTTCATCAACTATGATTTCTTCACCGCTTAAAATGATATTCCCGTCTTTAAATGTTGCACAAAAGGGATTTTCACTCCATATATATCTTCCTTTTGAAGAAACAAGCAACGGCATCATCTGATTATTTACATTTTTTTCGCTTAAATTTATGGTAATTTCTGTATCTTTTGAAAAGGGCATATGTACTCCTAGAGAGACTGCCATTCCCCACCAATATTCATTTTCCGCTATTTTAATTATATCTGTCATAAGTACACCCCATTTTCAAAAAATGATATCATTATGAACAATATTTGTCAAGCAACAGAGAGTTGCTTTTTCTCAAGTAATATGTTATAATATTTCAGATGAGTCTTCAAGATGCGTTCTGTTGGCAAATCACACAAGTTTATACCTGATGTTAAAGTTTACTGAAACAAAAGGTGCAAAAATTATACGGAGTTTTTGCGCCCTTTTGGGCGCATTTTTTATTATGAGAAACTACATTAACAGTTTAAAAACTGAATATGATTTTAAAGAGCTTCTGAAAAATTATGAAGACAAGAATTTTTGCGAAAAGATTCGTGCTGAAGCAGAGGCTTTAAGAAATGAAGTTTACGGCAAAAGGATTTTCATTAGAGGTCTTATAGAAATTTCAAGCTACTGCAAAAATGATTGTTACTACTGCGGTATAAGATGCTCGAACAAAAATGCCGAAAGATATCGTCTTACAAAAGAGCAGATTCTTTCCTGTTGTGAAACCGGAAACTCTTTAGGTTTTAAGACCTTTGTTCTTCAGGGCGGTGAGGACAATCATTTCACAGATGATATTGTCTGTGATATTGTTTCTTCAATTAAAGAAAAGTATCCCGATTGTGCGGTTACCCTTTCACTTGGAGAAAAATCAAAGGAAAGCTATAAAAAGCTCTTTGATGCAGGTGCAGACAGATATCTTTTAAGACACGAAACTGCAGATAACGCGCATTACCAAAAGTTGCACCCTGAAAAGCTTACTCTTGAAAACAGGAAAAGATGTCTTTATGATTTAAAGGACATTGGTTTTCAGGTTGGTGCAGGGTTTATGGTTGGCTCACCCTATCAGAGCGATGATATAATCGCAAAAGACCTTATCTTTTTAAAGGATTTAAATCCTCACATGGTTGGCATTGGTCCTTTTATTTCACACAAAGATACAACCTTTAAAGACTTTGAAAACGGAAGCGTTGAAAAAACTTTGTTTTTACTTTCTGTTATAAGGCTTATGCTTCCAAATGTGCTTCTTCCTGCAACAACGGCTCTTGGAAGCCTTTCAAAGAACGGCAGAGAAAAAGGAATAATGGCAGGTGCAAATGTTATAATGCCAAACCTTTCCCCTGAAGATGCAAGAAGCAAATACAATTTATATGACAACAAGCTTGCCACAGGTTGCGAGGCGGCGGAAAATCTTGAAAAATTAAAAAAACAAATAGAAATAACCGGTTGCACTATTGCAGTCGACAAAGGAGATTATAAAAATGGCATACAATCCTAAATCAAAAAAAGCAGAAGAATTTATTGACCACAGCGAAATTCTTGACACTCTTAAATATGCAGATGAAAACAAAGACAATAAAGAACTTCTTAAAGAAATCGTAGAAAAGGCGAAATTAAGACAGGGTCTTTCCCACAGAGAAGCATCTGTTCTTCTTGCCTGTGATGATGAAGAAATCAACGAAGAAATTTATAAGCTTGCGGCAGAAATCAAGCAGGAGTTTTATGGTAACAGAATTGTTATGTTCGCTCCACTTTACCTTTCAAATTATTGTGTAAACGGTTGTGTTTACTGCCCTTATCACTTAAAGAACAAAACAATTCCAAGAAGAAAGCTTACTCAGGAAGAAATCAGACAGGAAGTTATAGCACTTCAGGATATGGGTCATAAACGCTTAGCAATTGAACTTGGTGAAGACCCTGTTAACAATCCTATTGAATATGTACTTGAAAGCATTAAAACAATTTATGATATCAAGCACAAAAACGGTGCAATCAGAAGAGTAAATGTAAATATTGCGGCTACAACTGTTGAAAACTACAAAAAACTCAAAGATGCAGGAATCGGCACATACATTCTTTTCCAGGAAACATATCATAAAGATAACTACGAAAATCTCCACCCAACAGGCCCAAAACACAATTATGCATACCATACAGAAGCTATGGACAGAGCTATGGAGGGCGGAATTGACGATGTTGGCCTTGGTGTTTTATTCGGACTTTCCCTTTACCGCTATGAATTTGCAGGTCTTTTAATGCACGCTGAACATTTAGAAGCAACTTTCGGTGTTGGTCCTCACACAATCAGCGTACCAAGAATTCGTTCTGCAGAAGATGTTAATGCAGAAGACTTTAAAGACGGTATCAACGATGAAACCTTTGCAAAGCTTGTGGCTTGTATAAGAATTGCTGTTCCATACACAGGTATGATTATTTCAACAAGAGAAAGTGAAGAATGCAGAAAGAAAGTTCTTCACCTTGGTGTTTCACAAATCAGCGGTGGTTCTAAAACAAGTGTTGGCGGTTATGCAGAAGATGATTACTGTGAGCATAGCGAACAGTTTGAAATAAGCGACAACAGAACACTTGACGAGGTTGTAAAATGGCTTATGGATATGGAATTCATTCCATCATTCTGCACCGCTTGTTACAGAGAAGGCCGAACAGGTGACAGATTTATGTCCCTTTTAAAAAGCGGACAGATAAGTAACTGTTGCCACCCTAATGCACTTATGACATTGATGGAATATTTAGAAGACTATGCTTCAGAAGAAACAAAAAAGGTTGGCTACTCCTTAATAGAAAAGGAAATTGAAAAAGTTTCAAGCGACAAGGTAAAAGCAATTGCCAAAGACAACCTTGAAGCTATTAAAAACGGAAAGAGAGATTTCAGATTTTAATGAATACTCCAAATTTAAACAGAATTCACATAGGTATTTACGGCAAAAGAAATGCAGGTAAATCTTCCCTTATAAATGCTCTTACAAATCAGGAGCTTGCAGTTGTTTCGGATGTGAAAGGAACAACCACCGACCCTGTTTTTAAAGCTATGGAACTTTTGCCTTTAGGTCCTGTTGTTTTAATAGACACGCCGGGGCTTGATGATATTGGAGAACTTGGCGAAATGCGAGTTAAACAAGCTTTAAAAGCATTGAACAGATGCGATTTTGTGCTTTTAACTGCAGATGCAAGCGAAGGGCTTACAAAAGAAGATGAAAATTTCATTAACCTTCTTAATGAAAAAAACATTCCATCACTCATAGTTATGAACAAGTCCGACCTTACAGACAAAAGAGATGATTTTATATATGTAAGCGCAAAAAACGGAGATGGTCTGGAAGAACTCAAAAAGCTTATGGGCGAAAAAATCAAAGCAGATGATGAACTTCCTATTATATGCGACCTTTTAAGCAAAGAAGATGTTGTTATGCTTGTTTGCCCTATAGATGAATCCGCACCAAAAGGGCGTCTTATTCTTCCACAGCAACAGGTTTTAAGAGAAGTGCTTGATGTTCACGCAAAAGCCATTGTTGTGCAGGACAACGAAGTTGAAGAAACACTTAAACTTTTAAATAAAAAACCAAGATTTGTTATAACCGACAGCCAGGCTTTTGCAAATGTTTCAAAACAAGTTCCGGACAGTATTCCCCTCACCTCCTTTTCAATTCTTCTTGCACGAAAAAGAGGTTGGCTGAAAACTGCAGTTGAAGGAGTTAAAGCAATAGAAACTCTCAACAACGGTGACTATGTTTTAATTTCCGAGGGTTGCACCCATCACAGACAATGCAACGATATAGGCACAGTTAAAATCCCTGCTCTATTAAAAAAGAAAACAGGTAAAAACATAACTTTTGAGTTTACACAGGGGCATTCTTTTGAAGATGATTTAAGTAAATATAAGCTTATTATTCATTGTGGCGGATGTATGCTTAACAACCGTGAAATAAATTACAGAATGAGAACTGCAAAGGAACAAAACATTCCATTTACAAACTATGGCGTTCTTCTCGCCCACTTAAATGGTATTTTAGATAAAACTCTCCCCGATGAACTATTGTAAAAAAATAACAGAGCATATGCCGAGTGTTCTTAAGGACACTCGGCAGCGATATTAATTTCTAACGAAATTAGCGATATATCTGCGATGCGATATTGTGCTTTGCACAGAGATATTCCCTTCGGGAGTTAATTAATATCATATCGCTACGAAGTAATATCGTTTTTGTAAAACAAAAATATCGCTCGAGCAAAAGCGAGAATATCACTAAAATATACCAACCGCTACGGTTGGTATATTTTACTTTATAACAAAGAAAGTGTCCCTAAGGACACTTCTCTTATGCTCTGTTATTTTTTTAGAACTGTTTGTTGTTTTCGTTTCTATTGTTGTTTTTATTTTCGTTCTTGTTGTTGCTCTGCTGATTGTTTTTGTTCTGATTGTTGTTCTGACTGTTGTTGTTCTGATTGTTGCTGTTCTGATTATTTTTGTTCTGATTGTTGTTTCTGTTTTCCATAATAATATCTCCTTAAAAATAAATAGTAGCATTTTTAAATGCTACTATTATTATCTCATATTATTTAGTTTTAATACAATATTTTTTTCCGTTAAGAATGTCGTACATAAGCATTTTATAGTCTTTCACCATGTGCATATCTTCATCTGGAAAATTTTCAAGTTTTTCCATTTTTTTATTATATACCGCAGTATTCACCATTCCCGGATACGCTTTGCATATTTCATCAATAACGCCAAAATACCAAGGTGCTTCGCATCCCGTTGCTTTAAAGATTTTCATACCTAAAGTATTTCCGCTTACCTTTTCCGTAAGACCGAAGTATGGTTTTTCATAGTTTGTCCACACAACATAAGGTGTTTCATAAAGTTCAGGATGTCTTGATGAAACAAATCTGTCTGCTTTTTCCACATATCCACTGTTCATATAGGTGCTTCCGTTTGTACCAAGAAGTGGCAGATGGTCACCATACATTGCAATTATAACAGGTTCGTCAACACTTTCAAAATAATCCACAAGTGCCTTAAAGGCTTTGTCTGCATTATAAACTCCCTGAGAATATCTCATAAGGTCATTATAATCATCCTCTGAAAGGGTTGGTGCTGTCATTTCAAAATCGAATTTTTCATATCTTGGAGTGGTATATGTTCCGTGATTTTCCATTGTTACCACAAACTGGAAAATTCTGTCCGCAGTTTTATTTTCATACTCTTTTATTATCTGCTTTACGCACGCCATATCATCTATATAGATGCCTGAAACATCTTTAAAATCAAAATCATTCATTCCCTTGAAGGTATCAAAGCCTATAAGAGGATATGCGGTTGAACGGTTATAGAAATTCTTTCTGTATGGATGCAGAGCCACAGTCTGATACCCATTTTCTTTGAAAGCCGACACAATTGACGGTGTTTCATCCGTTATATACTGTGTGTATGGATATGCAGATGCAGTAAGAAGGTATGTGGGAAGTCCTGTCAGTACCTCAAATTCAGGCAGACAAGTTCCCCCGGCAAATACAGGTGAAAGAAACTTTCCTTTTACTATATTGCTTTTAATTGAATTTATTTCTTCAAACAAATCAACACTGTACTCTACCTCAGGCATAAGTTCCGGGTTCCACCAAGCCTCATTCTGTATTATTATTACATTAGGCTTTTTCACTGCTACTGTTGATTTCATAGGCTCATACTTATATTTAAGTGCACTGACTGCAAACTGGCTGTAATTTTCAGGTTGCTTAGCCGTCATATCCCCAATTCTTGGGAAAAATGTAAGCACAAGACCGTTTGCATTATAATCCTCTATAGGGTTGAATGCTGAAAAATTTACATCAATTTTGGGAAGCACGCTATGTCTGAAATTTGCATTAAAACAAGTTGTATACATCACCACACAAAATGTGGTAAGTGAAACTACTGCAAGCGCAATTCTTTGATAAGGCTTTATTGTTTTTTCATATTTTCTGCATACTCTCCAGTGCTTATACAATGAAACCGTGTTAATTGCAAGGGCACATACTGCCGAAATGAAAAATGGTATTTTTGCAAATGATGCTATATCTTTTGCATTTTTTATAAGCAGAAGGTCTGTAGGAAGTAACGGATTTCCGTTTACTCTGCCAAGAGCCTCTGTTGCATAACCAAGCGCAAAAATGAAAATTGTATTTAAAAGATTTGATAAAAAAGAGCTTTGTGTCAATGTGTAAAAGAAGCTTTGCAGTGAAAGTAAAAATATATATGTTATTGCAAGCTTCACAGGAAAATACATTGATGAAAAAAATCTTATTATTGTATTTGGATATGTCAGATGCATAACCTCAAGTGACAGCAAAAGAATCAAAGGTGCAAGAAAAAAATATGCGACTCTCTTATTGCGTTCTGCATTACTGTCTTGATTTGGTTCTACATAAAAATATTCTCTCGTGTTAATCACCTTTTCTTTCGTCATAATATTATAATTATATCATTATTCTTGAAAAAAATCAATAAAAAAGGGAATGTGATACTCACATTCCCTTTTTCAATCAGAACAGCGTACAGCCGTTATTATTATTTCCTGCAAAAAGTATAATAATTACTGCAATAAT
The DNA here is from genome assembly GCA_045648505.1 of Clostridia bacterium. GTDB lineage: Bacteria > Bacillota > Clostridia > RGIG6154 > RGIG6154 > RGIG8700. The sequence goes on along the minus strand of JAZROD010000003.1, from coordinate 13,737 downwards.
GATAATCCAAATCCAGTAATTATCATTATTATTTGAGTAACCGCAACCCTGATTACAACAGTTGTTAGAATAGTCTGACATATTTAACCCTTTCTTTTTACTTAATTATTTTTTATCAGCAACCGCAGCCCATATCCTGGTCCTGACCTCTGCAGTCACCGCACCAGAAAAGTAAAAGGAATAAAATGATGAACCACAAAATTGTGTCCTGGTCAAAGCCTTTGAATAATGACATTTAATTGCCCCCTTTCATAATCATAATATTTCATCCCTTTGATTTTGTTACAAACAATTTGACTTTTAAGTAAAAAAAAGGTATTATTATATAAATGATTGGAGGTATTTATCGTGAACATTTTAGTTATGTCTATCCCCACCGGCGGCGGTCATCATTCAACAGGAATGGCCATAGTAAACAGAATAAAAGCTGAAGGTCACAACGCCCACATGGTGGATGTGTATGAATACATCAGCCCCACATTAAGAGACGGTGTTTCAAAAGGCTATATTATGTCCACAAAATATGCCCCCGAGCTTTACGGTTTTGAATATCATCGTTGCGAAGAAAAAAGTTCAAAAAGAAAAATCCAGGTTACAAGAACCTTTAACTATCTTGTTGCTCTGGCATTTTTATCATATATAAAGGATTTCAATCCGGATGTTATTGTTTGCACACATGTTCTTGCAGCGCAGGTAATAAACTCATTAAGAAAAAGAGACAAGCTTGACAGAAAAATAAAGGTTATAGGAATAATAACAGACTTTACAATACATCCTTTCTGGGAAAATGTTGATATTGACTATTATATAACCGCATCCGAGCTTTTAAATAATCAGATTGAGAAAAAGGGCATAAATATTGAAAAAGTACGCCCATTCGGAATACCTATTGACGAAAAATTCACAAAAATATTAACCAAAACAGAAGCAAAAAAATTCCTTGGCATAGAAGACAAAAGAACTATTCTTATTATGAGCGGTTCTATGGGATACGGAAGTGTTTTAAACCACATAAAACTTCTTGATAATCTTGACGAAGATTTCCAGATGATTATTGTTTGCGGTAAAAACAAAAAAATGTACCGCCGTGCCCTTGCTCTTGAAACCAGAAAGAAAAAATATGTTTATGGTTTCACAAAAGATGTTCATATTATGATGGATGCTTCTGAATGTATTATTACAAAACCGGGCGGACTTACAGTTTCCGAAAGTCTTGTTAAAGGTCTTCCACTTATTTTATTCAACCCAATTCCCGGTCAGGAAGACAGAAACCTTGAGTTTTTAATTAACAATGGTATTGCACAGTATGTTACCGAAACCTATCCCGTTGACGATGCTCTTTATCAGCTTTTCAACAACAGCTGGAAATTGAGCACTCTCAATGAGGGCATAAAACAAATCGGCAAACCAAATGCAACCAACGACCTTTGTGATTTTATTTTAGGATTGTGATTTATGTATTTACCACCTGATGTAGAAAAAATAATAGATACTTTAGAGAGTGCAGGCTTTGAAGCCTATGCCGTTGGCGGATGTGTGAGAGATTATCTTATGGGCATAAGTCCCGATGATTACGATGTTGCCACATCTGCAAACCCTGAAACTGTAAAACTTCTGTTTGACAGAACCTATGATACAGGCATCGAACACGGTACAATTACCGTTATTTTAGGCCATACCCCCATTGAAGTTACAACCTTCCGTACAGAAGGAGATTATATAGATAACAGAAAACCATCTTCCGTTGCTTTTGTAAAATCTCTTGACGAGGACCTTAAACGCCGCGATTTCACAATAAATGCACTTGCATATAACAAAAGATGCGGTATTGTGGACCTTTTTGGCGGAAAAAATGATATAGAATGCCAAAAAATCCAATGTGTGGGAAATCCTGACGAAAGATTCACCGAAGATGCACTTCGTATGCTTCGTGCAGTTCGTTTTGCCTGTAAAACAGGCTTTGAGCTTACCGAAGAAACAAAACAGGCCATAATTAAAAATGCACCTCTTATACGAAATGTAAGTAAAGAGCGCATTAAAACAGAGCTTGAAAAAGCCATTACTTCAAAACACAGAGAAAAGCTTTATCTTTTATACGAGCTTGGAATTTCAAAACAGATTGCAGGGTGGCTTGATTTCTGTATGAAAACCGAACAGAATACACCCTATCACATTTATAATGTAGGTATGCATTCACTTAAAGCTCTTGAATATTCCCCTTATGACAAAGAAGCTTGCTGGGCGGCGCTTCTGCACGATGTTGGTAAGCCTTATAAAAAAATTACCGATTCAAAAGGAGTTGACCATTTTAAAGGTCACGAGGAAATAAGCTCTGAAATAGCTGATGAAATTATGAGGGAGCTTAAATTTGACAACCGTATGCGCCTTAAAATCAAAAAAGTTATAAAGCTTCACAGATTTGAATACGAGCTTACTCCTTACGGTATAAAAAGGGCCATTTGCGATTGCTCAAGAGAAGATTTCCCGTTACTTTTAACACTTATGGAAGCCGATAGCAAAGCTCACAGTGAAACAGCATCAGCTGAAAGGCTTGAAAAGCTGTCAAAAATCAAAGAAATATACGAAAATGTAAAAGATGACCCTTTAACCATAAAAGAACTGAAAATCAACGGAAATGACCTTAAAGCTTCAGGTCTTAGCGGAGTTGAAGTTGGAAACACTCTTGAAATGCTTTTAGATGCAGTTTTAAGAGATAAAAATCTTAACGAAAAGAATAAACTTTTAAGTTTATTAAGAAAGGAATAATAATGTTCTGGAAATCAAAATATATTAAAGCAATAAATTTACTTAACAAAGGCAACCTTGAAGGTGCTCTTGTTGAATTTGACAAAATGCTTGACAGAAAGCCTAAATACTACGCTATGGTTCAGTATGCTTTCTTTCTTATTAAAGCAGGCGAATATGAAAAAGCAGAAAAACTTTACAACAATTATATTTTCAAAGACATAAGCAAGAAAAAAGCAAAAGATAAAATCCTCTGTGACATAAACTATGCACTTTTGGTATGGAAAAAGGGCGACCTTGACTATGCAATTGAGCTTACAGAAGATTTGCTTGAAAAATATAAAACCACATCAATCTATGTTAATCTTGGCTTGTTGCTGATTCTTAAAGGCGATTATGAGAAAGCTCTTAAAATAAATCTTGAAGCTTACGATTTTTCTCCTGAAAATCTTGGCGTTTTAGATAATCTTGGTATGAACTATTATTTTCTTGAAGATTATGATAATTCTCTTAAAATTTATGAACAACTGTTCAGCATAAAGGAAGACCCGTCTTTTGCCGATTGTTATTTCAATTACGGCAGACTTTTAAACAAACTTGAGCAAAAAGAAAAAGCCAAAGCCTTTTTTGAAAAAGCTTTGACTTCTGAATTTTCTGTATTCAGCTGTGTTACCAAAGAACAGGTTGAAGAAGAACTTAAAAATCTTCCATAAAGTAAACATCGTTTACCGTAAATTCTTTTCCCCGCAAATAATCAAGCGGGGATTTTTTTGTGAAAGAAAATCTTAACTTATAAGAATAAAGAGCCTGATATTTATATGGCAGATTTTTATTCATTTCGTTTGTGCCGTACTTTGTATCACCTGCAAGCGGATGTCCTATGTACGCCATGTGAGCTCTTATCTGATGAGTTCTTCCTGTTAAAAGCTCAACCTCCACAAGAGAAAGTCCTTTTTTTGATTTAAGAACTTTATACTTTGTGGAAATCTTCCTTGCACCATCCTGTGGTTCATCAAAAATATATGCTCTGTTTTCTTTTGAATTTTTAATATGATAAGCATTAAGAGTATCTTCTCTTGGCCACGGCTTTCCGTGAACAATACAAAGATACTTTTTATCAATTTCTCTGTTTTTGATTTTTTCATTCATTGTACGAAGCGCCATTGCATTTTTTGCCGCAATAACAATTCCGCCTGTATTTTTATCTATTCTGTTACAAAGAGATGGCGTAAAGCTATTTTCTTCTTTTGGAATATACTCCCCTTTAAGATACAGATACGCCTGAATCATATCAATGAGGGTTTCACCGTCCGAGGTTTCATCATCGTGAACACTTGTTCCGGGCTTTTTATCCACAAGAATTATATTATCATCTTCATAAAGTATGTTAAGAACAGGCATTATTTTTGTAATATCCTTTTTGATTTCTTTCTTTTCAAGCACATCATCATTAAGATAAATTTCAAGCACATCTCCTGCCTGAAGTCTTGTGGAAATCTCGCATTTCTTGCGGTTTATCTTAACATCCTTTTTTCTGAACGCTTTATACATCAAAGATTGTGGAAGGGTTGGAAATGTTTTCGTTAAAAACTTATCCACTCTCTGATTTGCATCGTTTTCTGTTATTACTATTCTCTGCATACTTTCTCCATTTCTTAATCAGCAAAATAAGGGCATTTTTGCGACTCCGTCAATTGACACAGTGCTCGAAAGAGCACAAAAGGGCGTCAGCTCTTAAGAATTTTATGAAATAAAATTCTGTATGTGTCAATTATAACATATATTTTTATTTCTTTCAATCACTTTAATCCACATATTGGCATATTATACAGTGGAGGTGATATTATGAACAGAAACGATTGTGATTGCAGCATCAGTTGCACAGGCACATCTGTTATTGTAAGTATCATTATTGGTGTTATTACCGCTATATTAACTTTTACAGCAGTTATTACTGTAACTCCTGCCTTTTTGTGGGTGTTACTTGGTATTTCTATAGGCTTCTTGGGAATTACTCTTTTAACTTCAGCATTTGGCGAAAGAAGCCAGTGCTGTGATTTTCTTAACACCTTTTTAACCGGTATTTTAGGTACAGTTTTAACATCCATCATTTTGCTTGGTATTACTTTTGCCGCAACAAGCATTATAGGTGCTATTATTACAGGCGCTCTTTTATTTTTCTTTTCTCTTATGATAACTACCGCAACCTGTCTTATCAGATGCAGAAATAATTGCAACTAAAAAAAGAGGCTTAATGCCTCTTTTTTCAGCCTATTATATAAACAATTGCCTGTCTTCTTCCGAAACTAATACATTCACTGTATGAATCAAAGAACAAGTCAACTCTTTTTCCTTTAATAGCTCCGCCTGTATCACCTGCAATAGCTTCACCGTAAGTCCAGCTACCATCAAGAGATGTGATATAAAGCTTTGTACCAAGTGGAATAACATTAGGGTCTACCGCAACTACGCCATATCTTGCCTGCATACCTGATGCGGTAATTCCATATCCTCTGTCTCCAGGATTTTTTCCGCAGCTTGCAAAAGACAAGTCGTATGCTGATGCATTTACAACGAAACTGTCTTTATATGGCGGAATCTCACCGTTTTCAATAGTTTTGAATCCAAACTTTGATGTGTAAACAGGGAGTGCTTTTGTACCAACCTCAACGATTGTATCAATAGCAACCTTTTCAATTTTTTCAGAAATCATCACCTTTGATGTTTCTTTTCCGTTTTCATATCTTACTTTGTAAACAATAGTTTTTTCTCCGTCAGAACCATTCTGGATTGTGGCAGTCTGACCAACATAAAGATATGGATTATCAATACTTGTAACAGATGATTTGATAATCTGTGATTCTTCAATTGTTTCTTCTGTTACTTTAACAAGTGAAACATAAATTGTGTTTTCATCTTCGTTGTAGCTTTGTGTTAAATAATCAAGTTCAGTTGTTTCTACTCCAAGCTTATTTAACAATTCTTTGTCAACTCTGTCATAAACAGTTGTTTCGATAGTTTCTCCGTTTGCTTGTATCACTGCATTGATTGCAGGTTTAAGAGTTGTTCTGAGTCCGTCTTTTATAAGACTTACTTTTTCATCAACATCAGAAGGAGTTGCTAACACCTTTGATACTTCTGAAATTTCAGCAGCAGTTTTGATTTTTGTGTTTGAATTTGATGTTGTTGCCGCGAGTGTGTATGTTGATACAAGCGAGATAAGAATAATGATACTAACAGCGATAGCAATAAGCTTTGGCTGTTTTTTAATTTTCTGCATTGTAACCTCCATAATTATTGACCATATAGGTCTTCATTCAACAAACCTTTGACATTGTAACACTTTTTTAACAATTTGTCAAACATTTTTTTAATTTCTTTGTTATTTTATGCCAAAAATCAGTAAATATTCACAAAAAAACACCTTATTTACTGCAAATGACAGTAAATAAGGCGTTTTATAATTTTGTAATATTTATTATTCTCCGTAATATGCGGCTTTGTCACAGATTAAAACAACATCTGAATGAACTTTAAGCATTGTTGCAGGATTGCTTGTTGTGATTTCGTCATTTAAAAGAGCTTTAACTGCATTGTGTTTTGCTTTACCGTTTGCAAGAAGAACAATCTTCTTTGATTTTAATATTGAAGCAATACCCATTGTAAGTGCCATTGTAGGAACCTGGTCTTTGCTTTCAAAGAATCTTGCATTAGCTTCAATTGTGCTTTCTGTAAGACCTGTTTTATGAGTAACAGCAATTAAGTTTTCATCAGGTTCGTTAAAACCAATGTGTCCGTTAACACCGATACCTAGAATCTGAAGGTCTACTCCTCCTGCTTTGTTAAGCTTTTCTTCATATTCCTTACATTCTTTATCAGCATCTTCTGCTTCACCGTCAGGAATGTTTACATTTTCTTTATTTATGTTGATGTGGTTGAATAAAACATCATTCATAAAATAATCGTAGCTGTTTTCGTTTGATTTTGGAATAGGATAATATTCGTCAAGGTTAAAGCTTTTAACCTGTGAAAAATCAAGTTCTCCTTTTTTGTAAAGCTCAATAAGATTGTTGTACATACCTACAGGTGTTGAGCCTGTTGCAAGACCTAAAATACAATCCGGTTTAAGACTAACAAGACCTGCTACAAGTTTCGCTGCTTCTTTTGATACTTCTTCGTAATTTTCACAAACTATAACACGCATTATTTTTTCCCCCTGATCTGAGCGATTATACTCTTCATTTCTGCCTCTTTGTTTTCCATATCCTGAACAAGCTTGAACTGGTTTCTTGCTCTGTCCAAGTTATGGTGTTCTCTGTGAATTTTGAAATATGTGTCTCCGTTTAAGTAGTCAGTTAAGAATCTGATACCACATTCGTATGTAAGGAGTTTTCCTGAAAGTGGGAGAAGTTCTGCTTCTCTCTCTGTCATAGATTCATTTGTATATTCAAGGAAACCTTTTGCAAAGTTTTTGAATGCATAAATGTCAAACCAAACTTTAGAAAGGTCTGTTTCGTCTTCTGCACCTGTTGTTGCACCTGCACGAAGAGCATCACCGAAATCGTATAAAAGTGAACCAGGCATAACAGTATCAAGGTCGATAACACAAATACCTTCTTCTGTATCTTTATCGAATAATACATTGTTGATTTTTGTATCGTTGTGTGTAACTCTCAGTGGAAGTTCACCTGATGCAAGACCATCTACAACTGTATCAATGTAGTATTCCTGTGAAAGAGCAAATTCGATTTCTTTTTCAACAAGATGCTTTCTTCCTGCAATATCGTTTTCGATAGCTTCTTTTAAAGCTTCAAATCTTTTTCTTGTGTTGTGGAAGTTAGGAATAACTTCAAAAAGTTCTCCAGCAGGATAATCAGCAAGCATATACTGGAACTTACCGAATGCTTTACCTGCATGATAAAGCTGAACAGGATCAGTAACATTTGTTATTGAAACAGAGTCATTAATGAAGATGTAAAGTCTGTAAACATCACCTTCTTCTGTTTTATAGAAGTTCTTTCCGTCCTTTGTTTTTATAACTGTGAGAGTTTCTCTTTCAGGATTTCCGCCTGCAGCTATAATTTTTTCTTTCAGGAAAGATGTAACACCTTCAATATTTCCCATAAGCTTTTCATAGTCTTTGAAAATATTTGTGTTAATCTTCTGAAGAATAAACTGTTTTGAAGATGTAAGATATGTATCGTTTATATGTCCGTCTCCGTATGGTGCAATTTTACAGTCAGATACAAACTGATCCAGTATAAAGTTTAAATTTGTCATTTGTACAATCCTTTCTCTACCATATCATTGATGGCAATTTTAACCATTTCTGTATCTTCTTTATAAGTCATCCCGTACCATTTATCTTCTGTTGTGAAAACTTTCACTTTTTTTCCTTCCTTATTTATAAGTGTATCAACAAAAGTAGGTAAATAGTACTCACCCTTCAGAGGATTTTCCATATTTTTAAGGAACTCCTCAAATTCGGAATTTAAAAGTCCGAATATATCATTATTGAAGCCCCACATATTCATAGAAACAATAGTTTCAGGTGAAAAAGGGCTATTTTTATCAAGTGCCGTGTGTTCGGTAATTGTTTTAAGGTAACCGTTTTCTGTTTCACAGATACCTCTGCTTACCGTACCGTTTTCTGAAAGGGTATTCTTTAAAAGAAACCCTGCCATACATGGATTTTTTTCTGAAACAAGGTGCTCGTGAATAAGTCTGTAACCTTGTTTTCCATAATAGTCATCTGCATTGATAACAGCAAAAGGAGTTGTTATCTGCTTCTGAGCACAAAGTATTGCGTGACCTGTTCCGTAAGGCTTAACTCTTTCTTCATCCGGTTTATACCAGTCGGGAAGCATATCAAGTTCCTGGAAAGCATAGTCTACATCAATAATCTTTTCTAACTTTTTGCCGAGTATTTCTCTGAAATCATCTTCAATCGCTTTTTTAATAATGAAGACAACTTTATCAAATCCGGCTTCTTTTGCATCATATACTGAGAAATTAAGAAGTGTTTCTCCGTTTGGACCTACCGGTGCAAGCTGTTTCAGACCTCCGAAGCGACTACCCATACCGGCTGCCATAACCGCCAATGTGGTTTTCAAACGAACCTCTCTCCCTTCAACATCGTTTTTGCCCATAAAGGGTGATTCTAACTATCACAATTTCATATTGTAGCACACATTTCCAAAAAAGTATATACACTTTTAGCTACTTTTTCATATTTTTTTCAAATTTTTTAATTTTTTTCAAAAAAGGGGTTGATTTTTGTAAAAAGCTGTGTTATAATAGCTTCTGTTGTGACGAGGCGTAGCTCAGTTTGGTAGAGTGCTTGCTTTGGGAGCAAGATGCCGCAGGTTCAAGTCCTGTCGCCTCGACCAAAATCGACAAGATTCGACAGAGTCTTGTCGATTTTACTTTTTACTTATTCACTCTTCACTATTCACTGAAATTGAACTTGTCGATTTGAAGTAATAAGTAATATGTAATAGTGAAGAAGTGTGGTGCAAAATCGCAAGCGATTTTGTTTTAATTTTATATAATTTAAAATCAATGCTACATTTGCAAGTAAATGCTATATCGATACTCGCACAAAAATACACATCCTTTTAGGATGTGTTATTTTTTTACCTTTATTCTTATTGCATTAAGTATTGCAATTATGGAAACTCCCACATCTGCAAATACCGCAATCCACATATTACCCATATTAACAAGGCTTAAAAGCATAACGAGAACTTTCACCCCTATGGCAAATACTATATTTTCCATAACAATGGTTCTTGTTTTCTTTGACAATGATATAAGATATGGGATTTTTTCTATGCTATCGTTCATTATAACAACATCCGATGCCTCTATTGCAGCATCTGAACCGATACCACCCATTGCAATTCCCACATCCGCTCTTGCAAGTGACGGAGCATCATTTATACCATCTCCTACAAAAGCAACCTTATTATCCATAAGCAGTTTTTCTATTTCTTCCACTTTGTTTTGCGGAAGAAGTTTTGCCTTATAATCAGCCACACCTGTCTTATGTGCAACTTTTTTTGCAGTTTCTTCGTTGTCACCTGTCATCATAAAGGTTTTAACGCCCATTTTTTGAAGATGTGCTACAGACTTTTCCGTTTCTTCTTTTAAAACATCTTCTACTTCTATACTGCCCTCATATTCACCATCAATATAAACATATACAGTTGTTGCTTTTTCATTTAAACCTTCAGGTTTAAAATTTCCGACTTTTATTTCTTTGCCGTCTATTTGTGCAATTACTCCATAGCCTGCAAGTTCTTTCACATCAGATGCTTCATATTTCGCTTCCGCTTTTTCTCTTATGGCAAGGGCTATGGGATGTGTACTGTAGCTTTCTGCAGAAGCAACAATTTCCAGGAATTCTTTTTTACTCATATTCCTTGGCTTAACTTCCGTAACTTCAAACTTCCCTTTTGTTAAAGTTCCCGTTTTGTCCACTACAATCATATTTATCTTTGACATTATATCAAGATAATTTGAGCCTTTGATCAAAATCCCCTCTGTTGAAGCTTTCCCGATTGCACAAAAATAAGTAAGAGGAACTGAAATAACAAGGGCACACGGACAGGAAACCACCAAAAAGATAAATGCCTTTTCAAGCCATATAGTAAAGTCACCTAAAAACGCAGGCACTATTAAACCTATTAAAATTGCAAGCAACACAACTACAGGTGTGTAATATGTGGCAAATCTTGTTATAAAACTTTCTGTCTTTGCTTTGTGTAGACAACTGTTTTCAACAAGCTCAAGAATTTTTGCAACTGTTGAATTTTCATATTCAGATGTGGTTTCTACCTTAATAACACCGCTTAAATTCACACTGCCTGACAAAACCCTATCGCCTTTTTTTATGTTAACAGGCAGGCTTTCACCTGTTAAAGCTTTCATATCAACCAAGGTTTCACCGTCAAACACAACACCGTCAAGGGGAATTTTTTCACCTGCTTTTACTATTATAATTGTTCCCACCTTAACATCTTCAGGGAACACCTCTTCCCCATTTTCAAGGCAGGCAACATCAGGTTTTAAGGACATCAGAGCTTTTATTGATTTTCTGCTGTTTCCCACTGCAACACTTTCAAAAAGCTCACCTATGTTAAACAAAAGCATAACAAACACCGCTTCGCTGTATTCACCAATACAAAATGCGCCGAGCGTTGCTATTGCCATTAAGAATTTTTCGTCAAACCATTGTCTGTTTATAATTCTTACAAATGCACCCTTTAAAACATCAAACCCCACAGGCAGATAAGGAATTAAGTACAAAAAACCTTTATACTTAAATTCAGGTATAAGTAATACAGCTACATATAAAATTACCGAAATTATTATTTTCCTTAAAAGCTTTTTCTGTTTTTTGGTCATATACCCAGTATCTCCATATCAGGCTCTATCTTTTTTGCAATCTTTACCATTTCCTGAACTGTTTTTTCACAATAAGCATCTTCAACATCAAGAATGATTTTCTGTGTCAGGAAGCTTACAGTAACATCATTTACACCTTCAAGCTCTTTAACTGCCTTTTCTATTTTTGCGGCACAATGTGCACAACATAATTCTTCAACTTCAAATACTTTTTTCATAATTTCCATCTCCTTTTAGTGATTAACATGCTCTACCATTCATACTTTCCGATGGTATGAAACGCAGATTGCTCTGCGTTTTTTGTTATAGATATTTATCTGCAAAAAGTTCAAAGTAGTCATAGGTTGTACCATCTTTAATAAGACGGATAATAGCGATTTTGAATTTGTCTTTGTCTGTGATTAACTGATATACCGCTTTACTATCGTTGATAATATCTGAATAGTTGGCTCTGATATGTTCTTCTGTAATTTCTACACCGTATTCTATATCTTCAAGAATACCCTGGCCAACCTTTTGAATGTTTTCAACAACAATTCTTTCATTTCCCGTAAAGGTATGTTGACCAAAATCAGTCACCATATTGGTGTAGTGGAACTTTTCTTCTTCATTTTCTTCATCGGTTTCTTTGGAAATGTATCTTGCATTTATTACCATTCCACCCGGAACAACCTCATATCTTTCCCATACTGCTCTGTAGCCAGATTTTGCAGGTATGGCTGGATGTGAAACCGTCTGATTATTCTTATCATAGCTTTGGCTTCCTATTTCCCTGCCATCTGCTTTAAAGCTTATTGTATAGGTAGCAAGTGTGTATACTGCATTAACTGTTACACCGCCCGCTTCCAGACTGTATGTTTCCCATTTACCGTTATACCATTCTTTTTCAGGAACTTTCGGTTCTGCCACAGCTCCGCTTTCCACAGTATAATCAGAACTTGAAATCTCAACACCATCCACAACAAATGTTGCTTTATAGTTTACAGTCGTATAAATTGCATTAACCGTTATATTTTTAAGACTTACGGTGTAATTTGACCATTTACCTGTATATCCTGTTTTTTCAGGAACAGTCGGCTCTGAAATATTCATATTTTCAACATTGAAGTTCTGACTTGAAACCACTACGCCGTCTGCTACAAACTTAATATTGTAGTTTATAATCTCGTAAACTGCATTTATGGTTATATCTTCAAGCGTTAAGGAATAACTCTCCCACTTTGAAGTATAGCCTTGTTTTGCAGGAGTAGTCGGCTCCACTACTTTCATATTTTCTATGCTAAAAATCTGTTCGCTTACAATTTTTCCTTCTGCTACAAATGTGGCTTTATACTCATTAAGAGTGTAAACAGCTCTTACATTTTTATTTTTAAGTTCAACCGTATACTCTTCCCACTTACCTGTGTAACCTGTTTTTTCAGGAACGGCCGGCTCTGTAACCGTCATATTTTCAACTGTGTATGTCTGCGAAGAAATTTCTTTGCCGTCTGCCATAAAGGTTATTGTGTATCTTACAGGTGTATATACCGCATTGACGGTTATATTCTCAAGATTTAAGCTGAAAGTTTCCCATTTTGCAGTATATCCTGCTTTTTCAGGTACTGACGGATTATATACCATCATATTTTCAACAGTATATTTTTCTTCATCTATCATCTGTCCGTCTGCCATAAAGGTTACAGTATATTCTATAGGTGTATAAACCGCTTTAACCGTAACATCCGAAAGATTCAGGCTATAGCTTTCCCACACTGCAGAATATCCTGCTTTTTCAGGAAGCAGAGGTTCTGTAATTTTTCTGTTTGTTACCGTATATGTTTTTATATCAACAATTTTTCCATCTGCAACAAATGTTACATTGTAGTTTATAAGTGAATAAATCGGATATACCATTACAGCTCCGCCCGTTAAGCTATATGCCTGCCACTCTCCTTTATATCCCTCTTTTGCAGGAACTTCAGGTTCGTTTATTTTTTTATCTTCAACAGTATAGCTTACTGTGGCAACAGGATTAGTTCCTGTTTCATCCATAAAGTACGCATAATATGTTATCGGAGTATAAACCGCATTTACAATTATATTTCCGTATGTGAGCGTGTAGTTTTCCCAACTCTTTTTATAACCCGTTTTATTTGGCACTGTAGGAGGTGTCACTTTTTGATATTCCACATTGTATGTCTTTACCGCAACAACATTTCCGTCTGCCACAAAGGTTACTGTGTAGTTAATAATTTCCCATTTTGGATAAAGGGTAACATTATTTGTTACGGCTTTGTCAAAGTCATAGACTTCTCCTGTTGCAGTCTGCCAGGAAACAAAACTGTAGCCTGTCTTTTCAGGATTTTTTGGCTTATTTGCCTTTTGACCTTCTATAACTTCTTCGCTTTCAGATGTGCCGTCCTGATAATAGTTACTGTAAACTACTTTGTAAACAGGCTTCTTTCCCCATTTTGCCACAAGACAATAATCGCCTGTTATTTCCACTTTATCCCCTTCTTCAACAAGGGTTTCTCCCATATACCAACCAATGAAATATCTTGAAACATCTTTATTTTCAGGTATTGGAAGAGCAGGGTATACTTT
>JAZROD010000002.1:0-75332 GCA_045648505.1 Clostridia bacterium | reverse complement strand
TAATGAATTGAAAAGATATATTGATTACTACAACAACGAAAGAATTTCTTTAAAACTAAAAGGAATGAGTCCAGTACAATACCGAACTCATTCACAAGCAAGTTAATATTAAATTTTGTCTAAACTTTGGGGTTCACTTCATATCGGGTGATTTTTCTTTATTTGCTTTTTCCTGCCTGTGCTTCGCAGTATAAACATCTGTAAACATTGTTTTTTCTGTCTGTTAATTTAAAGATATGGTCAAGTTCCTGCTCTGTTGATGTGATACATCTTGGATTTTTACACTTGATTATATTTTTAACTGTTTCAGGAAGCTCAGGATTATATTTTTTTATTCTTTCGCCGTTTTTAATAACGTTGATTGTAAGGTCTTTATCAACGAAGCCTAAAATATCAAGGTTAATATCTGTTTCAATATCAATTTTAATGATATCCTTCTTACCCATTCTCTTACTTGAGGCATTTTTGATAATTGCAATAGGGCAATCCATTGAATCAAGATTTAAGAAATGGTAAATGCTCATTGCCTGACCTGCAGTTATATGGTCAATAACATAGCCGTTTTTAATTGAATCTATATTCATATCTTTTTAGCCTCCTTTAACAAAGTAAGAATTAACGCCATTCTTGCGAATTTGCCATTTAATACCTGCTTAAAGTAGCAAGCTCTTGGGTCATCATCAATTGCAACTGAAATCTCGTTAACTCTTGGCAACGGATGAAGAATAGCCAAATCTTCTTTTGCTTTTGTGAGCTTTTCAGGAGTTAAAATATAACTGTCTTTAAGTCTTAAATAATCTTCTTCGTTGAAGAATCTTTCTCTCTGCACTCTTGTCATATATAAAATATCAAGTTCAGGAAGAACGGCTTCAAGGTCAGATGTCTGCACATATTCAATATTATTTGCCGCAAGAACATCTTTTTTAACATAGCTTGGAAGCTTTAATTCTTCAGGTGAAATAAGAACAAACTTAATGTTTTCGTATCTTGAAAGAGCGTCAATTAATGAATGAACAGTTCTGCCGAATTTAAGGTCTCCGCAGAAGCCCACAGTTAAATTGTTAAGTCTGCCTTTTTCTCTTTTGATTGTAAGAAGGTCTGTTAAAGTCTGTGTTGGGTGGTTATGACCGCCATCACCTGCATTGATAACAGGAATTGATGCATTGTTTGCCGCAACAAAAGGTGCACCTTCTTTTGGATGACGCATAGCGATAATATCTGCATAGCAACTAACTGTTTTTGCAGTATCGGCAACACTTTCGCCCTTTGATGCAGATGATGAGTTTGCATCAGAAACTGTTAAAACATTTCCGCCAAGGTCAAACATAGCCGCTTCAAAGCTGAGTCTTGTTCTTGTTGAAGGCTCAAAGAAAAGTGATGCAAGTTTTTTGTGCTTACAGCTTTCCTGATATTTTTCAGGGTTGTCCGCAATATCCATTGCAAGGTCTAAAAGTACGTCAAGTTCTTCAATTGATAAATCTGTTATATCTATAAGATGACGCATCAGTTGTTTCCTCCCCCGATCCAGCTTTCGTCTGATGGGTTGTTTCTGAATGCAATAAGTCTTTCAATATCGCTTTCTTTAATATAACCGCTTTCTGCAGCAACTTTTGCAATTGTGTCAAAGTTTGTAAGACTCACATTTTTAACACTGTACTGACCAAGTTTTTCAATACCTTTAGCCATACCATATGTGAAGATACTTGCAATACCTAAAACTTCAGCACCTGCTTCTCTTAAAATGTTAACAACTTCGATTACGCTTCCGCCTGTTGAAATAAGGTCTTCAATAACAACAACTTTCTGACCTTTTTCAAGCTTGCCTTCGATAGCATTTTTTCTGCCGTGGTCTTTAGCACCTGAACGAACATAACCCATAGGAAGACCTAAAAGGTGTGCAGTGATAGCCGCGTGAGCAATACCTGCAGTTGATGTTCCCATAAGAACTTCTGCTTCAGGATAATATTCTTTAACAACTTCTGCAAGTGCAGATTCAACATCAATTCTAACATCAGGGTCTGAAAGTGTTAATCTGTTGTCACAGTAAACAGGGCTTTTAATACCACTTGCCCATGTAAATGGTTCATCAGGGCTGAAAAATACAGCTTTAATTTTTAATAAGTCTTTTGCAATTAAAATTTCTCTTTCCATCTTTATTTCTCCTTTATTCATTTAATTGTGCATTGTGAATTGTGAATTAATCAACGAATTCTGCAACGCATCTTTCGTATGCTGCTACAGGGTCTTCTGCTGCAGTGATTGGTCTGCCAACAACAATGTAGTCAGAGCCGATTTCTTTTGCCTGAGCAGGTGTCATAACACGCTTTTGATCCCCTACTTCACCATCTGCAAATCTAACGCCTGGTGTTACAGTAACAAAATCTTTTCCGCAAAGGTCGTGAACTTTCTGTGCTTCAAGTGGTGAGCAAACAACACCGTCAAGACCTGAATCTTTAGCATTTTTAGCATAGTGCATAACAACTTTATCAATTGGTTCATTGATTAATAAGTCATTTGTCATTGATTCCTGGTCTGTTGATGTAAGCTGTGTTACAGCGATTAAGATAGGACGGCTACCATCTTCTCTTGTTAAGCCTTCAATTGCAGCAGTCATCATATTTTTTGTGCCTGATGCGTGAAGGTTTGTCATATCAACATCAAGTCTTGATAAAACAGACATTGATTTTTTAACTGTGTTTGGAATATCGTGAAGTTTTAAGTCTAAAAAGATTTTGTGTCCTCTTTTTTTGATTTCTTTCACAATTTCAGGACCTTCTGCATAGAAAAGCTCCATACCGATTTTAACAAATGGTTTCTTTCCTTCAAATTTATCAAGGAAATTAAAAACATCTTTTGCGCTACTGAAATCACACGCAATAATTACATCCTTACCCATTATGAGCACCTCCGATTATATCACTTAAATTTTTAATATTATACTTTTCCATAACTCTTGGCAGGTCATCAATAATATCTTTACAAGCAGTTGGATTAACAAGATTTGCAGTACCAACCTGAACAGCAGTTGCACCTGCAAGCATAAATTCAATAACATCTTCTGCAGTTGAAACACCGCCAAGACCTATAATTGGAATTTTAACCGCATCATAAACCTGATATACCATTCTTACTGCAACCGGTTTGATTGCATCCCCTGAAAAACCGCCCATTTTGTTATAAATAACGGGCTTTTTGGTTTTAAGGTCAATTCTCATACCAAGAAGTGTGTTTATAAGACTGATGCCGTCTGCACCTGCATCTTCACAAGCTTTTGCAATTTCAACAATGTTTGTTACATTTGGTGAAAGCTTTATGTAAACCGGTTTTTTAGCAATCTTTTTAACTTCTCTTGTTACCTCTGCCGCACAGTTTGGGTCAGTACCAAAACTCATACCGCCACCGTGAACATTCGGGCAACTGATGTTTACTTCAAACCAACCGATTGATTCTTCATCGTTTAATTTTTCGCAAACTTTAACATATTCTTCAGTTGAAAAACCGCAGATGTTTGCAACAACTTTTTTGTTGAAAACTTCTTTAAGTTTTGGAAGTTCTTCAGAAATAACCTTGTCAACACCAGGGTTCTGCAGACCTACAGAGTTAATAAGTCCGCTTGTACATTCTGCAATTCTTGGTGTTGGGTTGCCGAATCTTGGCTCAAGTGTTGTACCCTTAAATGAGAAAGAACCAAGACAGTTAATATCATAAAGATCTGCAAATTCGTAGCCGTAGCCAAAAGTTCCACTGGCAGGAATAATAGGGTTTGAAAGCTCAATACCGCTTAAAGTTACTTTTGTGTTTACCATATTATTTCCTCCTTCTCAAGAACAGGTCCGTCCTTGCAAATTCTCTTATTACCGTATTTTGTTTTGCAGCTGCAACCCATACAAGCACCAAAACCACAACCCATTCTTTCTTCAAAACTGAACTGCCCTGATGTGTTGGTTGCATTATAGAGTGCTTTAAGCATTGGTTCAGGTCCGCAGGTGTAGAAATATGTATAGCCATCTTCAAGGGCGTCTGTTACAAAGCCTTTAACTCCTTCAGAGCCGTCAACTGTTGTAACTGTTGTTTTAACGCCAAGTGCTTCAAAATCTTCTTTACAGAAAACTTCTTCTTTTGTGTTAAAGCCAAGAATTACTGATGGCTTTGCACCTTTTTCAATTAACTTCTTGCAAAGGTTATAAAGTGGTGGAACACCAACTCCGCCACCAACCAAAAGTGGAAATTCTCCGCTTTTTGAAATATCGTAACCGTTGCCGAGACCTGTTAAAATGTCAAGCTTTATGCCCTTTCCCATTTCTGCCATTTTTTCTGTACCTGCACCTACAACCTTGTAGATAATTGTAACTGCATCACTATTGTAATCAAAAACAGAAATAGGTCTTCTTAAATAAAGTCCGTCTATCTGAATGTTTATAAACTGACCGCAGGCAATACCCTCGGTATCACCCTTTAAAACCATTTTATAAACAGATTTTGCAATTTTTTCGTTGCTTTCTATTGTAAAAATGCTCTGTTTCATATTTCCTCCTTTAAACAATTCACAATTCATAATTCATAATTCACAATTATTTATATTGTTTTAAATCGCCGTATACAAACTTATCTTTGTAAAGTGTTGCTACGCATTCGCCAAAGACTTTTTCACCTTTAAATGGTGTGCTTTTGCCCATTGATAAAAAGTCTTCAGGGTTGATTTCATATTCTTTGTCTAAATCAAAAATACAAATATCACAAACTGCACCTTTTTCAAGCTTATTGAACTTACTGAATCTGTTAGCAGGATTTTCTGCCATTAATTTAATAAGCTTTTCAAGTGTTATAATATTTTTCTTTACAAGATGTGTGTAGCAAACAGGAAAGCTTGTTTCAATTCCCACAACACCCATCATACTGTCCTTAAGACCTTTGCTTTTTTCTTCAAAGCTATGTGGAGCGTGGTCTGTTGCAATCATATCAATTGTACCGTCTTTGATACCTTCAATGAGTGCCACTCTGTCCTCTTCGCTTCTTATTGGCGGATTCATTTTAAATCTTCCGTCTTCCTGTAAATCCATATCGTTAAACACAAGATAGTGTGGTCCCGTTTCGCAGGTTACATCAACACCCTCTTGTTTTGCTTTTCTTATAACTTCAACGCTTTCCTTTGTTGAAATGTGGCAAACGTGGTATTTAACACCCGTTTCTTTTGCAAGTTCTAAATCTCTTGCAATCTGACCCCATTCACTTTCAGAACAGATACCTTTGTGTCCGTTTTTCTTTGCATATTCGCCATCGTGAATATAGCCTCCCTTTAAAAGAGAGTTATCTTCACAATGCGCCGCAATGATTTTATCAAGGCTTTTTGCTTTTAACATAGCATCTTTCATAAGCTCTTTTGTCTGAATTCCGCTTCCGTCATCAGAAAAAGCTACTGCAAGGTCTTTCATACCATCAAGATCTGCTAAAGTTTCGCCTTTTCTTTCTTTTGTAATAGTTCCGTATGGAATAACTTCGATTTCCGAGTCTTTGTTTATAATATCAAGCTGAATTTTAATTGTTTCAACTCCATCAGGCGCAGGGTTTAAGTTTGGCATAGAATAAATGTGTGTAAATCCGCCTCTTGCACAAGCTCTTGAGCCTGATTTAATAGTTTCTTTATGTGAAAAACCCGGTTCTCTCAGATGAACATGAACATCCGTAAAACCGGGGAATATGTATAAATTATTTAAATTATAAACACTATCACAACAAACATCAATATTTTCAGAAATGTCAACAACACGACCGCCTGAAATCAAAAGGTCCGCCTTAACAAAATCGTTGCCTGTATAAACAAAACCATTTTTTAAAAGCATTTCCATCGAAGTTGTCTCCTTTCAAGATTTCGGCATAAAAAAAAGGCCGTTTTTTCGGCCTTTAGTTTTGTCCACCACAAGACCTTATTAATTTTATCATATCAATGTCTTGTTGTCAACTGTAATTTGTAATGTTATTTTATATAATAAACCTTTGGTTCTTCTTCACCCATAACAGTTTTTATTTTTTCTTCTGCATTTTCAAAGAATGCCATTATTTCAGGCTCTTTTTCTTCTTTTGCTCCGTACTGACCAAGTGTCATACCGTGTTTTTGAACATAAGTATTATTCTTCATTTCAGGCAGATATTCTTCTTTTTCTGCCACAAGATGAAGGAGTCTATATGCACATCTGTCAAACACATTATTGTGAATTTTAAAGTTTTTGGCAGTGTTGTCGTAGCTCCAACCCTTTATAAGTGCAGGAGTGTATGTGTTGTGTCTTTGCTGTCCCCAACCATATCCCCCATAGCGAAGAATATTATCACGAATTTCAATTGTATCCATAATACTTCCGGTATTTTTTGCACTCTCGTGAAGGAAATATTCTATGGCATAAACACAGTGCTCCATAAGGTTGTTACTGTAGCAAACATCCTTCATAACAAACTTATCGCCAAATGTTGAAACCTGATGTGTTGCACCTGCATCGTAAACCTGATAGATATAGTTATTATCAATTAAAAAGTCTGTGCATCCGCCGTAAACTTCAATACCGTTTCCGTATCTTGTTACTCCACCTCTTTTTTCAGGGGTGTAGTTTGGATCTGTTGCCATATATGTCTGAATACAACCGCCTATCCAACCAATTTCACAGTTTGTAACGTGAAGTCCTTTAACATCAGGTGCATAGGCAGAAACTGCAAAGTTTGCATATTTCATACAAAGGTTATCCACCTTAACATCATCAATTGACCACACTCTTACAATGCAGTTTCTTGGAACTGCTTCAATATCTTTGTAAACCTCGCCCGGATTTCCCGCATCGCAACGAAGATAAAGGTCACCAAAACAGGTTTCATCAACCACCGGGATTGGGAAATCCTCGTCCTTGGATGAATCTGTTGTAAAATTATCTTCAAAGTACCAGTAAATATCAAGGTCGCTTTCAAGCTCTTTTGTTAAATCAAATTCCACGTCTTTTTTCCATCTGCAGTAGAATTTTCCGTATCTGTAGCTTGGAATGTGCTTATATGAATGCTTTTCTCCCCCATTAAACACCAATGTTCCGCA
Source organism: Clostridia bacterium (assembly GCA_045648505.1). Taxonomy (GTDB): domain Bacteria; phylum Bacillota; class Clostridia; order RGIG6154; family RGIG6154; genus RGIG8700. The sequence goes on along the minus strand of JAZROD010000002.1, from coordinate 68,260 downwards.
GTCTAAAATTTTTTCGTTAAGCTTCCAGATATTATTTTCTGCATCAAATAAAGTCCAAAGAGATGCATCACCAAGATTTTTGTTCCAGGCATATAATTTAGGTTTTTCGCCTTCGCCGTATGCACAGTATGTAACGCCATTTTTAGAGAGAATTGTGCCTCTGAAAAGGTCACCTCTTTTAAAACGAACACCGTCTCCAGGTAAAAACTGTTCTTTGTTAACTCTTTCAATGGTTTTCCAGGGAGTTTCAGGAGATTTTCCGTCGTTTTCGTCATCTCCGTCATTACTTACATAATATGTTGTGCCTTTAATTTCAATGGTATCTTTTGCTTCTAATATTTCTTTTTTGCGCAAATCAGCCTGAAGGTCAAACTGCGCTAAAATTTCATTTGTTGCCTCTCTCATATTTTCCACCTGTTTTTAACTTCCCCTTCAAAATCTTTCCATAAAAATTCGCCGTTTTCAAGTGTCATATATCCGTGATGTGAATTTTCTTTTGGGATAGAAACCGAACCCGGATTTAAATGATTGTTATCATATGTAGGAATATGTGTGTGTCCCTGAATGTAAATATCACCTTCTGCAATCGGTGGTTTCTCTTTGTGTCCGTGAGCAAGATAAATAAGTTTTCCGCTTTCGCACAAAACCGCATAATCTGCAAGAATAGGAAATTTTAAAACCATCTGGTCAACCTCTGTGTCACAGTTTCCGCGAACACAGAGAATTTTTTCTTTCATATTATTTAAAAGTTCAATAACTTCTTTTGGATTGTATTCCTTTGGTAAATCATTTCTTGGTCCGTGATATAAAACATCCCCAAGAAGAACAAGTTTGTCTGCTTTTTCTGTTTCAAATGCCTTTAAAAGCTCTTTGCAAAAATAAGAAGAGCCGTGTATATCTGATGCAATTAAAAATTTCATATTTTCACCTCAAAAACATTTTACAATATTTTTTAAATTTTGTCTATAGCTACATAATTTTATCACAAAAAATAATTGACAACATAAATATAAAAGTATATAATAAATTATTATTAATTTGAGTGTGACAAGACCTGCATTTGATATGCCCTTCGCATATTAAAATTCCGTTCTTTTGGCTTGTCAAACTTGAAAGGCGTCAGCCTTACTGCGTTTTTACGCACCAAATAACAAAATTTTTATTATGCGACAGGGTTCACTAAAGTTTAAAAGAGAAAATTTTTTGTCCACAGAGGCAAAACACACAGCTAATACTTTGTGTATTTGCAAGTGTTTTAACAAATGTGGGCGTAAAATTTACCTTTTAAACCATATTAAATACAGGTCCTGTCACACTAAGAGGTTATAAATGATTTGCAATAATATTTTAGAGGCAATGGGTAACACTCCCGTTATAAGGCTTTCAAAGATGGCAGACCCTGATGGTGCTGAAATTCTTGTTAAGTTTGAAGGTCTTAATGTTGGCGGTTCAATCAAAACAAGAACTGCTTACAATATGATACTTGACGCAGAGAAAAAAGGTCTTTTAAATAAAGATACAATAATCGTTGAACCAACAAGCGGAAATCAGGGCATTGGTCTTGCTCTTGTGGGTGCTGTAAGAGGCTATAAAACAATTATTATTATGCCTGACTCTGTTTCAGAAGAAAGAAGAAAACTTGTTAAGCATTACGGTGCAGAAGTAATCCTTGTTCACGATGCAGGTGATATTGGTGCTTGTATTGAAGAATGTCTTGAAACTGCCCTTAAAATGCAGAGAGAAAATAAAAACGTTTTTGTTCCACAACAGTTTGAAAATCCTGCAAACCCTGAAATTCAGAGAACACAGACTGCAGTTGAAATTTTAAAACAGGTTAATAAACCTATTCACGGTTTTTGTTCAGGCATCGGAACTGGCGGAACAATTACAGGTATCGGTGAGGTTTTAAAAGAAGCTAATCCTCATATGGAAATCTGGGCGGTTGAACCTGAAAACGCCGCGATTCTTTCAGGCGGTTCAATAGGAACTCATCTGCAGATGGGTATCGGTGATGGTATCATCCCTGAAATTTTAAATACAGAAATATTTAATGATGTTTGTATTATTAAAGATGAAGAAGCAATTACCTGTGCAAAACAGCTTGCTTCAAAAGAAGGTATTATGTGCGGTATATCAGGCGGTACAAATGTTGCAGCAGCAATAAAGCTTGCTAAAAAGCTTGGCAAAGGTAAAACCGTTGTTACAGTTCTTCCCGATACTGCAGAAAGATACTTCTCTACCCCACTTTTTGAAGAATAAAATTTTATTATACACAGGAGGTAATTTTTATGTTAAACCCAAATGTTAGACCTGACTCTATGGAAAGAATCGTTACTAAAGAACTTGCTGACAAATTCATCGACGAACAAGTTGAACTCGTGAGACAGCAGGTTGGCGACAAGAAAGTATTACTTGCACTCTCCGGCGGTGTTGACAGTTCTGTTGTTGCTGCGCTTCTTATTAAAGCAATCGGCAAACAGCTTATCTGCGTTCACGTTAACCACGGACTTATGCGTAAAGGCGAAAGTGAACAGGTTGTTGAAGTTTTTGGCAAAGAACTTGATGCAAACCTTATCTATATCGATGCAACAGACAGATTTTTAGACAAACTCAAAGATGTTGCAGATCCTGAAACAAAGAGAAAAATCATCGGTGGTGAATTCATCGTTGTATTTGACGAAGAAGCAAGAAAATTAACAGATGTTGACTTCTTGGCTCAGGGTACAATTTATCCTGACATCCTTGAAAGTGATGGCGTTAAAGCTCACCACAATGTAGGCGGACTTCCTGAAGAAATGAAGTTTGAACTTGTTGAACCGGTTAAACTCTTATATAAAGATGAAGTAAGAGTTGTTGGTAAAGCTCTTGGTCTCCCTGCTTCAATGGTAGACCGTCAGCCATTCCCGGGTCCAGGCCTTGGTGTTCGTTGCCTTGGTGCAATCACAAAGGACAGACTCCACGCCCTCAGAGAAGCAGACGCAATTCTTCGTGAAGAATTTGACAACTGCGGTCTTGCAGGAAAAGTATGGCAGTACTTCATTGCCGTTCCTGATTTCAAGAGCGTTGGCGTTCGTGATGACAAGAGATACGAAGGATGGCCTGCAATCATCCGTGCCGTTAATACAACAGACGCTATGACTGCAACAATCGAAGAAATTCCATACGAAGTTCTTCACAAAATCACGAACAGAATCACAGCAGAAGTAGAAGGCATCAACCGTGTCCTCTTAGACCTCACTCCAAAGCCAGTAGGCACAATCGAGTGGGAGTAGAATTTGAGGTTTTGTAAATTTTAATAAGATGCCGTAAACCCTTGTAAAATAAGGTTTTACGGCATCTTTGCTTTTTGTAACCTTTTGTGTTGTAGTCTAAATTTTAGCCACTTTTTACAATTTTTTGACTACAAAATTGACTACAAAAAACGCCCTTGTCGTTTTCGAACAAAGGCGTTTTATACTTTTATGATATTTTTAAATATTGGGGGCTGTTATTAAGCTGTGCGAACGAGTCGCCGACAATATTCATTGCGGCGGCTCTACGCTCTGCAAAACTATGGGCGTAATGCTTGCTAATTATTTCTATGGTATCGCCCGCAAGCGAAGCAACATTTACAACATCAAGTCCGTTTGAAATCAGTAAAGATACAAAACTATGACGTAAAGAGTGAGCATGGAGATTTTGCGGTAATTCTTTATATTGGTTTAGTATCTTTTTTATTGCTTTATTCGGGACAGCTTTTTCCATTAGTTCACCCGCCAAGCTAGGACATATAACGCCGTTTTTATTCCAAGACTTTCCGTGTTGCTTTGCTTGTTCGTCTAATATGCTTTTATGCTCTAATAATATATCTTTCAGTAACAGCGAAAGCGGTAATTTACGCCTTGACCTCTTTGTTTTCAAATCGGTCAACGCTAAACCATTAAATGTATCGCCTACATTTTTTTCGATGCTGACAACATTTGAATTAAAGTCAACATCTACCCAGCGCAACGCCCGAGCTTCCCCGCTTCTCAAACCAAGCATTAACATCAATATCAACGAAACACGTATTGAGTTATCAATATTGATTTCGTTTAGTGCGTTTAAAAATATCGGTATAGTTGTATTATCAAGATATGGGGGTATATCCATTTCACCAATGCGGGGTTTTGTCGCATTGGCAACAGGGTTAGTAAGTAAAACGCCATTTTTAACGCAAGCTGTGAAAAGGGCTGACAGCGTGTATGTGATTTTTGATACATAAGAAGCCGACAGCGGTTTTATATCTTCTTTTTTGTCAAACGCTGTGCCGAGTGATACACCATAATATTTAGCAACTCTTTTTGCGACATCTTCGTTACAGTTCCCGCCTTTTCTCACTCGTATAAATGTAGTATCTTCATTTATGCCTATTTCCCGAGCAACAAGATTAAAACCGCCGTCAGTTCTTTTCGGTTTTCTTTCGTGCATCAGTTCTATAAACTCAGGTTTTGCGTTATAAGTAGCACGCCCGCCACCGCCTTTTTCTAACAGCTCTGCTAATAATTTTGTAACCATAGGCGATGTGATTTCTTTTAGTTTATACTTGCCAATGCGGGGGACAAGGTAATGCTCAAAAATAAATTTGTCGGTTAGCTGTGTGCTTTCCCGAATATTTAATTTTCGCATATTAACAAACCATTCAACCGCTTGTTCAAAAGTGCTTTTTTCACTAATGTCATTATTTTTTAGCATTCCGCACTCGATACGTTCCTTGAACGAATCAACCACTTTTTGCAGTTCGCTTTGCAGTTTCTTTTTGCTTGTTTCTTCCGTTCTGTAATATTCGCTGTAATTCTTGCCATGCACCGCACATCTAATGCGGTAAAGCCCTGGGCGGTTTTTTACAGCAGAAACGCCAGACGGCAAACCGCTATTTGTTTTCGTTGCCATTGTTACCCCTCTTTTCTTCATACATAGTCAAGACAATATCTTCTATTATGTCATCAAACCAATCGCAAGCCAAAAATCTTGATGTTCTGTAATCAAATTGTGCTGTTCCTGTATTTGTGTCATTAGAAGATATGTTGTCATTATGTTCAACAACATAAGCGTTATAACAACCTATTATTTTTTTAGCAAGAATTATTAAACCATCTTTATTTATCAAGATACTATTTAACAGCTTTTCTAAAATTTTTTCTTCTTCTGTATCGTGATTGCTTATTGAATTAAGTACTTTTATTGAGTTTGTATTTAAGCCAGTAAATTCAGAGCATAGACGTTCTTCAGCTATAATACTTTCAGAGTTTGAAATTCCTAACATATAGTCGGTTGATACCTTGAAAAATTCACATATTTTTTTAAACTTTTCAAAATCTGGCGAAATATCGCCCTTTGAATATGTTGACACCGCTTGACGTGATACGCCTAACACATCTGCAAGCATAGCTTGGGTTATGTTTTTGTTTTTCATAAGAGTGTTAAGTCTTTCGGTAAATGTCCTTTCAGTTTCTGATATACTCTTTTGATTTTTCATAATAGTAACTCCTTTTAGCAATAAATATTTGCTTTTTAAAAAAAATTTCCAAATTATCTTGACAAAACTATTTTAACATATTATAATTCACTTGTCAAGATTGTTTTGAAATTTAAAATCAAAAAGCAAAAAAATCTTGCACAACAAAAGAATATTTAATAAATATAAATAGAAAGGGGGCAAAAAAATGACAGCACCAACGATGTTGACAATTAAGGAAACAGCAAAACGGACAGGTTTAGCCGTGCATTACATAAGGCAATTGTGTTTACAAGACAAAATTGTCTATCGTAAAGCAGGGGCGAAATATTTGATAAATTATGAAAAATTTATCGAATATTTAAACGAAAGCGAAATTTGAAAGGTGGTTTTATATGGTTTTAATGGAAAGAGATATAGCTATTATTAAAGAAATTCAAAAATGGCGTTTTTTACTTTCAAGACAAATAAAAGTCTTATGTGGTTTTAGCGGTCAGCGTGCATGTGATAGGAGATTAAAGAAGCTGATAGAAGCGGGCTATATAGAAAGAAAACATTTTATATATGGAGTTCCAAGACTTTATTTTGTTACAAAAAGAGCAGAAAGATTGCTTGATTTGGAATATTACACCACGAATGTAAGAATAGAACAGATAACGCATGATATAGCTGTAATTGATACCGCTATATATTTGATAAATAATGAGGGTGTAGAAAAATCAAGCATTACAACTGAACGAGAAATGAAACATAAAGCGGGGTTTGGTAATCCTAAACACTTCCCCGACTTTGAATATACAAAAGACAATAAAACCTATTGCGTAGAAATTGAGTTGTCAGCAAAAAAGCCAATAACTCTTGAAAAGAACATAAAGAATAATTACAAAATTTTTGATTTTCAGCTTTGGTTTATTCCAAGCGACAGACAAAAGGTGGTTGATAATGTAAAAGTTATAGGTGAAAAATATGGCGTAAAAATAACGCCGTTAGAAAAGGTGATGGAATATGCCAGAAGAGTTTAAAGAACAAAAGCAGATTACTGTTTTTGATGTGATAATATCGGCACTTGCAATATTGATATGTTTGCCGATATTACCATTTAATATTTTGTTTATTTTTTTGATGTTGAGAACAGACAGAAAAGAAAACTTTGTGTTGTTTCCTTGTATTGTGTTACTTGTGATATTGTGTACTAAAATGGGGGTGTTTTTAGAAGAAACAACACAAGTTGCCGTTGATCTTGTCAAAGGAATTTTAAATCATAGCTTTACTATATCGGTTTATGGTTTATATAGTTTGACAAGCTGGTTTATATTAACGGCGGTATCTTTTGCAGTTGCCTCATACACAGTAAAGCGTATGAGGTACAACCGCAAAAAAGAACAAGCGGGAATTATGTCATTAGAGCGGAAATTTACAGCAAATGGGGGTAGAGTATATGAGTAGTCCTGTTAATAAAGAAAATTCAACTTTAATTGGTTATACAAGATTAAAAAAGGCTATATATTGTCCTGATAACGCAAAACACATTTTTGTATCAGGTACAACGGGAGCGGGTAAAACTGTATTATTATCAAATTTTATTTTGCACAGCATCGAAAAAGGTATAGGCTTGTTGTTGGTTGACGGAAAAGGAGATACAGGACAAGGTTCAATGTATGAAATCACAAAGGCGTTTTGTGAAAGGCATAACAGACCGCTTTATGTAATCAATATGAACGAGCCTACAAAATCTGCAAAGTATAACCCGCTTAAAAATGCAACAGAAACCGTTGCAAAAGATATGTTGATAAACATGACGGAATGGAGCGAACCACATTATAAAACCAATACAGAAAGATACATACAGCGAGTTGTAAAGCTAATGAATATTGCAGAAATTCCGTTGTCTTTCAAATCAATAATTCAAAATATGTCAACAGATAATTTTGAAAGTTTATCAGCCGTTTTACAAAAAAATAGTTTGATAACAAAAGAAAATCATATTGAAAATTTAGATTTAATAAAAGCAAGTGGAAAAATAACAGAACAGGCTTCAGCACGATTTGCAACAATTGCAGAAAGTGAGATGGGAGAAATCTTTGACGAAAATGGAATAGATATATATTCAGCGTTGAAAACTGGTGCGGTAATACTGTTTATTTTAAACCCACTAATCTACCCAGAAACATCACAGGCTTTGGGGCGTTTAATTTTGATAGACAGCAAAAAAGCTGTGAGCCAATTATTCAACAGCAACCATCGTAGTTTCTTTGTCTTTGATGAAATAAATGTATATGCTTCTTCTGTGCTTATTGACTTAATCAACAAGAGCAGAAGTGCAGGTGTTACTTGTGTATGTGCAACGCAAAGTCTTGCTGACCTTGAATCAGCAGTAGGTGAAGCGTTTAAACATCAGATTATAGAAAATTGCAACAATTATGTCATTATGAGGCAAAACAGTTTTAGGAGTGCTGAGGAATGGTCGAAAACCTTGGGAACACATGAAAAAATGCAGTTAACATATCAGTTAAATCAAAGAGAAGAAACAGGTATGGGAACAGCAAAACGAGTACGAGAATTTATTGTACACCCTGACGAGATTAAATCGTTTAAAACAGGCGAGGGCGTTTTTATGTCAAGAGATGACGGGAAATGTGAAAAAATAAAAGTTATAAAACAATTTTAAAGGAGAATTATATTATGTCAAAAATTATGCAAAATTTAGAAAAAGTTTTTCTTATTCCAGAAGAACATAGAGGGAAACCAGAGCCAAACCCGTTTACAATTTTTGCCGTTAGACCTCGGTTACTATTGTTACTAATAGCAAATTATTTTTTGTTTTGGTTTAATATTCAATTGCCTATAAGTGTAAATATAACTTTGGCTATGATTTACATATTGCTTATAATACTTTGTTTGACAAATTTGCCCGAGTATATTTTGAGGGCGATATATGATGTGAGACATATTGCGACAGATACGGAAAAAGAAAGGCTTTTAGATATATTTGAAAGTGTAAAAGAGCGTGGCACAGCATATAGCAAAATGATAGATTATGAATTAAAATTATATATTGTAGACAGCGTAAATGTAAATGCTTTTGCCATTGGCAGACATACAATAGCAGTTACTCGTGGACTAATGGAAACAATGAATGATGAACAAATAGAGGCTGTTATATCTCACGAAATCGGTCATATTGTAAACGGAGATGGTCAGGTATCGGTTTTTGTATCGTTAGCCTCTAATGTGTATTTTTGGGGTGTAATGATTTTTGTAAAGGTGTTGCAGATGTTACAAATTATGCTAGGCGATAACTCTTTCTTTGGAAGTCTTATAGGCTTTTTGAAAAACATTTTAAGTATTGGGTTAAAATATGCAATGATGTTTCTAACAATTATGGTATCTTCTACAAGTCGCAAGGAAGAATACAGAGCAGACAAAGTGGCGTTTGAATTAGGGTACGGCGAAGCCTTATTGTCAGCCTTGTATAAATTTTATGATATGGAAATATCAGACAAGAGAAATTTGCTTGAAAAATTGCAATCATCACACCCGAAAACAGCTTTTAGAATAGAAGCTCTTGAAAATATGTGTAGGGCATAAATATAAATTATCAAAAGCAGGCGTTTAACTTATACGCCTGTTTTTGTTTGTATAAAAACAAAACTTATCATAATTTCCTATACTCAATTTTTAACTATTGTGTCATGTTCTACTTGCAAGATAACACGGCAAAACGCCAAGTAAACAGACTTTCACGGCATATACTCGCTTTGCTTCGTTATTCCATGTTTCTGTTGACTTGTCTTTTTTGATCGTGTTTTTATATTGCTACGAACATTGACAACTTAATATTTAAAAATTCAAAGTATAGGAGGAATTGAAATGAGAGAAGTTTTAAATTATTTTACACCAACACCAAAAACGCTTGAAGAGTTAAAAAAGCAATATAGAAAGTTGGTATTTATGCACCACCCCGACAAAGGCGGTGATGCCGAGAAAATGAAAGCTGTCAACAATGAATATGACAAGCTGTTCAAGATACTCAAAGACATACATCAAACGAAAGATGGTGAAACTTATACGGCGAAACAGACATCAACAGAAACATCCGACCAATTCAAAGACTTAATAAATGAGTTAATGAAAATGGACGATATAGAAATCGAAATTATCGGTTGTTTCGTGTGGGTAACAGGAAACACCAAAGCGTACAAAGATAAGTTAAAAGAATTAAAATTTCAATGGCACAGTAAAAAAACAGCGTGGTTTCTAAAACCTGAAAATTACAGATGTAAAAGCCGTAAAAATTATGAGTTTGACGAAATTCGTGAAATGTATGGCACAAGCGGTAAAGCATACAGCAAAGGTACAGACAAACTAGAAGATAAAACCGCATAAATCAAATAGCAGTAGGCATAAACGAAACCTACTGCTATAATTTTTTGTTAGCAGTTAGAACAACTTTTCAAAACTTTTTACTAAATTGTTGTATTATTTAATATTTTATTATATAATTCACACGAAAAATACTGTGTGTTTTAAAGGCACAAAAAGGCATATTATTGCCTTTTTATATGTGAGGTATAATTTTATATTAAAAGTTTTAGAAAAGCTGTTAAAACGCATTTTAAGGCGTTGAGTTTTTAAGGAGGGAATAAAAATGAGTTGTGAAAATATTATAACATACACATTATCGCAGGGCGGGTATTGGCATATTAACAAACCACTTGCAAAAGCAATACGGCATAAATGCCACTGTACTACTAATGCAGTTAATAAGTGAATATAATTATTATAAAGATAAAGGAACATTGACCGAGGACGGCTATTTTTACTCTACTGTTGAACATTTAGAAAATGAAACTTGTCTGTCAGGACACGAACAAAGAAAGGCAATAAATAAACTTGCAGAGCTTAATATTTTAACCGTTGTATCAAAGGGAATACCCGCCAAAAGACATTTTAAAATCAATTTTGAAAGTATTTCAAAATTATTTGACAAATTAGAAAAAGCGAGACAAAACCCGCAGAATTTACAGCAGTTAAAAATTTTAACAACAAGCAATAAAAAATCTGCACCGCAAGAGGACAAAAATTTTAACACAAATAATAAAATATATAATAATAAAATACAAGGACTGAAAGATTATATTTCAAGCATAGATTTTGGAACGGAAGAACAAGAAGAATTACATCAAGTATTTAAAAGGCTTGAAATTAATTTGACAGACGAATATGTAAAAATATTATCACAGCCCGCATATTTGCGATTGTTATTTATGCGTGCGGGAATAGTAAGTGTTTTTGATTCTCCGCATAAATACAAACTGAAATACTTGACGGCTAAAAAGTTAATAGCATTGTTTGATAAATACACAGAGTTTGAAGAAAAAAGTGAAATTGCCGACCCGATAAAGTATTTTAAAAAAATGCTTATTGAATATCTTAATGAACGAATAACAGTTTAATTCGTTTGGTATAGTTTGCGAAAATCATATTTTATATTGTATTTCTCCGCATTTGGTGGTATAATACTATATGTCACATGAAATTAAAAATCAAATAGCGAAATTACTTATTTTTTTGTTAAGGGGGGTATTATACCCTTTTATTTGCATATCGTTACATATTAAATTGGCAAAAATGCAAATTTCACAAGTAGCGGTATGTAAATAAGTATATTTCGCCCTATTTTTAATTTTGTGTGACAACAAATCGGAGTTTGCATTTTTCGGTGTGCAGCTTCGATAGTTGCACACCTTTTTTAATTTATGGGAAATCGAAAGGAGAATAAATATTTTTCGTGAAAAAGTGTGCGTGAAATTATAAAACTTTTAGGAGGAATTACAAATGTTTAAAAACAAAAAATCACGGACAATTTTAATTGCTATTGCTGTAATACTTGTGTTAAGTGTTACTGTATTTGCCAAACAGACTACGGAAACTATCAGTGTTATATATGATAATATTAAAATTTTAATCGATGGTGTAGAATATACTGCAAAGGACGCTAATGGTAATGTTGTAGAGCCTTTTATTTACAATGGCACTACATATTTGCCTGTTCGTGGAATTGCAAATGCTTTTGATAAAGATGTGGAGTGGGAGCCTCAAACAAGCACCGTTATTTTAGGAACAAAAAACTATGATTGGTTAGACCAAATGGGGTATGCTAATTATGAAACAAGTGGAAATGAAAATACCTTAAAGGCGTGGAAAACAGGAGAAGAAGCACAAGATGGCATTAAATATGAACGAGGTATAGAACTTAAACTTGGTTATTCTCAGGGCTATGGTGCGACAAAAGACAACGACGGAACACTTTTGTCATATCAAAATGTGGAATATTTACTAAATAATAATTATAAGACTTTTAAAGGTAAGATAGTATGTGGCGATTCACAAAATACTCAAACTGCAATTATCAAGATATATGGAGATGGTAAATTGTTATATACTTCACCACCTATATCAAAAGGTGCAAAGACAACAGATTTTGACATAGATATATCAAATTATAAAGTATTAAAAATAAACGCTGATGTTCCGAATGTTTACGGACAAGGTTTTTGGTCAACAATAGGTATTGTTGAAGCTCGTCTTGAAAAGAAATAAAAGGTATTCTTTTGTGATGTAACATAGTTGTACTAATCTTGAAAGAATATATAAAATAATATGGTTGCACTCTGCACCACCTAAAACTACTGTATAATGCAGTTAGTAGAAAGGGCGGGGTCACGGATATTGTTTCGCATCATCCGTGACCCCGCCCTTTCTACATGATAAAATTTATGTAAATTTATATCTGCATAAATACAGTGTTTTATAGAGTGTGCAGAGTGTTTTTTTATTTTATGTAATGTATATTAGTATGGTATCAAAACCCCTTCCACAGAAAAAGTTTAGTATATTTTAGTGTGATAAGGTTTCCCCTTAACTCTTTCAAGGGGCAACCTAACAAGTATGTTTTGTATAGGGTGCGAGCAAGGAGAGATTTTTTCAGTAGACGAGATAAAACCCGCCATACTGAAAAAATAGTGCTTCGCACTTTGGGGCGGGTAAACCCGCCTAAAATTTAAGATATACAAATATTTCAAATATGCTTGCATATCTTTTTATAATGTGTTATAATTTTTAATGTAATTTTTGACCACAATTTTGACTACATTTTACTATATACCAATTAAAAACCGCCTTGTTATGCGGTTTTTAAACCTATATAACAAGCCGAGTGGGAATGACGAATCGCGGAGCGAAAACCGCATAACCACGCCGTTTTCGGGCATTTTCAAATGAAAATGGCAACGATTTGGCAACATTAAATATTAAAAATTAAGAGCTAACTGAAATTAAAATCAGTTAGCTCTTTTATTATACTTCTTCGTATGTATTATCGGATAGTTTTGTTGGCATAAAAGAAATCATTCCGTCTGATTCACTTGTTAAAATATAGGACTGCACATCTTTAAAAGTGGAATTATAATTGTTGTCTAAGAAACAAGAAATTGTTATTTTTGAACCTCTCAATTTTTTCTTGCTTTCACTATTTATGACTAACCCGATTGTTTTACATTCCTCTTTTTTTAACATGATATGATTCTTATGTGTTCCAAAAGTCGACATATTAAAGCTTCCTATTATTTCGCTTCCATTGGTTATTGTTGCTTCATTAAATCGTAAACGTGCAAAAGCTTCGGATGTATTAATGAATGTTATTGCTAATATGTACATGTCGTTCAAATCAAGATTTTCTTTACGATTAGTAAAGAATGGATAATCGATTCCTTTAAGTGTTTTAATTTCTGTTTTCTTATCGTTTAATTCATATTCAGCAGAAAAAAGCTCAAATGAATCCACTAAAATATGTGGCTCAATATATAACATACTTTGCATATTTTGAATATTTGCTTGATTTTCTTGAAATTTTGATACCTTACTAGAAAGCCAAAGCGTAGCAAGTCCTATGCCAATTGTGCCTAAGGCTTCTAATGCGTTCCACCCAACGCTTTCATCTAAGTGGAAAATATGGCTAAACATTGATAGAGGGTTAAATTTATAAAGATATGCAGCAAATATAATAACGCCACAAAGCAGAATAAAAGATATTATCCCAAGCCATACACAAATACTAAAATTTGAATTTTTATCTTTTTTCATTTAAATGCTCCTTATTTTATGGATTCCGGATAATTATATCTCCAACTATCATATTCTTCTTTTGTTATTTCGCCATTTCTATATTTACGCGCAACTTTATTCCACGCACGAAGCATATCGTACATAGCAAAGTAAGAAGAGTTTTCTCTGTCAAGTGTGAGACAGAACTCATCATCAAGCATATTGATAGTTAATCCGTATATATCTTCTATTGCAAAAAGGGTATGCAGTACGGCGTTGTAATTATCAAGGTCAGGTAATTTGATTGCCTGAGGTGATACGCCGAATATCTCTGCAATATCCTTAATCATTTCATCTTTAGGTGTTCTTGCACCGATTTCATACTGACCCACACGAGTTTCAGCAGTCTTTTCACTAAAACCAAGCTTTAATCCAAGCCATTTTTGCGTAGCTCCGTGTAAGTTTCTTATAAATCTTATTCTTTCTCCAATTGCCATTTTATTAGCTCCATTCTTTCTATTATCGCACTTATTATAGCATATTCGTTTGAGTTAGTCAATCTTTTCCAATCAATTAGATAATAAAACTTCAAAAAACACTTGACATTATCCAAAGAATAATGTACAATGACCTTGTCATTAACGAATTTGATAATAATGATACATCAACACAAACCCAAAATAAGACAAATAGATATGAAAAAAAGAAAAAAATAAAGAATGAGCATACAGAATTGTCAAACGGGTTTGGTTGAAATTTATTAAGATTAGGAGGCGAAACATGGAAAATTTATTTCTAACGGTTGATGAAGTACGGCAAATGCTTGGCGTTTCTAAATCCTATGCTTACAAGGTTATCCGAAAAATGAACTCGGAACTAAGGCAACAAGGATACCACGCTATTGCAGGCAGAGTCAGCAAGACATACTTTCTTGAGAAAGTAAAATATCAAAAATCAGAAAGGAGTAAATAATATGGCTATTTACAAAGACGGTGAAAATTGGAGAGCGGTGTATCGTTACACTGACTGGACAGGAGAAAGAAAACAAACACAAAAACGAGGATTCAAAACCAAGCGAGAGGCTCAATCTTGGGAACGTGAACAGCTTATTAAAGCAAAAGCTGATATCGATATGACATTCAGTAGTTTTGTAGAACTTTACAGAACTGATTTGGGAATGCGCATCAAGGAGCACACTTGGAGAACAAAGGACAGCATTATTGAAAAGAAGTTACTTCCTTACTTTGGGAAGAAGAGGTTATCAGAAATTCAACCTAAAGATATTATTGCTTGGCAGAATGAAATGATAAATTATCGTGATGAAAACGGAAAACCTTTTTCTCCGGTATATCTTAAAACGCTTCATAATCAGTTTAGTGCAATACTCAATCACGCAGTAAGATTTTATGGACTTTCGTGCAACCCTGCTGCCAAGGTTGGTAATATGGGCAAAGCAAAAAGCAAGGAAAAGCCATTTTGGACAAAGGAAGAATACTTTAAATTCATTGATGAAATGATGGATAAACCTTTATCCTATTATGCCTTTGAAACTCTTTATTGGACGGGCATAAGGCTTGGTGAGTTGTTAGCTTTAACACCCTCGGATTTTGATTTCAAAAAGAAAACATTATCCATATCAAAATCATATCAGAGATTTGGTGGTAAAGATGTTATAACACTTCCAAAAACAGAAAACAGCATTAGAGTGATAAATATTCCCGATTTTTTATGTGAAGAAATTCAGGAGTATTTAGATAGCTTATATGGCATCCAACCTAACGATAGGATGTTTGTTGTAACAAAAAGCTATTTGCATCACGAAATGAACAGAGGTTCAAAAACTGCTGGAGTAAAACGAATACCTATCCATTCATTAAGGCACAGTCATATTTCACACCTTATCGAATTAGGGTTCTCAGCGGTAGCGATCGCAAAAAGAGTGGGACACCAAAGTATTGACATTACATATAACTATGCGCATATGTTCCCATCCACCCAGGTTGAAATGGCAAATAAATTAGAAAATGAAAGAAGTGAATTACTTGGATAAGAAGTTGGATGCAAAGGGCAGATGGCGAAACAAGGCTTCGTCGTTTATGATGTCACCTGAAGAATGGAAGGATTTAGACACTCGTGTAAGATTATCAGGGCTTACAAAACAGGAATATATGATAAGACGGTTACTTGAACGAGATGTAGTGGTTCAGCCAAACACTCGAGTGTTTAAGGCACTTAGGAACCAAATGACCGAAATCTTAACTGAACTCAGGCGTATCGAAAACGGTGCAAATGTTGACAATGAACTCCTTGCAATAATAAAGATCGTTGCAGAAACTTACAATGGTCTTAAAGAAAAGAAAAAGTCCTAAAGTATCGGCAAATACCTTAGGACGAGGAATGTGGTAAGAACCACACACCCCACAATGGTATTTTACCACATTCCTATTGATTTTTCAATAGGAGGTGAAGAAAATTGTCAAATTTGAAACTGATAAATATGGAAGATGTAGAAGTCGAAGAAGTAAAATGGCTGATTTATCCTTTTATTCCATACGGAAAGATAACGATAATTCAGGGTGATCCTGGCGAAGGTAAAACAACTCTTGTGCTTCAGATTATTGCAAGGCTTACCAAAGGTGAAAGCATTGTAAATGAAGAAGCAAAAGAACCGATAAATGTTATCTATCAAACGGCAGAGGATGGATTGGCGGATACAATCAAACCTCGTCTGTTATCTGCTGATGCAGACTGCTCAAAAGTGCTTGTGATTGATGATAAAGACACACCGCTTACAATGCGTGATGTACGCCTTGAACAAGCCATTGTTGAAACAAATGCAAAGCTTGTTGTTTTAGATCCCATACAAGGGTTCTTGGGTGCTGATGTAGATATGCACAGAGCCAATGAAATACGACCTGTTATGAAACACATTGCCGAGCTTGCAGAAAAATACAAGTGTGCGATTATCTTAATCGGGCATATGAACAAAAGCAGTATGGGAAAATCGGCATACAGAGGTTTAGGTTCTATTGACTTTCAGGCGGCAGCAAGAAGTGTTTTAATTGTCGGTAGAATAAAGGACGAGCCTGAAATCAGAGTTGTATGCCAAACTAAAAGTTCACTCGCTCCCGAAGCAAAATCTCTTGCATTCAGACTAAGTGAGGAAAACGGCTTTTAGTGGATAGGTGAATACGACGTTACGGCTGATGACTTGCTTTCAGGAACAGCAAAAGGTGCAAGGAAACAAGCTGCAATAGAGTTCCTTGAAAACACTCTTGCAAATGGACCATTACCGCAAACAGAAATTAATGAACTTGCCACGAAAAAAGGTATCGCAGAGAGAACCTTAAGGTCTGCCAAGGATGAATTAGGGATTAAATCGAAGAGGGCAAACAACCAATGGTATTGGAGTCTTGATTAAAGTAAGATGGCAAGATGACATGTTCTATATAAAAGGGCATCTTGCCACCTTGAAAGGATGTGATAAGATATGAAGAAAATTCAAATAGAGCAAGACTTGTTTGTTCAAATGGTTAAATACTTTTTTAGTGATGAGCTTGGCTTTGATGATGACGATGTATGTGAGTTTTATTATGACATTAAAAAAGGAATTGATAAAAAACTTGATGCCATTTCAAAACGCAGTTACTACACTCAATATAAAACTGCTGACACACCTGAAGAAAGAGAAAAGGCACGGCTGAAATATCTCGATGCAGTTGGAATGCACGAAGATTTCAGATATTAATTTCACCTTAATTGCATAAACGGGAATGTGCCACATTCCCGTTTAGGTTACTAAAGGAAAGGAGAATTTTACAATGGAAGAAAGAATTATGGAAAACGGAATTGAGTATGTAAGGTGTGGCAACTGTTACATACCAAACTTGACGGTGCCGAAGTGCAAGCACGAAATCGGCAAGTACGGAAGGCTTAGAAGAAACCATTTGAAATCAAGCAAACGATGTTTGTATAGCACACTTCTTATGACCGGAAAACTACTTGAACATTTACACGAGGTCGATGTTCAGGCACAAGAAATTTTAGACAGATTCATCAAGGAAGCAGAGCAAAATGCTCCCGATAAAGCTACTGAGCAGATGGCGTGGGTTGGTCATATGAACAACGCAAAAGCGTATGCAGAGGAAATTATCTTCAGCGAGATAATTTATATTTAATGTTGTAACAAGCACTGAATTTGGCATTACAAATTCGATTTTTAAGGGATACCCCTAACACCCCAATTGCGAAAGGAGGCGGCATGATGCGCAACAGAACAAAGACTTTTTCTGCAAGGCTAAGTGAGCAGGAATATGAAACCTTGAACAAGGCAATAGCAAAAACAGGTCTTACAAAATCAGCTTTTATACGAACCGTTGCAAGAGGATATTTGCCCAAACCACGACCACCAAATGGTTATGATGAAATGATGTCAGAACTGACAGAAATTAACACCAACCTTTATGATATTTGCAGAGCGGAATCAAATATTGATAAGATTGACACTACTCTGCTGAAAGAACAGGCAGAGCGGTTGGATAAGGTGATTTTGCAAATCAACACCTTCTTCACCGTTCCTGATAAAATCAAAGGAGGCGATGTAAAATGGCAACAACAAAAATATGGGACATAAAAGGTAGAGTTGATAGTCTGATAAATTATGCTGCCAATCCAGAAAAAACTGTTGGAAATAAATATACTGAAAAGCAAATACAAGCTCTCCACGATGTTATGGACTATGCCTCCGATGATTATAAGACAGAGCGAAGCTTATATGTATCGGGTGTTAATACAACGCCCGATACAGCAAAGAAAAAGATGTACCAAACAAAACTCCGTTATGGTAAAATGGATGGTATCGTAGCATTTCATGCTATACAGAGTTTTAAACCTGGAGAGGTTACACCTGAAATTGCACATGAAATAGGAAAAAGACTTGCAAAGGAAATGTGGGGAGATAGATTTGAGGTTGTAATCGCAACTCATCTAAATAAAGAGCATTTGCACAATCATTTTGTTATTAACTCTGTATCTTTTGCAGATGGTAAGAAATATTACGACAACACAGAAAACTATAACCTCATTAAAAAGATTTCTGATAGGCTTTGTGAGGAATATAATCTGTCAGTAATAAGAAAACCTAAAAGCAAGGGTAAGCATTATGCTGAGTGGTATGCTGAGAAAAACGGCTATCCCACGATACGAGGACAGATAAAAGACGAGCTTGATGAAATTATAAAATGCTCATATACGGTTCAAAATTTTTGGATAGAGCTAAAACGCAGAGGATATGATGTTAAGGATACGGGTAAATACATAGCGTTGAAACCCACATTCTCAGAAAAGTATATTCGCCTTAAATCTCTTGGTGAAAATTATAGTCCTGAATCAATTAAAGAGCGTATTATCAAGGCGAGAAATGGTATTAGAGATTTTTCTGCACCTAAACCCGACTACAATGCTTGGCTTAAAAAATATGAGCCGACAAAGCTCAAAGGATTCAAGGCTTTGTATTATCACTACTTATATCTGTTCGGTAAAATACGCAAGAAAGAAACGCCACAGAGAGTAAGTTTTTATCTTCGAGAGGAACTTATAAAATTTGAGCGATACCAAAAACAGTTTCATTTTCTTTATGATAATGATATTGAAACTTCAGTTCAGCTTATCGAAATGAAGCAAATGGCTGAAGATAAAATTTCTGTTCTTAAATTAAAACGCTCAAGATTATATCACAATCCTGATGCCAGAAGCGAAATCGCAGATATAAATACCGAACTGAAAGAACTACGGGCGAAAGTCAGAATGTGCAATAATATTTTAACTGATGCAGAACGCATCAAAGAACGCTATAATAAGGCGCAAAAACTTGATCAAGAAGTAATGCTAAGAAACACCAAGAAAAAACTAATGCGATATAATTGAAAAACATTAATAATTCACTTTATACAACTAGCACCATTTGACATAATCACATATTAAATATACGTGTTTTAAATAAAAATATAAAAAAGTACAGCCTGACAACAAGCTGTACTTAAATCATGCACCTTATAAACATTCTATAGTTGTTATGAGAAAAAGAAGAGATGAAAATTCTCAAAGGTACACGCATATAGATTTTGTATAATATTCTTCAGTATATAATCAATCAGAAATATTTTTTCTCTAAAATCATCAGCCATTACATTTGAACGATTTGTTCGCTATTAATTAAAACTATTGCTTTCTTTATATTACACTACCATCATCTTTCATCACCAATATTATTATACCATAAAATGAAGAAAAAGCCCAGACTTTTCTGGACTTTTTCGACATTCTGAGCTAACCTGATGGTTAGCTGTTTTGTTTTTATTTATAACTTGCCATAGGTGTCATAGTTGCTAAATCTTTCCATAAGAATGCTTTAACTGAAACTGTATTTTCTGGTACTTCATAAGTTGTGGATGACGAAATCTCTTTCTGTCCCTCCTGTGTTGAATAAGGAGAGATTTGTTTGCCGCAAAGATGATTGTTTTGGTCATAGCAAACTATAATAACAGTGTAATTTTCTCCTGCAAGCCCGGAAGGGTTGTTTACAGTGTAGTTAACAGTTGCAGAAATTAGTTTGCCTGTTTCTGCTTCTGTGTTTTTCACAAGTGAAAGTTCACCTGAAATGTCACTTTTTTCAACACCCCATGCAGAAATTACATAAAACGGTTCATTTGGATTGTTTGTTCCTGCATCATCAAGTACAATTCTTGTAAGAGTTTTAGTTGAATCTGTCTGAATTTCTATCGGCACAAAGTATGATCCTCCGCCTTTTTGAGAGTTTGATGTGTCTTTGAAGCTTCTAAGGTACATAGTACCATCATCAGGACTTGTTGCAGTGGCAACAATCATCTTCATGTCGTCGCCTTCATACACAACAGGCTCACTACTGCCTTCATAGTAAAGAGAGACTTTAAGTCTTTTGTAATAGTTAAGTTTTGCACCTGCAAGGAGACCGACAGATTTATATTTTTTGTCGGGAACATTAATTGTGTGGGGATCGTTAAGAGATGTGTATCTTTTAATCATAGCCGCATCATTAAGTGCTGTTGTTGTTATTGTTTTGTGAAGGTTTTTGATAATCTTTTCATTAACTCTTATGAGATAATCGACACCTTTGATTGTCCAGTAAATGTTACCATCTTCGCCAGTCTTAAAGTCAGGATCTGTATGCTGTGAAAGTGTTGTACCTGCATCAAGAGTGTAACGGAAGAACGAACCACCTTTACCTGTTGATGCAATAGCTGCCTGGTCTGCTGTAAAATCACCTGTTGGTGATAATAAATAACCTGAATAGTCAACACCTGGTAAAAAGTCGCTATATGTTGCTCTGTTTGTCCACTGCTCATCTTCTTTTGTTGCAAAGAATTTTGAGTTACCATTTAAGTCAAACCAGATTTTGCCTTGGGCGTAGATGCTCTTATCATCTGTTGTCTGTGCATCTTCGTATGCCTCTATTTTTTCTTTTGCCAAGTCATAAACTGTTTTCTGCAGGTCGGTAAGAGTTAATGCATTAGCTGTAAGATAAGCATCAATTTCTGCAACTTTTGCTTCAACTGCAGAAAGTGCATCATCATCGTTGATGCCTGCAGTATTTAAAGCATCAAGCTCTGTGATTAAAACATCAAGAGTAGATGGCTGCGGTACATCAGGCTCTGTAGAATCTTTTACAGGTTCACCCCATGCAGAAATGATAAACCCTGCAAACTTGGTGTTTGTGTCCGCTTCATCAATCTCAAATTTGATTTTTGTAATTACTTTTTCAGTATTAAAATCTGCACTATCAATTTCCCAAGGAACAAAGCCAAATCTTGAATTTCTCTCGTTTGTGTTATTAAGGAAGTTTGCAAGGTATACAATACCACCATCGCAGAAAATAGATGTGTCGTTAACATTGTATGCAGCTGAAATATTTTCAACTGATGAAGTGGTTGTTCCGTCTTCATAGTAAATTGTTACTTTGTAGTATTTTCTGTATGCAGTAGTACAAGCACCGATAAAACCAAGAGATTTATACTTTTTATCAGGAACATCAATAGTTGTTGATGTTAATGATGCGTATCTGTCCTTTGCATCCTGATCTGTTACATTCTTTGTATCCGGTGCAGTTTCCAAAAGCTTGATAACATTGTTATATGGTCTTACAAGGTATGGAGTACCTTTGATAGTCCAGTAAAGATTGCCATCCTCAGTAGTAAAGTCAGGATATGATGAAATAGTAATCTTTGAAGGATTCTGGTCAATTGTATATGGAAGCATACTTCCACCATATGAAGGGTTTACGATAGCCGCCTGATCTGTTGCAAAATTTCCTGTTGGTGTGCCAACATATCCTGCGAAGTCAACGCCCGGGAGGAAACGTGTATAACTTGATTTGTTTATAAAAGCATCATCATCAGTTTTTACAAAGAACTTTGAGTTGCCACCTAAAGCAAACCAGATTTTGCCTTTTGCTTCAATGTGGTCTTCAGGAACTATAACAGGAGGGAATTTGTAATCATAAATATTGTTCGCTGCAGCAGTGTAAGTGAGTTGCTGTGAAGGTTTTAATGCTTCATTGGTATTAGCTGCAAGATATGCATCAATTTCAGCAATCTTTGCTTCAATTACTGCAAGTGAAACATCATCTTTTATACCTGCCTCATTTAATTCACCAAGTTCAGCAATTAAAATTTCAAGAGGAGTCTTTTCAGGCTTAGTATATTTATATGTATCTGTCATAGAAGGTCTTAAAACTGCAAAACGATAGTTAGCAAAAATTTTGTCAAAGAAATCATCTGTATCTGACTCATATTTGCCTGTTGAAAGATTTAAAATCTTTTCGTTATTATACATATAAAGGTTTGTTGCAGATGATGATTCTGTAATAATAATATCACCATTTACAAACTGACTATAATCAAGTCTCTGAACGATTTTATCCTGATGAAGCTCTGTTACAATTCTTCTTCCGCCGAACATACGTGGAACAAGCATCTTTGCATAATGTGAGTTATAATCAAGGTGGTAAAAACCAATATAGTCAGATATATTAATACCATCAATAACAGTATCTATGTTAATTGCAGGCATAAGATTATTTTTTATGTCTGTAACGCTTGAGTGGTCAAGAACTGCATCAACACCAATAACATCTTTATAAATTTTGTTGGCATATGCAATACCTTTGTCTGTTGATGATGCAAGTGAAGAGTTTGCTTCAATAGCATCAGAAATAGAAGATTGTTGAGCAGATGTTAATGTGTTTCTTACAGGCACTTCATAAGTTTTATGAAGTACACCACCGATTGTAGCAGAGTTGCTTTTAATCCAGGTGCCATCAGGAGTGTTTTCATTAACTTTAACAGTATATGAAACCTCTTTTGTTTCAAAAGGTGCAACTGTTATTGAATATGAAAGATTTCCATTGTCGTTATTTAAGTCGCCTGAAACAAAAGTTGTATTTTCAGGAACTGTATCTGAAATTTCAAGAGTTTTTGTCTCGTTGTTTGTGTTAAAAACTCTGAATGTGTATGTAATTTCATCACCAGGATTTACAGTTGAAAATCTGTTTTTTGATGATATCTTTTCACCAACAATACCTTTCATTGTTGTAATTCTGTTGATTGTATTTTCCGGAACAGTACCATTCCAGTCTCTTAATGGACGAACAATGAAGAACTTGGTAAGCTTTGAGAAAACATGTCTTCTGCTTGTAGAATCAAAAAAATCTTCAACGCGCATATATCTGATTGTGGCTTCAGAGATTTCACCTTTTGAGAAACTATAACTACTACCTGTACTGTGGATGATATTGCCATTGCCGATATAAAGCATAGCGTGTCCGCCACCTGATATATAACGGATAGTAATAATATCACCAGGCTGGAGATTGTTGTAGAAATCTGCTTCAATTTCAGCCTTCTGCTCTTCAGTTTCTCCACCGATTGAGTTGTTTATGTTTTTAGGGTGACTCCATACAACGTCAGGATCTTTTATTAATGAGGAAGTGGTAAATCTTACATCATCAATTCCAAGTGCGGTTTTATAAACTTCTGATGTGAAGGCTGCACAGTTTATATAACTGATATCGTCAGGTCTTGCTTCTTCAGGTGTTCTTAAACCGGTGTTCCATCTGTATGAATTTTTAGTGAATGGAGTTGTATCATCATACTGAATACTATGACCTCTTAAAAGATAACTTTCTGCAGTCCCTATAAGTGCTTTCTGTGCATCTGTAAGAACATCGGTTTCTTCAGTTGAACGGAAAACAGGGGAAAGAACTCTTGAAGGTCTTAAAACAACATAACGGTCTGCATTTTTTGCAGAAGAAAGAAGTATGTCTGCATCCTCTCTTATAAGCTGTGGTTTTACAAGCTTTGCAAAGTAGTTTCCATCATAGATGTAAATACTGCATTCGGCATCTTTTTCCATAAGAAGCAAGTCACCTGTAACAAGACTTGCAGATGTTGGATTTTCTGCAGGATCACCATCAAAATATGCACTTAAATTTGCAGGAATCTCACTGTAAAGTGTTGGAAGAATCATTTCCATAACATTAACTACAACAGTTGATGAATTTGCAGAAGCCTTATCGCTTTCAAGTTCCTCTTTACTGTAGCCGTTAATGAAAACCTGGTCTAAAACCTCTTTTACAGTAGCTTTCATATTAAAATTAAAACTGAAGGCGTTTCTGTAAATGTGCTGTGCAAGTTCAGTGCCTTCTACTATAGGTTGCTGCAACGAATAAATCGCAGTTCTGAGCTTCTTTTGGTCAACTTCATTATAATCTTCATCCGGTGTGAAAGAAGCAAGTGCGGGCAAAGCAAGAACTGAACTTATGAGGCATAATGAAATAAGTAAACACAAAAGTTTTTTTATTGAAAATTTCATAATTTTCCTCCAATATGTACTAAATATTTTTATTATTTTATTATATAATATAACTCCTTAAAAGTCTATGTATTATTCGAAAGAATTTTTGCATTTTTCTACAAAAAAAGCTAACCAAATGAGAAGTACCTTGACAAAAAAATTTGTCTACTATATAATTTTTTTATATAATATAGTATATATTGGGTGATTAAATGTCAAAATTTACAACATTACAGGATTCTTCTCCTTATAATTATTATTACAACACTGCCGACAAGCTCTTTTTACATATTTTCAAAATAGCCGAAGCTGCTTTTGACAAGGCAGACAGAAGACGTAATAAAATAAGAACCAAGGAAGAATTTATTAAATATCAGGAAAATGCCCGAAAAACATTTTTGAAATGTCTTGGCAAAACACCTTATAACAACACTCTTCCACTTAATGCAAAAGTTACAGGCACAAGTTTTTTTGAAGGTGTTAAAGTTGAAAACATTATTATTGAACTGAGAAAGAATTTTTTTGCAACTGCAAACCTTTATATTCCTGAAAATGCGACCGACAAGCTACCGGGTATTTTATTCCAGTGTGGTCACGCAATTGACGGACATTTTGCATATGCTTACAGACGTGCTTGCATAACAATTGCCAAGGCAGGAAATGTTGTTCTTGCTATGGCGCCTATTGGTCAGGGAGAAAGAAAAAATTATCCTGAATTGTTAGCTGACTTTCCCGTAAAAGAGCATCAGTTTTGCGGCAATCAGTGTACTTTAGCAGGAGAAACTCTTGCTAAATATTTCCTTGCAGATGCTATGAGAGGCATTGACTATCTTCAGCAAAGACCTGAAGTTGATGCAGATAAAATTGGTGCAACAGGTTCATCAGGCGGGGGTACTATGACCGCAGTTTTAGCCGCAGTTGACCAAAGAGTTAAAGCAGCAGCACCGGGAACATTTATAACATCAAGACGTGAGTATCTTCATGCAGGCTCACCTCAGGATGCTGAACAAATCTGGCCGGGTGCTACCCTTAATCTTTTTGACCATTACGAACTTATTTCATGTATCCGCCCTCGTGCATGTATGATTTTAGGTGTTAAAAATGATTTCTTCTGCCGTGAAGGAACAGAAGCAGTATATGAAAAAGAGAAAGAATTTTATAAACTTTTAGGTG
Source organism: Clostridia bacterium (assembly GCA_045648505.1). Lineage (GTDB taxonomy): Bacteria > Bacillota > Clostridia > RGIG6154 > RGIG6154 > RGIG8700. The sequence goes on along the minus strand of JAZROD010000002.1, from coordinate 42,618 downwards.
TTGAAAATAAATTGCAGATTGCATGGGATGACAGCAGACATGCTTACACCGCTAATCTTGCAAAAGCCGCTGCCGATTTCTTCAACGAAATATTCACAGGTAAAAAATCTGATGCAGAGATTGTATGCCCTGCCGAAGACTATGAACATCTTATGGCTACAAAAAAAGGTTCAGTTCTTGAAGAACTTAACTCAGCTCTGGTATACGAAGAAAACAAAAAAGAGTTCTTAAAGAAAAAAGCAAAAATGACTCCTGAAAAAATAAAAGCCGAGCTTACAAAAAAAGTATTTTCATTCAGAGATGAATGTAAATTCAACATAAGACGTCTGGAAGAACTCGAAATTGATGATATGTATGTTCAAAAAGTTCTTTGGTTCTCACAAAAACAGCTTCCATGCTATGGTGTATTATTCACACCGCTTGCAAATAAAGACGCTAATCTCCCTGTTACACTCTGTCTTTGGGAAGGCGGAACAGACAAGCTTGTTGAAAAAGAGAGCTACATAGACTCACTTATAAAACAAGGACAAGCAGTTTTTGTTGCAGATTTATCAGGTATGGGTAAATGCACACCAAATCCTATGCTCAAAAGTCAGGCAACTGCACCATTTTACACAGCAGTTGCAAAGCTTAATATAGAGCTTGCATTCCTTGGTGACAGTATCTGTGCTTTAAGAGTATATGACCTTATAAGATGTATTGATATGCTTAAAGAAAATTATGGTCTTGACAACGTTACTGTTTACACAGAAGGTTTTTATTCAGTTTATAGTGATGTTGCAGAAAAAGTTGGATGTGACTTTAAAAAATCAAGCAAGAAGCCTATTGATATTTATAGTGTTATCACAAACAAAATTTATGATGATTATCACTTTGCAGATATATTAATGCCGGGCCTTGGTCTCTATATATAAAAACATGGGAATGTTAAAATACTCCGGAACGCAAAAAGGAAGTAAATTATTGTTTTTTAATAGTGAAAATCCAAAAAAACTGAAACTAAACGAAGAAAAATCCCACAAGTGGGATTTTTCTGTTATTTATAGTCTTTTTGCTATTCCCTTGAAGGAAGGGGATATTTAAAACGAGTTTTTAAACATCCCCTTGTTTTTTATTCAGCAACTCGTTCTATTATTGCGAGAATTCTCAACGGTGCAAAGTTTTTAGCTCTGATTGTAACTGTTTTATTTTTACCAACAGGAACTTCGTGTGTAATATAAGTCATATTTGTAGCGCTTGAAAATGCTGTGGCGCTTGTTCCAACTTCTTCTCCATCTACAAGGAATACCATGTCATTTGTTTCTTCGCCCCTGATGTAAACAACGTAAATCTCTTCAGCCGATGACTTAAATGTCATTTCTGCATTTGCCATAACTGTGTATGCTCCACCTTCAGGGTAATAAGGATACTCATAGAACTTTGTATCTATAGCTTGTGTAAGATTAGATTTTGGATCTTCTTTGTTGCAGATATACCATTTTCCGTTGTATGTAATTCTTGGATCTGTAACAAACATCTGATTAAAACTGCTTGTTAAGTATTTTGCTTTTGATTTGCAGTAAAATCCATCTGTTTTTTGAACAGGAGCAATAAATTTATCAAGGCCTTCAGTTTCGAAAGCATCAATTATAGCATCACCAAAGAGTTCATATCCTGAAGCGTATGGATGAACATCGCCCACTTTGTAATATTTCTTTTCTTCTTCAAGCCACTGTACGTATGATGTGCTTGTTTTTGCTGCATCTGATTCATATAACTTATGAACATATCCATAAGCATCTATAACAGGAATATTATAAAATTCTGCAAGTTGTCTTTTAGCTTCTCTGCTGAACTCAACACTATCAAAAGTTTCGTCCTGATAATTGTGATTTGCGAACAAGAATGAAATCGCAGGAACTTTTTGGGCTTTTAAGCTCTGCTGAATCATAGTTTCCATATACATCTGTTGATTAATTATATCGCCTGTTCCCATAGTTCTGTCATTAATTGAAAATTCAATAATAACATAGTCAGGATTGTAAGACAAAACATCTCTTTCATATCTTAATGCGCCATATTTTGAAGTTGTTCCGCCTATACCTGCATTTATGATTTCTATTTCTTTGCCGGGCATTTTCTGTTGGAAATAAGTCTTGATTTTATACTGCCATGGTGAGCCGCCTGCAGTTAAAGAACCGCCAATGCAGGCAACAACAAATTTTTCACCTGTTTTTGGTGTTTCTGCTTTAAGATTTGAGGCCATTCTCTGTGCGATTGCAAGTGCTGCTTCTCTTGCACAAAGGCCCTGAGGCTCAAAACCTTTTTCTGTACCTTTAATATAGCCCATAGCATTCATAAAGTATACAGATTCTGTTGCATATGAAGAAATTTTGCTATGGTCTGCAAACTGACTTGGCATTTCAAATTCAAGAGTTTCTTTACCTGTGATTTTCTTGTAAACTCTTGCAAGCATAGCCGCTGCCTGTTCTCTTGTTAAGTTATCTTCAGGTGAGAAAGTTGTATCTGTTGTACCTGATGTAATACCAAGAGTATAAGCTTTAACGATTTCAGTATCATTTGTGTCTGTAAATGGATTTTTAGCAGGTTCAACTGCTTTACCTGTAACAGCTTCGTAGATTTTAACTGTTAAAGCTGCCTGCTCTGCTCTTGTAATATTGCCTGTTAAATCTTTGTTTTCAAGAGCTGATGGGTAAACACCAAGCTAAAGTGCTTTTTCAAGCTCAGGGATTGCCCAGTCTGATGCGTTTGTCCACTTGCTTTCTGCCATTACTGAAAACGCAGTAAAAACAAGACACAACACAATAAGTAATGAAATAATTTTTTTCATAATATCACCTTTCTTTTTTATAATTTACATCTGATAGGAACAATTTCTATTCCTGATTCACTAGAAAAATCTGCTACTACTTTTATTATAGCAGGTGTTCCTATAAAACGCAAAGTAATTTCAAGTTCTTTTTTTGTTTTCCACATAGCAGAAACAGTTATATCTAAGTCTCCTTCGTTTTTTAGCGAAGTAACATAAGTTCCTGAAACCCTCTCGTTAATTGCTTTGCTAAATCCTGCTGTAAATTCGAAATTAGTTTCATCTGAAACTAAAGTAACATTCACTTTATCTTCATCAAAAATAAATTTTACGGCATTGTATTTATCATTTTCTGAAAGTTCAAAAGACTTACCACTGATAATATGTGCTAGTGGAGACATTTCCGAAAAATTGTATGTAATTTTAAGATTTTTGATAACCTTTTCAAGTTTATCAAAGTTTTCTATGTCTTCTGCTAATGGTTCATTTTGCATTTTTAACATAATCTTTTCGTAAAATGAATCTAATATGTATGAAAGTTTATCGTTGTCATATCCTGAATTAACGACAAATATAGCATCATAATCAGGCATTATTACACACATCTGACCGTGAGCACCGCAAAGGCGTGTAGTATTGTATCTGCCCTTCCAGAACTGATAGCAATATCCCTCCTGCCAGTCTTTTCCTGTAGCACAATCATCAGTTGAAATGTGCTTCTGTGTTGCAAGCTTTATCCAGCTTTCAGGTACCAATTGTTTTCCGTTCCATACTCCGTTATTAAGGTAAACTAATCCTACTTTTGCAAGGTCTCTCGCCTTAAGGCGCATACCCGAATAACCGATACTGTTGCCGATTGAATCTTTTACATAAAAAGGCATAGGAATATCAAGCGGCTCGAAAAGTTTTGGCATAAGATATTCAACAACGTTCATACCTGTAAGCTTTCTTACAATTGCTGCAAGCATATATGTACCATAAGAATCATAACGGAACTTTTCTCCGCACTCTGAATTTTTAGCTCTGTAAAAGAAGTCATAAAGCATAACAGGTGCTAAATCATTTCTCTTTGTGATTTCATGGACTGCCCCGCCCTGTTGTCCGAAAGACATAGAAAGCAAATCTTTTATTTTTATTTTAAGATTTTCTTTATTGATGTCTTCATCCATCAATTCAGGGAAATATGTATAAACAAAATCATCAACATCTATTTTGCCCTCATCAACAAGCAAACCTATAGCTGTACTTGCAAAGGATTTGCTGATAGAATAGAGCATATGCTCTGTATTTTTGTTATAAGGGGCAAAGTATCCCTCACAAACTAACTTTCCATGTCTTATAAGCAAAAATGAATGTGTTTCCTGATTCTCAAGTCCCTGGCACAAAGCCTCAACAAAATCAATAATATTTTTTGAACTAATACCGCAGGATTCCGGTGTAGCTTTTTCAAAGAATTTCATAAGTCAAACCTTCCTTATAATGCTTATTCAAGAATTCTATATATTTCAGCCAGTCTTCACGGCTTAAATAGTGTTTTCCCGGTCTTATATGATATCCGATACATCCCTCATGGAAAGTATCCCCCACCTGTGCAAGTCTTTCTGGATGCACAAAGCCTTTCATACCTCTTTTTTGATAATAACCACTGGCAGCAGCTGCTGAAAGGTATTCATTCTTAGGGCAAGCCCATTCATCGCCTTCTGCACTTGCAATATAAACAAGATGAGGATAATTTCCTGCCACAAGATAATGCTGGTCAAAAGGAAGATTATCTTCATTATTTGCATATCTCAGATAATGCTTACTGAACCAATATGGGAAACGCTGACAAATATCTTCAATTGTTTCTCCATAATTTTCTCTTGCAAGGGCTGCACCACTACATCCTGAATCATTTGAAATTGCACAGAAAAATCTTTCATCAAGCATTCCTGTAAGAAGTGCAGTTTTTCCAAGTCTTGAATGTCCTGCAACTGTGATTTTAGATTTATCTATTTCTGGCAGAGTCTGTACATAGTCCATAACACGCATTGCCGCCCATGCCCACAGACCTATTTTACCGCAGTCATATTCTCCCCTTTTGCCATCAGGGTAAATAACTCCTGCAAGACCATTTGTGAAATCGTCGTCATCACTTGTTACATCTTTATAGCAAAACGATAAAACACTGTAGCCTACATCTATAAGTTCTTCTGTTGGCTGATATCTGTCAGGGATATCAGGTCTGAAATTAATATGTATAAAGCACGGTTTTTTGCCCTCTGACAGATTTTTCGAGTACATTACAGGGAATGAAAATTCACCAAACTCTCCCCTACAGATAAGTCTTAATGTATTAAGAACTGCTTTACCTGCACAGAATTTTTCATCTTTTTCTACTAACTCTGCAAAAACCTCAGTTTTACCTTTTGGAAGAAAACCATACTCCTCTTTCAAAAGCAACTGAACTATTTCTTCTTTTTCCATATCATCAGGCATAGGAAGTTTGTTTAATAATTTCATATAAAAATCCTCTTTCACTATTATTCAAAGCTTTTGTAAAAAGCGTCGATCAATGTTTTTTCGTATTCACCTGCATATTTGCCGTCAAAGAATTTGTCAAGGGCATCACTGTATAGCTTTTCCCATGATTTTTCTTCTTCTCCTGCAATTATAGGATAGAAATGTGCATCAATGCTTTTCGCAGCCTCTAAATCGCCTATAGCATCGCCAATCATAAGAATACATTCTTTTTCATATTTGCCTTCTGTTTCAGATTTTAACTGTTCTTTTTTACTGCCGTTTTCCTTGCCAAGTATTACAGATGTAAACTGAGCAATTCCTCCGCCCCTCCAATCAGTTTCAAGACCTTCCTTTGTAGCAGATGAGATAACTCCTATATCTGCTTTATCTATGGCTTTTGAAAGAGATTGTTTAACAAAGTTAAAAGGCTGAATATCTTTACAGTTTTCAGCAAAGAGCTTGTCTGAAAGGTTATTCCACTTTAAAACATCCTTTAAGAATTCACTGTCTGTTTCTTTTATGAAATCTTCAAGTGCTTTTGTGGAAAAGCCTTTGCCTGAATTAACAAATACCCTTAAATCCGAAACATCTTTATCAAATATATTTTCTTCAATCATTTTTTCAAAAGTCATTAATAGTCCCGGGAAACGGTTTATCCCTCTGTCTTTTGAATAAAGATTAATATACTGCTCTATTTCTGTTACTCTTTCTTTAACAGTTTCTAAATCCCAGACCTGAAACATAGCAGGTATAAATGAGTCTGTATGCTTGATAGTCATACTGTCAAAGGCAGTTCCGTCCGAGTCAACACCAATAAAAAATTTCTTATCTGACATTTCCATCACCACTGAAAATAACATTTGCAAGTTCTTTAAAGCTTTCTACTGATGAACTGTATGTACATATAACAGTTTTGTATTCGTCAAGTATTGTGAACTCATAAGGTGAATTTGTTACAACGATAACAGGCTTGTTTGTTTTTTCGTGTAGTTCTTTAACAAAGCTGTTACCACTGTCAGGATTTCTTCTGTCAAAGTAGTTTGTTACAATAATAACATCTGCCTCGTCAATTCTCTCATACACTCTTTTTCTGTCTTCTTCAGGATATTTCATTTTTGATTCTACGCAATATACATCATCTGAATACTTAAGCATTTCAAGCCAAGGAGTTGCAGGATTACAGCTTTGTGTATTTGTTCTTTCGTGAACAGGGTTAACCTGATATACAAAGAGAACCTTTGTACCTTCCTTTAAAGGCAGGATATTGTTTTCGTCTCTTACAACAGTCATTGCCTGTTTTGCAGCACGAAGTGCAATTTCCTTAACCTTTTCATCATTTATGCCTTCACTTGCTTTAGAAACCTCTTTTATCTGCTCATTTTCAAAGAATCCGTAGTCATATTTAACACCAAGAGTTCTTGAAACTGCATCATTGAGTCTTTCTTCAGAAAGTCTGCCATCTTTAACTGCATCAACGAGTGCAGGGATTACTTCGTCTATAAGACCGCCCTCGTCTCTTAAAAGAACAAGGTCACAACCTGCGTTGATAGCTTCAAGACAAGCATCCTTAACTTCAAATTCAGAAATAATACCACCCATTGTGATTTCATCTGTTGTAACAACACCTTTAAAGCCAAGCTCTTCTTTAAGAATTCCTGTTACAATCTTTTTTGAAAGTGTTGCAGGAAGACCTGAATCGTCAAGTGCAGGATATGCAGTATGAGCAGTCATAACTGCAGGAAGACCTGCTTCAATTAATTTCTTGTATGGCTTAATGTGTTTTTCATAAAGTTCTTCTTTTGAAATATCAATTACAGGAAGTCCGTGATGTGCATCTGCTGCAGATTCGCCTCTGCCCGGGAAATGTTTACCTGTTGCAATAATTCCTGCTTCTTTGAAGCCTTTAATCGCCTCTATCGCATATTCTGCAACTGTATCAGGATCCTGAGCATAGCTTCTTGTACCGATTTCAGGGTTCTTTGGATTTGTGTTAACATCAAGAACAGGTGAATGCACCATTGAGAAGCCAAGTGGTGCAAGCTGTCTGCCTACTGCCCACGCAACATCCTTTGCAAGTTCTTTGTCACCACCGTGCGCAATACCCATACAGCTTGGGAAGTATTTTACTCCGCCTCTGTAATAGTCTGCAGAAACGTCTCCTTCAAAATCGAATGTGAAATGAAGTGGAACATTTCCGTTTTCAATTGCCGCCTGTTTTAATGTGTTTACATATTCGCAAAATTCTTCGTTTGTAAAATGTGGTACAGGAATATCAGGAAGAAAATCCTTGATTGTACCCTTGTATGGTCTTTGAAGTCTTGATGCAAAATCTGTGTTTGTTCCGTTTGGGTCGTGCTTAACTGTTCTTATTCTCCACATAAGACCTGCTCTGATACCTGCAGGCTTATAAGTTTTAATTCGTCTTATGATTTCAGGAGTTACTGTTGCACCTACATAGCCGATAACAAAGCACTGACCGACTTTTTCTTCAATGCTCATTGCACTGACTCTCTGTTTTATAAACTGTTCCTTATTCATTATTGAGCTCCTTTAATTTTGCTTATTTTTTCGCATATTGTGTTATAAATCGTGTTTGCCATTCTCCACGCACCCAAATCATTAGGATGAGAATTATCCACCATACAGCAATCGCGGTCTCCTTCACCCAAAAGTGCTTTTGGCGGTATGTAGCAAACTAATTCATCACCAAGCTTAACCGCTTTTTCATAGGTTGAGCGTATTATTTCTTCTCTTTCAGGGTCGGGTTCAAAATCACATCCAGGCTTGTCATGGAGAAGTATAAGTGCATTTGGATGCTTTTCTCTTATTCTTTCATAGATTGAAAAATGTGGTGGAAGAATTCGTTCTTTTCTGCTTGCATACATATTGTAATCAAATGCATAAAGAGAAGCATCAATTGATGTGATATAATCTATCATCGCATCCTCTGCGTTTCCATTGCCTGAAAATCCGAGATTGATATAATCTGAATTAAATTTTCTTGCAAGCATCGACACATAATCATTACCTGGGCGTGAAACACAAGCCCCTTGTGTTACTGAACTTCCGTAAAAAAGCAATGGTTTTTTTCTTTCATAATCAGGTGCTTTTTTAACAATCGAGCCTGGTGCTACACCAATATGTAACTGGGAAACACCTCCGTACAAAGGAAAATATATTTCTATAAGTCTTTCTTTGCTTGTTTCATCGATTTCCTTCTTTTCTGTAAAACATATTCTTTTTTCCATACCAAACTCTTTAACTTCCAGTAATGTATTGGTTTTTGGAGAATATCTTTTCTTAAACAAACCATCTGCATAAACCGAAAAGCCGTGAGTTAATGTTACAGGCATATGCGGTGCAGGTCTTACAGCAGGCAACGAAGCATTAATCGCAATAAACTGTGAATTTGTTATAAACCTGAGTCTTCCTCCTGCAGTCATCTTTGAAAGTGTACGGATACCCGGATTTCCTGTTGCCTCGGAAACCTCATCAGGCACACGCATATAAAGGTTGTCCTTTTCGCTGAAGAATACACCGTGAACAGAAAACCGTTCATCATGAGAACTTATCCATTCAATATTCTCATCAACCTCACCCGATGCTAAATTTATATCAATTTTTGAAATATCCATATGTTTCCTTCCTCACTGAAATATTTATTGTGCAATTCTTTCTATAACCGCAAGAATTCTCAGCGGTGAATATCCCTTTGCTTTTATTGTAACAGTTTTTCCCGCTCCGACAGGAACAGCTTTAGTTATATAAGTCATATTAGTTGCACTTTCAAAAGCAGTTGAATATGTGGCAACTTCCTTACCGTCAACAAGGAAAACCATATCGTTTGTGGCATTACCTCTGATATAAACAACCTGAATTTCATCAGCAGTTGATTTGAATGTCATTGAGGAATTTGCCATAATTGTATACATACCGCCTTCAGGATAATAAGGATACTCATAAAATTTAGTATCAATAGCCTGTGTTAAATTACCTCTTGGCTCTGCTTTGTTACAAAGATACCATTTTCCTTCATATGTAATTCTTGGGTCAGTTACATACATCTGATTGTATCTGCTTGTAACCAATCTTTGTTTAGATGTACAGAAGACTCCGCCCTTTTCCTGAACAGGCTGCAAAAATTTATCAAGTCCTTCATTTTCAAATCTTTCGATAATAGCATCAGCGAAAAGTTCATACCCTGAAGCGTGAGGGTGAACATTATCTTTAGGGTAATATTTCTTTTCATCTTCAAGCCAGAGCTTTACTGATGAGCTTGTTTTTGTTGTGTCTGCTTCATAAAGCTTATTCACGTATTGGTAAACATCTACAAAAGGTATATCATAAAACTCTGCAAGCTCTATTTTTGCTTCTTTGCTGAAATTTACTCCATCAAGCTTTTCGCCCTCGTAGGTATGATTTGCAAAAAGGAATGTAATTGCAGGAACTTTTTCAGCCTTTAAACTCTGCTGAATCATAGATTCCATATACATCTGATGGTGTATTTTGTCTCCTGTACCCATAGTCCTGTCATTTACAGAAAACTCGATAATTACATAATCAGGTTTGAATGTAAGTATATCTCTTTCATATCTTGCCGCGCCGTATTCTGATGTTGTTCCGCCAATACCTGCATTTATAATTTCAATTTCCTTGTCAGGCATCTTTTCACCAAGGTATTTCTTAAGCTTAGATTGCCAAGCTAAACCGCCGTTTGTCAACGAACCGCCGATACAAGCAACTGTGAATTTTTCTTTTGCTGCAACATCACCTTTAAGATTGTTTGCCATTCTCTGTGCAATGGCTAAAGCCTGTTCCCTTGTGCAGAGACCTTTTGGCTCAAAGCCTGCTTCTGTGCCCTTTATGTAGCCCTGTGCATTCATAAAATATACAGACTCAATTGCATAATCTGAAATACTTTTGTGGTCTGCAAACTCTTTTGGCATTTCAAAGCTTAACACTTCTGTGTTTTTGATTTTCTTGAATACTCTTGCAAGCATAGCTGCAGCCTGTTCTCTTGTTAGGTTTTCATCAGGTGAAAATGTTGTAGCTGTTGTACCTGATGTGATACCAAGCTTGAAAGCCTTGATGATTTCTGCATCATTTGTATCAATGAATGGGTTATCACCGCCCGGTGCTTGATTTCCTGTAACTGCTTCGTAGATTTTAACAGTTAAAGCCGCCTGTTCTGCTCTTGTGATGTTTAAGGTCAAATCCTTGTTTTCAAGAGCATTTGGGTAAACTCCGATTTCAACGGCTTTGTCAAGTTCAGGCTTTGCCCATTCTGATGCATTTGTCCATTTACTTTCTGCCATTACTGTAAATGCAGAAAGCATAAAACATAAAACAAGCACTACCGAAATAATCTTTTTCATATATTTTCTCTCCTATTTTTACCATTCAATTTCAATTGCTAAAGGTTCATTTGAATATTTTTCAACGGGGATATTATGTATATGGACATATTTATCCTCCGCAATTCCCGTATCATTATTATGGTACAAAGGTATGATATTAAAATCAAGCTTTTTACCGTTGTTTAAAAGTACAACAGATTTAGGTTCATTGGGGTATTTTTTTATATTTACCGCACTTGAACATATTCCGTCAGGAAAATTAAAGTATGATTTACCATTTTTCTTATTTACAATGCACTTACATCTTTTCACATTGTAGTCAAAGTCATCAGCCTCAAAATTTTCAAGTGTGCCGTTCATACGATTGTACCAGTTTCCTACTTTTTTGATTACGCTTTTTGCCTGTTTTGGGATTTCTCCGTTTGCCATAGGACCTACATTCAAAAGATAATTTCCGCCCATAGACATAATTGTGCTGATGGTTGATGTAAGATATTTTACAGAGTGATAATCTTCATTTTTTCTGTATCCCCAGGCTTGTTCGCCCACAGATTCACACATTTCTATCATATGAGGATAATGTGTTGAGTCAACCTCTTCAATTTCTCTTTCAGGAGTTGCGAAATCGCCCTCGTCCCAACCTCTGTTATTTATTATGATGTCAGGCTGAAGCTTGCGCACAATCTCGTTTATACTTTTATCCTCATATTTAGGTGGTATATCCCAGAACAGAGTATAGATTTTTCCGTAATTTGTCATAAGCTCAGCAATCTGATTTTTTACATAATCTCTGTAAGGCTGTGTTTCTGTATTAGTTTTGTCTATTGCTTTCCATTGATGAGATGAAAGTGGATTGTATCCATTTTTATGATGCCAGTCAGGACAGGAATAATAAATAGAAAGTAACATTCCCTGCTTTTCACATTCATCTGCAAGCATTTTGAGCACATCCTTTCCATAAGGTGTGTTCATTATATTATAATCGGTATATTTTGTATCCCACATACAAAAGCCATCGTGATGCTTTGCTGTAAAGCAGATATATTTCATACCTGCTTGTTTGGCAAGGGAAACCCACTGTTTTGGATTATATTTAACAGGGTTAAACTGCCCAACCAGCTTATCGTATTCCTTATGAGGAATATCAGCCTTTGCCTGTGCCTGTTCATGTATTCCAAGTAAAGAATATATACCCCAGTGAACAAACATACCGAATTTATTTTCGTATTTCATAACATTTCACTCTTTTCCGATAATTGTGTTGTATAAGAATAATTTAAGTGATATTTTTTAAAACTTTCGGTTGTCCCGAAAGGAGCAACCGAAAGTTTTTATTGATTAGTTTATTATTTTGTAAATGGTGCGCAATATGGGAAGAGATTTGTAAAGCTATCCCATGCAACAACCTTAATTTCTGTTAAGCCTGAAAGACCTGTAAAGCTGTACTCAGCAGATGCACTTGTATTTGCACCTAAAGGTGATTGAACATCTAAAATGTCAACTGCAAGCATTTCTTCGCCTTTATAAGCGATTGCAATAACTTTTACAGGTTTTTCTTCTTTGAAGTAGTTTTTAACTGTTACAGCACCCTTAACAAAAGCTTCGCCTGCAATTGTTTCAAGAACATCGCCAGCTTTGTTTAAGTATGTAACATTTTCGATTTCAACTCTTTCAGCTTCTTCACCTTCAACAGTAGCTTTTACAAGTCTGATGTTTCTGTAGATTGTTTTTGTGTATTTGCTTGTATTGTAATGCTTTGAGAATGTGAATGTACCTTTTACAGGTGCTGTTAAAGCAGTATCGTTCTGCTGATTATATCTGTCATAGTATGCCTGTGTATCAAGAACGTCTATCAATTCATCATTAACCATAAGAGTACCAACTGCACCCATCTTATCAATTACATATTCATACTTGTTGTCAAAATTTGCATAGGTGTAGTTCTTATAATCTTCTGTAAGTGTTTCATGTGTAATATTTTCATCATTGTTAAGTTCCTGAGCTACTGCATCTAAATCAATTGTTCCTGTTTTAACAGTTTCATTTGCAAATTCTGTTCCGAAGTTGTTTTTATTTCCATAACTTATAACTGCCATTTTTACATTGCTTGAGGTAAATAAAGTATCTTTCAAAGGTTTTTCGTAATCAGGCTTATATCCGTAAAAAGCAACCTGTTTTTCATCTTTCGCGCCATTTGGATCAATTACCGCAACTTTTCTGTTGTGATATTCATTATTATTTCTGAGATCCACATACCAACCTGCTCTTGCTACATCATTATTCGGTGCAACATATCCAAGCCTTGTATCAAATTTTTCAAACAATCTGTCGTCGTTTGTTGAAACGTTAAAACCAAAGATTGCACTGGCACCTCTCTTTTCTGTCCATCCGCTCCATTTTCCATTTGATCCTTCTGTGAAATAGAATAAGCCTGTAAAGTAAACATCAGCCATAAGAGATACATTTTCCTGATTAGCTAAAGAAGTTTTAAGAGCAACTGAGCCTGAGCTTGTGTGCATAGCAAAAGAATTTGTTTCGCCTTTAATTAAATCTACTACAACACCATCGCCTTCTGCAATGTCAAGACCTTCGATAGTTCCATCTTCGTTTAATTTGAAGTCTGGTTTATAGATAACATCAACTGTGAAATCTTTAACTGTTGTGCCGATTTCAAGGTGATATTTAACTTTATCGCTATCTTCTGTGCCTAATTCATTAATTTCAAATCCGCCTGTTGGGATAATAGTGAGAATATTGCCCTTCACCTGCTGAGTGAAAGCAACATCTTCACCTTCTTTTGTAAGCTTAATATCGCCAATAATATTTGTTTCTGTTATAGGTTCTGCATACTTAACTGTAATTGTTTTTGCACCTGCATAAACATCTTCAGGTGTAGCAACAGTCTTTATGCTAAATGCTTCATCGCTGACAACAGATGAAAGAAGTTTGATATTTGAATAAATAGTTTTTGCTGCTCCTGATGAAAGTGGGAAGTCAAAAGCCATATATCCTGTTTTAGGTGCACTACCCTTACCATTTACAGTATAAACATCCTGAGTATCAAGTACGCTTACAAGACCGCCCTCAAGCATAAGTGTACCTACTTCACCCATCTTATCAAGAGCATAGTGGTATTTAGTATCTTCTGTGAATGTTCCTTTTCCGCTTTCAGCAGTAAAGTCTGCTGTTCCCACAGTAGTAGCACCACTTACATAATCTGTACCAAAGTTATCTCCTTTATAAGCGAAATTAATGTTTGCTATAGGAAGAATGTTCTCATTTGGGTTTGCATCTGAAAGACCAATACTGCCAGTACTTGTTGAAACATTAAATTTTACTAACTGAGTGTGATGATATTTAGTATCACCGCTGCTAAGGAATTTCCAACCTGCAGCAGCTCTATTCTTTCCGCTTACTAATGTAGGGTAACCTGTGTTGTTTGTAACATTAAACGCAAAAGCAGCACCATAAGGTTTAGTGGTCTGGGAACGTCTTGTAAAATAAACATCTGTAACAAGAGTAAAATTTTCAGTTGTTTTTATTGCGCCATAATCGAGATATACAGAAGAATTATCTGCACCAAACATAATTGAATTATTATTAACCACGTCAACAACCCAACCACCACCTGTCATCTTAATATCTGCGATAGTTTTGTTGTCTACATCAGCAACGAAGTTTGGTGTCCAGAAGTCGTAAACATAGAAGTATTTGTTTGTGTTTCCGTACACGAGTGTGTATGAAACAGGATTTAGTGCTTCTTTTTCGTTAACATAAAAGGTTTCTGATGCAATAAGTGTTAAAATGTTACCTGTAACATTTACTTCCTTTAAAATATCAGTACCGTCTGCCTTTAAGATTTTAATGCTTGCTTTCTGTTCTTCTGTAAGCTCTGAGCAGTCTTCTGCGAGCTTAATTGTTACTGTCTGCTCACCTGCGTAAACTGCATTACCTTCTGCAAGTGCAGGAAGAACTGCATCTGCGTATGCAGGTACGATGAATAATGAAAGGCTCATTATTACTGCGAGCATTAATGCTATGATTTTTTTCATATCATTCTCTCCTTTTGAAAATTATATTTTCAACGAATTGCCCTTTCGGGCAATTCATTATTTACTTGCTAAAAATGCATCAACCTGTGTCTGGAGTTCAGCTGCTACTTCGTCAACACCTGCTGCCTTAAGGTCTTTTACATAATTTGCATAAACTTCTTCAACATTTTCGTGAACACCTTCGAAAAGTCCTGAATCTGATTTGATTGATTTAATCTGTGAGATTTTTGTTTCAACAGAAGTTACATCAGGAACAAATCCGATTAATACTGAACGTTCTGCGTTTAAGTTCTGAATTTCAAAAATTTCTTTCTTATATGTTTCTTTTTCGTTTGATGTTACATATGCATTTTCTGCATTTCCAACAACCCATTTCCAGAGACCATATTTTGCGGCAGATGTTCCTTCTGAAACATAACCGTTTGGTGTGATGTATTTGTCGCCACCATCTAATTCTTTAACAACTGTGTAGTGTTCACCTTCAATTCCATAAACAAGAAGGTTGTAAAGGTCAATACCCTTATCACTATTCATAAGGTCAATAATCATCATGGCAACGTCAGGATACTGTGAGTTTGCTGGGATTGCAAATCCACCTGCACTCGGCTGGTATGGAATAAAGTCTTTTGATGTGCCTCTGAATGCTGCAACATCAATATCATTAACTTTTGATAAGTTTTCTTCGTATCCCGGCCAGCACTGTGCTTTCCACATAACTGAACCGTCTTTCTTACCTTCAACATCTTTCTGTTTTGCAGATAAGATATCTTTTCTGATATAGCCTGCTTCGGAAAATTTTCTGTGCCATGTATACATTTTAGGCATTGAACCATCAGTTTCTATATTCTGATGATGAATTTTCTGTGTAGCACGGTCAAAAACGAATGGTTTAAGAACAGTTTCAAGGTTTCTGATATATGTATTTACTGACCAGCCTTTATCAATATTTCCATCAGCTTTAACTTTGCTTAAATATTCATTTTCGATTGTTTCATAGTATACATCGTATGATTTTACATCTGTAAGCTTTGCAACGAAGCCATCCCAATCATCAATGTACTTTTTGTGTTCTGTAGGAATCGCAAATCCCCATGGTGCGCTAACCATTTTCTGATAGTTAGGGATAATCGCCTGCTGGCCATCAACTTTACCCATATCAATTACCCATTCAGGAAGTTCTTTAACGGTATCTTCAAGAAGGTGCATATAATCAGCAAGGTCTATAATTCTGCCGTTTCTGAATTCTGAACCATAGTCGAGTGAGTATGTCTGCATAATGTCCATCTGTTCGCCTGATGTCTGCATAAGCATAATCTTCTGACCATAGTCTGCAACAGGAATAATTTCAATTTCTACTGTTACATTTTCAAATCCCTTCACTTTATGAAGTTCTTCGTTGAATTTTGCAAATACTTTTTCAGCATCAACCTGATTTCCCGGTCCCGGCATAACCCACTTTAAGGTTACAGGCTGAGAAAGGTCTGTTTTTGTGATATTTGCATTTGTTGTGCCGCATGCAGCAAATGACATCATCATTAAAGCTGCAAGCAGAATTGCTAAAACTTTTTTCATAACTACTTCTCCTTTATTTATTTATTTTTTCTCTTAACTTCGGTCCAGGAATAAATGCAGGCTGAACACTTTCATTAAGTGTCATCATTTTTCCTGTTACAGGGTTGTAGCAGTTTCTTTTGCCATAAGTTCTTGCTATAAACTTACCAAATCCGAAAAGCTTTACTTCTTCCCCGTTTTTAAGACTTTCTGTTATTTCATCAAAGGCAGTTTCAAGAATTTCAAGTATGTCACTTTCTTTAAAAGTTGTTTTCTTGCTTATAGCTGCTGCAAGTTCTTTTTTCTTCATATTTTCACTTCCTTTAATATATTGGTCTTAATGTTTTAAAGCTTTCCCATCTGAATATTTTATAATGGTTTGTATTTTCAAGCTCAGGCATTATAAATTCCATAACCAGAACAGGATCTTTGTTAGATACTACGGTAATATTCTTTATTTTTGTATAAATAAGACTTCCTTTACCATTATATACTGCAAAAACATATACAAGTTTCTTCGATACCGGTATATCAGATGTTATTACATCCGTAACAGAAATTTTTTCGCCGGCTTTAGGGGTTTCAACTATCTCACCCTGCTCATCCTTTGCAGATATATTTCCATATGTAATATCAATATTTACTTTGTTTGTATAGGTTGAAAAAGCAAATATCTGTTCACAACCCCAAGATTCTTTAATTCTTGCTGATGTCTTTGCTTCAACCTTCCAATAATATGTAGTATCTGCATCAAGACCGCTTATTTCTGCAAAATTTGTTGTTGTAGTGCCTGATTTGAAAATTGTTGAGAAATTTTCTTCCTTTGCAACAACATATTCGTAGCAGTCTGCATCATAAGATTTTTCCCAGCTTAACACAATTGAGGTTTCTGCATTCACCTCTCCGTTTAAGGGATAGAGAAGCTTGAATTTCTTTGCATCTGGTACTTTTTTCAATATACCAATCTTATTTAAATCAAAATCCTCAGTAAGCACACCTTCAGGAACTGTTGTTAACTTATTTGTGTCTACTCTGTAGTCGCCGATAGCTGAATTAACGAATACATCTCCTGTATTTACCACGTTTCCTGACTGTGAAATGTCCATTGTATCAAGGTTTCCTCTTCCTGTGTTGGTAATCCACCATCTGCCTGCTGTGGCATTATTCCAACAACCTTCATCAAATACGATTTCACCCTGATTAGTTAAGTTATTGTTAACCGTCATATTTTCTTCATATGCCGCATAATCAAACAAGCTTGGATCTTTATCTTCAAGTTTTTGTTCCAATCCTGTGCTGTTTTCAAACTTGTAGAGCTTTGCAAGTTCTTTAAGATATGGATATCTTGCACTATATACTTCATTGTCATAAGGTATGCCCAACAAACTTGTCAGCACCGTTCCGTGAAATCCGGCTCTGTATGAAGTATCAACATTATGTGCTTCGCCGAAATTAACAAATATGTTTGAGTTAACAACATTATTCGGTCCCTGTGCCAGCTGAACACCATTTATATGTGGTTTATTTCTTCCCACTAGTATATTTGATTTTGCTGTATTGCCTGCACAGCTATCATCAAAGTAAATATACCATATTTCCTTGCCTACAGATTCATCAAGACCAATCTTATGTATGTAGTTCTTTTCAATGACATTTCCTACGCTATCCCATCTTCTTCCGGTATAAATGGCACCGCTGTCGCCTCTTTCTGTAGAACTGTTATAAATCTCATTGTTTCTTATTACATTTTCACTGCCTACATAGCTGATCGCGTTGGTTTTCATATTATGAATTACATTATTCTCAACCATCGCACCGGTGGTCGTTAATTGTACTGCATTACCGTTGGTCTTCATACCGTTTAACGAAACATCCGTTATATGACAGTTTGAAACTATATAATTTGTACTTTCAAGTGTCTCTGCATTCTGACCAACCAAAAGGATGCCATTAAATCCTGTGTTGTAAATTCGGCAACTGTCTACCCACACATTGGCACTTTTTGAAATTACTGCAATACCATTTACTGCAATGTTTCTTAAAGTACATCCCTGTATGTTAATTGCCTCTGCCGATTTTATCTCAATACCGTTATTGTATTCTGTACCCTGTGCTTTACCATCTAAGGCTTTTAAATCACAATTTTGTTCTATGGTAAGATTTTCAAATATGATGTTTTTTGCACCGGATATATTTATAATATCCTCTTCAACTCCGCCGATTTCAAGCGCATCATCTTCCGTCAGCTCGTATGGAGGCAGATAATACATTTTGCCCTTACTCTTATCTATGAACCACTCTCCCGGAACATCAATTTCCTCAAGAAGATTCATAACCGCAAATCTGTTGTTGTTTTCAACATTTTTGATACCATTAGCAGTAGCATATTTAAAGTTAATTGCATTTGTCAAAGTATCAACAGATTCTACTTTTGCCCATTCTCCTGTCCACGCATAACAGAAATAGCCTTTAAGGAACAAGTCGGTTGCAGTTTTCCATCTTTCAAGCTTATCAGTATTATTAAATTGTATAGAGCCACCATTTAAGTAAGAGTCCCCATTCTCCTCAATACTTACAGAGCTTGCACCTGCATCAATTACAGCATCGTAATTTGCAAAACCGTTGTTCGGCCATTGTGCCAATGACTGAAGATTTCCGTTTAAATATACATACGGCACAGCCACAACCTTGTATCTTTCAATACCATCATATTTATCTGTAAAGTTAATTATATTTTCTGATATTCCTGCGGCTGCAAGGTCGATTTCCACAAGTCTGTCTTTGACTTCATCATATACTCTGTCAAGGACGCTATGATCTGTTACTTCAGATATGTGCTTGTTGTCTATCTTATTACCGCCACCGCTTATTACAACTTCTTCGCCATACTTTGAGGTGTATTTAACCCTTGTATAGGTTGTTCTTACATCCTCTTTTGTAAAGCTTATAGCGGAGGAAACATTGTATTCTCCTCCATCAATTATTACATCAACAGCTACATCTTTAAGATTTGTTCTTAAGTAATCTCTTGCAGCTGTAATTGACGAGAAAATATTTTTCCCTGTTCTTGTCCTGCTCACATAGATTTCAGCAGGTTTTTGTAATGTTGTTATTTTTTTACCGTAGGCATCGCTGTTTATGTCATCAGTAACTAAATATGCGTTGTATTTTTTCCCGTCTTCAAATTCTGCCTCTATGTGTGTTTCATATCCGGCGTATTCATCAGATGTTACCTCTGCCTTTACATACAATGAAGACTCATCACCTTGCCTATAATCCTCAAAAATGTAGCCCGGTTTAAGAATAACGATTTTAAAGGACTTTTCTTTTATGTCTGTTCTGCCTTTAAAGAGTATTCCTCCATCTCTGTAATCTACAAAGTTGAAAATATATTCAGTACCTGTATAAAAAGCACTGTCTCCTGCTCTTGTTATAGGAACAACTTCAGTCGAAGCTTCGTTTGTAACATAGAGTAATCCGCCTTCTGTTGCCTCGCTTGTCTTAAACTTTTTTTCGTAACTGCCCATATAGTCTGTTGTTACTACTGTTGCATACGCAATTTTTTCACAAAATTCCGTTTCGTTTTCTATATCTGCCAGAGCATCAACAGTAACTCCTGACCTAAGAAGTACCATAGTTACACTATCAAGCGGTCTGCCGGTGTTTCCTTTAACAACAATCCCCTCAGTTGCAATCTCTGCACTTTCTACAAGTTTTATTCCACTTGCAGATACAGGCACAATCATCATAGTAAGCAGTAATAGAACAAGGATAATAGAAATTAGTCTTTTCATTTTTTCTCCTGATGGGAGGGGATGTCCCCTCCCTTATTATTATTGATTTTCTGGTTTTAACATATCAGGTTTGTCGTTAGTTGTTTCTCTGATATAAATCGATGAAACAGGAAGTTTTCCGTTTCCGCTTCCTTTAATTACAAGTGCTGCTCTGCCGATTGTGTTGTTATCAGATACAAACTTAAATGTACCAAGAAGTTTGTATTCTTCACCGCCTGTTGAGAAATCTACTGCCTTTCTGTAGGTTCCGTCTTTACCACTTATGATAATTTCAGCATTGTTATCATTAGCTGCATCACCGTGATGGAAATAATAAACCTCAAAGGTTGTTTCACCCTTTGTTTCCATTGACCATCTTACCTCGGAGCCTGCATCTGTACTGATATATTCTTTAGCGCCATCAGGCTGTCTGTCGTATCTGTAATCAGTAAATGTTCCGTTTACAAACTCAAAGCCCTCGCTTGTTGTATCATATACTGTCTTCGGTCCAAGTACAGATTCTTCAATAATCTTCTGTGAAGGAGTAAAGAGTTCTGTTGGTACATTATCTGCCTTTGAAATTGTGATTGAGGTTTCTTTAGGCAAACGAATTGAGAACATACCAGGTAAATCCATTGTTTCTGAAGTATCAAGATAATCAAATATTACCTTGCCGTTAATTTCAACATAGAGGTTTACTCCGCTTTCCATTGTTACGGCACCAAGTGTTACTTCATTTTCCTTACCTGCAACAACAAGTCCGTCATTTGGCTCGGTCTTAAGAATTGTACCCTTCTTCTGAAGTTCAAATATATCGCTCTTAACAATTATATAATAACAATCATCAGAATATATTTCTTTATTTGGCATCTGTCTTCTTAAGCC
Source organism: Clostridia bacterium (assembly GCA_045648505.1). Taxonomy (GTDB): domain Bacteria; phylum Bacillota; class Clostridia; order RGIG6154; family RGIG6154; genus RGIG8700. The sequence continues at coordinate 21,689 of JAZROD010000002.1, read as the reverse complement.
AAGTGCATGCCAGTTTGTTAAGTTTGAAATAGAATATTTAAACTTAACAACCTGTGTGTTTGGAATTACTTCATTGAGTGTAATATTATTACCGGTAAGTGTTGAGAATGTAGCAACACCGTTACCCAACTCCTTAGTATCAAGCTCTGCAGTATTAATCCATTCTGTCTTTTTATTGATATTAAGCGTTGTATAGCCTGTATTCTTAAATCCATCAAGCTTTTTAATAAATTCTGCTATTTCACTTGTTTTGTCATCAACAACTTTCTGTGCAGGTGATGAAGAGATAAGAGCTTTAGCTTCATTTATAACTGACTGTGCCTTTTGTTTTGTTCCAATCTTTGCCTGACCCTGCATAGTTCCTTCTACCAACTTACTTGTTGCAGCTTCAAGTTCACCTACTGTTTTTTCAAGAAGACCTGTATTGCTGTAATATACATTTGGAGTAGTAAATTTAACTACACCGTTTTTATTTTCAAGCTCGTATCCGTGCTTTCTTGATTCGGACATTGCCTTAACCTTGAAATAATATGTTTTATTGCCTTCAAGAGTGGTTATATCTACACAGGTATCCATTGTTTTACCCTGTGCAACAATATCATTAAAGCTTTCATCTGTTGCCACTAAATATTCATAGTTTGTAGCCGCATCTGATGCCTGCCATGCCAATGTGAGCTTATTTGCATAATCAACTGTCTGACCGTTAACAGGATATGTAATATCGAAGTTTACCAAATCCCGATTATATACCATTTCTCTCTGAAGTCCGATTGTATCAATATTCAGATTTTCTTCATTTGGAAGTGTTTCAGGAAGGTTATACTTCTTAACAGCTTCCATTTTAAGTCTGTAGTCATAATTTTCAGGGTCTACATAAATGCTTAAATCATCAATAATATGAGCATCGTCAACTCTGCCTGTAAGATATGGCTTTAAGTCTGCCTGTGTTCTGTATGTAGAAACATCGCAGTTAGTAGTAAGATTGTCATAGAACTGAACCTGTGCATCATAAAGATTTGTATCTGCCATCCATTCGATATGTCTTTCAATCTGCGGATATTTTGCAAACCATGTATCCTGTGCTGCAGAAAGCTTAGCTTGTGTAGGTTCTAATGCCTTAACAAGCATATCAGGATATGCACCTACTCTGTTTTGAATTACATAGCCACGGTTTGCATTTAAAGAAATATTTCCATAGTGAATAACATCAGGTCCACCACCATAAATAAGACCTGTTGACTGATAGTTCTTATTTCTTGCCATTGACATATTCTGTGTAATGTTCATACCGCCAACTACGTCATCAAGATATATAGCACCTGCAGGATAGTTTCTGTATTCAGTCGGAGCAGGCCCATAATTCATAATAAGATTTCTTGAAATTGATGAGCCATATTCAGAAGTGTTTCTGCCACAGTAAATTGCACCCATATCACTCATTGCGTAGTTACCATAGCTTATTTCATTATTTTCAATAGTAAATTCTGCACCATCAGCTCTGATTGCGTGGTTAAATATTCTTACGCTAAGGTTGTTTTTGATTGTGTATCCACAGCAATAGTTGTTACCGTACATAACATCACATTCATAGAAGAAGTTGTTTAATACATTGAAGTTACCCTGCTGAAGTGTTGGTGCATCACCTGTACCAACTCTTATGGCATCCTCTGAACATCTGTAGAAATTACTGTTTTGAACATAAATATTCATATTAGGCCAGAATGTCTGGTAACCTAAATAACCAATACTTCTTACACCTGTACCATTAATATCTTTAAATGTACAGCCATCAATAATGATATCGTGTGAATTATTACCGAACTCAATACCGCCGCCATATTCTTCAAACTGTTCTTTTCTGTTATTAGATCTTCCAAATGCCAGAATTTTGCCGTTTTCATCATATACAGACTGTATCATACCCAAGCTGTTTTTAAATGTTAAACCTTTAAAATTTAAAAATGATGCATTATTTAATGAAATGAAAGCCTGTTTAAGTGTTGAAACTTCAAAAACATCACCTTCCCTGAAAGGTCTTTCAGGATAGTAGTAAAGCATCATTGTGTCGAAATCAACATACCATTCGCCCGGAATATCAATTTCTTCAACAAGATTTTTAACACAGTATTCGTGTCCGTTTCTTACACCTCTTACTGCATATCTGTAAAGGTCGATAGTCATTTCATCTAAATTTATTTCTTTAATTGGAATTGACTCTGTATACCATTCCGAATACATAAGACCTTCAACATAAGCTTCTTTTGCATCTGTCCAACGAAGCGGTTCAGGGTTTGAGAAATAAATTCTACCGCCTTTGTATGGGTCTTTCACGCTTGTAGAGCCCTGTACACATTTGTCAAAGGTAACAAAACCCGAGTTAGGCCATCTTGAGATTTTCTGCACTCTGTCATTTAAGAAGAAATTAACTGTACGCAAATTTTCACCGTGAGAACCTGTTGTAGGAATTTCTTTGTTAATTGAAACGAAGTCCAAATCTTCTCTTGTAAAGCCCTGTGCTGCAAGGTCAAGCTGAAGAACCTTATCCTTAACTTCATCATAAAGCTTTGCTTTAACCTTTTCATCAGTTATTGGCTCAAATTTTGTATGGTCAATAACTGTTGCACCGTTAAACTCAACCTTTGCACCTTCTTCTGCTCTGTATGTGATAGGCGCTGTTTGAGAACCTGATGTGTTTGAATCAAAACTTGTAACCTTATCAACTCTGTACTCGCCTTCCTTGAAGATAACTTCAATAGGCAGATAGTTTGCTTTTGCTCTTGTTGTTAATTCCTTTGCTTTTCCCATAGTTGCAAAAGGTTTTTCATAACTTCCGTCACCTGTTTCGTCGTTTCCGTCAGGTGCAACATAAATTTTTGTTGTCTTGGTTGCTGTAACTGTTTCTGAAGGCTTCTCATATTTCTTTTCATATACTACAAGATTGTCAATTTCATATTGTCCTTTTCTTGCCGTAAAACCAAAATTACCTTCTGTAAGTTTATTTTCATTTGCTTTTACAACTTCCTGATTGTTGATATTAACAATTATTTCAGGACCTATAAATGAAATAGTTACATTATAAATAACATTATTTGACAGTTTATAGCTTCCTTCTTTAAGTAAAGTAGTTACACCGCCGTTTTCAACTCGTGAAATTCTTACTTTATTTGAAGAATAGTCAAAAGTTATAAAATCTGCAGTTTTTCCTTGTGCTCTTACTCTTGCAGAAAAGTCAACAGGATTATTTGCTTTCATATCAAATGAAATACTGCCGTTTTCTACTACAAGTTCATTTTCAACAGTATCGTTAAAGGTACTGCCTACATAGTTTTTGTAAACGAGCTTTCCTGCATTTCCTGTAAAATACTTGCCATTGATTACTGTCCATTTTGAAACACCTGAATCGAAATTATCACTAAACAATGATGTCTGACCTGCTACTACATCAGCAGATACTGTACTTACTATGCACAAAACCATGCACATCGTCAAAAAGAGTGAAATAATTTTTTTAATATTCATACATTACCTCCTTCTTATATTCGTATACCTTAATTATTCAAGCACATAAATATAGTTTAATCCCCAGTAACCAAGGAATACAACCTGTGCACAATCGTGTCCGTAAACTGTGTATGGTTTTAAATCTGCTGTTGTACCGGCAGTTACCTTAACCTTGCCATTATTCAATTTTTTAATTTTAATTATTTTCTTTGAAACATTTGAGTATGCTTCTGTTACATATTCTGCACCGCTGTTTGCATAATTGAGAGAATTTTTATATTTCTGCTTATTTAATGGTTGTGTTGTAAGAACAACATTACCGTCATTTTCTGAATATACAAAGCCCATTGCAATTCTGTATGGGTCAACCATCGGCTTAACGAAGTTGTCCTTTGCAGGCGTAAGTACACCTGTAGCAGTAGTTTCTTTTAATGCAAGCGGGTTTCCGTACTTTTCATTATCTAACTTAAGATAGTCATATGTTGCACCGGCAATAATGCCTTTAGATGCATCAAAGAAACCTTTTCCATCTGCCAGAACCCCATCTGCATCATAAAGAACGGTAATTTCATTTACTGTTCTTCTTCCTTGCTTTGTTGAGTCAAGAGAATAAACAATTATATCACCTGCTGACACACTAACTGTTTTTCCTGTAGTGTACAAAGGAATGTTATTTATAACTGAAGTGCTTTCAGCATAAATACTTGTTTCGGTGGTACCGTTAAATCCGTCAATTCTGTATCTTGTAACCATCTCTTCCCTGTCAAATTCTTCAATAATATTAGTTACAGCAAGAAATGCACTTGAATTAGCCGGATAACTTAACTTGTTTGAAGTAATTTTAATAAGATGTTCCGATATCATATTTTTTGTATCTGTGCCATATGCAATAACATTTGCATTTTCTTTATTGGCAAATGAACTAGATGTATCTAATATTGCATACTTTTCGTGATTGTCAATATCAGAACCGTCCATAAGCAATACCTTACAATTATCGGTTGAAATAAATCTGCCTACAAATCCGCCACTTGTGTTAAATTGTACTGTATTAGCTGTTGCATCATATAACACAAAAAGTCTGTCAGTATTAATGTCCTCAAGCCCATCAAAGCCTGCTGCAAGCGGTAATTCTATATCTGTGATTAAGCCCTGAAGATTAAGCTTATATCTGAAAACTCTGTTAGCATTTGTTTCATTACCTGCAAAAGAATTTAATATTTCAATTGCTTCTTCATCTTCATATCTGTCTGTGAAATTTGTTTCATCGTTTACAGTAACTTTTTCAGCAAGATTAAATGTTGAAATATTTCCATCAAATCCGTAAATTTCAACAACATAATTGTCTTTAAGCTTACTTCTTGAATTATTCGCTGCTCTGATAATTGTAGCAGTTGTCCAGAAATTAGCATTCTCCGGTTCGATATACGCAACTTCACCGAATACATCTATGTAGAATTTGTAAACTAAAGAAAATTCTATACTTTCAAGTGCTTCAGCTACCTTATTGTATTTCTTATCTGATTTTTCATATTCTTTTGCTATAAAGTTTTCAGAAAGCTTTAAAGAGCCGTTGTTTTGCGTTGTAATAATTCCATCTTCATCTTTAGCTGTAACAACATCTGAAATTGTCATATTTGAAACATAAATATTGAAAATTTCACCTGATAAAGATTTCATAACAGAAAGGGTATTTCCGGCATTTAATTTTGAAGGTTCAATTTCTTCACCTTCTGAACCGATAATGTGGAACTTATCTTTTTTAAGTTCAAGAGGTTTTTCAAAATCCTTTAAATAGATAATATTTTGTGTAGTGTCAACAGCATTTACCACATAAGTTTCGTATGAGTTTATATATAAGTAATCATACTTTTTGTCCCCATCGCTGTCAAAGAATGTAACAGTACCGTTCTTGGGAACAAAGTTTTCACTTGTAAAACTGTCATCATCAATTATAAGAGGTACACCGTTATATATAATTGTAATATCCTTTGGTATATCTATTATATCGGTATTATCTTCAAGTTCAGATTCTCTGTATTCATAAGAATGGGTTTCAGGAATGTATTTTTCAATATTTTTGCTTTTGATAGTCAATGTTTCATTATCTTTTGTCTGAATTAAAGCAAGTATTGTGGCTTCCTCATTCTTATCATATTTATAAAAAGCTATTACACTGGAGCCAAAAAGGTTTTTCTCATTTGTTGCATTTTTATAGATAACACCGTCAATAACAATTTTGTTTGATGGAATATCTGATAATCCGTATTTGTTAATGAAGCCGTCATCTTCAACAACACCTTCAACTTTATGAAGTGTTCTGTAGTTTCTCATAAAAGATACTGTATCATCAACATAACGGTCAGAAACATCAACAGTAAGTACATTATATATAAGTAAGTATGCATTACACATTGTAAGTGCATCATTGTATGAGTACTGCATATTTTCAGATATACCCTTTTGTGCCGCAAAAGGAATATAGCCTGTTTTTTCAGCAAGCTTTGTATATCCTAAAAATCTTACTGCCATAACGATAGCATCATTTGTTAAGATTTCTTCCTCAGGGTTAAAATTACCTTGTCCGTCACCATAAGTAACCTTAAGATTTTTAAGAAGCATAATTGAATCATAATAATCATGATTTTCATCAACATCATTAAATCTTTCTATTCCGGAAATCAAGTACTGAGGTTCATCAAATATGCTTTTAACAAGCATTTCGGCAAACTGACCTCTTGTAATTGTTTCAGAAAGCTGAATATTCTTATTATAGATATTAATAGCAGTAAGTAATGTTATTTGTTCGTCCTTAAGATTGTAATTTTCCTCAGCCATTACTGAAAAATATACAAGGTTAAGACAGAGAATTGTGCACAATATTAAAGATATAATCTTCTTCATTACTTATCACCTCCGATTAATGCCTTATAAATAAGTACTGCCGCCTGAGCTCTTGTTGCAGGAGCTTTTGGATTGAAGCTTCCGTCTTCAAATCCATTAATTATGCCTGCACCTGCCATATATTCTACGGCTTCTTTTGCATATTCGCTTATTTCCGTAAAATCTGTAAAACCAGATTTCTTAACTTCATATTTTTTGTCTTGCTTAAGTGATGCTCTGTATAAGATTACGGCTAAATCTTCTCTTGTAACCGCAGATAAAGGAGCAAATTCCGTATCTGAAATTCCGTTCATTAATCCACTTTTCTTTGCAGAAGCGATAAACTTATATGCCCAACCTGATGCATCAACATCGCCATATTCTGCTTTTGCATCGTTGTCAAGTTCATTAAGTACAGATACAACCATTTTAGCAATCTGCTCTCTTGTAACAGTTCCTTCAGGATTGAACATATTATTGCCAATGCCTGAAACCACACCCTTATCTGAAAGGATTTCAACAGCTTCTTTTGCCCAGCCATATTCATCCATATCAGCAAAACTCTGTTTTCCGATTATTTCCACAGATGGTTTTTCTGTATATTCGTCAGGATCTACAGTTACTTCTATGCCTGATGGTATAACCGGTGTTGGGGCAACATAGCCGCCTCCACCGCCTCCGCCTCCACCGCCACCTGACGGTACCTTTGTCTCAGAAGCATTTTGAACTGCTATATTGAACGCTTTAAGGAATTCAGCATAACCGAGTTCTTCGTAGTTCGCGTAGATAAATGATGTACAGACAATTACCTTCTGTGCGCTTGTAAGAGCATTATATTTTGTCAAATCAAGCGCAGCTAATGATGCATAGCTTGTTATTTCTTTGTTAACAAGTGCTGCTGTTGATGCGTTCTTATGAATATTACTGAGCATCTCCATTCTTGCTTTTGCTTTTTCTATAATACTTGCAAGGTCGTCTTTTCCTGTTATTGTTTCTCTTTCATCATATATTGTATCAACCAAGAATTTCTGCTCGTACTCTGTATCTGCAAATGAAAGGTCAATGCCAAGCGACTGTGCATATTTTTCAACTTCAACAAATGTTGTTTTTGTTGTTTTAACAGTTTCAGCAAAGGCTAATACATCCTCATTTTTTGCATAGTTGTATGTTGCAAGTCTTTTAAGTTCAATACCGTTATTCCATACAATGGCATATATAGACATTTTATATGGATCAAGGTCAGCAATTTCTTTGTATTTAAAGCTATATTCAAAGCTTTCAGCATCAGCAGGAATATTAACAATTGTTAAATTTCCATCGTTTTCTGCTGTTCCTGCCCAAGGAGTAACAAAGCCGTTATCTTTTGCCATAAGCATATAAACTGTTCTGTCCTTTGATTCAGGCTTAATCTTTCCTTTGATTGTAATAATATTATTATCAAAATCAGTTTGGAAAGCTGAAGTAACAGATATTTCTGTTGTTTTAGAAATCATAGTATCATCAACAAGTTCTGTGCTTATGTCTTTGATTTCTTCACTTGCAGTAAAGCTATAATTTGCCTGAGCACTCTGTCCCGGAGCAAGTGTTTCTTCCAACACTTTCTTAACACCTAAGAATTTGTTGTTCTCACCGTAAGCTGTAACCACAACAGCCATTTTTTTGTTACCTTCTGCCATGAAGTTTCTTACTGTTATATTACCTGATGCTGTGTTTCCGTTTATAGTTTTATTTTCCTCAGTCACTTTTGTTTCTCCGTCTGTATATTCCTTAAACTGAGCTATTATCATATTATCAAAAGCTACACAGGATTTATTTTTTTCTTCAAATGATGAATATACAAAGATACCTTTTGTAGGAACCTCTGACACCTGGTTATCAGGATAGCTGTTGTTCCAGCCTGAAAGCATTTCATTCATATCAAGAGCATCAATAAACTGGCCGTTAACGAAAAGCTTCGCATGTGCACTTGTCTTTTCAATCACATAATTAGTTACTACCGGTTGTCCCTCCGGAAGAGTTACATCACCGTCATTTTCTTCAAGCGTAAATTTCTCGCTTAAATATCCTCCAAGAGTACCACCAGGAGTTGCCTCACTTGTGTATGTCTTGCTCTTCACTCCCCAATGCATATATTTATGCCATTCACCGGATCTAACTCTCCAACCGATACCTTTGAGTGTGTTAGTATAGTATGCAATACCTGAGCTGGACTTCGGAACATTTAAGTGAAGAATATCAGTATTTGCTGATCCGTAGCGTTCAAGGTCAAAGGACATTATATAATCTTCATAATTTTCAAGTCCTAATTTATCAAAATACAATGTAAGATAATCGCCATTCTTAACATAAAGCTTTCCGTTTCTTACTGTTGTATATGGTATATCTTCTCCTGTCATTTTATTATTGTCATATGTAGTAATATAATCTAAAGAAACGCCTCCGTCAAAAGTTACATTTTTAATTGTTTCGATTACAATGTACTTGTTTATTCTGTTTTTAAGTGTAACTTTTTCATATCCTAAGCCTTCTTCAATTACAAGGTCATATATTACATCTGCTTTAAGACTTTCATTAAGATTAAGAGTAATTTTTTCACCATCAATAACAGTTGTGAAATTTATTTTACTTCCATTTAACAATAATTTAATTTTATCATCAACATTCTTTGCATCTGTCATATCAATGTTGAAATCAAGAGTAATTGTGTTGTAATTACCATTAAATGACTCAAGTACAACATCGCCTTCTCTTGCTATGAACTGATAATCAACCGTTATATCCTCAGCAACTCTTAATGAATCGTAGCCGAAATCTTTTTTAACGGTAATCACAGAAGGCTCATAGCTTATATTTTTAACCTTAAGTACGAGGGTATCTCCTTCTGCAGAAATTATGTCATAATCACCCTCTGATAATTCTATGTAATTATAAATGTTCTCTACTGCAGAAACATCTACAGAATTTCCGTCAGATGCGAATTTAACAGTTATCATTTCTTCTTCTGCTGAAACACTTTCGACTGAAATTGTTCCTGTTGCAATTTCCCTTACACTTGATGTAATAAGTTTAATATTTGCGTAAATTGTTTTACGATTGTATGTGTTGTTCCACGTTGCTAATGTGAAATAACCTGCTTTTGGAGCAGTTCCTGCACTTTTTGTGTCATAAATAGCCTGTGTGTCGAGCACATCAACAAGCTGACCTCTAATCATAAGTGTTGCAACTTCGCCCATCTTATCAATTGCATAGTGATACTTAGTTTCCTCATTAAATGTTCCTGCATCTGCTTCAGCATCCAAACCGTCAGTTCCTATTGTTGTAGTTGATGCAACATAATCAGTTCCAAAGTTTGTAGAAGTATATGCCGGATTAAGATTCTCATCAAGGAAAGCTGAATGATCGCCACCTTCTGTAGTGTTATTGTATCCATATGAAGCAACATTGGCAGTTGAATCTTCATTTCCGATAGTAACTACATGTGTATTATAATAAAATGGATCCTGTCTTGTCTTAAATACCCATCCTGCAGCTGAAACCTTGTTGTTTGTGTGTAAAAGACCTGCCTTTTTTGCTAAAACGTTAAAACCAAAGACTGAGCTATACTGCTTGCTTCCACCTGTATAGTAAACATCAGCAACAAGAGATACATTTTCTTTTGTGAGTAAATCATCACAATTCAAATACACTACACCTGCATTGCTACCGAGAATTATAGTATCATTATTAACAACATCTATAACAATACCGTTACCTTTTTCAATGTAAAGATCTGTAACTGTACCTGCTTCAGCATCTCCAACAAAGTTCGGTACCCAGAATTCATCTACCGTGAAAAGCTTTGTTTTGTTGCCAAGCTGAAGTTTGTATGTAGTTGTTTCTGTTGCATCAAGTTTATTGATTTCAAAGCTTTCTTCAGGGATAAGTGTTAAAACATCACCTGTAATAACATTTGTAAAATCAATCTCTTCATTTGTTTTTAAGTTTGTGATTTTTATAAGATCTTCCTGCTCTGCAGTAAGAGCTGTTGTTCCTTCTTCCACTTCCTGAGCAAGTTTGATTGTGATTGACTGCTCACCGGCGTAGATAGCATCTCCTTCTGCTATAGCAGGTAAAGCTGCTTCCGCACTTACGGGAAGTGCAAATAATGACATTGTCATTAACACAGACAAAATTAAAGCTAATAATTTTTTCATTTTTCTGCCCCTTTCAATCATAAGTTCATAATATTAGATAACAATTAACTTAATCTTTTCTTTCTTTTCTTATTGCTTCTAACTTAAAATTCTTCTTTTCAGCAATTATTCTTTTGATTTTTTCTGTAAGATTAATAATAAATTGGTTGTTTCTTGGATATTGGGTAAAGGTTATTTCCATTCCCGCTTCTTCTTCTATCAGTTTTATAACTTCCTCTTTTCCGATATACTTTTCCAGAAGTTTTAAAAGTTCAATATCCTGAAGTGCATCCTTAAACACAAGAGCTCTCATAGAATACAAAGGTCCGTTCGTACCCGGATATACCGAGAAAGAGTCTCCTGACGGATATGCTCTTCCTGCTGAGCTACATGAAAAAGGATTAACAACATATTCAGAGCGCTTGCTGTAATAAAAATTGTATCCCCAGTGTAAAAAGCCTTCAATGTTATACTTATACATCTGTATTCCTATAATTCTGTTTCTGTATGATGGCATTGACATAAGTCTGTTTGAAACGCCCTTAACACCTGTGCAGCAATAATATGCAAACAAGCTTTTCACATCTTTATCTAAAAAGTCTTTGATTTCATTTGTGCACGCAACGGGTATATCCATAAGTCCTGCACTAAAGAAATCATAATGTGAGCACGCGTCCATAATTTTACAGTCGCCTATAAGCGGTTTAACCAACTGGTATGCATATTTGTATTTTTCAAAATCTGCTTTTCCGGGCTCATCAGACAAATGGAAGTATGTATTTTTATCAATTCCTTCGGCTTCTAAAAATTTCATAAGTTCAGTAAGAAACGCCTTTATGAATTCCTGATAGCTTTTATCTCCCGATGAAACATGCCAGCCGAATTTACTGTAAGTACCTTCTTTTGACTTTACTACAATATTAGGTGTGTACTCAAGTCCCCATTGAGTAAAAAGAGGTGCCATTTCGTAATACTGAATCTTATTTTTCTTTGTAAGTTCCACCCATCTTTTCAATTTTGTGAAATCAAATGTATATCCATCTTCGTTTTCATTAATGTCAACAAGCTGAACATTAGGTCTGCTGCTTCCTTTCAAAACATTTAAATGGGGCGTAACTATAGGAGTGAGTATCATATTCATTCCCACATCTTTAGCCATTTTCATATACTTGTCTATTAATTCCCAATGCTGTTCACTATAGATTTCAACATTGTGTATTGATGCTATACAGTCTGTGTGAAACCATTGAGTATATAATGTTTTCTGTTCAGGCAGTTCAACATCAAGCACTCTGATTTTCATAACCTCAAAGACCTCAAAGCCTTCATAATCACTCTCTGTTAAGCTTTTAACCTTAAAAATCACCGTATATATGCCTGGTTTGCAGTTTTCAGGAATATTAACATCTATCCATATTGTTGTAAGATTATCCACATATATAATATTGTCCTTTTCCTTCAAAGGAATCAGAATGTCAGGCATTATACCGTTTTCTTTTGTTATATAGTCATCATCAGCATTTCTCGGATAAGCATAATCCATAACTGCATAATCAACAAAGTATGCTTCAATACCTTCTTCAAGGTCTGATTTAACTTCACATTTTGCCTGATAAACAATATTATTTGAGTTCAAAACAAACTGATAAGCGAAATGCTCACCTTTAAGTGCAGTAACTCTGTAACAATCATTATTTTTCGTAATATCATTCACCGATTGCAGTTTTGCAAGAGATGAAAACTGTTTTACTTTTATTTCCATTTATTAATTCCTTTCGCATTTACATTGAAATATCATTTTTATGTTATATCCCAATCTGTAGCTGTGCTTTATTTGATATGTTTGTAAAGTGCAGTTACATCTTGAACAAGTCCGTTTACGGTTGCTTCGTGGATTTCTTTTGCAAATTCAGGTGTGAGCTTTCTCAACTCTGATTTACTCGGACGAAGCATCTCTGTCTCTTCCGTTTCAGGAAGTGGTCCGTAATGTTGTGGATATTTTGTTTCATCCAGATATTGTGGCTGAAAATATTCAGGATTAATCGCATAATTTAAAGCGGCCTCCCAAAGACCTCCGTGAACTGATGAATTTTCCCTTATTCCATTTTCACGATAAAGCTTTCTTTTGGTTTCATTGCAGTATGTAATAGACCTTACGCTCATAACATACATACCGTTAAATATACCGATATTTTTATTTTTAACATCATCAAAGGTCTCATTTACGGGATTTTTTTCATTAAATTCCTTAACAATATCAGAAACCAATGCACCTGCAGGTCCATGAGAGCCTACAAATACACAAAGCTTAAATTTCATTTCAAGAGAAAGTGCCTCTAAAAGCTCTGTATAAACCCTGCGACAAGTTTCTCCGCTGAAGAAAATGCTAGGATAAATACCCACGCGTTCTGTGAATGTATCTGAAAATTTCAAATCCTTGTAGCTTTGAAGAAGCTCCTCTTTGGTCATATATGTCCATTTTTCTGGAGCAACAGGTAAAACAGGAAATACAATTCCACCTGTTTTCTCCGCAGCTTCAAGGCACCAATCGTACCCTTTTATTGTGTCAAATCCCAAAACAGCACCTTCCTCGTGATATTCCACGGGGCTTGCCGCTATATAAATGATTGATGCTTTTTCTTTTTCACGGTCAAATTCATACGGAGTAAGTTCTTCATATTTGTGCATATTTCTTGACATAATATTTATCCCCTTTACTTTATAGAATTTCTTGGAACAAAGAACACCCCTGCACCGTATCCGATTTTTCCACCATTTTGCAGATGAGCTTTATAAGCCTTTTGAATTTTAGTGTTTTCGGGAAGTCTGTCGGGATTCTTCTCCATCGTATCAAATATACGCTTCAAGCTGTCAAAAGCCTTATCTGTGCCTTCACTTATTATTTCAAATCTGGACATAAATTTGTATGTATTTGATTTCTCATGTAGGATTTTTTTATTTTCAGGATACAAAAGCCACGAACTGCAATAAAAAGGGATATCACCTTCAAATTCATCTTTAAAGAACTTCGCTGCTTCCATAAAAGATTTGTCGCAGCTATTTTCATCCAGTGGCTTTAAGCTTCTTGGTATGTGTACATTTACAACCTTACTGTCAGGTGTAAGAACCCTTCCGCACCTGTTATAATCTTTATTAAATTTTATTATTTCAAACTGAAGCCTTTCAAAAGTAAATCTTGTCAGGTTAAAAAATCCTTCGAACCAATAAGCTACACAAGTACCGATTATATTATATACAAGCTTACATTCCTCAAGCTTATATTTTAAGTCATACATATTAGCATAAAAAATCTCTTTTGCAATTCCTTTTTCTTCATACACCTTTTCAGCTCTTTCAGAAAGGCATACAAAAACCAAAAATTCAACGGTAAATTCATAAAGATACAATTCTGACGCAATTTCATCAGCTATTTCAATTATTTTTTTATAATCACAATCTATTCTTTCATTGTATATTTCCATCGCCTTATCAAACAACGAACAAGTTTTTGAATCAGATGCTACTTTTTCATAGGTATCAATTAAGTATTGAGTGTCATACTCATCATAGTCGTATTTTGTAAGGAAATTTTCAATATATGCTCTTGAACTCATAAAAACCCACCATTCAAACTTATCTACTATATATTTTAACATATCAGTTTCTTCATTCAATATAATAAACAATATATTTTTTGTCTTTTTCAACATTTTTAAATTTTCCTATTCTGGCAAAAAATCACATAATGTCCTTGTTTTTTTACAATCGTCTCAATAAACAATTGACTTTTTCAAAAAAACATTGTAATATAATTTAAGGAGGTGTGATGATGCAAACCATATATTCTTTAAGCAGTTTGGTTATCGCAAACAAGTGTGATACGAAAAATCGGCTCAATGTTAATGTTGCAGGGCAGATAACATCACATACAGGGATAAAAAACAACCCTTACAGGTTAGACTACTACCTTATTTATCTTCTCGATGGCTCGTTGATTTTAAAAAATGATAATATTCAAACAATATTAAGAAAAGGACAGTTCGTAATTCTCTCTCCTTTTACACACAGTAGCTATCATTCTCCTGAAAACGAAAACATCGATTACCTGTCTCTTCATTTTACAGGCACAGAGGTTGAAATGCTTCTGGAAAGTTTAAATTTAAAGACATCTACAGTCTATACAATAGGTGTACGGCAAGGTCTTACCTCTTACTGGGACAGATTTTACAGAGAGTTTATCAAAAACGATTGCTTTTTTGTTCAATCGGTTTCAGCTATATTAACATCAACACTTATCCTTTTTTCAAGATATACAACAAATAATGACATTGACCCATTATCTTTAAATTCTATTACCTACATAAACACCAATTTACACAAAGAGCTTAAGGTAAGCACCCTTGCGGCTATGGACAATATGAGCGAAACCAACTACAGAATCATCTTTAAAAAAATAACAGGAATGACACCCAACAACTATATTACCAACAAACGCATAGAAGCAGCCACGAATTATCTTCTTGATTCCCGTATAAGTTTAACAGAAGTGGCAAGGCGTGTGGGCTACGATGGTAATCTTTATTACTTTGAAAGAGTTTTCAAAAAGATAATCGGTGTCCCTCCCGGCAAATACAGAAAATCCTTATTATAATCAGTAACACGCAAATTCAAAAACACATTTATAGTATGCTGCTTAACAGAGGTTTTGAATTTGACTGTCCTCTTGCTAAAACACCCCCACCACTACAAATAAGTGTCGGGGGGCATTACTTTCTCCGATTTAAAAATACTTTAATGACTGTTTAAGCCAAACGATGCTTCGCACCAATTATAGTTTTCCTTTAAGAAAATTCCGTAAAAGTAATTTGTTGAAATAGACAAAAATTTTTTTGCTTATTGCATTGAAATCAATGAACAGTATGTTAAACTATATAATAAGAAATTATAAATTTTTGGGAGGATGTTTATGTTTAAAAAGTATATTTCCATTTTGTTGATTTTAACAATTTTGATGAGTGGAAACTTAACTGTTAACGCAAATAAAGTTTTAACACCAACAGCTATTGTTATTGAGGATACGGACAAAGCACTTCGTTTGTGGTATGACGAGGAGGCACCATACACAAATGATGGTGTAGCTAAAGACCCTGGCTCAAATGTGGACGATGGTTGGGAACGCTGGTCACTTCCTTTGGGTAATGGTTATTTTGGTGCAAATGTTTTCGGCAGAACTGATACAGAGCGTATTCAGCTTACTGAAAAAACCCTTGCAAACCCATATACCACCACAATTGAAGGATATGGAAGCAAAAGCCTTGGCGGTCTTAACAATTTTTCTGAAACATATATTGATTTAGGACATCCTTTTTCAGAGGTTGAAAATTATGAAAGAGATCTTGATTTAAAAACAGCTGTTTCAAGTGTCAAATATGATTATAACGGAGTTACCTATTCAAGAGAGTATTTTGTTTCATATCCTGATAAGGTAATGGTAGTAAAGCTTGACGCATCACAGACAGGTATGATTGATTTTACCCTTCGTCCAACAATTCCTTTTGAACAGGATTACGCAGTAGCAGCAGGTGACGGTGCTTCAAAGCACGGCACAGTTGTAGCATCAGAAGATGGTAGCATTACCCTTTCAGGTCATATGGGATATTATGCTATTGATTTTGAAGGTCAGTACAAAGTTATTCCTACAAACGGTGAAATGACATATAAAAACGGTGTTGATGAAAACGGTGCACCTGACAATGGAACAATTACTGTTACCGGTGCAGACAGTGCATATATAGTAATATCTATCGGTACAAACTATGAACTTGGTCCAAAGATATTTTTAGAAAGTGACAGATTGAAAAAACTTTCATATTCTACTATTTCAGCCCATGATAAGGTTTCAGGCTATATGAACAGTGCTCTTGCTTACAATTACAACGAGCTCAAAGAACGCCATATAGCAGATTATAGCGAACTTTTCAGCCGAGTAACTCTTGATCTTGGAACTGAAGTACCTGAAATCACAACCGACGAGCTTTTAAACACCTATAAAAAAGGCACATATAATACATATCTTGAAGAATTATATTTCCAGTACGGCAGATATCTTCTTATCGCCTCTTCAAGAGAAGGCTCACTTCCTGCCAATCTGCAGGGTGTGTGGAACAGATACAACTTTTCACCATGGTCATCAGGCTTCTGGCACAATATCAATGTGCAGATGAACTACTGGCCTGCATTTAATACAAATATAGCAGAAACTTTTGAGGCTTATGTTGGTTTTAATAAAGCATATATGCCAAACACGATAGAAACTGCAAGAATCATAGTAAAGTCTAATTACAAACAAAATTATATAAATGCTCAGAATATAACTGCTGAAAATATTGACACCATAACCATTAATGATGCTAACGGATGGGGTGTTGGAACAGGTGCAAATCCTTATAATGTTGCGGCAGGGCGTTCACCCGGTAACCTTGGTTTTACAACAAAGCTTTTCTGGGATTATTACGATTTTACTCGTGACGAAGAGTTGTTGGAAGAAACAGTTTACCCTGTTATATCATCAGGTGCAAGATTTATAACAAAGATTGTTGAAAAGGATGAAGACGGACATTACCTCACATCATATTCAACCTCTCCGGAGCAGTCAATAGATGGTGTATCCAGTTCGTGGTATTATACAAAAGGCGTTGCGTATGACCAGATGTTTGCATACGAAAATAACAACGATACAAAAAAAGCAGCTGAAATTCTTGGCGTTTCCGATGATGATTCAACCTTAAAAGCAATTAATGAACAAATTGATTTATATGACCCTGTACAGATTGGATATTCCGGTCAGGTTAAGGAATTCAGGGAAGAAAATTTCTACGGAGACATAGGCGAATACAATCATCGTCATATTTCACAGCTTGTAGGACTTTATCCCGGAACCCTGATTAACGAAACAACCCCTGCATGGCTTGACGGTGCAATAGTTACTTTAACAGAGCGTGGCGATAAAGCTACAGGCTGGGGTATGGCACACAGATTAAACCTCTGGGCACGAACAAAACGCGGAAACAGAACTTATTTAATTCTTAATGCTCTTTTGAAAACAGGCACAGCAACAAATTTATGGGACTTGCATCCGCCTTTCCAAATTGACGGTAACCTTGGCGGAACAGCAGGTATTGCTGAGATGCTCCTTCAGAGTCACGAGGGATATATTGCTCCCCTGCCGGCAATTCCCGATGCATGGGAAAATGGTTCTTATACAGGACTTGTAGCACGAGGTAATTTTGAAGTAAGTGCAGCGTGGGAGAACAAAAATGCAAAAACTTTCAATATTAAATCAAATGCCGGCGGAAACTGCCGTGTAGGATATTTTGATATAAAAAATGCAAAAGTTAAAACAGCTTCAGGTCAGGAAATTAATTTCTCCATAGAAAATAATGACTTAATCAGCTTTGATACAACAAAGGGAGAAACTTATATTATATATAATCTTTCTGAAAAAGAATACATTGCTCCTGCATCAGAAATAAAAGTAGAACAAATCAGTAAAAACGATTTTGAAATTACATGGAATGAAAGCAACGATGCAGTAAGCTACAATGTATACAAGGCTGTTGAAAACGACTCTGATTATACATTTATAGACAATACAACAGATACAAATTATTTGTATCAGACCTCTGCAAACGAAGAAAATAAGCGTATGACATACAGAGTTTGTGCAGTTAGTGAAAGTGGCAGAGAAAGTGAAGGCGTGCTTACTTATGTAAATCCTGTCAGCATGGAAATAGAATCAATTGAGGCAATCCAGATTGCAGCAGGTGTGTTGCAGGTAGCTATCCAGGACAAAGGTGAAGCAAAGGGCTATAAACTTTACTCTAAATCTGACGGCGGCGAATATAGTCTGATTGAAGAAAGCAAATATCCTGTGCTGGTTACAGACGATTATGATGAAAGCCTCACTTACGGTGTATCTTTAATGGGCTCATATTTTGAAACTGGAATTACGGAAATTGAAGAAATTTTCAGTTCAGCCAATCAGTCTGAAGAAGAGTTGCCTAAAGAATACGAAAACTTCCTTTCAGGCAAAACCTTTGAAAAAGTAAGCGGTTCAGGATTCTTGACAGGTTATGGTCTTGAAAAGCTTACTGACGGTGATTATACCGCTAAAACAGGACGTTTTGCCGGAAAGGACGAGGTAAATGCAACAATAACTATTTCGTGTGACCTTGACGGCGTATATGACCTTGGAGAAATAACAATATACGACCATGTGGAAAGCAACGAAACTCACACAAGATGTGACCAGACCACAGTTGAAGTTTTCCATAACGATACCTGGACTACTGTTATTGATAAACAACCGCTTGAGTATACAGGAACCAAAAGAAATGGTGACGATGATACAATATTTGACCTTACAGGTAACAAGGCAAGTAAAATCAGACTGACTTTTTCAAACACTTCAGGTGAAAGTAAAGGCATTTCACTTTACGAAATTAAATGTTCAGGCACAAAGATCAGCAACGTAGTTTTATCAGAAGATCCTACAAACATTTTGAAAAACATTTCTGCCGATGCACTGACTTTCACAGGAAGAAGCAAGCCTACAGGAACATATGCTGCAACAAATGCATTTGATGAAAACACATCTACACGCTGGTCGGTAAAAGATGAAATGAGCGAATTTTCCGTTACTATCGACCTTCCAAACACATACAATGTAAAAACAATGAAAATATACGATTTCCGTAATAAGAGCTCAGATACGATAGACGGTGTCCTGACAACCCGAAGCGACAAAACATCAGTTGAAGTATATTCAAACGGTGTATGGACAAAGGTAATAGAAGATGTACCTATGACTGTTGAAGATCCTTTTACACAGTTTGATTTAGGCTTTGCTGAGGCAAGTAAACTAAGAATTACCTTTAACAACACAAAGTTTGCAGCTTCTGCTTCTATATATGAAATAACCTGTACAGCACAACAGCTTAAATACGCTGACAGACGAGAACTTTTAAAGGTTGTAGAAGCTATAGATAAAACTGATTATTCACAATTCGGAACTTTGGCACAAACAGCAGTTGAAAAAACACTTTCAGATGCAATTGCAACTCTTAAATCAGTTCCGGTAGGTCAGGAGCAGGTTGACAAGGCAATAAAAGACCTCAACAGTATTGACGAAATTATCAAAAACGGCGATTCAGATGTTTTACTTGAAGAAACCGACTTATATAACGGTACAGAAACACTCAAGCTGTATACCGTCAAAGATGATATTAAGTGGGAAAACGGAGCTTCAGGTGTTGGTGGAAAGCTTGAAAGCGATAAAGTATATAAGCTTACCGGTACACCTTTAAGTTCAAAAGGCGGAGCAAATTACAACTATTTTGGCATTCAAAATAACGATGGTGTTGCGCAGAACTATACACTTGAATTTAGCTTTATGCTTGCAAACGAGAATTCAGGAATTTTCCATAACTTATCCTTTATTGATTCGGAAAATGCAATCATAGGCGGCACATTTATGAACATCAGTAAGGATGGTTTTGAAATCCTTTCAGCAAAGAACATAGTAAATGCAGACTCACGCGGAATAATTGCACCTTTAAATATTGGTCAGTGGTATAAGGTAGCGATTGTTGCGAATTGCAAAGACGACGCAAACGATACTATTTTAGTATATATCAACGGCGATAAACACGAAATCAAACTTGATACTAAGCCATCTGCTTTTCGTTTATCCCGTATTATTATGATGTATGCAACACAGCCTTCTGAAATATATTATGATAATGTTATTCATAAGTTTGAAGATGTTGTAACCTACAATCCAAACCGAGATAAATTAAATATTCTTTCTTCCAACAATCCTGCCATAACTGTTAATGGTCAGCTTATTGATGTTGCAGGTAACGAAATAACCATATCACAGCTTAAAGAAGCAGTAGGCGAAGATATAAGAATATATGAAGATAACACCTGCAAAACTCTTCTTGAAGATAGTGCCTATTTAACAGATGACAGCTATGTTGTTGCCTACGCAAAGAATTTAAGAGACTATGAAAGAACTTATAATTACTATACTGTTGTAAATGCTCCTGCGGTAAATTCGGAATCTATCGTTTCTGCAAGTGCAGGATATACATCAGGTAAAGTAAGTGGCATAGCTGAATTCACCAACTATTCAGGCAAACTTCTTGACTTTGGAAAAGTTATAGTAGCTGCATTCAAAGAAAAAGAAATGGTTGGGTTCGGTGTATACACAATTACAAATGTTTCAAACAAAGCCAAAGAAGAAGTTCCTTTTGAAATTACGGGACTTACAGAAAAGCCGGATGAAATAAAAGTGTTTGTGTGGAAGGATTTTAATACAATTAAACCATTGTGTATGACAAAAGCACAATAAATTACAGCATACCCCAAGGCCTTAAAATTAACAAGGTCTTGGGGTGAACAAAAAAGCCGAATGATAAGTGTCCGTTAGGACGTATAATAGACTGAAAAAACATTTCTATTTTAACCACAGAAAAGAGATTTCTAAATTTTTCACAGGAGGAAAGTATAAATATGATTATGACATTTCGTTGGTACGGCAAAGATGATCCCGTTACCTTGGAAAAAATCAGACAAATTCCAGGAATGAAAGGAATTGTTTCTGCCATTTATGATGTTCCTGTTGGCGAGGCCTGGAGCTTTGACAGAATAATGGAGCTTAAAAAGGAAATAGAAGATGCAGGTCTTGAGCTTTCTGTTATTGAAAGTGTACCTGTTCATGAGGACATTAAAATGGGCATCGGTGACAGGGACAGATACATAGAAAACTACTGCACAACCATAAGAAACCTTGCAAAAGCAGGTGTTGACTGTGTTTGCTATAACTTTATGCCTGTTTTTGACTGGACTCGTTCCGATTTGGCATATCAGTTGCCTGACGGTTCAAATGCACTTATTTTTGATGAAGCAACTGTTGAAAAAATGGATCCTTTAAAGGGTGAGCTTTCACTCCCCGGTTGGGATTCAAGCTATACAAAAGACGGTCTTAAAGCACTTCTTGAAGCATACAGCAAAATCACAGAAGAAGATTTATGGAACAATCTTAAATACTTCCTTGATAAAGTCATCAAG
>JAZROD010000001.1:0-3255 GCA_045648505.1 Clostridia bacterium | reverse complement strand
GCAGCAGCCTGAGCAGCAACTCTACCAAGTGGTTTACCTTCAGCATCAATGATATACCATTTTCTCTGAATGTCAGAAGCTTTAGCCATATATGTCTTCATAACAAATACCTCCTATAAAGATTTATTTTAATTACCTTTGATATTTTAATATAAGAAACAAAATTTGTCAATAAGTTTTTTGTAAAAATATTGTTTTAAAAATACAATCTCTTAAAAGCTCGTGAAATCTCATAAATACTCACAAAATCAACAACAAAAATCAAAAATAATTTTTTACAATATTTATAATTATATATAAAAATATGTAAAAAATCGCAAAAATAAAGAAATTAAACATATTGTAAAATGTTGCGAATTTGCAACTAAAATTTCTAAATGTTAAAAAAATGTTACAAAACAAGTTGACAAAATGTTAAATTTGTAATATAATAGCCACATAAGAAAGGGGTTATTTATGAACTTATTTGGAAAAATAGCAACCTTAGTAGTAACAACAGTATTATCTGTTTCAACAATAACTGCAACAGCAGCTGAATATATTGGCGTAGGAAATGTTACAGGAAATGCGGTAAATGTAAGAGCCGGTGCAGGAACACAGCATCAGGTAATTGCAACTGCTTATGCCGGAGGAAAGGTTAAAGCAGTTGAGCAGTCAAATGGTTGGACAAAAATAGAACTTGCTGACGGAAGTATCGGATATATTTCTTCTGATTATATTAAAATAGAATCACCAAGCGGTCAGAAGGGTTTTGTTAAAGGAACAGTGGTAAATGTTCGTGACGGAGCAGGTATTGACTATAAAGTAATCGGTACTGTTACATACGGACAGAGTGTTGATGTTACAGGTAGTGAAAACGGATGGTTTTCAATAGCTTATAACGGAGCAACAGGTTATGTTTACGGTGAATATATTACTTTTGAACAGGTTGCAAGTTTAAGTATTGCAGATAAACTTTTAGAAGAAGCAAAAAAACATTTAGGTAAGCCTTATGTTTATGGTGGTTCAGGCCCATACAGCTTCGATTGTTCAGGCTTTACTTCTTATGTTTACAGACAGCTTGGATACAATCTTAACAGAACAGCTGCAGGCCAGTACAGCAATGGTTATTATGTAAGCAAAAGTCAGCTTCAGCCGGGTGACCTTGTAATGTTCGGCAGAGGATATATAAACCATGTTGGTATTTATATTGGTAATAACCAGTTTATCCATGCAGAAAATAGCAGAACAGGTGTTGTAATCACAAGTCTTGATGCAGCCTATTATTCATCAGTTTATGTAGGCGCAAGAAGAATTCTTTAATAATGTAAAAAAAATGAAAAACCACCCGACGGGTGGTTTTTCATTTTATAACAGAGAATTTTTGTAGGAGCGGATGATTATAGCCTGTTGTATTAAAGAGGGAGATGTAGACAGGTATTATAAAATTATTCATTTATTACTGTGTGCCTATTGCAATTTCGTGTTTTTTTTTGTATAATAAATAAAATAAGAAAGAGGTTATGATATGAAGTGGGAACAGGTTGAAGTTGTACAGAAAATTCAGATAAAAAGCTTTATCACGGCATTTGAAGCAACTTACAGAGGTGGTTTTGATTTCAAAGGAGAAAATCACAACTTCTGGGAGTTTGTTTATGTTATAGACGGAATTATAAGTGTTACTGCAGATGACAGAGTTCATACATTAAAAACAGGGGAAGTGATTTTCCATAAGCCAATGGAGTTTCACAAGCTTAAAACTGTAAATGGCACAAGTGCATCACTGCTGATTATGAGTTTTTATCTTGATGGAGACAGTGTATCATACTTTGAAAATTCAGTATTTTCTCTTAATGCAGATGCACAGGAAAAAATAGAGCAGATTATCACTTTTTTAAGAAAAAATAAGCCTGAACAAAATAAAAATAATTATCTTTTCAGACTAAAAAATGACCCTGTTCTTATTCAGGAAACTGCAAATTACACCGAACTTTTTCTTATGTCATTGTTAAACAGCGATGTGAAATCAAAAGAAGTGACAACCAGAAGTGCAATGATGTATAAAAAGATAATCAATGCAATGAAAGAGAATGTAGAGAATAATCTGACTGTTGATGAGCTTGCAGACCTTTGCGGTATGAGTACAAGTAACCTGAAGAAAGTATATTCAGCCTATTCTGTGTTCAGTATACATAAGTATTTTGTTAAGTTGAAAATCGCGAGAGCAATAGAAATGCTTGAAGAGGGCTACAATGTAACAGAAATCAGTGACAAGCTGGGTTTTAACAATCAGAATTACTTCAGTATTGTGTTTAAAAGAGAAACATCAATGTCACCACTTAATTACAGAAAAAACATATTGGAAAAATAAAGAGAATTTTATAATATAATTGTTATATAATCAAAAAGAGAGGGAGATATATTATGACAATAGAGCTTTGGAGAATGTGCTTAAGACTGTTTGTAGCCTGTATATGTGGTGCGTGCATTGGTTACGAAAGAAGCTTAAGACAAAAGGAAGCAGGGTTAAGAACTCACATTATTTTATCACTTGGCGCGTGCCTTGCGATGATTGTATCAAAATATGGTTTTGCGGATGTGAACGCTATAAAGAGTGCAGATGGCGCAAGAATTGCAGCACAGGTAGTAAGCGGAGTCGGTTTTTTAGGTGCAGGTGTTATATTCGTAAGAGGAGGCTCAGTTAAAGGGCTTACGACTGCTGCAGGAATCTGGACAACAAGCAGTGTTGGTCTTGCAATAGGAGCGGGACTTTATGAGGTGGGCGTTATAGCTACATTTTTTATGGTGCTTACACAGTTTATCCTGCACAGATTTTTACCTGTGTCTGAAATGATGGTTAAAAATGTAATTTCAATTGTTGCAAAAAATGATACAGATGTAATTGAATACATACGCGGAAAGCTTCAGGCTAATCATATGCATGTTCATGGAATTAAAATCAAGAAAAAAGAAGATGGTTTTATAAGTGCGGAAATAACCGTTAATATGTATAAAAATGAAAGCCTTGAAGAAATTTTATCAATAGTAGGAAAGAATGAAGACATAACAGAATTCAGTTTGATTAACTAGTTGAAGTCAGTCAAAAAATGCTAACCTTTTGGGTTAGCATTTTTTTATTGGTGCCTTTAGGCGTGGAAATAAACCCCCAGTTCTACTGGGGGAAGAAAAAAGCTTTAGCATAAGAAAAACCTCTATGATATAATAGTAAATGGTTTGGCGACCGCATTACTAAAAATATATCATGGAGGTTTTTAA